>JBBSPM010000025.1:0-63248 GCA_038258815.1 Chthoniobacterales bacterium
AGCGACTGAAAGCAGGGTAACCATCCCGCGGGAGCCTGGGAGTAGCGAAGGGAGAGGCCGGGTTGCGGAAGCGTCGTTGGCAACACCTCTGGAACACTGATGGAAAGCGTGTCCTACAGAAAACGGCGGATCGTCATGGCGGCGCAGAAATACCGGCACGAGCCGTTGACTGCGCTCAACCACCATCTCGATCTGTGCTGGAGGCACCAAGCCTACCGGCGTGTTCGCAAGAACGCGGCGCCGGGAGTGGACGGGCAGACCGTGGCCGAGTAGGGCGAAAACCCTCAGCGAGAAGCTCCGGGGCTGGCTGGCGCGTGCGAAGAGCGGGAGCTACCAAGCCCCGCCGGTCAAACGCGCCTACGTCCCGAAGAACGAGAAGGAAGACCGGCCCCTCGGGCGGCCGACCGTGGAAGACAAAATCCTCCAGCGCGCGGTGGCCATGATGTTGGAGCCGATCTAGGAGCAGGAGTTCCGGCCGTTCTCGTTTGGGTTCAGACCGGGGCGCTCGCCGCACCAAGCCCTGCACTACCTGCGCACGCAATGCTTCGAGCAGAAGGTGCAAGGGGTCTTGGAGGTGGATTTGGCGCAAGTGCTTCGACACGGTCGAAGCATCGACACCTGCGGGAACTGCTGGGCCGCCGGGTGCCCTTCGGTGGGTTCAGGGCCTTCCCCCAGGGAGTATTTGTTGTTTCGGTGGCGGTCATTGGCGCTGTAGCGGCGGTCTATGACCGCCGAGGTGTTCCGAAAAATAAATCTGCGTCCATCTGCGCAATCTGCGGTTTAAACAACGGAACGCCCCGCCGAGGTGTCACCTGCAGTCCACGTTCTCGGCGGTCACAGACCGCCGCTACAGGACTCTGCGGAGCACGACCGAAAATTAAATCTGCGTCCATCTGCGCAATCTGCGGTTTAAAAAAGCGGAACGCGTCGCCCACGTTCCTCTACGAGTTTTCCTGTATGCTTATGGTTCGGCAAAAATACGGACTTTTGGGGAGTATCAATTTTCGCCCGGGCTTTGTTACGCTCCCTGCCGATAACGTTTGTCCGGCATCACCGGCACACCTTTCCCGCACGGACTCGGCATTCGCCTCGCGGGGGACTTTCGTGCCGCAGCCAGCAGACGTGATCCACAGTTTCAAAAGAGGCACTTCCCATGATAACGATCCCCCGTCCCCGAACGACCACGTCCACATCTGCAAAAGCACTGCTTTGCCTGATCGGCTTCGCGCTCTTCGCCGCCCCCAGCTTTGCCCAGCCACAAGAGAAGGGTGAAACGACGCGAAAACAGAATGTCGCGCCGACGCCCCAATTGGAAGTTCGGGCGTCCGACAAAGCTTCCCTGATTCCCGAAGGAACCGACTCTATCGAACAGCCCCAGCCGACGAAAGAATCGGGCATTTCGCCGGAAGCGGTAACGGTGACGAGTTACCCCTTTACCAGCGCGGCCGGAGTTGCGCTCGAAGACATGTCGAGCGGGACCACGCTCCTGCTTGCCGCGGATCAGGATGACGCCGCGTCAGCACTCGCTCCGATCGGTTTCGATTTCTGGTTCGATGGTGTGCGGCAAACAATTTTCTCCGCGAATGCAAACGGGCTGATGAAGCTTGGGCCCGTCGCGGTTACGACCGCCTTCTCCAATGGCATCACGACGACCACAAATCAGCCGAATATATGCCCTTATTGGGACGACCTTTGGCTTGGTAGCAACGGCAAGATTCACTACAAGGTTATTGGCTCCGCTCCCAATCGCAAGCTGGTGGTTGAATGGCAGAACGAGCAGGTCCCGCGCGTCGCTACGGCAACCACGGGTGCCGGCACTTTCCAGGCATGGCTCTACGAATCTTCCGGAAAGATTGAATTTGTTTACGGCACCGGTATGGCCGCTAACGTCGCAAACAGCGGCTACACCGTTGGCATCGCTTCGGGCGCTGCCTCATTCGCAGCGGTATCGACCGCTGGACCAACAGTGTCCTACGCGGCCGCCAATGACTCCCAGACAGGTGCGATCGCCGCCGGTGCTAAATACACCTTTACTCCGAATGTTCCCGCCGATCCGACGGGTTTGAGCTACACGGCGGTCGGACTGAATTCGATGACGCTTAATTGGACGGACAATTCGTCGAACGAATTCGGGTTCGCAATTTATCGTTCGCTCGATGGCACTAGTTATGAATTCGTAGGTCAAACGGCCGCCAATGCGACTTCGTCGATTCAAACCGGACTGGCGTCGAACACGACCTACTTCTGGAGAGTCTTCGCGGTTTCAGAAGGTAGCGTGAGCAACGCCGCCTCCGGCAGTCAGGCTTCGAACACGGGAACGGTCAGCGGGACGAAATCCGTCGGGCCGACCGGGTTCTACGCGAGTCTTGGCGCCGCCTTCACTGACATCAACACGAACGGGTTGGCCGGCCACGTAATCCTCGAACTGCAAGCCGCGTACGTGAGTACGGTAGAAACTTTCCCGCTCGCTGTTGCGACGCTGGGTTCGCCGTCGAATACGATCACGATTCGTCCCGAGACGGGAGCCGCTGCTTTGAGCATCAATGGTCTCGTTGCGGCCCAAACGCTCAACCTGAACGGTGCGACCAACGTCACGATCGACGGCCGGGCAGGCGGAGCTGGCGCTTCGCAGCTTACCATTTCCAATACTTCCACTACGGGCCTTGCGGTCCAGCTGATCAACGGAGCTTCGCGGAACACGATCAAGTTCTGCACGATCACGGGCGTCAACACGTCCGCCACCGGCGCGGTGGTTCTTTTCAGCACATCGACTGGCGCGACCGGCAACAATAACAACACCATCGACACTTGCGACGTGAAGGATGGAGCGACCACCCCAGTCAACGGCATCCTGTCACTCGGGACCGCCGGCACCGCGCTTTTGAATACCGGGAACACCGTTTCGAACAGCAACATCTCTAACTATCACAGCGCCACCGTTCCCGCCACCGGCATCAACGTAAACAGCAACAGCAGCAACTGGACGATCTTGAGCAATCGATTTTTCCAGACCGCAACGCGGGCCTCTACCGCCGCTATTACGCATCGCGGGATTTTGGTCTCCTTCGGTTTCGATCACACCATTTCCGGAAACGTCGTGGGATTTGCCAACTCCGGTGGCACCGGCACCTACACCATGACGTCAAACGCCGCTACTGGCTTTGTCGGAATCCAGCTTGCGGGCGGCGCAACCTCCACCAGCAGCATCCAAGGCAACACGGTTGCTGGGATCAGCCATGGGACAACCAGCGGCGCCTTCACTGGGATCAGCGTGACGGCCGGCAGCGCCAACGTCGGCACGGTGACCGGAAATACAGTCGGCTCCGGAACCGGGAACGGGTCGATTACGCAAACAAGCACGGTCAATGCCGCATTTATCGTCGGCATGAACGCCTCAGGAACAGCCCTCACCACGGTCGTGATGTCGAACAACATCATCGGATCACTGACATCGACCGGTTCGCCCGCGACGATCAATCCAAATCAGAACACGGTGCAGCTCTTGGGTGGCGACATCACTTTCTCGAATAACACCATCGGAAGCACCGCGACGGCCAACAGCATTCAAACAACGACAGCGGGAACCAGCGCCACTGCGCAGCAGCTCCTCCCCATCTTCGCCGGCTCGACGATGCCGATGACGATCTCCAACAACACCGTTGCGAATATCACCAACGCCGGCACCGGAACGGCCCACGTAGTCCGAGGAATTCAGGTTCAGTCGCCCGGAATCAGCGCAACTGCGAGCCTCGGAAAACCTTCGATCGTGGCGAACACCGTTCGCGACATCACCGGCTCGAATGCGAACACTTCCCCGGGGGCGACGAACGGCATCTTTGTTAGTACCGGGACCGGCGGTGCTCCGTTTGGCGGCCTGATCGACCGGAACACCGTTTTCGCGATCAAAGCAACCAATGCTGGGACGGTCGCAACCGGCCCGATCGGCATCGTCCTCACCGGTGCCAGTACGACCGTCGGCGTCACGGGCGGAGTGGTGAGCCAGAACAAGGTTTACGACATTCGAAATGCTTCGACCGGTGTGACGGCAACGACGCCGCCACTTGCAGTGGGAATCTGGGCGCAAACCGCGACGACCTTTGCGCAGGTGGTGAACAACATGGTCTCCCTTGGGAACGCCCAAACCACCAACACGGAATTCATTGGTATCTGGAACAACTTCAACACGACTGCGACCGTCCGATCCTGGTTTAACTCGGTTCATATTGAAGGCACGGCGGCGTCCGGTGCGCTGCCGAGTTATGGATTCCTGCGGGGCGATAACGGCGCCGCTTCGGCGATCACCGCTCCGGTTGATATCAAGAACAGTATTTTCAACAACACCCGTACCGGCGGGACAGGAAAACATTACGCGATTGGCAACGTCAATTCGGTGCCGGCCACAGGTTGGAGCGCGACTGCGTCTAACAATAACGTCCTAAACAGCGCCGTTTCTACCACCATTGGCAATTGGGGATTGGGGGTGGATCGGACCATCGCACAATGGAAGAGCTCTTCAGGGGGCGATGGTTTGAGTCTTTCGGGCGTTTCCGTTGTGTTTGTGGATGCTCCGAATGGTGATCTGCACGCCAATTTTGGAGTGACGGCAACGGCGATCGAGTCGGGCGGAACGGCGATTGCCGGATTGACCGTTGACTATGATATGCAGACTCGGCCGGGTCCTGCCGGTTCGGTCAACGGTGGAGCAAGCGCACCGGACATCGGGGCGGATGAATTTGACGGCGTGCCACTCGACATCGCGGCGCCCGCGATCAGCTACACGCCATTCGCTGGCACCACGAGCACGTCCAATCGGATCCTGACGGCTACCATTACTGACTTCACCGGAGTGGATTCGGGCGCGAATCTCCCGCGCATCTATTTCAAGAAATCCACGGACGTTTCTTATGTCTCGACGCAGTGCTCGCTGACCGGCGGGACGGCGCAGAACGGAACCTACAGCTGCACGGTGGATTATTCGCTCGTGGGCGGCGGCACCGTCACGGGCAACGACATCATCCAGTATTTCGTCGTGGCGCAGGATACCGTGGGTAACTTGGGATCGAATCCAGCCGGTGCGACAGGCGCGAATGTCAACAGCATCGCGTTTGGCGGGACGCCGAACAGTTACACGATTCTTCCGACAATCTCGGGCACGTTTACGGTTGGGTCGGGCGGGAACTATCCCTCACTCACCGGCGTCGGCGGTGCGATCACAGCGCTGAACAACAGCGTCATCACAGGTCCGGTCGTTTTCAATCTAATCGAGAACGCCAGCGCCCCGCAGGCGATAGAAACTTATCCGATCACGATCAACGCCAACAGCGGATCGAGCGCGACCAACACGGTCACGATCAAACCGAATGGCGCCGGAACGACGATGACCGGCTCAAGTGCGAGCGCGTTGATGGTCTTGAACGGCGCTGACTACGTGATCATCGACGGTTCGAGCAACGGCACGTCGTCCCGCGATCTGACGATCACGAACAGTAACACGGGCACGTCGTCGGCGGTTGTCTGGATGCAGACGAATGTCGCGGACGGCGCAACCAACAACGTAGTCAAGAATGTGAACGTGGTCGGCAGCGGGAATACGCAGACGCTGTTCGGCGTCGGCTCCGGTAGCAGCACGATCGGAATTACCAGCACTGGCACTGGGAACAACAACAACACCTTCCAGAACTGCAACGTGAGCAAGACGCAATACGGCATCTTCTCGCAGGGCGCGTCGCTCGCGAGCAAGAACACCGGCACTGTGATCACGGGGAACCTGATGAACACGGTCTCGCCGAACAATATCGGCAAGGGAGGCATTCTGGTTGGATTTGAGAACGGCGTGCAGATTATCGGCAACGCCGTTTCCGCGATCAGCACCGGCGTCTCCTCGTTCGACGCTTTCGGAATTTCTCTCGGCCTCTCGGCGGACCAGGTCGGCCCCGCCGCGTTCACGGGCAATGAGGTCACGAACGCTATCGTTTCAAAGAACAGCATCGGCTCGGTGGCACACACCGCGACGTATTCCGCTACAGGCATTGCCATCGCCTCGGCCGCCTCCGGCACCACGCTCGTTTCGAACAATTACATTTCGGGAGTGACGGCGAATTCGACCAGCGGCGACCTGGCCGCGGGCATCTTCGCCGGCGGCGGCGCGGGCTCCACCACGCAGATCTACGCCAACTCTATCTCGATGACCGGCGATCGCGGCACGGGCACCTCGCTCCCGAGCTATGCCCTCGCCATCGGCGGATCCAATCCCACAGTGGACGCGCGGGACAACATTCTTTTCAACACTCAGACCACCGCGGGCACGGGCAAGAGCTACGCCATCGGTCTGGCCTATAGCACTTACACGGCGTTGACTTCGGACTTTAACGATCTCTTCGTTAGCGGGACAAATACCTTTATCGGTCAAACCGGCGGGTTGGGCACGACCGGAACTGACCGGTCGCCTTTGACCGGAGTTGGCAGTTGGTCTGCGACCACCGGCAAGGACGCGAACTCCGTAAGCGCCAATCCGGTTTTCGTCTCGACCAGCAACCTGCATCTGAGCGCAGGCACTTCCCCTGCAGCCAACGTCGGCACACCGATTGGCGCGGTCACGGTCGACTTCGACGGCGACGCGCGCAGCGTAATCAAGCCGGATATCGGCGCGGATGAAATCGCGTCGAACGATCTCTCGGCTCTGAGTTTGAGCATGGGCTCGCTCACGCCGGCGTTCGCTCCGGCAACGATCAGTTACACGGCCAGCGTTTCCAATTCGGTCACGGATATCACGGTCACGCCGACGGTGGCGGATTCGAATGCAACGGTGACGGTAAACGGCAACGCCGTAACTTCCGGCACGCCGAGCAGCTCGATCACGCTCAACGTGGGCAATAACACCATCACGGTGGTGGTGACGCCGGAGTTCGGACCGTTCGCAGCCGACCAGCCGGATGCCGGCACGGCCAAGACTTACACCATCACGGTCAACCGGGCCGCGCCGACCATTTATACGCTGACCTACACGGCCGGCACCGGCGGTTCGATCACGGGCACGTCGCCGCAGATGGTCCAGCAAGGTAACGACGGCACCGCGGTGACAGCAGTGCCGGATGCGGGCTACAACTTCGTGAGCTGGAGCGACGGCGTGCTGACCGCGTCGCGCACGGACCTGAACGTGATGGGTGACATCACGGTGAGTGCGAGTTTCGCGATCAACACCTACACCCTGACTTACACCGCCGGAGCGAACGGCACGATCAACGGGACGACGCCCCAGACGGTGAACTACGGCGCGAACGGCACGGCGGTAACGGCGGTGCCGGATACCGGCTATTCCTTCGTGAGCTGGAGCGACGGCGTCCTGACGGCAACGCGCACGGACATGAACGTGATGGCGAACATCACGGTGAGCGCGAGTTTCGCGATCAACACCTACACCCTGACTTACACCGCCGGAGCGAACGGCACGATCAGCGGCACCTCGCCGCAGACCGTGAACTACGGCGCGAACGGCAGCGCGGTGACGGCCGTTCCTGATGCCGGCTACGCCTTCGTCGATTGGAGTGACGCTTCGACGCAGAACCCGCGCACGGATACCAACGTGATGGCAAACATCAGCGTCACCGCGAATTTCGCCGCGGCCGATGTGTCGGTGAACGGCGGGAATCTACTCATTCAGGACACGACCGGAGCGAACAACGATAACCTCACCATCACGCTGAACGGCGCGAACATCCGGATCAGCGATCCGAGCCGCTCCATCGGGGCGGGCCCGGGGGCGACGCAAGTGGACGCGAACACGATTGACGTTCCTCTGGCCTCGATCACCGGGACGCTGACGTTCAATTCCCTGGGCGGGAACGACACCCTGACTTTGAACTTCGCCAATGGGACATTCATCCCGGCGGGCGGCTTATTCTACAACGGCGGCACGCAGACCGGAACTCCCGGCGATAAGCTCGTGATCAGCGGCAATGGCCAAGGGTTGGTGACCTACAACTACACCAACGCGCATGACGGCAGCGTGGTGATGAGCAACTTCGGGACGGTGAATTACACTGGGCTGGAGCCGATCACCAACACCGGCACAGCCACCGACATCATCTTCAATCTGCCCGTCGATACCGGCCCTGAAGGGCCGAACGACGCGACGCTGGCCGACGCCAACTTCGGCCTCAATGCCCGTTTGAGCGGCGCGACGTTTGAAACGACCGATTTCGTCAGCCCAAGCGGCTCGGTGCAAATCAATCGCGGCAACGTATCCGACACGATGACGGTGGACTTCCTGAGCGCCCTGGCCTCGAGCCTATCCTTCGGCGCGCCCGCGACGCCATTCAGCACCGTGACGTTTACCGGCTCGCTGGAGCTGACAGCAGCGGACAAGAACCTGATCGTTTACGCCTCGGACACGATCAGCCTGTCGAGCACGGCCAGCGACCTGGTCGTCTCTGGCACGGGCCAGATTTCGCTGACGACGGCGCGCAACATTTCGTTCGTCTCGGGTTCGAGCCTGAACACGGTGGACGGCGCGATCACGCTGATGGCCAATCAGCAAGGGTCACCCACGGGCGGAACCTTTGCCGGCGTTAATCTCATTGGGGCTACGGTCCAGGCGACCGGGACCGGCATCGTAACCGTCAATGGAAAAGGCGGCACGATTGGCGCGGGGAATTCGGGTGTGTTCATGAACAGCAGCGCCGTGATCAAGGGTGGAACCACCCCAGGCGTGATGACGACCGATGTCTTGGGAACCGGCGGCACGGGCGGGAGCAATCCGCACGGCGTGGACATCGAGAATTCTTCGAGCGTGACCTCATTTGGCGGCGACGTTCGGGTGCGAGGTTTCTCCGGCGCGGGAACAGGCGCCAGTAACTATGGCGTAATCCCCGTATCCGGCGGCACCATCAGGTCAGGCGGAAACGGGAACGTGGTCGTCGCGGGCACGGGCGGGAGCAATGCTGCCGGCGGCAACGTCGGCGTGATTCCGCACCAAGGTGCGGGAACGATCACTTCGGGCGGCACGGGTACGGTGTCAGTGACCGGAACCGGTGGCAACGGACCCAACAGTCACGGTGTCCAACTCTTCCGCGATGGTCGCATCACTTCGGGCGGCGCGGGCAACGTGATGGTCAACGGCACGGCCGGGGGCACGAACGGGTTTGGCGTCTACGTGAACGGCACGGACAACACCGCGCGCATCAACTCGGGTGGCGGGACGATCACCGTGACCGGAACTCCAATTAGCGGCGGCCTTGGCATCGTTCTCGGGGGTGGCGGCACAAATACGATTTCGTCGGTCAGCAACGGGGCCATCACCCTGATCTCCGATACGATGACGCTCGACGGCACGGGCGTGAGCACGATCAATTCCGGAACCGGTGCGACGACCATCCGGCAGACGACCAACGGCAAGATCATCGACCTGGGTGGAGCGGACTCCGGGACGCAGCTCGGGTTGACCAATCTGGAGCTGAACAAGGTGACCTCGGGGACGCTCGTCATCGGCGACGCCAACACGGGCAACGTCAACGTCAGCGCGGGAATCGCGCAGTCGGGCAAGGTCACCAACATTTTCACCAGCACATCAGCCACGGTGCTGAATGGTGGTTCGCTCGGCATCAGGGGCACGGTCAATAGCCCGCTCAATGTCAACGGCGGCGGCACTCTCGCCCCGGGCACCAGCCCCGGCGTGATCAATAGCGGCAACGTGCTTTTTGCCGCGACCGGTGTTTTCGCGGTGGAAATCGGCGGGACCACGCCGGGCAGTGCGGCGAACAATCACGACCAGCTCAACGTCACCGGCACGGTTAACCTGGGCGGAGCGACGCTGACGCTCGCTTCGTTCGGCGGCTTCACACCGCTGCCGTCCCAGACCTTCACCATCGTAAATAACGACGACGTGGACGCGATCACTGGCACGTTCAGCGGGCTGGCGGAAGGCGCGACGATCTCGAACTTCCTCGGCTCGGGCTTGAGTGCGCAGATCACTTACGCGGGCGGAACCGGTAATGACGTCGTCATCACGGTGAACGAGGCGCCGCCAAGCGGCCTTACCTATTCGGACAACCCGGCGACTTACACCGTAGGCGTGACCGTCACGCCGAACACGCCGAGCAGCGGCGGCGGTGCGGTCGTTTCCTACTCGGTCTCCCCGGCCTTGCCGGCGGGCCTGATCTTGGACACCACCACTGGCGTCATCAGCGGGATACCGACGGCGATCACGCCGACGGCCACGTATACCGTGACTGCGATGAACGGTGGCGGCTCGACCTCGGTGGGCGTGGTCATCACGGTGAACGATGTCGCCCCAAGCGGTCTGACCTACTCGGATAACCCGGCCACTTACACCGTGGGCGTGCCGATCACGCCTAACATGCCGAGCAGTAGCGGCGGTGCAGTGGTGTCGTACGCGGTTTCCCCGGCCTTGCCGGCGGGGCTGACGTTGGACACCACGACTGGCGTCATCAGCGGTCCGCCGACGACTCCGACGGCGATGGCGACTTATACCGTGACGGCAATGAACAGCGGCGGCTCGACCTCCGTGGGCGTGGACATCACGGTCGTGGCGGCGGCATCGTCGAATGCCGATCTTTCCGATCTGACCTTGAGCTCGGGCACGCTTGCTCCGCCGTTTGCTTCCGGAACGACGACCTACACGGCGAGCGTTTCCAATGCGACCAACAGCATCACGGTCACGCCAACGTCGGCTGGTGCCGGTGCGACGATTGAGGTGCGGGTGAATGGAGGATCGTACGTTGTGGTCGCCTCCGGCTCACCGAGTGGGCTCCTGGCCCTGAACGTAGGAGCCAACACCGTCGATCTCAGAGTGACGGCGGCGGATCTGACGACAGTCAAGATCTACACCATTACGGTGACACGCGCGGGCCCGGTGACGACCAACGGCGGCTCCGGGCTGGCACCTGATTACGCCTCGCTGGCGGCAGCGATCACGGCACTGAACGCGGCCACCATGACCGACCCGGTTATCATTACCCTTACTGGGAATGAAACAGCTCCGGCTGGTGGCTATGCCATCACGCAAGCAGGCGGGACATCTACCAATACCATCACGATTCAGGGCAGCAGCAGCACGATCACGGCCTCGGGTGCGCTGACGGTTGGCGCGTTGAATGACGCCATCTTCAAACTCATCGGGGCCGACTGGATCACCATCCAGAGCTTCACCATGCAGGAGAACCCGGCGAACACCGTCAACACTCCGGCTGCGTCCAACAACATGACGGAATGGGGCGTGGCGTTCTTGTATGCGACGACCACAAACGGTGCGCAGAATAACACGATTCAGACGAACACCATCTCGTTGAACCGGACTTATCTGAACACCTTCGGAATTTACAGTAATACCCGGCACTCGGCGACTGCCGTAACGACGACCGCGGAAGTGACTGCGGCCTCGGGTTCGAACAGCAACAACAAGGTTTACACGAATGCGATCAGCAACGTGAACTACGGCATCGTCTTCATCGGCGCCGGCACCACGATTGCGGCGATTGATAGCGGAAATGACGTCGGCGGCTCGTCTGCTGCGACCGGTAACACGATCACGAACTGGGGCGGAGGCGCTGCCCTGAGCAGCTACGTTTCGCTCACGGGGAGCAATTACTGCATCTTCGATAACCAGCAGATCAACGACAACGTCTCGTTTAATACCATCACCAGCGCGGCGCTGACGCAGTCGGTAACCGCCGGTGGCTTCCTGAAGAATTACTCTGTCGCACAACCGACCGGCACGATTACGACGACGATCAATAACAACACCGTTCAGGTGACTAATAATACGACTGGCACGACTACTGGGTCGATTATCGGCATTAATAATCAGGGCCTGTCGCCAATGTTAGCCACTGCGACCATGAGCGTGAATAATAACGTGGTGCAGAACTCCGTCCTCGGTGGCGCCACCGCGACATCGGCTGGATTGACCGCGATTACCAATCTGTCGGCTCCCGGCACGATGAACATGACGGGCAACACGGTCGTGAACAACGCGATCACCGCCACCAGCTCGACGACAGGAACGTTGGTCGGTATCTCCAACAGTGGCGCAGCGGGAACGCTCAACATCACCAATAACGTTGTCCGGAGCATGTCGTCGCGCGCCAGCACCACCGGTCAGATGCAAGGAATTGCCAATTCCGGTGCTGTCGTCACCGCCATCAATTTGAATAACAATCAGTTGGGGAATGCGACGAGCGGATATTTCTCCAGTCCGATCGCTTCGGCCGGCCCGCTCTTCGGTATCGTTAATGCGGGTGGTGCGAACGCCACGGCTGTTCTGTCGATCCAGAACAACGACATCAGAGGCATTACCTATAGTATCACCGCGTCCTCGTCCCAGCTCTATTACAACAACCAGGTGTTCACCGGCTCGACCAACATCAGCGGCAACACGATCACCAACATCACCGTCAACACGACGGGGAGCGTGACCATGATTAGTAACAGTGTCAGCCATCTCGCTGGGACGACCCACAACGTAAATAACAATTCCATTGTCACGGGCTACAGCAAAACGGGAGCTGGTGGAACGATTGTCTTCTACGATGCGTTTGGTTCATCGCCGGCAACCGTGACGGAGACTAACACCGGGAATAACTTCTCGAACATGACCTTTACGGGAGCCGCAGCAATCATCGGCTGGAGGAGCGCCGACGGGACAACGCCTGGATCGCGGAAAACGGTCACGAACAATACCTTCAGTAACATCGCGGGCGGCACCGGCGCGATCTCGTCCATCCTCTACGTCGGCTTCAGCGACAACACGTTCGCGAACAACAACGTATCCGGCAACACGATCAGTAACGTCACAAATGGCAACAGCATCACCGCCATCTTCTCCGATGGCCAGAACCAGAACTTCTTCAACAATACAGTGAGTGGGCTGTCGGCCACCGGCACTGGAGCAGTGGTCAACGGCATCTCGCTCACGGGCGCGACGACGCAGAACATCTTCAAGAACAAGATCTACGATCTGCAATCGAACAACGCTACCGGCGCGGTGAACGGGATTGCTACCTCCGCGGGGGCAACCGTTAACGTTTACAACAACCTGATTGGCGACCTGAGAACGCCGGCGACGAGCGCGGCCAACCCGCTCATTGGTCTGAACATAACGGGCGGGACGACGGTGAATGCTTACTACAATTCCATTTACCTGAATGGAACCAGCACCGGGGCAAACTTCGGCTCCAGTGCGGTGAGCGCGTCAACGACCCCGACCGTGGCTCTGCGGAACAACGTGCTCGTGAATACATCTACGCCAAATGGCACCGGTCTCACCGTCGCGCATCGCCGGAGCAGCGCGACCCTGACCACGTATGGAAGCACTTCGAACAACAACGACTTCTATGCGGGAACGCCGAGCGCCTCGCAGCTCATCTTCAACGATGGAACGAACTCCGATCAAACCATTGCGGCTTATAAGGGGCGGGTCGCAATGCGCGATTCGATGTCCTTCACGGAGAATCCGCCGTTCCTGAGCACGAGCGGAGCGAGCGCAAGCTTCCTGCATCTCGATCCTACGGTGGCCACCCATCTCGAAAGCGGCGCGGTCAACATCGCCGGGATTACCGATGACTTTGATGGCGACATCCGCCAGGGGAATTCGGGCTATGCTGGATCAGGCACTGCTCCTGATGTGGGCGCGGACGAATTCAATGGCACCGCTCTGGCCTACGACACGAGCCTGTCGAACCTGACCGTAAGCGCAGGCACGTTAATGCCCGCCTTTGCCCCAGCCACGACCAGCTACACCGTGAGTGTGCCGAATGGGACGACCAGCATCATGGTTACGCCGACGGCGGCGGATGTGAATTCGACCATTACGGTCAACGGCACACCGGTGGCTTCGGGTACTCCGAGCGGCGCGATTCCGCTGGTGGTGGGTTCCAATGTCATCACGATCGTGGTGACTGCTCCGGACGGCGCGATGACGACCTATACGGTGACTGTTACCCGCGCACCGGCTAACACCGCGCCGACGATTACGGCGGCGTCTGGTGTCACTCGCCAGCAAGGTTCGCCAGCATCGAACTCGGACATCGCGACGGTGAACGACGCTGAGAGTGGCGCCGGGGCTGTGGTGGTGACAGTAACGAGCGCGAACCCTTCCAATGGGGTGACGATCTCGAATATCGTCAACACCGCCGGAACCGTGACCGCTGATGTGGTCGCGGATTGCACGGCGACCAATGCGACCTTCACGCTCCAGGCGAGCGATGGAAGCCTGACGGCGACGGACACTCTAACAGTGACCGTCACGCCCGATACGGCGCCGACGCTGAGTTACAACAATGCCTCGGTAGCACTCAATGGTGCGACCACCGTCAATCCCGTCACCGGCCCGACTGATAACGGAAGCGTTTCCACCATCGTGGTGCAGTCGCAGGGGACCTATACGGGAACGATCTCGGTCGATAACACCACCGGTGTTGTGTCGATCAGCAATGCGGCACCGTCTGGGGTGCATACGATCACCATCCGTGCGACCGATAACTGCGGCCTCACGACCGATGCCACCTTCACGCTCACCGTGAATGCACCGACCTCGATCACCGTGACCCCAGCGGTCACGCCGACGGCGAGCGATAACGATTACACCCGGATCAATGACGCGGTGCAGACGATCGCCAGTGGAGGCGTCATCACGCTGAGCGGCGCGTTTGATTGGACCGAGCCATTCGCAGCGGCGAGCTGGGCGACGGGAAGCGACTATACGCCGGGAACCCTGGACGATTACAGCATCCTCGTACCGGACGGGCTCAGCGGAGTCACCTTCACCGCGAGCAGTCTCGGCGCGGCCAGCATCCAGGGGCCGGGCGATCTGCCGCAGCTCGATCTCGAGGGCGTCTTCTTCTTCGATGGCGGGACGAATACGAACTGGACGATCTCGAACATCCGTTTCCTCGATTTCGACATCACGATCGGGATGGCTTACGAGCCCGCCGGAACCAACAACTTCTCGGGCACACAGATCGTCAACAACTTCATCCGGATGGCCCGGGATTTGGACGGCCCGACCGATACCTTCCAGAACATCGCGATCCTGTATTCGTTCGGAACGAATCAGTTGATCTCGGGGAACACGATTGAGATTCCGGGAGATGGCGTCGGCGCTAATGCCGCCGAGGTGGCCATGCAGTCGAACAGCGGCGGTGCGCTCAGCTACGACGGCCTGCAGATCACCAACAACACGATCCGGGTTCTGAACGCGCAGTCGGCCACTCCGGAGTTCATCCTCGGCATTTGGGAGAATGGCAACTCGCACTCCAGTAACATCACGATAAGCGGGAACGCCTTTGTAAACCAAGGCGCTGGGAATGATCCGGCCCTGAACGCTCAGCTCGGGTTCGAGATCACCTCGCACTCCTCCGCCACGTCGACCGTGCTTTATGCGAATAACACCGTCTCTGGGGCGAACCAAGCCTTTGAGTGGTATCCGTTCCTCAGCTACGGGACCTATCTGCCGGTGCAGTTGACCAACAACACCATGACCGGCAACGCGAAGGGTGTGCTCGTCCAGAGCCAGGGCCAGGCTACCCTGACCAACAACACCATCACGGGCATAGGCGCGACCGGCACCGGCGTCCGGGCGATCGATGGGCTGACTACGGTGGATCTCATTGGGACGACGATCTCGGGAACCGGCACCGCCGTCTCGATGGATGCGACCAATTCCGGCACGGACCCGGTCACGATGAGGATCACCAACAGCACGCTGAGCGGGAACACCGCCGCGACTGGCGGGGCTCTCACCAGCACCGGCACGAACGGAAACGCTGCCGTCACGATCACAAACAGCACGCTGACCGGAAACTCGCCGAGCGGCCATCAGATCACGCTGCAGGATGCGTCGCTGACGGTGGGCAACTCCATCTTCAACACCAAGCCGCCGGGAGCGAACATCTCGGCTTCCGGGACGAGTCTGGTTACGTCGTTGGGTTACAACCTGAGCAGTGATAACTTCCAGGGCTTCCTCACCGCCGCAGGCGATCAGACGAACAAGGATGCCATCCTCGGGCCGCTCAAGAATAACGGCGGGCCCACCTTCACCCATGCTCCGCTCACCGGCAGTCCGGCGATCGATCAGGGCAAGGATTTCGGACCGGTCGGTCCGGCCTACACTGCCACAGGTGTGGATCAGCGCGGCTTCACGCGTCCGATGACCTACAATGATCCGTCGATTCTGCCTCCGGCAGGGGGCGACCGCAGCGATATCGGCGCGGTCGAACTCGCGCCCGGCGTCCAGCCGGTGAGCGCGGTCTCGCGCCTGGTGCATGGCGCGTTGGGGACATTTGATATCCCGCTCTCGCTCAGCGGTCCGGTCGAAATCGAGTGCCGCAGCGGTGGCGGCGCGGGCGATTACCAGCTTGTCCTTACCTTTGCCTCGCCCGTCACCCACGGCACGGCCGCGGTCACCTCTGGCGTTGGTGTGGTTACTTCCGTCACGGCCCCGGCGGTGGAGGGCGTCGGCAGCACGCAGGTCACGATCAACCTGAGCGGCGTCGGGAATTTGCAACGCCTCACGGTCGCGTTGTCCGACGTGAGCGACGGTGCCAACATGGGCGACGTGGGTGTTCGCGTCGGCTTGGTTCTGGGCGATACCACCGGCAACGGCGCGGTCGGTTCATCCGATGTCAGCCAGGCCAAGACGCAATCGGGTCAGCCAGTCACCAACTCCAACTTCCGCAATGACGTCAATGTCAACGGGGCCATTAGTGCGAGCGACATTGGGCTGATTAAATCCCAGTCCGGCCAGACGCTGCCGCCGGTGCCGGCCGAACCGGATCGCGAAAAATAATTCCCTCCCCATGAACCCGAGCCGTTCGAAGTTCCAAGCTTCGAGCGGCTGTGGAACACCCAAAGTTGCAGCCGCTGTCCTGCAGGTGATGCGAAGGGCGGCGGGAGCAGCCTTGGAACCGAAAGCCTGCCCTGCGCTGCGCATAATGAAGGAGCTACAATTCGCGATCCATCGATTTGCTACGCTGCCCGCAACGCCAGTGTGAGCCCGGAGTGAACTCGCCGAAGAGGAAAGAGTCGCATCCTTTATCGTTCAGGGTTCAGGGTTCGACGTTCAGGCCACAGGGTTCACCGTTCACCGCCTGCCACGCCGGAGCCGGGCGAAGGCGTCAGTCCCTTTGTGGGTGAAACGCGGGTGAGATTCTTCGCGCCATCCGCATGGAGAAAGCGGCATTTGTCGGCTGGATATTTCCCGTCTCTGGGCTTGCGCTGGCCCCGCCGGCGCGCATCTTGGCAGCCGTTTCTCGATCAGCTCACGTGGCGGAATGGCAGACGCGTACGGCTCAGGACCGTATGGGGAAACCCGTGGAGGTTCGACTCCTCTCGTGAGCAGAGACGCCATCGCCGCGCCTGGTCGCTTTCGACTCGCCAGAGCGGCGCCGTCCGCGCGACAGTCTCCCTTCTCCGCCCGCCATGAAAATCTCCGTCGTCATCCCATGCTATAACGAACGGGACACGATCGAGGAGATCGTGCGCGCGGTGCGAGCTTCGCCGGTGGAAGGAATCGAATTGATCGTGGTGGATGATTGCTCGAACGATGGGACGCGCGCTGTCCTGGAGGAGAAGGTGGCGCCGCTGGCCGATCGGATCATTTACCAGCCCGTGAATCGCGGGAAGGGTGCCGCGTTACGTGCGGGCTTCGCTGCAGCCACGGGCGACATCCTGCTGGTGCAGGACGCCGATCTCGAATACAGCCCAGACGATTACCCGCTCCTCCTCGCGCCCATTTTAGCCGGCAAAGCGGACGCGGTTTTCGGGTCACGCTTTACGGGCGGACAGGCCCACCGTGTTGTCTATTTCTGGCACATGGTGGGCAACAAATTTCTCACTCTCCTCTCCAACATGTGCACGAACCTGAACCTCACCGACATGGAGTCGTGCTATAAAACGTTTCGCGCTTCAATTCTGCGAGACATGGTAATTTGCGAGGATCGCTTCGGGTTTGAACCGGAAATCACGGCCAAGCTCGCCCGCCGCAAAGCTCGCATTTACGAGGTTGGGATTTCCTACGCGGGTCGCACCTACGAAGAGGGGAAGAAGATCACCTGGCGCGATGGCGTGCGCGCGATTTACGCGATCTTGAAATACAATTTCTTCGTGAAATGAAAACGCCACCGCCGTGAGAGCCTCGGACAACGCGGCGCCGGATGCGCAGACGCGCGATCCCGGCGCCGTACGCGCGATGTTCGATGGCGTGGCGCGCCGCTACGATCTGGCGAACCACTTGCTCAGCGGCGGAATTGATTTTTGGTGGCGGCATCGCGCAGTGGAAGTGGTGGCAGGCTGGCAGCCCACGCGCGTCCTTGATCTCGCGACCGGAACTGGCGATCTGGCGTTGGCCTTGGCCCGCCGCCTGCCGGACGCCGAGATCACCGGCGCGGATTTCTCGCCGGAGATGCTGGCCCTGGCGGCGCGCAAAGGCCTCGCGAAAACAGTGGTGGCGGATGCACTCGATTTGCCATTCGGCGACGGGGCCTTCGACTGCGTGACGGTTGCGTTTGGCCTGCGCAACATGGCGGACTGGGGCGCGGCGCTGCGCGAGATGGCACGCCTGCTGGCTGCCGATGGGCATTTGCTTGTGCTCGATTTTTCGATTCCCATCCCGGCGCTGCAGCCCATCTATCGATTCTATCTGCACCGTTGTCTGCCCACGTTTGCGGCTCTGGTGACGGGCAAGAAAGACGCCTACGATTACCTTGGCGCGTCGATCGAGAAATTTCCCAGCGGCCCAGCGATGACGGGCCTGATCGAGGCCAACGGTTTCCAAGCCGCGCGTGCGATTCCGTTGACGGCCGGGATCGCGACGATTTATCACGCGCGAAGGTAAATCAAGGAGGGGCGCTCTCCAGGCCGCCCCTTCTCTTTTCCCAAGAAACGCGGCGGCCTGGAGAGCGCCGCTCCTTGAAAGCGGCTCGCGCTACAAGGGCGGCGCTGCCGGCACCGGTGTCGCCGCGACGCTGCCGGCGGGCGCGGGCGCCGCCTCTGCCACGAGCGGCAAACGCAGCGCGTTGAAGTCCGGATTGCTCAGAACGAAAACGCCGGGTTGTCCTTCGACGCGCGCATACCACATCCCGTCGCCGGCCGGCCCCCCGACGATAAGTTTATGCGCGGCTTTGTCGTCTGGCGAAGTGGTGAACTCGATCGTGCTTTGAACCATATCGAACGCTTGCGCGGGCATTTCGCCGCCAATCCACCGGACCGCGCGAAGTTTGGTCAGAGTGTTGAGGAGCGATTCGAGATGGACTTTGTTGATCGGCTCGTTCCCGCTTTCCCGAGTCCACTGCTCGTTAGGGCCGCGAACCAGCGCAACCACGCGGTCTGTGGTCACGGTAAGACGATGCACCTCTTCGGGTTTGAACTTGAAAATCGCAGTTTCCTGCCACTGCGCCGGATCGGAAAAAATGTCATCGAGCAGCCGCCTCCGCACGGTGACGATGAACGGCTCCTCGCCCACCCGCGCATAGACGTTGTCCCCCTCGGTTCGTCCGAAGGCGACGGTGGCAAAGGGTTCTTCGCCCGCTTTCGATTCCGCCGTGTTTTCCGAAGCGAAGGAACTGAACGTTAGGCGAAGTTGCGGTTGATCGAGTCCATATTTCGGCAAATCCGACGCGACATCTTCCACGAACTTTGTCACCTGCTCGTTCTTCAGGGTCTCGAGCAGCCGGGTGACTTCGGCGGAGTTGGCGGGCCTGTTTTCCAAATTCGCGATCGTCCAATTTTGGTCTTTGCGCGCGAGAACGGTTTTCGCGCGGCCAGGCGCTTCGACCGTGATCCGGTCCAGCACATCGGTCGCGATCCGGATCAAATGGCGATCACGCAGGTCGGCGGGGGTGAAGGCGAGGATGTCTTCAATCTTTTTCGGCAAGGTGTAAACGAAGCTGCGCGCGGAAAAGCGGACATAGATTTGCTCCTTCTCTTTCTCCGGCACGGCCCCGATTTGCAGCGTCCGGCCTTGTGCTTCATCCGCCGTGAAGAGGGTGATGGCGCCGCGGGGCTCGGCCAAACCGTAGGGCCGCAGGTCTCCGCGATCGTCCGCGATGAATTGCTCGATCCGCGCACTGGTCACCTGCGCCAGGAGGTCGCCGATTTTCTGATTATCCGCCCGCGCGCGCAGTGGTTTCACGATTTCCCAGTCCTCGCCGTGCTTTTGCAATTCCATTTCGCCCGCAGGCGTTTTCAGCACCACCCGCGTGACCTGGGCGGTGGCGATCTCGGTTAATTTTCGATCGCGGAACTCCTCCGGCTTTATTTCGATGTCCTTTTTCACCGACTGGCGGACGAGGAAGGTCTCGGGCGAGTTGGCGAAGCGGACGTACATCCGATTCTCCAGCGCGGCATCTTTCCCGAAAAGAATCTCCGGCGGCATCTCTTTTCCGAGAAGCTTGAGCCGCAGTTTCGGCTTCACCAGATCGTATTCCGCCAGCCGATTTTTATCCGCCTCGATCTCTTTCGCGGAGATGGTTTCGTCCTTCTCCCAGCTTTCGAGATCAGCGAGCATCTTCGTCACCGCTTGGGCATCCGCTTGATCCTGAATCGGCGCTTCCACCCGCCACTTCCCATTGGCGCGACGGAGCGTGATGGTGTCATCGCCGTTTTGAATCTCCACCCCTTCGAGCTGGTCGCGTTCGAAGTTCAGCAGGTTCCCGGCGCGGCGTTTCGCTTCCTCCGTGTTCGGCCGCTGGCTTTCGTAGAATTTAATCCAGACCCCGAGTGCAACGACGAGGCCGAGCAGGATCAGCGTGGTTTTGGTTTTCATCCGCTCGTTAGGGAAATCAGGTTCGCCGCTGCCACCAGACGCCCACGCCGATGACAGCGGGCAGGAGAGGGAGCAGGAAGAGAATCAGCCAGCGGAGCCGGCGCATGGAGTCGTCATCGAGACTGAAGGTGAGAGTCTGGGGGACTTTCGGAGCGATCCCGATGAGCTGTTCGCGATTGAGGAGCCAGTTGATCGCGCCCGAGACGAAGTCCAGACCCTGCTGCCCTTGTTGCAGCCCACTGTCCTCCGCAAAGGTCGAGTTCGCGACCAGAACCAAGCGCGAAGAACTGGTCTGCACCCGTGCGTCTTCGCTTCCACCCTTTTCAATCGAGACCGCGAAGTTTAGCGGTACATCATAGTCGCGTCCTGGCGTGAATTGGAGCAAGGTTTCATCGGTGGAATTGTAATCCACTTCGCCCCAATAACCGCGTTCGGCCTGGGCCAGTGGCTGGCGTTGGATGTTAGGCCTGCCCGTGTGGCCCGGCGGCGCCAGATCCACCGTGGAGGTCGCGCCTAAAAATGGGGCCTGCACTCCCGCCAGGCGCTTTGTAATTGGACTACCCGGAAGAAATTGGGCGACCACATCGCGGATCCGAGCCACTTCCTGGATTCCGGTCTTCACGTTGGCCATCAGGCGATCGTCGTTCACCTTCACGCCGAGAGCGCCGAGAAAGGCGAGGAGATTAGGCGTCTTCGCCGTCGGATCGAGCAGCAGCAATATCCGCCCCTCTTTGTCCCAAAATTCGCGCAGAATTTTCATCTCGCGGTCGGAGAAATCGTATTTCGGACCCACGATCATGATCGTTTTCATTTCCGTCGGAATCGCGGGCACTTCGAAGAGATTCAATTCCTGGAGTTTGATGTTGTCGTTTTCGAGCAAGGTTTTCAAAACCGAGATCGGGCTGCGCGCGCCGGCCTGCGGAGCCATGGAAGCGCTGATCGACGGTGGCGCGTCGTTCAGCTCCGGTTCCTTATGCCCGATGACATAGCCGACGATGTTTTTCTTTCCTTCCACCACGTCCATCATCGCGCTGGTGATCGCCTGTTCGCCTTTGAACGCGGTCACGCGAGGTCCCTCGCCGAGCATCTCGTTGCCTTGATCGATCTCCGCCATTTCCGAGGCTTTGACGATCTTGTTGCGGCCCTCGTAATCCACGATGACGACGTTCTCGTCGGTCACGACTTTGTATTTATCGAAGACTTCCTTAGCGCGAGCCAGGCTGCGCGTCGGGTCGATATTCTCGACGTCGATTTTTCCCTTCGCGGCGTATTGATACTCCTTCAGGAGGTTCTGAACGTCCTGGTTGATGGCGTCGTTTGAGTCGAAGAAGACGGTCAGCCGCACCTTGCCTTTGATGGTGTCGAGGAAGCGTTTCGATTTATCCGAGAGCGTATATTTTTTGTCCCGCGAGAGGTCCCAGCGTTTGTAGTGCTCGAAGCCCAGATAGTTGACCATCACCGCGAGCAGCAAAAGGAGCGTGATCTGCACGAGCACGTTCACGCCGATGCGAACGCGGTGGATCTTTTTGTGGGCGGGAGGATTCTCGGTCGCCATCGTCAGAGCCTCCATTTCCGCGTTTGAAAAGCGAGATGCGTCAGGATCAGCATCACGATCGTCATGCTGGTGTAGAGCACCATCGGTCGAGTATCGATCTCACCGCGCGAGAGCGTGCCCATTTGCTCGATCGCAGAAAAATAGCCGAGCAATTGGCGCGTGGCCGAACTGACTTCGAGCATCACGAAGGAGACCAGGCCGAGGAAAAAGAGCAGCGTGATGACGACAAACGAAATGACGGCAGCGACGATTTGGTTCTTCGTCAGGACGGAGGCGAAACAGCCGATCGAGATGTAGAACATCCCGAGCAGCAGAAGCATCAGATAACTGCCGAGATATGCGCCCACTGACGACGCGGCGGGCTGCTTGGTCACGAATTGGAAAATCGCGAAGTAGAGCAGCGTGGGAATCCAGAGGACGATGTAAAACACGAGTGCGCCAAAGAATTTCGAAAGCACCACCTGCCAGTCGCGCACTGGCGCGGTCATCAACGGCTCGATCGTGCCGAGCTTAAACTCCTCCGAGAAAAGCCGCATCGTGATGAGCGGGAAAATGAGGACGAAGGCGAACCAGAAGAAGATGGAATTGAAGAACGCTTCCTGCACGGAATAGCCGACCGGCTTGCCATTCATGAAGGAGAGCTGCAGGTAGAGGTCGGCTCCGCTCAGGAGGAGGAAGAAAACGAGCACCACGTAGGCGATCGGGGAGTAGAAGTAGCTGCGTACTTCTCGTTTTAGGAGGGCGTAGAATTTACGCATACGGCTTCGCGGGAGTGTTGGAGTGGTGGAGTGATGGAGTGATGGAGTGATCGGCAGAGTCGGCGACGTACTCGGCGGGGTCTTCTGCGATGCGGGCGATCCAGTTTTCGTCGTCACGCTTTTGTTCGATTTTTTCAATCAGGCGTAGGAGCCGATTTTCGACCTCGTAGTGGAGCAGATTTATTCCGTTAAATTGCGCGTCGGTGATCTGTGCTGTGCTGTGCAGACCGATTGTCCGGGTAAGGGTCTCCGCGAGCGATCCCAACGCATAATACAGGAACTGGATGTACTCTTTTGCGGACCTGCGACCGTATCCTTCGGCGATGTTGGCTGAGACTGACTGGGCTGCATCCGCCACTTGCGCACGCAGTTTGAAGTCTATTTTGGCGTCGACGTAGGAGGTTCTCCAAACCAGTTGGAAAAGCACAGTCGCTCTCTGCCACACAATCAATCTCATGTAGCCGCGATTCTTATTGCGAAGCTCCGAATCCCAATACTCCATCACTCCAATACTCCCTTACTCCGTCTCATTCCTGGTGTGTCAGCTCGACAAAGACATCCTCGAGCGTGGCTTTGCGCTGCGTTAGTTCCCGGACGGTCCAACGGCGGATCGTCGCCAAGCGAAAAACTTCTTCGCGCACATCCGCTCCGGATTCCACGCGCAAAGTAAACGTTTGCCAGTCGCCCTCCGTCGCGCTGGTCACATCGCGCACGCCAGTAATCTGTTTCAACTGTTCCGCGCCGTTGTCCGGCCCGACTTTCGCTTCCAGCACCACGCCGGTGGCGGTGCGAATTTCGCCTAACAAGTTCTCCGGTGTATCGCAGGCCTCGATTCGGCCTTTGTTAATAATGATGACGCGGCTGCAGGTAATCTCCACTTCCGGCAGGATGTGGGTGGAAAGCAGGATGGTGTGCTGTTTTCCGAGATTCTTAATCAAGTCGCGCACCTGACGAATTTGATTTGGGTCGAGGCCGCTGGTTGGTTCGTCGAGGATGAGCAGATCGGGCTCATGCACCAGAGCATCCGCGAGTCCGACCCGCTGGCGGAATCCTTTCGAGAGCGACCCGATGAGTTTCTTCTCCACTTCTTTTAAGCCGCAAAGCTCCTTCACATCTCCGACGCGTTCGCTCACGCGACGATGCGGCACGCCTTTGAGCGCGGCGCGGTAATCCAGATATTCCGTCACCCGCATATCGGTGTAGAGCGGCACGTTTTCCGGCATGTAGCCGAGATGCGCCCGGGCCTGTAACGATTGCTCGAAAACATCGTAGCCAGCGATCGTGGCGCGCCCGGAAGTGGCGGGCATGAAGCTCGAGAGAATCTTCATCGTCGTGCTCTTGCCCGCGCCATTGGGCCCGAGGAATCCCATGATCTCACCTTTGCCGACCTCGAAACTCAGGTCCTGCACAGCCGTGTGGCCGGCGTAGCGCTTGGTGAGATTTTCAACCTTGATCATGCGGATATTTTTTTCAGACAACCGAAAACGCCCGGACGTTGCAGATTTTTTTTCCTGCTCAACGCGCCGTCAAGGTCACGCGCGCCAGCCGGGGGGACTGTCCACCGTTGCGCACGATCCCGACAGTGAAATCGACCGGCGTGCCGGTTTTCGCCCGCGCGAGCAGCTTCTCCACTTGCGCGATGCGGTTCACATCGTATTTGCCCACGCGATAGATCACGAGACCACGCTCGATCCGGACGCCAGCGGCAGGACTTCCTTCTTCCACCGCGCTGATTAGGACGCCTTTGCCGCCAGTCAGATTGAGCGCATCGGTCAGCTCTGAAGTCAGCTCCTGAAGTTGCAGGCCGAAAAGACGCTCGGCGTTGGACGGCCCCGCCGAATCCTGGGGCACGGGCGTTTGCGGCGCGGGTTGTTTCCCTGCGACGCGTCTGAACTCGACCACAGTGTCCCGCACTTCCACCGCCGGGATGGCGAAGCCGAGACCCTGTGCCGGCACACCTTGCGGAGTGAAAGCCATTTTGGCGGAGCTCACTCCCACGAGCCGACCCGAAAGATCGATCAACGGTCCGCCGCTATTCCCCGGATTAATCGCCGCGTCCGTTTGCAGCAGATTCTTGTATTCGAAATCGCCCACCGTGATATCGCGCTTCAAGCCGCTCAACACGCCGCGGCTAATCGACCCGCTGTAGCCGAGCGCGTTCCCCACCACGATGACCGTCTGGCCGAGCAAGTTCGGCGAAAGATCGTTCAAGTTGACGAAAGGCAGGGGATCCTTCGAATCGATCTTGATGAAAGCGAGGTCCTTCTTTTCATCGCCGGTGATATAACGTGCGTTCAGCGTTTTCCCATCCGCCAGCGTGACCTCAATCTTCAAATCAGCCGCGCGTTCCACCACGTGCTGATTCGTGATGATGTAGCCCGCCGGATCGATGATGAAGCCCGAGCCCAAGCTTTGCAGCGTCTGCTGAATCTCGCGCGGGCGAGAGCGGTAATTGCCGAAATATTGCGCCGCGAAATCTTCAAACGGATCGCGCACCCGTCGGCGGACCACGCGCTCGGTATTGATGTTCACCACTGCGGGTAACACCTTCGCCACCGCCAGCACGCCCGGTTCCGCCGCGGGATCGGTCTGCGCGTAAAGCGAGCTGGGTGCCAAACTCGCGACGGCGAGGAAAAACGCCGCGGCACAAAAATTAGCTCGCACGGTGATCCTCATTAATTTGGGCCACGATTTCATCAGGTATCAGGTTCCGGAGCTCGGAGTGAGTCTCCGCGATGCGGATCAAATCCAGCTCATCTTTCTTGTGTTTGCTGAGACGGCGTTTCGGGTCCTGCCACGCCCAGACTTTGCCCTGAATGAGATCCGGCAAACTGGCGATGGGCACGGTGGCCCCCAGCACTTTTCCCAGTTCCGCGCGCTCAATGAAGGCTTGGTATCTAGTCTCGACCGTGAATTGCAAAACGAGTTCGCTTCCCGGCCGTCGCGCGTTGATCGAATGCTGAAACGCCTGGACGGAAAAGCCCGCGGCGGCCAGCGCTCCTTGCACCGCTGGCAGATTGTCCGCCACCAAAACAAGGTCGGCATCGATCGTGTAGACTGGCTCAACATAATGATTCACCGCGAGGCCGCCGATCAGACACCACGGTCCGTGTTGATTCAGGATCGCCACGGCCTCGGCAAAATCATGCGCCCCCCCGTTAGTCACAGCGTCGTATACGTCAGCGGCTGTCATCTGCGAAGGAAGTAACCGGGCCGCTTCCGCACTGTCAACTTGCCCTGCCAGTGCCGACAACGCAGATTGCACCTCACATGCGCCCGTCGTTTGCGACTCATCTCAACCTCGATCTGCTCGAGGATAATTACCGCCGCTGGCAGGATAACCCGGACGGCGTTGACTCTGGTTGGTCGGCTTTTTTTGAAGGCTTCGAGCTGGGAAATCTGGAGAAACGGAATGGCGCGGCGGCGTCGGCCGCCACGGGCGCGGAGAGTCCGCTGCAGACGCGCGTCGACGGCCTTGTTTACGCTTACCGCACGCTCGGCCACACCGTCGCGCAGTTAGATCCGCTGGCCGACAAACGTCCGCAAAATCCATTGCTGACTCTGCGCGAACTCGGCTTCAGCGAGAAGGATCTCGATCTTCAAGTTTCCTCGAAGTTCTTTCTCGGGGACGCGCGCATGACCCTGCGCGAGATGATCGCGAAACTGCAGGCCATCTACGCGGATTCGATCGGCGCGGAGTTTCAGCACATCCAGAATACGCGTATCCGGAACTGGGTGCGGCATCGTTTGGAATCGCGGCCGCCGAAACACAGCGCCTCGCGTCCAGTGCAGATCGCGCTCTTGCGCGCGCTGCTCGAAGCGGAATTATTCGAGACGTTTTTGCATACGCGTTACGTCGGGCAGAAGCGCTTTTCGCTGCAGGGCGCGGAGTCGCTCATGGTGATTCTCGACACCATCCTACATAAGTGTCCGAACGCCGGCATCCTGGAAATCTGCATGGGTATGGCGCATCGCGGGCGGCTGAACGTGCTCGCGAATTTTCTTCAGAAATCCTTCCGCGTGATCTTCACCGAGTTCACGGAAAACTACGTGCCGAACCTCGTCGGCGGCGATGGCGACGTGAAGTATCACCTCGGTTATCGCACCATCCGGAAGCTGGCGGAGGGCGCGGAAGTGGAGATTCGTCTGGCCGCAAACCCGAGCCATCTCGAGGCGGTCGATCCCGTGGTGGAGGGAACGGCGCGTGCGCGTCAACGCATCCGCGGCGACACGGAACGCCGGCGCAGCGTGCTGCCATTGTTGTTGCATGGCGATGCGGCTTTCGCGGGGCAGGGGATCGTTTACGAAACGCTCAACATGTCGCAACTGGCCGGCTATTCGACCGGCGGCACGGTCCACGTGGTCGTCAACAATCAGATCGGTTTCACCACGTTGCCGGAAGACGCCCGCTCTTCCATGTACGCGACCGACATCGCGAAGACGATCGAGGTGCCCATCTTCCACGTGAACGGGGACGACCCGCTCGCGACCATGTTTGTCACGGAACTTGCGCTCGATTTCCGCCAGGAATTCGGCCGCGACGTCGTGATCGACATGTATTGCTACCGACGCTTCGGCCACAACGAAGGGGACGAGCCCTCGTTCACCCAGCCGGATCTGTATTCGAAAATCGATCGCCGCCCCTCGGTGCGGAAACTTTATCGCCAGGAATTGATCGACGCCGGACGTCTCAGCGAAGAAGAAGCGGCTTCGCTTGAGAGCGAATTCGAAAGCCGGCTCCAGACCGCATTGGACGACGTAAAAGCGCACGCCACCGAGCCCGCCGACCGCAAGGAGCAATTCAACGAATCCACCGCCGTTTTTCAGCCCGACTTTTCTTTCGACGCGGTGGCAACCGCAATCACAGCCGACGCGCTGAGCACCATCGTGAAAGGCCTCACCTGCGTGCCGGATGGATTCAAGATTTTGCCGAAAGTGAAGCTGACGGTTTTGGAGCGCCGCCGCAAAGCCTTCGAAGCTGGTGGGCCCTACGATTGGGGCTTTGCGGAAGCGCTCGCGTTCGGTTCGCTCTTGCTGGAAGGCACGCCCGTTCGCCTTTCCGGGCAAGACAGTCGCCGCGGCACCTTCAGTCATCGACACGCCGTCGTTTATGATGCGGAAACTGGCGAGCCGTACATTCCGTTGAAGAATCTCGCTCCCGATCAAGCGCCCATCTGCATTTACAACAGCCTTCTCTCCGAAGCCGCCGTCCTCGGATTTGATTACGGTTACTCGGTGAATTTCCCGAAGATGCTCTGTCTCTGGGAAGCGCAGTTCGGCGATTTCGCGAACGGCGCGCAGAACATCATCGATCAGTTCATCGTCTCCGCGGAATCGAAATGGCAACGCCCCAGCGGCATCGTCTTGCTTCTGCCGCACGGGTATGAAGGCCAGGGTCCCGAGCACTCCAGCGGGCGCGTCGAACGTTTCCTGCAACTCGCGGCCGAGGACAACATCCAAGTCTGCAACCTCACCACGCCCGCGCAGTATTTCCATCTCCTGCGCCGGCAGATGAAGCGCGATTTCATTAAGCCGCTCATCATCATGACCCCGAAAAGCCTGCTCCGCGCCGAGCATGCCACGTCGCGCACGGAGGATTTCACCAACGGCGGGTTCGAAGAAATCCTGGGCGCGCCCATCCTCGGCACCGCGGAGCAGATCAAGCGCATCGTCTTTTGCTCCGGAAAAGTCTATTACGATCTCCTCAAGAACCGCGCGGCGCAGAAGATCAACGAAGCGGCCTTGATCCGCGTCGAGCAGCTCTACCCGCTGCATGAAGAGAAATTGAAAACGCTAGTCAACGCGTTCCCGAGCGATGCCAACCTCATCTGGTGCCAGGAAGAACCGCAAAACATGGGCGCGTGGACCTTCATCGAACCACGCCTGCGCGCGCTCTTCGGTCGCGAGATTTCCTACGCCGGCCGCAACGCCGGTGCGAGCCCCGCCGTCGGCGCGCTCACCTTGCACAAAGTCGAGCAAGCGCAGCTCATCTGGGAAGCGCTGAGCTTGTAGCCACGTCCCTGTGGGACGTGCGAGAGCGAGCCTTGCCCAGCAATCTCGCTCGATAAGGGTTCGGCGACCGCCTGTCATCCCGAGCCGCGAAGACGGTCGAGGGATCCCGCCGTCGGTATCGAACCTCGTGCTCGGTCCCAGTGTGCCCGGCAGAGCGACGGTGGGATCCCTCGACAGGCTCGGGATGACAAACCGACCAGCTCCGCCCCGCCGTCGAGCAGTCCTGTAAGCTGACCGCGAAAACATTCCGCCCGATCAATTCCCCGCCACGAGTCTCCACTCCTTCCAACGTTCAATTCGACCCCGGCCCGTGTTTACGCATACTGTAGTCCGTCCATGAGCATCGAAGTTAAAATTCCGGCAGTCGGTGAATCCATCTCCAGCGGCATCGTCTCCGTCTGGCATAAGAAAGACGGCGAACAAGTCCAGGCCGGTGACCCGCTCTTCACTCTCGAAACCGATAAAGTCTCGACCGAGATCACAGCCGAAAAAGCCGGCCTCCTGCAAACCATCGCCGCCGAAGGCCAGGAAGTGAAAATCGGCGAAGTCGTCGCGACGATCGACGATTCAGTCACGGCCAAGACGCCGTCGGCCACCGTCGCCACACCGGCCGACGTCAAGGACAAGCCCGATCCCAACCGCCAAGACGCACCGGTCAGCGGGGAAAAGAAATCGCCGAACGCGGAAGTGCTCTCTCCCGCCGTGCGCCGAATCGTCGAAGAAGAGGGACTGGCAACGGCCCATATCTCCGGCAGTGGCAAAGGCGGTCGCCTAACGAAAGGTGATGTCCTCGCCGCGGCGGAGAAACGCGGTGCCGCGCCCGCGGCCGAAACTTCCGCAGAAACCGGGGAAGAAGATCCCACCGCAGCCGCGCCCACGGAATCCGAGCGCTCCACCCGCAAGCGGATGTCGCCCTTGCGCCGCAAGATTGCCGCGCAGCTCGTCATGGCGCAGCAGACGGCTGCGATTCTAACGACCTTTAACGAGTGCGACATGACCGCGGTGATGGAACTGCGCAAGAAATCGCAGGACGCGTTCGTGAAGAAGAACAATTTCAAGCTCGGCTTCATGTCCTTCTTTATCAAAGCCGCGGTGGAAGGTTTGAAGACCGTGCCCGCGATCAATTCGCGCATCGAAGGCGACGATTTCATCCAGAACCACTACTTCGATATCGGCGTCGCGGTCGGCACGGAGCGCGGCCTCGTTGTTCCCGTCGTGCGCGATGCGGATAAAAAAACTTTCGCCGACTTGGAGGGCGACATCGGCGGCTTCGCGACCAAGGCTCGCGAAGGGAAAATCAAGATCGAAGACCTGCAAGGCGGCACCTTTACGATTTCCAACGGCGGCGTTTACGGCTCGCTCTTGAGCACCCCGATTTTGAATCCGCCGCAGAGCGGCATCCTCGGCATGCACTCCATCCAGCAGCGGCCGGTTGCGATCGATGGCAAAGTGGAGATCCGCCCGATGATGTATCTCGCGCTCAGCTACGATCACCGCGCCGTCGATGGCAAAGAGGCCGTCACCTTCCTGATAAAAGTGAAGGACTGCATCGAGGATCCGACCAAGCTGCCGCTCGATTTTTAAACGTAGTGCAAGTTTCCAACTTGCACTCTGCCCACTGCGCAAGTTGGAAACTTGCGCCACTAAATCTATGGAAACATTCGACGTTGTAATCATCGGCTCCGGCCCGGGCGGGTATGTGGCCGCGATTCGTTCCGCCCAACTCGGACTCAAGACCGCCATCATTGAGAAGGACAAAGAACTAGGCGGCACCTGTCTGAACATCGGCTGCATCCCGAGCAAGGCGCTGCTTTCTTCCAGCGATCATTTCGCCTTCGCAAAAAAAGAAGCCGCCAAACACGGGATCAAACTCAGCGGCATCGAGCTCGATCTCGCCACGATGTTGAGCCGTAAAGACAAGGTGGTGAAGACGCTCACCGGCGGCGTGCGCGGCCTGATGAAGTTGAACAAGGTCACCACCTTTCAAGGCAAGGGCGTCATCACCGCCGTCGGTAAAGTTTCAGTCCAACCGGCGGAAGGCGAAGCGCAGGAGGTCGAAGCCAAGCACATCATCATCGCCACCGGCAGCGTGCCGATGGAGCTGCCGAACATGAAATTTGACGGAGAGGTCGTCGTCAGCAGTACAGAAGCGCTCACGTTTTCGAAGGTGCCAGAGAAGCTCCTCGTCATCGGCGGCGGCGCCATTGGACTGGAGATGGGCTCGGTCTGGAGCCGGCTCGGATCCGAAGTGACGGTCTTGGAATTTCTCCCGCGCATCGCGCTCGGCTTCGATTTGGAAACAGCGAATGCGTTGCAAAAGGTTCTTACCGCGCAGGGGATGAAGTTCCACCTCGAGACGAAAGTGACCGAGGTGAAAGTCGAGAACGGCAAAGCCATTGCGAAGGCCACCAAAGGCGAAGAGCGGCTCACCTTCGAAGCTGACAAAGTTCTCGTCTCCGTCGGTCGTCGCGCTTTCATGGAAGGCGTGGGCGCGGACAAGCTCGGGGTTGAACTCGACGAGCGGAAACGCATCAAAGTCGACAACCATTTCCGCACTAATATCAAAGGCGTCTACGCCATCGGCGATGTCATCGCCGGCCCCATGCTCGCGCACAAAGCCGAAGAGGAAGGCGTCGCCTGTGTCGAGATGATCGCGGGCAAAGCTGGCCACGTGAATTACGACGTCATTCCCGGAATCATTTACACCAATCCCGAAGTGGCCGGCGTCGGGATCACGGAAGATTACGCGAAAGAAAAGGGGATGGACGTGCGTGTCGGCAAATTTCCCTTCGCCGCCAACGGCCGCGCCCTCGCCGCGGATGACGCCACGGGCTTCGTCAAATTCGTCGCCGACGCGAAAACCGATCGCATCATCGGCGCGCACATTCTCTCGCATGTGGCCTCGGATTTGATGGCCGAATGCGTTGTCCTAATGGAATTCGGGGGCAGCGCCGAAGATCTCGGCCGCACCGTACATTCGCATCCGACGCACAGCGAGGCGGTGAAGGAAGCCGCGCTCGCCGTGAACAAGGGCGCGATCCACATCGGAAATCGTTAGCTACGTCGCTTGCGTTTTGGAGTGCGGCGCCGCTGCGCCGCTTTGGATTGGTCAAAAGCGCCGGAGCACCGGCGCACTCCAAGACGCTGCCGCGCATTAAACATTCCCTGACGAGCCCACGATCGGCGAGAATTCATCGAGCACGTTGAGTTGGTCGAACTTGAATCGATGAACTGATTCGACCATCGCATTTGACGCCGTCCGCTCGAACCAACCGGCGGAGCACCACGGATACTGATTCGCCACCGCGACCAAACCGTGCTTCACCGGATTCTGATGCCGTAATTCAAGCGTGCGAAGTACGACTTCTGGTAAGTGAGCCTGGTTTCCCAGAAGTTATGCCAGACCTGCCGGGCCGGAGTCTTATCGAGCCGGTTAACCCATCCGCCGGTGCGCGTGTGCAGAACGCCCAGCATCTGCGAAAGGCTCGCGGACGAATCATCCGTCTCCGGCGAGTGCGCAATGAAGTGATAATGATTCGAGAAAACCGCCCAAGCCTCGAGCTGCCAGCCGAAATCGTGTGCCACCGTGAGTAAACCGCGCTGAAGAACATCGAGCCGCTTCCGCTCGCGGAAGTGATGCTCCTTAAAGTAAGTGCCCGCCGTTACGAAAAAGGTCCCACGCTCAGCGAGTTGATGCGTCGGCGCGTGCGGCCAAGGCATTGTCCGAACCGGCATGTATCCCAGAGTGACGCTCGACCAAGAACAGACAATCAAAAGCGCTCGCGTTTTGGAGTGCGGCGATACCGCGCCGCTTTGGATTGGTGAGGCCAAGTCTGCCGGTGCTCCGCGAAGCATCGCGGATGGGGCGTTGGTTTCGGCCACAGATCCAAAGCGCCGGAACACCGGCGCACTCCAAAACGCAAGCGACTTACTTGCCTTCCGCCTCTCGACGGCGGATCACGAGCAGGGCGACCAGGCCCGCGATGGCGCAAACCACTCCGCCGAGAGCGAGCGCAAACGGTGCTCCCAACCGCTCCGCGACCCAACCGGCCTCCAGGCTGCCCAGCGGGATCATCGCCCCGAAGACGAGACCCCAAACGCCGAGTACACGCCCGCGCATCTCATCCGGCACGATGGTCTGCATCGTCGTGTTGGAGGTGGAAAAAAAGAGCAGCATGCCGAATCCGCCCACGCACATGAAGAGGAGAGCGAGATAATAATTGGTCGTGCGCGAGAAGGCGATCAGCGCGAGGGCGAAAAGCCAATTTCCCGCCAGCGCCACATTCCGCGGCGGAAAAACATGTCCGGCCGTCGCCACGGTCAGCGCGCCGAGCAACGCGCCCACTCCACTGGCCGACATCAACCCGCCGTAGCCGTTCGCGCCCGCACCGAAAACGTCCTGCGCGAAAGCCGGCAAGAGCACTGCATACGACCAGCCGAAGATGCCGACGGTCCCGAGCAATCCGAGAATGGTGCGCACGCGTCGGTTTTGCCAAACGTATTGCAGCCCGCTCCATGCGCTGGGCCGTGTCGTAGTCCCATGCGCCACCTGCGGTGGCAGTCGCATCATGAGCAGACTGATGATGACGGCGATGAAGCTCACGCCATTGAGCGCGAAACACGCCGCCGTGCCCACGCGGCCGATGACCAAACCGGCCAGCGCTGGCCCCACGATGCGCGCGCCGTTAAAGATCGAACTATTAAGCGAAATTGCGTTGAGCAAATCCTCGCGGCTCGTCATATCGAGCGTGAAGGCCTGCCGCGCTGGCATATCGAACGCCATCGCAATTCCGCTCACGATCGCCGTCGCGATGATGGTCGACGGCGTGGCCCAACCGCGCCAGGCCAGCAGCGCGAGCAGAAACGCGGGTAACATCTGCGCCACCTGCGTGCAGAGAATAATCCGGCGTTTCGGATAACGATCCGCCAGCGCGCCACCCCAGAGCGAGAAGAAGATCATCGGCGCCGAGCTCACTGCCGCGACCACGCCGAGCAAAAGCTTCGAGCCGGTGATTTGATAAACCAGCCAACTCATCGCCGTCGTCTGCATCCAGGTGCCGATGAGCGAGACCAATTGCCCGTAAAAGAAGAGCCGGTAATTCCGATGCCGGAGCGCGCGGAAGGTATCGCGCAGCGAGATTTTACCCACTGGCGTCCGGCGCGACCGTCCGGTCATTTCCTCGGGAATTTGGGCAGTCTTGGTCGTCTCCATGCGGCGGTGAACGGATAAGATACGCAGGAGGACGCGCTCTGCGCATCGGGAAGTCGGGCTTCCAGCCTGACTCGGGCAGACAGGCATCCTGCCTGTCGCTTTCCGGAGAGCGCGGATGTTCAGCAGGCTGGAAGCCTGCTGGCCGAGACAGGCTGGAAGCCTATCTTCCTGACGTGGAAAGCACGCACGCGATTTTGCTCCGCAAACGCAAGCTGAGCGACACGAGTCTGATCATCTCGTGGTGCACCAGCTCGCTGGGTTGTGTGCAGACCGTGGCCAAAGGCGCGCGCAGGGCGAAGAGCCCATTCGCGGGCAAGCTCGATCTCTTTTACGAAGCCGAGATCACGCTCGTGCGGGGACGACGCTCCAGTCTCCACACTTTGCGGGAAGTTGCCCTAACGAATCCTTTTCCCGGCATCCGGGCCAGCTACGCGCGCATGCAGCTCGCCTCTTATTTCGTGGAGTTGATCGAGCTCTGCACCGAAAGCGATCACGATGAACCGGCACTCTTCGCGCTCCTACAGCGCGCCTTCGGTTACCTGAACACGAGCGAGCCGACGCTGCGCGCCATGCTCCATTTCGAGACGGAGCTGGCGCGCATCGCCGGCGTGCATGACGACAATGCGCTCAAGCAAAATCCCGCCGCGGCGCTGGCGACACTCTTTGGGAGGTTGCCGCGTCCCCGCGCCACGCTGGCCAACGCCTTGCGCCCGGAGCCGGCCACGTAGAGATCGGCTGATTTACGCCAGCCTAGCGGGAAGTTCGTCGCTGGAATCCGCGTCGGCCCTGTCATCCTGAGCCGCGAAGACGGGTCGAAGGATCTCCCCGACGCAATTTCTGGCACACTCGCGAGCGGGACCGCTGTCCGTGTCGAAGATGTCGCTCGACTGGGAAAATCAACGCCCCTTAGCGAGATCCTTCGACCGTCTTCGCGGCTCAGGATGACACGTGATGGCGCGCCGCCATTCAAGAAATGGATCGGCGCTTTATCACAACCCCAAGCCTGCCATCCCGAGTCCGCCGGTAATCTTGGTCATCTCGGATTGGCTCAAATCCTTCGCCTGCTCGATCGCCTGCTTCACCCCGCTCAAGACGGCTTCCTCGAGAAACTCCACATCGTCGGGGTCCACGATTTCCTTCGCGATTCTGATCGAAATGACTTCGCCGGACCCGTTCGCAACGACCGTGACTTTCCCGCCGGCGGCCTGGACTTCGACCGTCTTGCCCTCCAGCTCAGCCTGCGTTTTCGCCATCTGCTCCTGCATCTTCTGAGCCTGCTTCATTAACTTGTTTAGATTCATAATCGATCAGTCGGTCACGGGTTTAATTTCGCCTTTGAAAATTTCCAACGCCTGGCGGATAAGCGGATCGTCCTTGAAGGATGGGGCCGTCTTCTTCGGTTCCGGCTCTGCGATTTCCTCCTCGACCGCGGGCGCATCTTCAGCCGGTTTCTCGACGGCCAGTCCTTCCTTCACACTGAATTTTATATCCCAATCACGCCCGCTGATTTCCTTCAGCAGACCTTGGAGAAAATCGCGATTCCGCGGCATCGCGATCGATTCCATCGCAGCCTTTTCTTCCGGCGGAAAGCCGAGCAAAAAGTAGCGACCTTCTGCGCCCAGAACCTTCGCCGATTCGATCCATCCCTTAATCAGCGGTCGTCGCGCGCGAATTTGTTCCACCGCTTTTTGCCAGAGTTCCGGAAGGTCGAGCGGCTTCGTGGCCTCGACGGCTTTTGGAGGAACGGGAGTGCTCTCCGCTTTGGGCGCAGGAGGGTTTGGTTTCTCGGCCACTGTGGCGGTCGGAAAAGGCCTCTCCACTTTGGGCGTTGAGCGTTGGACGCTTGCCACGCCGGAGCCGGGCGTCGGCGGTTCCGCCTTGTCCCTGGCGACAGAAGTGTCGCCACTCCGCAGCGCCGAAAGATCTTTGATCACCTCATTCAGTGTCACCTGACCGAGCGTCTGGATCGCCTTAATCACCGCGACCTCGAAATGCAGTTTCTTGTTCGGCGCCCATTTCATTCGGCCTTCAGCGCCGGCGAACTGATCGATCAATTCCAGCAGGCGATCGGTTTCGAGCAGCGCTGACTGTGCCGCGAGCGCGCTTTGCAGCTCGGGATTAAATTCATCCGCGACCGCGTCCGGCTTCACTTTGAAAACGAGCAGGTCACGCAAATAAGCGATCAGATCGGACATGAGTTTCATCATGTCTTTTCCGTTATCGGCTTCCGTGTGGAGCAGATCGAGCGCGCCCGCGGTGTCACCGTTCAGAATCTTTTCGGTGAAGCTGGCCACGGTTTGCTCGCTCGTGAACCCAAAGACACTCAGCACATCCTGCTCGGCGATTTTCTCGCCGCAAAACGCCACCAACTGGTCGAGCATCGACTCCGCGTCGCGCAATCCGCCATCGGCGCCTTTTGCGATCGCGTGCGCGGCCGCGGGATCGAGCGTCACCTCCTCTTTCCTCGCGATAAATTGAAGATGATCGGCGATCAGATTGGCGGGAATCCGGTGGAGATCGAAGCGCTGGCAGCGGCTCAGAATTGTCGGCAAAACCTTCTGTGGCTCGGTCGTCGCGAAGATGAACTTCACGTGCGGCGGCGGCTCTTCGAGCGTCTTCAGCAGCGCATTGAACGCAGCGGTGGTGAGCATGTGCACTTCATCGATGATGTAGATCTTGAAATGCCCTTTGCTTGGCGCGTAGCGGACGTTGTCGCGCAATTCGCGGACCTGCTCGACGCCGTTATTGCTGGCGCCGTCGATCTCGAGCACGTCGAGGCTATTCCCGGCGGTGATTTCCTTGCAGCTATCGCAGACGCCGCACGGCGTCGTGGTCGGGCCGTTTACACAGTTCAGCGCCTTCGCCAAAATGCGCGCGGTGGAAGTTTTCCCAATGCCGCGCGGGCCCACGAAAAGATACGCGTGCGCCAGGCGATTTTGCTCCACCGCATTCTTCAATGTGCGCGTTACGTGCGCCTGGCCGACGAGGTCGTCGAACGTCTGCGGCCGGTATTTTCGCGCGAAAACCTGGTAACTCACGGGTCGAACCTAATGCGCTGAATCGTGTGCGAAAACAGAAAAGCGGCTCGCACCGGTAATTGACGATCGGCGTGGGCGAAGGCAGCCTGATTCTGCCATGCTCCCCACCACCCACCAGCGAATGACGGCGAAGGAGTATCAGCAATTGCCGGAAGGCCCGCCGTATTTTCAACTCGTTCGAGGAGAACTTTTCAAGTCGCCTTCACCACGCTTCTGGCATCAAGAAATCGCCCTCAACATTGCCTCTTCTATTCGCGAGCATTTGCGGCGGAATCGCGGTCTGGGCGAGGTGATCATTTCACCTTCCGACGTCGAACTCACCGACGATGATGTTTATCAACCGGATATCTATTTCGTTTCCGCGGACCGTCTGGCCGAGGTCATCACCGAGCAGGGCGCAAGTGGTGCACCCGATTTGGTCATTGAGGTTCTCTCCCCGAGCACGGCCAAACTCGATCTCGGACCGAAGGCTGAAGTGTACGGCGCAGCGGGCGTGAAGGAGATGTGGGTGGTCAATGGTCGCGACAAGCAAATTCCGATCTACTTCCTGCAATCCGGCGAGCTCGTTCTCTCGCGGACTCTCAAGATCAGTGACACGATTGAAACTTCGCTGATTCCTGGCTGGCGCCTACAGGTGGCCGAAATTTTCGAGTCGTAGCAGGCGCGCTTTCAAAGCGCGGCGGAGAGCAGAAGCGCCGCGCCCCACACCGCCACGGCAAGACCGAGGATACGGCCTCCCAGACGGCCGAACGGCATCACCTTTTCCAAAAGGACGAAGAGCGTCAGACCGCCGATCCACCAGATGCTCATGACGCCGCCGAAAAACAACAGGCACATGAGGACCCAGCAACAGCCGAGGCAGTAGACGCCGTGCGCGAAGCCCATGCGAAAGGCGCCGACTGCGCCGGGCCGCCAGGCCTTCGCCAGGAAATGCACGGGAGACCGGCAATGCTTCAAGCACGCTTCCTTCGTAGGCGTGAGCTGATAGAGACCGGCCGCGCATAGGAGGATCCCGCCTAAGATCGAGCTGTCGAGCAGCATCATCGGCGAAAGGAGCGCGGCTCGATCCAGCGCCCATTGCGCCACCGTGGCCAGCGCGCTGAATAGACTCCAGACCACGATGTAGGCCGTCACAAACACTCCGGTCGCAGCGAGCGGCGCACCATCGCGCGCCGCTTTGCGGGCGACCGAGGCGTAGATCAGCACCATCGGAATGGCGGAGGGCACCATCATTCCCACCATCATGATGATCCACATCAGGAGCATCGCGACAAAATAGTCGAGCGACCACGCCGCGCCCATGGACATGCCTTTCATCCCGCGCGCCATGTCGATCAGGTAGATCCACGCCAGGAGCGTCACGATTCCGAGTCCGCTCAGGATAACGAATCGATCTTTGAGCGGGAGCGAGTGCACGAGCGTGCGCGGCGCGTCCAGACTAACGAGTGCTGGCGGACGATCAGCGGATGACGCCATCCTGGTTCATGTGCAGGATGTTGAACTGGCCGTAGGAACCTGCGAGATCGAGCTGGATGGCAGTCGTCACTTTCGTTTTCCCGGAACCGATCTCCGCCTTGGTGTATTCGAAGCCGTTGGGCAATTCGATGCGCGCGCGCGCCGGTTCACCGGTAAAGGGATTGGTCATCGGCACTCCCTCGGACTCGACGAGGTTCGGCACTTTCACGCTCGCCTCCCGCGCGTCGACATCGATCTTCAATTCGATCGGCGCATAAATCGGGTCGAGCACTTCCGAGAGCGTGCTGTTAAAGATATTGAAATGCGTCGTGCCCGGCGCGGTGGATTCGCCGTTCAGGATCTTCCGCAACGCCGCCCGTTGGGCCGCGTCCGCTCTTTCGTCGATGATGATTTGCCCGCGTCCGTTGCCTTCCGCGATCTCGCCTGGCCATTGTAGAATCATAACAAAATTCAGGCCGTCCAGGCGGGTGTCGTTGAAGTGCCCTTCCTCGATGCGCCCCGCGCCCATCGCCTCGCAGTGACCATGAGTGGAAGGCGAATTAAACTGGCAGGGACAACCCCAAGCGCAGTTGCAGTTGGCAAACTCAGCTCCGCGAATCATCCACTTATCATTCATAAGACCTCCTTGGGTTTGAGGGTAGTTGCTCGACGCGAATGGCGCCGGCACAAATGTGATTTCCAAAATAGCTTGCCGCAGGGAAACGAGTCAAGAATGCTCCGTTTGCTCGATTCGGTAGTTTTGGGCAAATGTGAGTTCAGACTTCGGCGCGAGGGCGCGCCGGCTCCACTAGGTGGAGTCGGCCCGCCCTCGGGCCGAAGGATCAGCCTCAACTGACAATGCACCAACTACCGCCCGGCTCTCTCGCAATGAAACGTTTTCAGCTCTTCCTGCTCACCTGGTTGATCGGCGTTCCGGCGTCACCGCTCCTTGCGCGCGAACCGCAGAAGGAAGCGCCTCCGGCGACTGCGGTACGTGCGCGCGCGCTTGGCATTCCTTTCGAAGGCACGCCGGGTCCGCTTAACGCGATCACCGATGTGGCGGGCGTGACGGTCGGTTACACGACCTTAATCAGCGGGGAAGGGAAACTGAAAGTCGGGGAAGGACCGGTCCGCACGGGCGTGACGGCAATTTTGCCGCGAGGCACGGGCTCGTTCGACGATCCGGTTTACGCGGGCGTTTTCAGTCTCAACGGCAACGGCGAAATGACCGGCACCGCATGGGTGGAGGAGGGCGGATTTCTGGAAGGGCCGGTCGTGATCACCAACACGCACAGCGTCGGCGTGGCGCGCGATGCGGTGATTAAATGGCGAGTCGCGAAGGCGGGCCGGGATCCCACCGGTTTTTCGTGGAGCCTGCCGGTGGTGGCCGAAACCTGGGACGGCTGGCTGAACGACATCGACGGCTTTCATGTGCAGCCGGAGGATGTCGCGCATGCGCTTGAGACGGCGCAGGGCGGAGCGATCGACGAAGGCAGCGTCGGCGGCGGGACGGGAATGATTTGTTACGAATTCAAAGGTGGGACCGGCACGGCGTCGCGTGTGCTCGAGAAAAAGGCCGGCGGTTACACCATCGGCGCGCTGGTGCAGGCAAATTGCGGGCGCCGGCCGCAGCTCATGATTAGTGGGGTTCCGGTGGGGAAGGAGATTCCGGGCTCGGTCTATCCCAAGGAGGCTGGTTCCATCATTATCGCGATCGCCACCGATGCGCCGCTTCTTCCCTCGCAATTGAAGCGGCTCGCGCGACGGGCCAGCCTGGGTCTGGCGCGCACCGGCGCCGTTTCCGGTAACGGGTCGGGAGATTTGTTCATCGCTTTTTCCACCGCCAATCCCGGCGCGGCCGATCCGACGCAGCCGACTCATTCGGTGACGACAATTCCGAACGATCGCCTGGACGGAATTTTCGAGGCCACGGTGCAGGCCGTGGAAGAAGCGATCGTCAATGCTCTCGTGGCTAACCGAGATATGACCGGGCGCGATGATCATAAGGTCGACGCGCTCCCTCACGAAATGCTCCGAACGGTGCTGCGGAAATACAATCGACTGAGCCCTTAACGAATTGCTATTCTGGAGCAGATCTTAAAAGCCCATGCCCGAGGAAACGCCTAACGACCAGCCCACGCCGCCGCGGAAACAGCGGATGATGACGCCCGAGATGCGTCGTTTCGTGGGGACGCCCCGCCCGAAGCACGAACGGCCGGCGCCGGTGGTGGCTCCGAGTGCGCCGGAGCCGGCGGAAAATCCCGCGCCGAACCCGGTCCTCAAAACGGAAGGGAAAGCGCCGGAGCCCGGCCCATCGCAACCCGTGCAAGAGCGCGAAGAAACGCCAACGACAAGGGAGGAGGCAGAGGAACAGCCCGAAGAGAAAAAGCGCGGAATGATGCGGCTGGATGAAAAAGCCTCGCGCGTTCCGGAGATGCAGCGTGCGATCGTGATCATCGCCGTGCTGGTCGTCCTCGGCTTGACCTTCTTCGTCGGGATGAGATTTCCGCTCTGGAAATACCGGTTCATGATGTCGCGAAATGCCGCTAAAATGGACGGCACGATCGCGGGCAAATTTCCCGGTGTCTCGGCTGAGGAGTTGGTCGAGCAGGCGTTGAAACTGGAGCGAGAAGGAAAATTGCAGGAGGCGGGCGAGCGGTTTCTCGCAGCCAAGCACAAGAATCTCGCATTACGCGGCATCCTCGCGCGGGTGGCCAAGTTGGCCTATGACCACAAGGATTTCGTGACGGCGGATAAGCTGTTTGAGAAGGCGATTGAGTTCGGGGAAAACGTCGATACCTCGAACTATTTCCGCGGCTTGATCGCCGTGCGCCGGAAAGATCTGCCGACGGCAATTCGTTCCTTCGAAGCGGCGGTGGCGGCCGCGCCCTTTGTGCCGGATTATCAGTTCTACCTTGGGGAAGCGATCCGGTTGGATCATCATGCGCGCGATTCGATCTCGCACTACGAGCATGCGTCGCTGCTGGCACGCGATGAAACCCAGAGCACGATTTGTGAGTTCAAGATTCGGATGGCGCTGCTGGAGGCAGCCGACACGCCGAAGGTCAAAGAGCAGCTCGAAATCAAAAAGGCCGCGGGCGCTCTTTCGGTCGATTGGCTGCTGACAGCGGCCGCCATTGATCTCCGCGAGGGAAACGTGGACGAGGCGATCCCTTTGATCGCTCTCGCTCGGGAAGGAAGGAAGCCGGGCCTTTTCGCCACCTGCATCACGGACGCCTATTTCGTCGAGGCCGCGCAGAAGAACCCGCGCGTGGCGGAGGTCTGCCGGGTGCCTTCAGGCTAGAAGTTAAGGAGCGGATTGTTTGCGCGTTCCGCGCGCGAGACCACGGTGGGATTGACGATCCGCCGCGCGATGACATCTTGCCCATTACCTGCCCGCCATGCCTGATACCGTTCCGCCCAACGTCCTTCCGCTCGAAGGCGAAATCGATCTCCACGTCTCACCGGGGATCGCGAGTTCCCTCAAAGCGATGACTCAATCCAAGCCGGAGAGCCTCGTCGTGGATCTTTCGCAGGTTAGTTATATCGATAGCTCGGGCCTGGCCGTTCTGATCGAAGCGATGCAAACCGTGGCCGGTTACGGCGGAAAGTTCGCCCTCGCGGGCTTGCAGGAAAACGTGCGACCGATTTTTGAGATCGCGCGTTTGGATCAGGTGTTTCGGATTTTTCCGGACGTTAATTCCGCGCTGGCGGAGGGCTAGCCTCGGAGGACGGCTTTGCAAGCCGTCTTGGCCGGGTTGCAAACCCGGCCTCCAGTTCTCAAGCCCGCGCGGTTCTGAGTAATACGTCGAGGGTCTTCTCGACATTGCGCGCGATGTCGTATTGCGCGGCTAACTCCAGGAGCGCCGGTCGCGCTTCCGCTCGGCGTTCGGCATTCGACCAATAACGGATCGCGGCCACGATCGCGGCGACATCTCTTTCGTTAACGACAGAGCCATGCACGCCTTCCGTCATGATCTCGGCGAAGCCGTTCGCATGCGTCGTCACGACGGGTAAACCGGAAGCCAATGCTTCCAGGCAGGCATTGGAGAAAGGATCGTAGAGCGTCGGAAGAACGAAGAGATCGCAGGCTCGATAGAGCGTGGCTAAATTGCCGACCTCGCCGAGGAACTGAGCGCCGCGTGCGCGAAAAAGCCGCTCGTTGCCGCGGCCAGCGACGAGCAATTTCACTTTTGGATCGTCGATTTCCTCAAGAGCACTCACGGCATCGGCCAAGCCTTTCCGTTCCCAACCGGAACCGACAAAGAGCAAAGCGACATCGTCGGCCGCGAGATCGAAAACCTTCCGACTTTGATTCCGTTCGGCAGCGGTGGAGCAAAATTCCTCTACCGGTACGCCGTTCCTTACGACCTCAATTCGCTCCGCGGGATAGCCATAAATTCTTTCGATTTCCCGCTTCACCATGAGCGAATTCGCGATCACGCGCCGCGCGCCGCCATGCTTGAAAAGCGCTTCCTCGAGGCGAAACATGCGCTGATGTTTCGAGTTCAGCGCCATGCTGAGGTGCTCCATCACGCCACCGGCGCGCGTGCGGCGATCCATCCAGGCGCGGTGGACGCCGTCGCCCGCGCGGAAGACATCGCAATGTCGGACCCGCTCCAGACTCATGATCACATCGCAGCGTTCCTGGAGTCGCGCCCGGTCCACCGCATCGGCAAATTGCATCGGCGTTTTGCCCGGCAACGCGATCAATTCGCCAAAGGGCCACTCGTTAGGCGGCCAATCCGGCGAGGTGACGAGCGTGGCAGCATGCCCGGCCTGGCAGACGCCGGCAGCCAGCCGTTTTAGATAGGCTTCCGCACCGCCGCTGCGGGAAAATCCGCGCCGGATGAATGCGATCTTGAGATGCTCTGGGTCCATGGGAGAGGGTGCGTCCGCCGCGCGGACTTTACTTGCCGCGAAACCCCACAATACTGGTGGGCCGATGCTCGGTGAAACTCAAAACGAGCGGCCGCCGCAGCCCGCCACGCCGCTGGTGCTTCCGAAGCATCTCCTTTACTCGATCTTCGCCCGCATCGGCGGGTCCGGTTTGGATACGGACGCATTGGAGTCGTTGCGCGCTTCGTATCGTGGCGGCTTTCTCGGCCGCGCCATTGCATACGATAACCGGCAAAGCGAAATTCCCAGCTCGCTCATCCAGTCGCTTCGCTGGCATCCGGTGCGGTTGCTTTCGTCCTTCGTCAATCGCTCGCAATACTACGGGGCGAAGAAGAAATATCTCGATTGGGTCGCTGCCCGTCAGCTCGATACCGGACGTTACGATCTCTGCCACAGTTGGTCGGGCGATTGCCTGGAAACTCTCCGCGTGGCGCGGAAGAGAGGCATCCCATCGTTGGTGGAAATTCCCACCTGGCATCGCGATGGAGCGGTTCACAAACCATCGCAGCGGCAGGGAAACTGGAAGGACAGATTTCTGATTGAGCGCGAGCGTTTTCTTGAGGAATACGATCTGGCCAGTCTCCTCATCGTGCTTTCGGAACGAGCGGCTGACTCATTTCGTGCGCGTGGCGTTCCGGAAGAGAAGCTCTTTTATCTGCCGCGCGGCGTCGATATCGAGCGCTTCAAACCCGGCACGCGACCGGAGGTTTTCCGCGTCGTGTTTTCTGGCGCCTTGATCGAGCGCAAGGGAATCCACACGCTACTTGAAGCGTGGCACCGGCTGAATCTAAAGAACGCGGAGCTGTGGTTGGTCGGCAGTGTGCACGCGGAAGCGAAACCGCATTTGGAAAAATTTCGGCGGGAGAATATTCGCGTCGTCGGGTTCGCAAAGGAGGTGGAGAACTATTTGAACCAGGGGACGATCTACGTTTTTCCATCGAGCTTGGAAGGGAGCGCGAAGACCACCTACGAGGCGGCGGCGTGTGGTTTGCCGTTGATCACCACGCGCGAAGCCGGCGACCTCGTGAATGATGGCATCGAGGGAATCATCGTGCCGCCGGGCGATGTCGATCGGTTGGCGCAGGCGATCCAGCATCTTTACGATCATCCGGAAATCGTCGAACGAATGAGTGTCGCGGCGCGCGCTCGCGTGGTGGAGAACTTCACTTGGGACCATTTCCGCACGCGCCTCCTCGGCGGATACGCGCGCGCGATGCAGTGAAAATTCTTCTCCTTCAACTTAAGCGCATCGGCGATCTCATTCTGACGACGCCGGCGATCGCGGCCTTGCGCGAGAAGTTTCCCCAAGCCGAAATTACACTCGCCGTTTCTCCAGCGACGCGCGACCTGCTCCCTGCTATCGCAGGACTCGATCACACTCTGCTCGCTTCCGATTGGGCAACGATCGCGCGTCGAAAATTCGATACCTGCATCGACTTCACCCATAGCGATCGTTCCGCGCTTCTCACTCTGCTGTCCGGCGCAAGGACGCGAGCGACATCCGACCACGTGAAGGTGCAGTCGAGAATTCGCGCCCTCGTTTACAATCGGTTTGTCCCTTCCGGGCTGCGCGAACTGCACACCGTGGACCATTACCTCGCGTTGCTAGAGCCGCTCGGCATCCGCGACGCCTCCTCGGCCCTGGCGTTGGAGATTCCGCCCGCTGTAGTCGCCGCGGCGGATCGCGTCTTGGCGGAAAATCAGATCACTGGCGAATTCCTTCTCCTTCATCCCGGTTCCGCCCGGATTGAGAAATTCTGGGAAGCAGAACGCTGGAGCGAAGTGATCGCGTTCGCGGCGCAGAGTGGATTTCCCTGCGTTGTCACCGGCAGCGCTTCGCCGATGGAAAAAGATCACATCGCGCAGATCAGAGCCTCGAGCGGCGCGTCGTTCATCGATCTCTGCGGCCGCCTCGATCTGCTCACGCTGGCTGCGCTCATGCAAAAGGCGCGTCTCCTGGTTACGGTCGATTCCGCGCCTGTCCACCTGGCCGCGGCGCTGCAGACTCCTCAGGTCGCGCTTTTTGGTCCGACGAATCCCTTGCATTGGCGTCCGCGCTTCACTCCGGCGCTGATTTTGCAGGCTGGAGAGGCCACGCCTTCGACCGAATTCTCGCCCGACGCGGAGGGCGTGCCGATGAACCTCATCTCGACGCCACAAGTGATCGATGCTATGAAAGCGCTGCTCGCGACGCCGCGCGCCGTCCCTCTATGAGTGCATCTTCCGCACCGGTGAAAACGAAGCGCTCGCTCTCGGCCACGTTGCAAGCCGGCGCCGGTCCCTACCGCCGTCTTTTCCAATATGTGAAGCCGTACAAAACGCGCTTCGCCATCGGCCTCGGCTTCGGGTTTCTCTATGGGCTCATCAACGGCGCCCTCCCGCTTGTGCTCGGGAAAGTAATGGCCTTCGTCTTCCAGGGTGGCGGTCGCGTCCTGACCACGCAATCGCTCCTCCAGAATCGCGACCAGCTCGAGACCGGGCCGCGCATCGATTCACTTCTCTTCCTCTGTCTCGCCATTCCCGCGGTCATGCTGGCGCGAAGTGCGTGCGCCTATTTAAACAGCTACTGCATGGCCTGGGTGAGCAACAAAGTCCTGACCGATATCCGCACCCAGCTCTTCCAGAAGATTCTTAGTCACTCGATGGATTTTTTTAACAAGGCGCGCTCCGGCTCGCTCATGTCGCGCATCACCAACGACACCCGCATGATGCAGATGGCGCTTACCAGCGTGAGCAGCGATCTCTTCAAGCAACCGATCGCGATCGTCTCCGGCGTGGCCGTGCTGCTCTATCTCGATTGGAGATTCACGCTCGTCACGCTCGTGCTTTTTCCGATCTGCATCGTCCCGATCAGCCTCTACAGCAGACGCGCCCGCCGCGCCGCGAAGTCGGAGCAGGAAAACATGAGCGAGATGGTGGTGACAATGCAGGAAACCTTTGCCGGCATCCGCGTGATCAAATCCTTCGCCCGCGAAGATCATCAGGACAAAATTTTCCGCCGCAGCAACCGGCAGCAATTCGATAACGCCATCCGCATCGTCCGCGCGATGGAATCCACCGGACCGCTGGTCGAGACGATCGCCGCGTTCGGCGTCGGCCTTGCCTTGCTTTACGTCTATTTCAGCGAGGTGAGCGCGGCGCGTTTCCTGGCTTTGAACGCCGGCATCTTTCTTCTTTATCAGCCGATCAAAACGCTCAGCCGGATCCAGGTCATCATGGAGCGTTCGATCCAGGCGACGGAGGAAATCTTCGCGATTTTGGATTCCAAACCCAGCATCGTAAACGCGCCCGATGCGATCGACCTGCCGCCGGTGCAGGGGCACATCGCATTCGAGAGTGTGGATTTTCGTTACGCTGGCGGGAACACTAATGCGGTTCACGATGTGAACCTGCACATCCCGCCCGGGAAAACGTATGCGCTCGTCGGCGCCAGTGGCGCGGGAAAAAGCAGCATCCTCTCGCTCCTTCTGCGTCTCTATGATCCGACCAGCGGCACCGTCAAAGTGGACGGCTACGATTTGCGCAGCGTGACGCAAAAGTCATTGCGCGAACAGATCGGCCTCGTCACGCAGGAGACGTTTCTCTTTCACGACACCATCCTCAGCAACATCCAGTTCGGCCGGCTCGACGCGACCAAAGAGGAAGTCTACGAAGCGGCGCGGACGGCCTTCGCGCACGACTTCATCATGGCCCAGCCGCAGGGCTACGAAACGGTGATCGGCGATAAAGGTTGCCTTCTTTCCGGCGGCCAACAGCAACGCATCGCGATCGCGCGCGCCCTGCTCAAGAACGCGCCCATCCTCTTGTTAGACGAAGCCACTTCCGCACTCGACTCCGAGTCGGAAAAGCAAATCCAGCTCGCCCTCGAAACCCTTTCTGCCGGGCGCACTGTGATCGCGATCGCCCATCGCCTCTCGACCATTCTCTCCGCCGATCAAATCGTGGTCATGGATCTCGGCCACATCAAAGAAGTCGGAACGCACGCCGAGCTAATGGAGCAGAGCGGGCATTATCGGCGGCTTTACGATATGCAGTTTAATCGCGATCCCGCGGACTCGTCGCCCGCCGAAGAAACGCCCGCGCTCACAGAAGCGCTCGCCTAACGAGACGGGTTCAAGGAGCGGCGCTCTCCAGGCCGCCGCGTTTCGGGGAAGGGGAAGGGGCGGCCTGGAGAGCGCCCCTCCTTGGCGCCAAAAGGCTTTGCAACGCTTCCCGGCGCGCCGCATTCTCCGCCTCGCCGAGCACGGCGTTCCGTTTCGCGCCGTCTGCCAACCGCGGCAGATCGACCCATGATCGGCAGCCGCCATATCTCTTTTCATCCGGCAGAATCCAGCTCGGCTCCAGCCGAAATATCCGCACGAACGCCAGGTGAATCCCCGGCGCTTCATCGTAATCGAAACGCTCCCGCACTACCTCGCGGGTCAGAATGTGGAATGGCTCCAGCGCGACTGCCGTCTCCCAATCCGTCACCACGGTGGCAAATTCCATCCGCGCAAAGAACCGAATTTCAATCTCCCCCGCACGCTGTGCCGGAATCTGCGCGTCCGCGAGCCGCGTCTTTCCGAGCTGCTCGTGAAAGAACGTCGGGAAAAGAAGGAACTCGCGGTGCTGAAATTGAAAGCCGGCGCGGCCTTCGGCGATCCCGCCTTTCCGCAGGATAATGCTTTGCTCACCTCGCCCCAGCGCCTCACAGACCAGCGCCCATTCTTTGAAACCGACGCTTTCCATTTATTTCCTCGCAAACTAGCCTCCTCCCGATGCCGCTCAAGCTCGACCTGCACACTCACACTTTCTTTTCGGGGGATGGCGTCTCGAGCCCCGAGGACAACATCGCCGCGGCGCGCGCGAAAGGCCTCCAAGGCTTCGCGGTCACCGATCACAACACCTGCGACGCCGTGGCCTATCTGCTCGATCAAGGGCTGATGCGGGAGGATGGCCAGCCGGTCGATGGGTTCCTGATCGTCCCCGGCCAGGAAGTGACGACGGACGAAGGACACTTGCTCTGCGTTGGCACCACCATTCCGAATCTGAAGGGACGCCCCGCGCGCGAAGTTTGCGAAATCATTCACGAAAATGGCGGCCTCGCCATTCCTCCGCATCCGTACGATCTCTTCCGCGCCGGCATTCGTTTTCCGGTTCTGGAAACGCTACCGATCGATGCGCTGGAAGTCTTCAACGCCGCCACCACGCTGCGCCGCTACAACAAGTACGCCTTCGATTACGCGCAACTCCGCGGCCTACCGATGACGGCGGCGAGCGACGCCCACCACAGCGAAGCGCTCGGCACGGCTTACACGATCTTGAACACGGAGGACTTCAGCGTCGCTGGTGTGGTCGCGCAGATCGTGAAGAGCAACGAATTGAGCCAGCATTATCTCACGCCCGGCGACAGCATCCGGAAGACCTGGAATAATTGGATGCGCCTGCGTCGTCGTCCCAAATTGCCCACCGCGACCGCGAAATTCGAGCATCTCGATTAGCGGGCCCGCGATTCGCGTCACGCACTGCTTCTACCCTGACGTGAAACGGGCCAAGAAAAAACGCGCGCAGCGTTCCGGCCAGGCCACGGCCGTCCCACCCTCACCGGCAGCTTCTCGCTCTCCTTTCGTCCTCCGGACCTGGCTCAAATGGGCGGTGATTCTTTTGCTGATCGCGCTCGCGGCCGGCTGGCTCGCCCGGATGGGTCTGCGCGATCCGAAAATCAATTTCCTTTCCCGTAACGGCGCCGCGGAGTGGATTCTCTTTCCCGCCGCGGTGGATGGCCGCGCGCATCAAGTCGCAAATCTGGACACGATTTTCCGTCGCGAATTTCTGCTCACAGAACAACCGCGCCGCGCGGACCTGGAAATGCGCGCGGCCAAACATGCCACGCTCACCATTAACGGCGCCCCAGTGGAGATCGCGACTGACGGCAACTGGAAGGAGGTGGCCCGCGCGGACGTCGCCGCGAAACTGCGCGCCGGCAGTAATCGCATGGAAGTGCGCGTCTTCAACGACAACGCCCCGCCCGCGCTTTGGCTCCGGTTAACCGCGGATGGGAGCGTCGTGCGGAGCGATCAAGCCTGGGAAAGTTCGTGTGCGGGTTCCGCGTGGCGCCCCGCCGCGCTCGCCGCCATCCCACGCCTGCCCGGCCCCGGCAGTGCCTTGGCGGCGAGTGAAAATGTCTTCCGGGCCCTGCGCACGGTGTGGCTCAAATGGTTGATCTTCGCGGCGCTCGCCGTGGTTGTCTGCGTGGTCGGCCGGAAATTGTCTCCGCGTCATCTCACCATTCTGCTCGCGATCATCGCCGCCTTCTGGGTGCTCCTATTTTTGAACAACGCCCGCTTCATGCCGTTTCTCCAAGGATTCGATGCGCAGGATCATCTCAACTACATCAAATTCATCCAGGAACGTGGCCGACTCCCGTGGCCAACGGAGGGCTTCGAGATGTTCCAGCCGCCGCTCTATTACCTGATCTCGGCGGCCACACTCTCCCTCTGCGGTCTGTCGGTGGAAGGCTCGGCGCCCATCCTGGTCTTGCGTTTCCTCACGCTGCTCTTCGCTCTCCTCCAAATCGTTTTCGTGCTGCTGAGCCTGCGGCTCCTGTTCCCGAAACGGATCGCGCCCCAATTGGTCGGTCTGATCATGGCGGCCTTCCTGCCCATGCAGATATATCTCTCGCATTACGTCACGAACGAAACGCTCGCCGCCACTCTCGTCACCGCGTCCCTCTATCTCGGCCTGCGCTTGTTGAAGACGAAAAATCCCTCTTTCGGCCAACTCGCTGTCCTCGGGCTCACCATGGGTGCGGCGATGTTAACGAAGGCCACCGCGCTTCTCCTCGTCGCGCCGCTCTTCCTCGCCCTGCTTCTGCAACTCGCGGCCCAACGCGCGCCGGGCGCGATTTGGCTGCGCCAATTAGGGACCGTTGGCGCGATTTTCTTCGCCACCTGTGGCTGGCATTATCTTCGGATCTGGCGTCGCTTCGGCACCCCGCTCCTTGGTAATTGGGAAGCCGCCTCCGGATTTTCGTGGTGGCAGGATCCCGGCTTTCACACCGGCGCAGACTATCTCCGTTTCGGTCAATCTCTCGTCGCCCCGCTCTACAGCGGCTTCTGGAGCTTCGGGGACGGAATCTATTCCACGCTCTGGGGCGACGCCCTCTGCGGCGGCGTTTCCAATCCGGCTTTCCGGCCACCGTGGAACTACGACCTGATGGTGGCCGGATATTGGCTCGCTCTCGTCCCCACTCTGCTCATCCTTACCGGCGCGGCGGTCGCATTCTGGCGTTTTGTGCGTCGACCCTCGTTGGATTGGTTCGTTCTCTTCGGCCTCACCGGAGCAATCCTATTCGGCGTCGTCACCATGACTCTTAAGGTGGCCTCCTACGCTCAGGTGAAGGCGTTCTATGGCCTCGCCATGATCGTGCCGATCTGTGTTTTCGTCGCCATCGGCTGGGAAGTCTGGACACGCGGCCACCGAATCCGGCAAGGCGCGCTCGGCGCGGTCCTCGTGTTCTTCGCGATGAATAGCTTTGCCTCCTTCTGGGTCATCGCTTCTCCGGCGCAGCAAATCTACGCCGGCAACAGATTGGCCTTGGACGGCAAGTTCGCGGCCGCCGCCCTCCAGGCCGCCGCCGCCGTGCAATCCGATCCCGCGAATGCGACCGCGCACCGCCTCCTCGCGGCCGTTTGGAACGAGTCCGGGCGCGCCGGCGAAGCGTTACCGCACGCGCAACGCGCCGTTGAATTGCGTCCAATCGAGAGCGCGTCCCATCTGCAATTGGGGATCGTTCTGGCCACGCAAAATCAACTCGAGCCGGCCCTCGCCGAGATCCGTCGCGCCCTGGAGCTCGGACGCGAAAACTTGTCGGCCTATGATTCCTTGCTCGCCACTCTTTCCAAAATGGGCCGGCGTGAGGACATCATAAGCGACGCGCGCGACGCGCTGGCGGTGGCTCCATTTATCTTCGAGCCGCATCACACCCTTGGCGTCGCCCTGGCCCAAAAAGAAGATTTCATCGGCGCCGCGCAACAGTTCGTTTACGCCCTCCTCCTGCAACCCGAGTCGGCGCAGGCGCGCGCCAATCTTCGCCTCGCTCTGCGTTTCCTGGGAAAAAAACCGGATGCGGCGCAGCACGTGCAAGCGTTGGCCGCGTTCGCCCCCACCGCGCCTTTCGTCTTGAATGAAATGGCGTGGTTCTTCGCCACGCAACCCGACGAGACTTTGCGCAACGGAACGGAAGCCGTCCGCCTGGCGGAGCAAGCTTGCGCGCTGACCGGACGAACGAATCCGGCCATGCTGGCCACGCTCGCGGCCGCCTCTGCTGAGAGCGGGAGAATTCCCGAGGCGATCGATCTCGCGGAAGAGGCGCAGCAGCGCGCGCGCGCCGGAGGCGAGGCCGAGACGGCTGCGCTGAGCGAGGAATTATTGGCCGCCTTCCGCGCCGATCACGCCTATCACGAGGACACGAATTAGCCTCCGCGCGGCGTCATTTCGGGCTCAGCCTTTTTTCAAGAGGGCCACGGGCGGCGCCAGATCGTTCGGCGGCGTCTCGTAGTAGTGGTAGAGCGGATCCGGTTGGTTATTCCATTGCAGATCCGGAAAGGGGAGGGGGACTTTGGAATACGGCACCTTCGCTGTCTCGCGCACGAATTTCTCATCCATCTCCATCGCGCCGAAATGTCGGAACACCATCCATTCCGGCGCCGGTTTTCCGACTTCGCTCGAACTCACCACCTCCAGTTCGGTATGGAACATGAGCGGCAAATCGCCGTAGGAAATTTTCACCCGATCGGTCGGCGCCGCATGCTGCGCCAGGTATTCCACCAATTCATCGATCGGCCCGCGTGGCGGGTCCGCCACACTGCGCAGCCAGCTCGCGAAGGGAAAGCCGGCACTAAATTGCGCGAGCTCCTTCAGTTCGCCCCGGGCAAAGCCGACCCCAATCTGGCCGCGTCCCAGGAATTCCGGATTGATCCCCGCCCTCGTCCAGCGGACCGCCTGGAGACTCGTTAGGCGCAAAAGCGGCAGCGGCAGGATGTGGAAGAGATTTGTGCCAGCCACCAGAAGGGCGAGCGACCAGCTTAGCCAGGCCCGCCCGAATCCTAACGTCTCCAGGCAGGTCGCCCCGAAGAACATCAGGAAAGGCACCACGCCGATCAGATAGCGGGTGAAGGGAAAGTCAGCCAGCAAGGCGAACCCGACGATCTGCGTTCCGCAAATGGTCAGGAACAAAAAGGTCAGATCATTCCGGAAAATATTCGCCCGCGTGATCGCTTTCCAGCGCAGCGCCAGCGCGAGCAAGATTAGCGTCAGCGGAAAGAAAAAATTATTCAGCGTGAGCAAATAGCGCAGCAAATAAAGGCCGAAGATCGCGGGACTATCATACCCGGATTCGACACTGAACTGCCGATCCCAGATGCGGCAAAACCACGCCATCGGCAGATTGATCAGCAAGATCGCCCCCGCGGTGAGAGCGAAGGTGCGCCAAACGCGCGCGCTTGATTTCCTCCTAATCAAATCAACCGCCAACGCGATCCCGAGCAAGAAGGCGCCCGGGAAAAACGAATTGATCAGCGCCGTCGCCCAGACCAGCAAGAGCACTTGATGTTTCCACTTTGGCTCCTTCCACCAGCTCAAATAAGCATCGACAATGAGGAGGTTGAGCAGCGGCGCCAAAACGTAATAACGGCATTGCCGCGCGTGCAGGAGCAAAGGCACGCAGGTCAAAGTCAACGCCATCGTCAACCAGAGGCGATGCGTGCGCGCACCGTCCCATTTTCGCAGGAAGCCGTAGAAGACTCCGACGAAAACAACAAAGGCCGCGGCAAAAGGAAGACGCGCGCTAAAAGCGTTGCGTCCCCCAAGCGCGATCGAACCCGCGGCAAGGTAAGTCGGGAGCCAGCCTTGCCAGATATAGACTCCGTCCCGGATGTCCCGGTGATCCTGAAAAATGGAAACCAGGTTTCTTCCATCCGAGGCCGCCGGGATCCCTTGGGCAACGATGTTTTGCGCCACGACAGCGGTTTGCGCCTCGTCAACCCAAAGGCAAGGTCGGCCCAGATGCCAGAAAACCAGCGCCGCCGCCAAAGCGAGGAGCAGGACGGGAACGATCCAACGCGGGGGCGCAGCCGTCTTGCGGACGAGCGCCTTCGACGTTTTCTTTTTCCGGGATGGCATGACTCTCGGCCCAACCGCGCCGTCCGCACCGACAGCCGACGCGGGCGAGTTAGACCCATCATTGCGAAAAAGAAAAGCTTCTTCTGTTTCTCTCGTGGAATCGAAATCCGGGACTGCGCTGCCGCCGGCGGCGCCAGTTATCCAGAAGCGTTAAGTCTCGCGCGCCAGTAAGTGCTTCATGGCCGCAACGTCCGATGTGGGTGCCTGGCAGGTGAAATTTTCGCAGAGATAGACCGCCGGCTTTCCATCGAGCGGTTTCATCTCGCGAATCACCTCCAAGTTCTCACCCAGGAACTGTTCCGCGGCGGCGCCCTCCGCCAGCAGCACGATCTTGTTCGGCAAATAATGCTGATGCACTTCGCGCAGCAGGGCGCGTGTCTCCGCGGAATCGCGCGCGCCGGCAATCACAATTTGTCGCGGTGTCGCCAGGCTCGAATCCAGCGCCACCAACATTTGCGGCATCGCGCTCGGCACTCTCGTTAGGGTGGCGCCAAAGGCGGCGATCGTCTTCTCTGACCGCTCGCGCATGGCTGCGTCGTTCCGGATTTGCGCCAGCCGCAGGAGGTTCATGGCCGCGATCGAACTGGCCGCCGGTTCCGCGCCGTCGTTGTCCTCCTTCATCCGCAAAAGAATACTGGGATCGTTGCCGGTTCCGCTGAAGTAGCCGGCATTCTCCGCGTCGAAGAAGAGCCGGTCCTGCGTCTTTTGCAGGCGCAACGCAAACTTCAGCCACTCCAGGTCGAAAGACGCCTCGTAAAGATCGAGCAATCCTTGAATCACGAACGCGTAGTCATCCGCGAAACCCGCCACTGCGCTGCGACCTTGGCGGTAGTTGCGCACCAGCGTTCCGCTGGCCTCGTCGAACAACTGAGTGCGCACGCACCGCGCCGCATTTTCCGCTGCGCTCAAGTAATTGGGATCGTCGAGCACCTGCGCCGCGCGCGCGAAAGCCGAGATCATGAGGCCATTCCACGCTGTGATGATCTTGTCGTCCAAATGCGGCCGCGGCCGCTCGGCTCGGATCGCGCGCAAGGTCTCGCGCGCGGCCGCGAGAATATCGCGCACTTCCGCTTCGCCCCTCGTAAAATGCTCCGCCGTTTCCGCCGACGTATGCCGCTCGATCAGAATATTTTTGCCGACAAATTCACCGTGCGGGTCCGCGCCGGCCGGTGCATTTCCGTCCGCTTCCACGCCGTAATGGAAGTTGAAAAGCTCCGCGTTTTCGCCCAACGCAGTCTCAATCTGCGCCTGCGTCCAAACGTAAAATGCGCCCTCGGCTTTCTTCTGTAGCAGCGGTCTATGACCGCCGTCCTCATGGTCCGAAGTAGCGCTTTCACCCGCGTCTCGGCGGTCATAGACCGCCGCTACAGGGATGATGCTGTCGGCATCTTCCGCGGAATAGAATCCGCCCTCCGGCGCCGTCATATCGCGGCGCACGTAATCCAGCACATCGCGCGCAACGCTTTCGAAAAGCGGCTCCCGCGTAATCTGGAACGCGTCCAGATACGCCAACACCAGTTGCGCCTGATCGTAGAGCATTTTCTCAAAATGCGGCACGTGCCAAAAGGCATCGACGGAGTAGCGCGAAAACCCGCCGCCAAGATGATCATGCATCCCGCCCGCGGCCATTTTGCGGAGCGTAAACAAATTCATCTCCAGCGCGTGTTTGCCCGCTGTGCTCTTGGGCTCGCGCGCGTAGACGCGAAAAAGAAAATTCAGCATCACCGGTCGCGGAAATTTCGGTGCGCCGCCGAAGCCGCCTTCATGCGGATCGTAGCTGCGCGCGATCTGCTGATAGGCAGCATCGATGATTTCCGCCCCTAACGAGTCGCTGCCGCCGTTCGGACTGCTGGCTGCTTCCTGCAACGCCTCAATGATTCGCGTTCCTTGCTCGGAGATTTTTGCCGGGTCCTGCTGCCAGGCGGCCGCGATCCGTTCGAGCACCTTTTTGAATCCCGGCTGCCCATAACGATCCTCCGGCGGAAAGTAAGTCCCGCCGACAAACGGTTTCAGTTCCGGCGTCAGCCACACGCTCATCGGCCAGCCGCCGTGACCGGTCGTGGCCTGCACGAAAGTCATGTAAACGCGATCCACATCCGGCCGTTCTTCGCGATCGACTTTTATGTTCACGAACTCGCGATTCATGATCGCCGCGGTCGCTTCGTCTTCGAACGACTCGTGCGCCATCACGTGGCACCAATGACAGGTCGAGTAGCCGATCGAGAGAAAGATCGACTTCTTCTCCGCGCGAGCTTTGGCGAAGGCTTCCTCGCCCCAAGGCAGCCATTCGACTGGGTTGTCGGCGTGCTGGAGGAGGTAAGGAGACTTTTCGTGGGCGAGACGGTTCGGCATGAGAGCGGAAACGTCCAACGCCCAACCCTCCTCCGCAAGACTACGGCGGGCAGGCTGTTCAACGTCCAACGCTCAATCAAGACTCTCGTTCGTTAGGATTCCGAGAGTTCCAAATGGAAGGCTGTTTCAGGCGACCACGGATTGCGCGTAAACTCTGAGGTCACGATCGCTTCTTCATTCTGGCGCAGGCGCGCGAGCAAGCCGCTGAGATCAAGCCGATGACGCATTGGCGCGAAGGGCTTGAGATTTTTCTCCGCCAAACGGAAGAGCCGCACGGCGGGGCCGAGGCGGCGACCGTGGACACGATGCGTCGGATGCTCGAAATGCTTCTGCAAATGCACGAAGGCGCCCGCGGCCTGGATCAGGCCTTTGAAGTAGGCCCAGTCATCGGTGGTCGTCTTTAACCAGAGATGCTCGAGCACATCGTGCGCTTCGTAGTAACGCTGCTCGTTCCAGCAACGGAAAAAGCCGCGATAGCACGGGTGATCCGCGATTTCGTTTGAGCCTTCGGCCCGGGGGCGGGCCGACTCCATCGCGTCGTCCGCGCTCGCCAGCTCCTCGACGAACCGGGAAATTCTTTCGCCTTTCCTCATCTGGGGTTAGTTTCCGCTTTCTGAGATGAGGGGCAAACCGGCACGTTTTATTTTCCAGTTGGGGAACTGCGGTCGCGGCCGCCGCCGCACCGTGGCATGACCACGAGCGAACTCATCATTCTCCTGTCGGTGATCGGGGCGCTCATCTTCCTCTCCGCGCTTTTCTCGGGGCTGGAGACGGCGCTTTTTTCGTTGAAGGCGCATCAGCTCCGTCGCCTCGAGGATCAGCATCCTTCTCTGAAAAGTTTCATTCAGGCTTTCCGCGAAAATCCGCGGCGCGTCCTCAATGTTCTGCTCTTGAGCGACGCGGTGGTGAACGTGCCGCTCATCGTGCTCTGTCTTTTCCTGCTTTGGGAAGGCCCGGCGGCCGCCGAGAAGGTCCCGCAATGGTTGGCCGCGACCGTCATTTTTGCGGTCATCGTTTTGCTCTGCGATCTTGTTCCGAAGGTGCTGGCGCTTTCTGCGCCTTATCGACTTTCGGCGATTGGCGTATTCACTTTGCGCGCGCTCATGCCGTTGCTGGATCGGGTGGGACACGCCTTGGAAAGCGTGAGCGAGGTCATGGTCGACCGCATCGCGCCGGCACGGAAGAAAGCTAGAATCACCGACGAAGAGCTCGAGACGCTGGTGGAGATGGGCGAGGAGGAAGGCACGCTCCAGGAAGCGGAAGGCGAGATGATCCAGGAAATCATCAAGCTGGGCGACAAGACGGCGAAGGATTGCATGACGCCGCGCACGGACACGTTTTTTCTCTCGGATGATTGCACCAATGAAGAGGCGATCGCGAAGCTGAAAGAGAAGCGTCATCGCCGGGTGCCGGTTTACGCAGAATCGCCAGACCAGATCGTCGGCATCCTCGACGTGAAACTTTTCCTGCTCGATCCGAGCGAGCATTTCACGGAGAATCTGGTCGCGCCGTCCTTCGTTCCCGAAACCATGCGCGCGCCCGATCTCCTCCGCAGTTTCCTCTCGCGCCCGCAGGGGCTGGCCATCGTGGTGGACGAATATGGCGGCACCGAAGGCATCATCACGCTCTCCGACATCATTGAGGAAATCATGAGCGACGCCGCGCCGCTCGGGCAGGCCGATCTCTACATCGAGCCGCTGGATGACGGACGCTTCCTTGTGAGCGGAAACGCGCGGCTCGACGATCTGGCGGAGCACCTCGGGTTCGAACTCGAGACCGATGGAATCGACACCATCGGCGGTCTGGTCTTCAATCGGCTCGGCTACCTGCCACTCTCCGGGACACAGGTGGAATTGCCTCGCCTCGCCATCACCGTGCGACGCACGGCGCGGCGGCGCATCGAAGAATTGGTGCTCGAGAAAACGACCAATCTCGAAGCAGGCCAACAGCCGGAAGTCGAAAACGGGACGGAAGAATCATGATCTGGCTCGCCATTTTCGGACTGTGCGCTTTGACGTTTCTGTGCAATGGGATCGAGGCCGGGCTGCTCTCCGTCGATCTGGTCCGCCTCCGTCAACAAGTGAAGCAGAAAACGCCCGGGGCGGCTCGGCTCGCACGCTTGCTCGAAGAACCTGAACGCCTTCTGGTCACGGTTCTCCTCGTCACCAACGTGGCCAACATTGTCGCGCTCCTCCTCGCCACGCGCGTGGTTGTGAACTCGTTAGGCGTGGCCGGTTACTTCGTCACCGTCGCCGCGGCGATCCCGATTCACCTCTTCCTGCTCGGCGTCCTACCGAAATCGCTCTTTCGGCGTTTCCCCTTGCGTGCCTTGTCCGCTCTCGGCGGGCTGCTGGAAAAGACCTCGCTGGTGCTCTGGCCATTGTTGGAAGTGGGGGAACTTTTGGGGCGCTTGCTCTTGCGCCGCCGCGCGACCGCGGAGCGTCGCCTCTTCGCCGCGCGCGAGGAGTTGAAACAAGTGGCCGTGCAAAGCGAGAGTGAAGGCTCCCTCACATCTTCGGAGCGGGCGATGATTCACAACGTGGTCGATTTCCGGAACGTGCGGGTACGTGACGTCATGCAACCGCTCGGGAAATGCCTCACCGTGCCAGCGAATAGCTCGGTCGAATCCGTCCTGAAACTAAGCAGCACCTCGGGCGTCGATCGCTTTCCCGTCATCCGCGCCGGCGAAGCCGTTGGCCTCGTGAACGTGCTCGACATCCTGCTCGATAAGAATGGGCCTACGACCCTGGCCCGCTACACGCGACGGATCGTCACCGCGACGGAAAATGACCCCGCCTATCGAGTGATTCGGCGGTTGCGGGCGGCGCGTCTTGGGCTGGCAGCGGTGGTGGACGTCCGCAAAAAGTTGCTTGGGATCGCCACCGACGAAGCTCTCATTAAACGCCTCGTGCGCAGCTCCTGACGAATTTCCACCCGCCACGCCGAGCCGTTGACGGCTGAGAAAAACGATGACCGTTGAACTCGTTAGGCTAAATTTTTGCCAGATCGCCTGAGAGGATTCGCGCCGTGTTCACGAGCGCGATGTGCGAGAAGGCCTGCGGAAAATTCCCGAGCTGTCGTTTCGCCTTGGGATCGTATTCTTCCGCGAGCAGGCCCACGTCATTGCGCAGGGTGAGCAAGCGCTCGAAGAGCTGCCGCGCTTCCTCGGTGCGGCCGATGAGATGCAAACAATCCGCCAGCCAGAAAGTGCAGAGAAGGAAAACGCCTTCGTCGCCCGGCAGACCATCCACCTTGTGCTCGGTGCGGTAACGCAGGACGAACCCATCCTCGACCAGCTCGCGCTGAATCGCTTCGATCGTGCTCACGACGCGCGGATCGTCCGGCGGCAGGAAGCCGACCAGCGGCATCATGAGCAGGCTGGCGTCGAGTTGCTCGGAGCCATAGACCTGCGTGAAGGCCTGTTTCTTTTCGTTGAACCCTTCCTTGCAAACCTGCTCATGCACGTGATCGCGCATGGCGCGCCGGCGTTCCAAATTCTCTGGAGACGAGAACCCACTCTCTTCGCCGATCTTGACCGCGCGATCGAACGCCACCCACGCCATCATCTTTGAGTGCGTGAAATGTTGCGGGTCGCCGCGCACTTCCCAGATGCCGTAGTCCGGCTCCTCCCACCTTCTCTCGAGCGATCGGATCAAAGCCGCCTGCATCCGCCAATCGGTCTTGCTCGTTTTGATCCCGGCGCAGTGCGCGCGATACATCGAATCCATCACCTCGCCGTACACATCCAGTTGGAATTGGCTCGAGGCCAGGTTGCCCACGCGGACCGGTTTCGAATTTTCGTAGCCGGAGAGCCACGGCAATTCGAACTCCGTCAGCCGCCGCTCGCCGCAGACGCCGTACATGATTTGCATCTGCTCGGGATTGCCGGCGACCGCGCGCAAGAGCCATTCCCGCCAGGCGCGCGCTTCTTCCAGGAAGCCGGAATTGATCAGCGCCACCAGGGTGAAGGTCGCGTCGCGCAGCCAGCAGTAGCGGTAATCCCAATTGCGCACGCCGCCGATTTCCTCCGGCAACGACGTCGTCGCCGCGGCCACGATTCCACCCGTCGGCCCGTAGGTCAGGCCCTTCAGCGTGATCAGCGAACGCACCACCGCCTCGCGATACGGACCTTCCGCCTTGCACCCGCCCGACCATTCCTTCCAATAGCTTTCCGTTTCCTCGAGCGCGTGCTCCGGATTGATCGGAGGTGGAGCTTCGCGGTGCGACAAAAACCACGTCAGGACAAACGGCACCCGCTGGCCCTCCTCCACCGTGAAGTCCGCCACCGTGCGCAGATCTTCGCCCCGCGTTTCCACTGGCGTGCGCAAGATCAGCGCATCCGGGCCCGCGATCGCTTCCAGTCCATCATCCACCTGGCGCACCCACGGCACGATGTGTCCGTAGTCATAACGGATGGTGAGTTCCATCTTCATCGGCACGCTCCCGCGCACGCCTTCCACGATCCGCACCATGTCGGGCGACTTCCCGCGCGGCGGCATAAAATCGATCAAACGCACGACGCCAAACTCCGTCTCGATCTCCGTTTCCAGGATCAAGCTGTCGCCGCGGTAGCGCCGCCGCGTGTCGATCACCGCCTCTGTCGGCTGGAACATCCAACGTCCATTCTTTCCATCGCCGAGAAGCGCCGCAAAACAGGCGCCCGAATCGAAACGGGGAAAGCAGAGCCAGTCGACGCATCCATCCCGGCTCACCAAAGCGCAGGTCTGCGTGTCACTCAGGAAAGCGTAGTCTTCAATCTTCGTCATGCGGAGAGGCTGACAGGCGAAACGAAATTTAACAAGAGTGCGTCTTGGCAAGGAGTGGCGGCTTCCCAGCCGCCGAGTTTCTGAGCAAACACGCCTCGAAGACCAACCGCGGCGGCTCGGAAGCCGCCACTCCTTGCGCTGAATCCTCCGACAGGATCGCCTATCCTTTCCCCGCCAGCGCCGCAATCCCCTCCCGCGTCAGACGGAGCATCGTCCACTCGTCCCTCGGTTTCGCGTCCAGTTTTTTGTAGAATTGAATCGCATTTTCCGCCGGATGAAAGAACCAGCGCCCGCTCCTTCCGTCGCCGAGCAGCGACGCGAAGCGCGCCCCGGAATCGAACCGCGGAATCCTCGATCTTCGTCATCCTGTCCCCCTCCTGCTTGCTCTTGCCACTGCTTTTAATCCTGCTCACAATCACCTCCTCCAAAAAAACTTAAAATTCTTTTGACACTTCCCGCCGTTTCCGGCAAAACGGAAACACTTCAACCCACCAAACGCCCATGAAACGCTCCTTCCTGCCTCTCCTCCTCTCCGTTCTCGCGCTCATCGCGCAATCGGCCACTGCTCAAATCCTTTACGATAACAGCAACATCCAAACCGGCACCGGGAACGGCTTCATGGGGGCCAATACCAGTAGCACTTCTCCCCCTTCCACCACCCTCGGCTTCGGCGTCAACGGCACCGGCGCCACGCAAATCTTGCTCGCCGATCAATTCACCCTCTCCTCGGCTTCGCTGATCAGTTCCATCTCGTTTGTCGCCTACTCCACTTCCACTTATCCCTTCCCGCCCACTTCGCCCTTCACCAGCGCCACGCTCAGCATCTTCAGCGGGGTTCCCGGGTCCGGCGGCGTCGTCCTCTTCACCTCCAACACGCTCTCGATGACTGCCTGGACCGGCATTTACCGCGTCTCCCCAACCACGCTCACCAACGCGCAGCGCCCGGTCATGTCTCTTACCATGAGCTTCGCCAACGTGGCCCTGGCCGCGGGCAACTACTACGCCGCCTGGACCGTCACCGGCGCCGTCGCGCCGGGGAATCCTGGTTCGATTTTTGCTCCGTCCGTTCATAATCCCGATGGCACCGTGCCGACGGGCAACGCTCTCCAGAGCGTCGATGGCGGCGTCACCTACACTCCGCTCATGGATGCAGGCCTCGGCATCCAGGTCGCCATGCCGTTGACCGTTACTGGTACCGCCATACCCGAGCCGTCGAGCCTCGGCTTGATGCTCTTGGGCGGCGCCGGTCTGGCCTTCGGCGCCATTCGCAGCCGCCGTCGCCAGCGTTGATTTCTCCAGCGATTCTTTTTTGAGAAGGGCGACCGTTCGCGCGGTCGCCCTTTTTTGTTTACAGAAGCACTTCTGCTCGTGCTCCTGCTCCTAATCGTGCTCGTAATCGGCTGCCTCCGATGACCCCGCCAGCGCCGCAATCCCATCGCGCGTCAGGCGAAAAACCGTCCACTCCTCCATCGGTTGTGCGCCCAGTTTTTTGTAGAATTGAATCGCCGGTTCATTCCAATCCAGCACTGCCCACTCCATCCGTCCGCAGCCGCGCTCCTGCGCGATCTGCGCCAACCGCTCCAGCAGCGAGCGGCCATATCCTTTTCCGCGCAACTTCGGCCTAACGAACAAATCCTCCAAATACAGTCCCGGCCGCCCCAGCCAGGTCGAGAAGTTGAAAAAATAGACAGCAAAGCCAACCGGCTCTTTGTTCTCAAACGCCAGCAGCACTTCCGCGGCCGGCTTCTCGCCAAAAAATACCTCGCGCAATTGCTCCTCCGTTGCGACGGCATCGTTAGGCGCGCGCTCGTATTCCGCCAGCGCGCGAATTAAACGCAAAATCAGCGGAACATCTTTCTCGGTCGCGGGTTGAATGACGAAATGATCGGGCATCACAACCACATCCTAGCGCAAACGTTCCTCATCCGCCCAGCAAACGGGGACCTCGGCGTTGGCGGGGTATGATTGAAGTTGGGGCCGAAGTTCCAGCGGCCCTTTGGCTCCTTCCAGTCGGCTGCCCGCTCTTGGTGGGCCCGGTCAACGCGGAGCGAGCGCATCCGCCTTGCCAGGCAGCGCCATCATTTCCTTCATCAAATTGCGCTCGTCCCAGGACCCCGCGGTTTTTCCGTTCGCCTACGAGGCGATGGCGCCATCGCGTTCCCCAATTTCACTCCCTTCCAATGAGCGCCCCACTCCCGCCATCGTAAGCCGCTTCTGCTGATCGCCATTTCTCTGACCTGCGGGAGGCGAAGTCGCGCCAGGTC
>JBBSPM010000026.1:0-63029 GCA_038258815.1 Chthoniobacterales bacterium
CGTGGTCGAGGTGGTTGCCGCCGATGCTGAAGCCGTCGCCGTCGCCGCCGAAGAGGAAGACGTGGAGGTCGGGCCGGGAAAGGCTGACGCCGCTGGCGAGCGGGACGGCGCGCCCGTGGATGAAGTGGGCGCCGTAGCCATTCACGAAATACGGAAAGCGCGAGGAGCAGCCGATGCCGGCGAGGGTGACGATCTTTTCGTGATCGAGCTGGCGTTTCTCGATGACCTTGTAGTAGCAGGCGAGGACGGCGAAGTCGCCGCAGCCGGGACACCACGTGGGGTGATCGGCGGTGATGGCTTTTTTGGTGAGCTTCTCTCTCGCGGGTGCTTCGGCAGTTAATGTTTCGCTCATAATGGGAAGTTTGGGGAAGGAAGTGCGTTTCGACTGGCAGCCGAAACCAACAGGCTGGCAGCCTGTGCTACCCGAACGGAGTTTGCGCGTGCGGGAAGCGCGGCGGGTGCGGTGAGGGTTTCGGTACTCATAAAATCAGGCGTAGGCGAGTTTTCCGCGGGGTTCAGGTATCGGGCGACCGAGTTCGCGAGCGGTATCGATCCACTGGTCGATTACCTTTTCGGCGTTCGCGACGGCTTCGGCATAGGTTTGACCGTCAGCCATGCAACCGGCCAACTCGGGAACCTCGACCACAAAACTGTCGTCGTCTTTACTCCAATAAATGATCAACTCGTAACGCATATCAGATGACTTCGATCTTATACTTCAAAAGCAGTTCACGCACCTGTTTGACCTGGTAGGGCTTCGCCTGGCCGTCCCAGGGCTGGACGTTGATGATTTCGGCGACGCCATCCTTGGAGTAAATGCGATGGCTTCCGCTCCCGGAGCGACGCTGGAAGCCCGCTCGCTCAATGAGGTAACAAAGTTCATCAAAGGAAAAATTTCGGTCGGATCTGCCGCCGAGGAGCTTGAGCACAAGCTTTTCTACTTTGCTCATGCATCAGGTGCAGACGGGCGGGTTTCCATTTCAAAACGCGGCGGTTATTTGTGATCGGCGGTGAGGGCTTTCTTGGTGAGCTTCTCCCTAGCTTCGGTGGTGAGTGTGTCAGTGCTCATAAAATTATCGGGGATGGGAGTTCGTCGCGGCGAGACGCCGCGACCAGCACGCGAGACGCGCGCGCTACCCGGGCAGGGAGCCTCGGCGGGTGCGGTCAGGGTTTCGGTGCTCATGATTTTTTTTGGAAATTAGCGGTCCGTCCGTCCGCGAAGCGTCGCTCGAAGCCACTTCGGGTTGCGACGGAGGTCCAGGACTGCGGCCACCAAAATGTCGTTCCCGCGTATCCGATAGTAGATGCCGAAGCGAAAATGCGTCCCGAGCATCCGGTGAAACCCAAAGTGCCGAGAATGGATACCGCTGAATTGCGCGAGGCTGATGATATCGGAAACGACCGACGCGACACAATACCGGCCAAGGCTGGGTTGCTGCGCCTCGTAGAAATCTCGCGCTCTTTCAATGTCGTCTGCTGCTTCATGGAGGACGATGACATTCTTCAAGATTGAAGGCGTTCCTTGAGCTGGTCCACGGTCAGAAATTGCGCTTCGCCTGATTCAATCTTCGCCGCGCGTTCTGCGAGAACGTCGCCATGCCATGCGGGCGATTCGATCTCGTCGTCCTTGTTGTCTAACGAATCCCAGATGACTTCCATCAGTTCGATTCGTTCGGAATTCGTCAGGGCGACTACTTTCTCTTTGAGTTCGGCGATGCTCATGGCGTGTTGGCTTAACCGGCACCTTGCGGCACGACTTCTTTCAACGTTTTCACGCCCTCGGCTGAGCTGTCGGTGTGAACAATGGCCTCGCCTTCCCGCGGAATTTTCCGGGCGGCAAAGGAGCGACCTTCGAAAACGCCTTCCAGAATTTCTTTTATCCGGAAAGTGAGCCCATCGGTCTTGGTGAAACTTTCGATCTTCGGTTCGCAGTAGCGGGCCCGCAGAATCATGGCCAGCTGGCCAAACCCGTAAATGCCCTGGTCGTTCATCTCCACGATCACGATCCGCTTGAAGTTCGCGAAGATTTTTTCGAGCCCGTTCGGTAGCGGATGAATGTGGCGCAAATGGAGCGCGCCCGCCGTTTCGTGGTGCTCACGCGCCAGTTTCACGGCATCGTGAATCGGGCCGTAAGTCGATCCCCAGCCGACGAGCAGGACGTCGCCCTTCTGATCGCCGTAAATCTTTGGGACCGGAATTTCATCGGCCAGTTTGCGCAATTTATTGCGACGCTTGGCGGTCATGGCCATGTGCAACTTCGGGCTGCCGGTCGGATGCCCCATCTCGTCGTGCTCGAGCCCGGTGACGAGCGGATATTTGCCGTCGAGAATGCGCGTTCCGGGAACGGCGTGCTGCGTGATTTGGTCAATCGGATACGGCTTGAAGCTTTCGCGCGGCGTCAGATTCAGTTTCGGATCGACCATGATCGCGGCAAGGTCTGGTTCATCGAAAGCCTCGATACGGGTGGCGAGTGAGGTGTCGCTCAGGATGAAAACGGGCGTGCTGTATTTCTTCGCGATCCTGGCCGCCTCGAGCGCGATGAAGAAACAATCTTCCACCGTCTGTGCGGCGAGAACGACGCGTGGGCTGTCACCGTGGCCACCGTAAATCGCCTGGAAGAGGTCGCTCTGCTCGACGTTCGTTGGCAGACCTGTGCTCGGGCCGCCGCGTTGCACGTTGACGATGATGATCGGCATCTCGGCCATCGAGGCCCAACCGATGGCCTCGGTCTTGAGCGAAATGCCCGGACCAGCGCTGCCGGTGACAGAGAGATGGCCGGCTAACGAGAAGCCGAGTGCAGTCGAGACGGCCGCCAGTTCATCCTCCGATTGCACGAAGAGGCCACCGTATTTCGGCAGTTCGCTCCGCAAAATTTCCATCACGGACGACCACGGCGTGATCGGGTAACCGGCACCGTAACGCACCCCGCCCGCGAGCAGGCCGTAAGCGAGTGCCTGGTTGCCATCCATCGTGATCTGCGCGCGGCCGTCGGTGCGCGGGATGTGCTCGAAGCGGTAGAGCTTGGTCAGGACTTTGCCGACCGGATAGGCGTATCCGGAGGTGAAGGCCATGATCGCGGTGTTGACGATGCTCTCGTCTTTGCCGGCGAACTTTTCCTTGATCAGCTTCGCGAGTTTTTCGACGTCGAGGTGGAAGATCTTCGCGATCAAGCCGAGGACGAAAATGTTCTTCCCCTTGTCTTTCGCGGTCCCGCCGAGGGCTTCGACGGTGAGGCCGGTAATCGGCACGCCGACATAGACGTAACGCTTGTCATCGAGATCTGGCTCGACGTTATCGGAATCGTAAAGGAGGACGCCGCCTTCTTTGAGAAAGCTGATGTGATCCTGGTAGCTGTGCTGATAAAACGCGACGAGGAAGTCCGCTTCGTCGCCGGCGGAAAGCACCTCGCCGGTTCCCATGCGCACCTGGAAGATTGACGGCCCGCCCGAGATCGTGGCCGGGATGGTCATGTAGGTCATGACCTCCTGGTCGCTCCGACCGGCGAGACGGGCGAGAAACGCGCCCACGCTCTGGATGCCATCCTGCGAATTGCCGGCGAGGCGAATGACGGCGTCGTCGATGTTCTCCGGGCGAAGATCGGCGCGGTCGGGTTGCGCGGCGGCGTCTTGGGGGATTTCAGCTAATTTTCCGGCGGGATCAGTAGGATTCACAGTTTAAAACCTCGGCCAGCACACTCGGACAATGCCTGACCTTTTGCCAGAGCAAACACGAATTGACACGGGCTTCCGGGCGCGACCTGTCGGAGCGACCGCTGCGCGGAAATAGTTTCGTCGCCTGGCACTTTTCTCGCGCCAGCTTTGCCATCGCCCTTTAGAGTCCGCGTGCTGGGAGCTTTGCATGTCTGATTCTCGCGAAAGCAAAGATGGGGTTGAGATGATGGCGGTGACGTTGCGCGTCAACGGCCAGAATTACGATGTGGAGATCGATTCGCGCACTTCGCTCCTTGATTGCCTGCGCGAACATCTGCAGCTGCCCGGTTCCAAGAAAGGGTGCGATCACGGCCAATGCGGCGCGTGTACCGTGCACATCAATGGTCGGCGCGTGAACTCCTGTCTCTGTCTCGCCGCACGGCATGAGGGCGATGAAATCACGACGATCGAAGGCCTCGGCCAGCCCGAAGATTTGCATCCGATGCAGGCGGCGTTCGTGGCCTGCGATGCTTACCAGTGCGGCTATTGCACCTCGGGGCAGATCATGTCGGCGGTCGCGTTGCTCAAGGAACCCTGCGGAGCGGACGATGCGGACGTGAAGGAATTGATGAGCGGGAACATCTGCCGCTGCGGCGCGTATCCGAACATCGTGGAAGCGATCCAGAGCGTGCGGCCGAAAAAGAGCGCGAAGAAGAAATGAAGGCTTTTCAGCTTACGCGCGCTAGCGACAGCGCTTACGCCATTGCCACCGCGGCGAAAGCCACCACCGCACAGCAAGGCGCGGAGGTTCGCTTCATCGCCGGCGGGACGACGCTGCTCGATTTGATGAAGCTGAACGTCGAGCAGCCAGAACAGTTGGTCGACATCAGCCGACTGCCATTCGATCAGATCGAAGAGAGCGCGGACGGCGGCCTAACGATCGGTGCCAACGTGCGCAACTCCGACCTCGCGCACCACGCAAGGGTGAAGCGCGACTACGCCGTCCTTTCCGAGGCACTCCTCAGCGGCGCTTCCGCGCAATTGCGCAATATGGCCACGACCGCCGGCAATCTTCTGCAGCGCACCCGCTGCATGTATTTTCGCGCCACTGATATGGCGTGCAACAAGCGCGAACCCGGGAGCGGCTGTGCGGCGATCGAGGGCGCGAACCGCTCGTTAGCCATTCTCGGCACCAGCCAGCATTGCATCGCGACCAATCCGTCCGACATGAACGTGGCACTGTCGGCGCTGGAAGCGACAATTCACCTCCGTGGCGCAAAGGGCGAGCGGAGCGTTCCCATCGGAGATTTCCATCTTTTGCCAGGCAACATGCCGGAGCGCGAAACGGTGCTGGAGCCGGGCGATCTCATCACCCACATCACGATCCCTCCGCCGGCCAAGGGAAGCCGCTCGCTCTACCTGAAATTGCGCGACCGCGCGTCGTATGAATTCGCGCTCGCGTCGGCAGCGGTCGTCGTCTCGGTGGCGAAAGGGAAAGTGACGCACGCACGCATCGCGCTCGGCGGAGTCGGGACAAAACCGTGGCGGTCGATCGACGCGGAGGCGGCCCTGGAAGGTCAGCCGGCGAACGAAGAAACTTTTCGCGAGGCCGCGGAAGCCGCGTTGCGCGACGCAAAACCGCAGAGCGAGAATGGCTTTAAAGTGGAACTGGCGAAGCGTTGTCTAATCCACGCGCTCAAGCTCGTGACGCCAACGCCTAACGAGTAGCTGACATGCCCGCGAAGAAGAAAACTCAATCGCCGCTCGGAATCAAAACCCCGCGGGTGGATGGACCGCTCAAAGTGAGCGGACGCGCGCAATACGCCTCCGATTTTCATTTTCCGGGAACGCTCTACGCCGTGCCGGTGGAGGCGACGATTGCGAACGGTCGCCTAACGAAGCTCGACCCCGCGGCCGCGGAGGAGATGCCGGGCGTGCGTGCGATTTTCCATCGCGGGAACATCGGCCAGATCTTCCGCGCCGTGCAACGCGAAGGCATGGAGGGGATCATTGATGAGCGCCGGCCGCCGTTCGATGACGACGTTATTCGTTATTACGGGCAATACATCGCGCTCGCAGTGGCCGACACTTTCGAAACCGCCAAAGCTGCCGCTGACGTGGTGCGCGCCACCTACCAGGAGAAAAAGCCAAACGTCGCGACCGATCTGCAGGCGGACGACGATCCGCCAAAAGTAAATACGTCCTTCGGCCCGATGGAGCGTCGGCAGAGCGAACGCGGAGACGCGAAGAAGGCGTTCACGAAAGCGGCGGTGAAGATCGATCAGACTTACGTTACCCCGCTCGTGACGCACAACCCGATCGAGCTCCAGGGCGCGACGGCTTCATGGGATGGCGACAGCGTCACCGTCTACGAAGAGTCGCAGGGCATCTTCAACATGAGAAGCGTGATCGCTCAGATGTTCGGACTGCCGAAGGAGAACGTCCGCATCATCACGAAGTTTGTCGGCTCCGGTTTTGGGAGCAAGCTTTGGCCGTGGACGCATTGCGCGCTCGCGGTGGCCGCGGCGCGGGAGTTGGGCGCGCCGGTCAAGCTCGTCATCAGCCGCAAAATGATGTTCCAGACCGTGGGACATCGTCCGCGGACTCAACAACGCGTCCGACTCGGCGCCACCAAAACAGGGAAGCTCGTCTCGCTCCAACACGATTACGTCTACAGCAAGTCGATCCTCGACGACTACCAGGAGGACTGCGGCGAAGCGACCGCGTTCCAATACAGCGTGCCGAATTTGCGGGTGGAATTCGGACGCGCCGCGCGCCACACCGGCTCGCCCACCCCGATGCGCGGCCCCGGCGCGGTGCCGGGTCTTTACGCGACGGAATCCGCGTTAAACGAGCTGGCGGCTGAGCTTGAGATCGATCCGGTAAAGCTCCGCGTCCTGAACGAGCCGAAGACGGACGAGTCGTTAGGGAAACCGTTCTCATCGCGACATCAGCTCGAATGCTTCGAAGTCGGCGCGAAGAAATTCGGCTGGGCGAAACGCCAGGCAGCCATTGGCTCGATGAAGCGCGACGGCTTGATTCTCGGTTGGGGCATGGCCGGTTGCGCCTGGACAGCGGGCCGTTTCCCGGCGGAAGTGAATCTGCGCTTGCGCGACGACGGCACCGTTCGCGTCGCTTGCGGCACGCAGGACATCGGCACTGGCACCTACACGATTCTCGCGCAACTCGCCGCGGAGAAGACCGGTGTGGCACTGGATAAAGTGGAGGTCGCACTCGGCGACACGTCGCTGCCAGAGGGGCCGGTTTCAGGCGGTTCGATGGTAACGGGATCGCTCATTCCCGCCGTTTACTCGGCCGCGGAAAAGATGTGCGAAGCTCTGTTCAAGATCGCGGTGAACACCCCGGGATCGCCGTTCGAAAAGCAAAAAACGGAGTCGCTCAGCTTTTCCGATGGTCGCGTCTTCGCCAAAAAAGGCGGACCTACCAAAGGGGTTCCGTTTCGCGATCTTCTACGCCGCGCGAACGTTCATTTCGTCAGCGGTAACGGCAAATCGGAAGGCACCTTCGGCGAGGCAAACTCGAAGCTTTCAAAGCACTCCTACGGCTGCCATTTCGTCGAGGTCACGTGGCAACCAGCGATCGCGCAGTTGCGGGTCAGCCGCGTCGTCACCGTGATCGACGCCGGCCGCATCATCAATCCGCTCGCGGGCCGCAATCAGATCGAAGGCGCAGTCGTAATGGGCATCGGGATGGCCCTGCTGGAAGAGACCGAATACGACCCGCGCAACGGTGCGCCGATCAATAGCAATCTCGCTGATTACATGGTCGCGGTGAACGCCGACATCCCCCCGATCGACGTCACGTTCCTCGATTATCCCGACAAAGCGGTCAACGAACTCGGCGCGCGCGGCATCGGCGAGATCGGCCTGGCTGGCATCGCCGCTGCGATCACGGACGCCACCTACCACGCCACCGGCGTGCGCGTGCGCGAGTTACCGATTCGAATCGAGGATTTACTGACATCGTCGGTCTTGGGCTAACACCGCGCGGCCCTTCTCCAGCTTCCGCAAAGTTTGGAAAACGAGGGACGGAATTCCGAGAAAATCAACGAATCCGGATCACCGCAGAATTCGGATGATCAGGATTAGTAATCACCTTCTGTTGATTGCAGTCCACGAGCAGATCGGTCGACTCCAGCGCTGTCTGGCCAAGAAGCACTTCGCTGCCCAGCACCAGAAATGATTCCGTCGCCAGCCGATCCATGATGTCGATGTAGGCCGGTTCGGTGACTTCGACGCTTTCCGTGAGACCGTTCGCCATCTGGGCATTGATGCGGCGTTCGGTTTCCAATCCAAGCTTCTGTTTCAAATCCACAGGGATGCACGAGCGAACCGCCCCGGTGTCCACGACCGCTTCCACATCGACGCTGCGGATCTGCTCGCGCGGCAGCAGACCGCGGCGGGCCATGCCCGCATCGATTGCATTGCGGATCGTGATGTTGACTCGGACTTCGCCCATGAAACGACCATGACATGTCGGCCCTATCATCGCAATCCTCACGCGAGACTCGTCGGTCGAGCACCGTTCCCACGCTGGACTCCAGCACCTCGACACTCGCGGCCGCAATCGGAAGGCGCAGGCAGGCAGGGAGACCGAAAGTTTCGCGGTTCATGCGGTATTTCTCAGAGTGCGCGATGGGCTCCGTTTCCAAGGGCTTCTGTGACCGGTGGTGTCTGGGGAGTTTGCTGCTCGTTTCGGAGGTGAACGCAGAAGGAAAAGACAAGCGGCTACTTTTTGGGATTTTTAGGGACGATGTAATGCCGCTAGAATAGAGCGTGGCCTGCCTCAATCGGTCGTGCTGATATTGGGCGTTACCCATCCCGTAGCCACCCGCCCAAAAGGTCATGCTGTTCTGTGTCATGATTCCGCTAAGGACTCCGAAAGTTGATGAAACCGCGTGCCAATGCCCGTGATTCCGTTGCCGATTGCACCATATCTCAATGCTTAGATAGGCGGACGAGAGAAGGCCTTCATACTTGTGCGAAGTGCAGCGGAAATCGGAACGCGAGACAAACATGAGAATGTGACAAAATGGAATGGCGCACGGCGTCGGCGAAATCGGCTCGCTGCCGCGATCAAGGCGCGACTATCACGCTACCGGCGTGCGGGTGCGCGAATTGCCGATCAAGATCGAGGATCTGCTGACCTCTTCGGTCTCGAGGTAGCACGCGCGAACGCGCCGATTAAGTCTATGCACCTCAACGATGCGATTCCGCGAGCTCTTCGAAAATCAGCCACTTTCCATCCGGGGCCGGTCCCACCAGTAACGACAACGCGCTAGCAGGGTCCAAAGAGCCTGAAGACCGAACGCAAGTGATGCGCACGCGCTCCCCATCTTGCGCGTATTTTACCTCTGTGTAGGCCGTTTTGTCTTCGGTGATCTTCGCCATCGACATGGCCAGTCGAATCTGGTCCTTGTACTTCGACGCCGGAATCTCAGAGGTCCGTTTTTCGCCCTCCGGCGAGATGCGCGTGATGGCGATCTTCGCCTCGTCCGAGTAGAGATCGGCGATCGCCGGATCGAACGCTTTATCCAGGGCGACATAACGGTCGAACAACTCTTTCGCCTGAGCCGGTGGGTCCTCCGCGAAGGCGGTGGCGCGACAAACCAGAAGCAAACTGAGGCAAAGTAGCCGGACGTGTTTCATCCGTCTGCCATCGCCTAACGAGCCGCGCAGTGCAACATCCCCGCTCGATTCATGCCTCCGCGTTCTGCGGCGGTCGCCTGCGGATAAGCGAGTTCACCAAATTGTCACATTGCCGTCATCAGAGCGTCACAAACCGCTGCCAGCGTCACCGCGAGACAACAACAAGCGGCCTCTGGCCACAGCAACCCAAGGAGAAACAATGTTCGCCAAGAAGATGATTTTAGTCGCCGCCGCAGCCAGTCTGGTGCTCGGCGCAAGTTTGGCCCGCGCGCAAGACAACGGCGCCCTGCTCGATCTGCTGGTGAAGAAGCGGATCATCACCGACCAGGAAGCGGAAGACATTCGCGGCGAACTTTCGCGCGATTTTTCCGCCACCCCGGCCGGGAAATTGAAAATGTCCCAGCCACTCACCGAGCTGGAAATTTTCGGCGATGCCCGCGTGCGTTACGAGATCCGGAACGGGAACAGTGGCCCGCCCAGCCGGCTGGTCACGAACCCGAACGACGCCCAGCAGCGTAATCGTGCGCGCTATCGCGTTCGTCTCGGTCTGCGCGGCACGCTGGCGAACGACTTCTTCTTCGGACTGCGTCTCGAAACCAGCACCAGCCCGCGTTCCACTAACGTTACCTTTGGTGACGATGCTGGTCCGTTCGGCAAAACCAACGACGCGGCTTTCATCGGCCAGGCGTATCTGGGTTACACCGGCATCCGCGACGTGAAGCTGACGGTCGGCCGGATGCCGAATCCGTTCGTGACCACGTCGATGGTCTGGGACGGCGATCTCAATCCCGAGGGCATCGCGGAGCAATACAAGCACACCTTTAATCTCTCCTTTGGCGGCGGCTCTGCGGTCGCGGAACGCGAGACCTACAGCAAGGACGGCAAGAGTTATACCGCCTCGGCGACAACCGAGCCGACGCACATGACGATCGACGTCTTCGCGAACTTCGGTCAGTTCGTTTACGACGATAACAATCCGGAAAACCCGATCGGCAATCCGGCGGTGGCCAACGGCCGTCGCGTTCCGGAAAACGACGCGTATCTCCTCGGCTGGCAGGTCGGCGCGAAGTTTAATTTCACCAAGGACATCTACTTCCAGATCGCACCCACGCTCTACCATTACACCGGCGCTGGGAACGACTTTAACACCTTCTTCTCCGGCGATCCGAACTTCAGCGTGGGCGGGACCACGTTTACCCCGAACCAGAACGGGATCAACAGTCTGCTCGTTTACGACATGCCAGCTGAATTCGGATTTAAAGTGGGCGAGACCCCAATCAAAATCTTCAGCGATTTCGCGGTCAATCTCGACGCCTCCGATCGCGCCCGCGCCGCCGGCCATCCGGACATGGATGATGAGCGCTACGCCTACCAAATCGGCGCGCAGATTGGTAAGATTAAGGTCCGGCGCGACTGGCAGGTCGCGGCCTTTTATCAACACGTCGAGCAATACGCGCTCGATCCGAACCTGGTCGATTCCGACATCTTCGACAGCCGCGTCAACATGGAAGGCTTCGCCGTCCAGGCCAGCTACGCCATCGGCGATGCGGTCACGTTTAACCTCACCTACGCCTACGGCTGGCAGATCAACAATCAGCTCGGCACCGGCGGCGTGGGCGATATCGGCGTCAATCCGCTCCGGCAAGTGCAACTCTTCCAGGCCGATCTGAGCTGGAAATTCTAAGCCACGAAAAAGATCCCAAACCCAACCACAAGCACACCTATGAAAATCAAACATCTCGCACTCGCAGCCCTCGGCCTCGCGCTCGTCTCGACCAGCGCCCACGCCGACCGGCTCGTCCTTAAAGGCTCCGACACGCTCGGCGCCAAACTCGTCCCGCAGCTCGCGGAACAGTTCAAATCGCAGAATCCTGGCACTACCTTCGACATCGCGGCGGAAGGTTCCACCACCGGCATCGCCGCCATCATCGATGGCACCGCCCAGATCGGCATGGCCAGCCGGCGCGCCAAGCCAGCGGAGATTTCCGCCGCGTCCGGGAAAGGCGTGAACATGAAACCGACCATCGTCGCCTATGACGGCATCGCGGTGATCGTGAATTCAGCGAACCCGATCAAGGGCCTAACGAAGAAACAGGTGGAGCAAATCTTCACCGGCGAAGTGACTGACTGGAGCGCAGTCGGCGGCAGCGGTGGGAAGATTTCCATCTACACCCGAAACACTTCGTCCGGCACCTACTCCGACTTCAAAGAGCTGGCGATGAAGAAGCGCGATTACGCCGGCAGCTCGCAGAAAATGGCGGGCAACGAGCAGATCGCTTCCGAAGTGGGTAAGAATCCGAACGGCGTTGGTTATGTCGGTCTCGCCTATGACAAGGCACTCGGCGTGAAAGCGATGGGGATCGACGGCGTCGTGCCCTCCGTGGCTACAGTGCAGGGTAAAACTTACCCGTATGCGCGGCCGACGTTCTATTACACGAACGGCGAGCCAAGCGGTGTGGCGAAGCAATTCCTCGACTTCACGACCAGCGCGGCCGGCCAGAAAATCGTCGGCCAGGTGGGTTTCGTGCCGATCAAATAATCTCCGATGGACAAGTTAGGTTAAGGAGGGGGCCCGCCGGTCGATCTACTGGCGGGCCTTTCTGTGTCCCACGCCACTTGGTGACGCCAGACGTGCGGGCAGGCCGTGCTGCCATCTCGGAATTCCCCAATCGCATGGCCTGTTCGTCATCGAGCCGCTGGTTGCACTCCCGCCAGGCCACGCGAGAGTGGCGGCCCCGATGTCTGGCATTTTGCGCATAGGAATCACACAGCGTCTGATCGCGCTTTTATGCGCTATTGCGCTGGGTGCGAGCGCCTCGGGAGTCTTGCCCGCACTTTCGGTTTTGGTCGGCAACCTGGACGCCGATCACGAGATTTCGGTCCGCTCGCGCGCCGGCCAGGTGGAGGTCCGCTTCCATCATCACGACGAAACGGCGCTCACTGATCTCCACCACCACGAAAACGGGTCGGAGGCGCAGCCCTTCGCGACAGCGACGGATTCGCATGACGATCATGTGATCAAGTTTGCGCCGCTCAACGATTCGATCGTGCCTCGCGCCGCGGCCGGGAGCATGTCCAAAGTCAGCGTGCTGGCTCTGCTCGAAACGGGGCCGCGGGTTTCGGTGTTACGAGATTATCGCCCAATGCTGTACGCGCGACCGCCACCCGGTCCGCCGAGAGCTGCTCGTTGCCTGCGTTCGGTCGTTTTACTGGTTTGATTCGCTGACGCGTCCCCGCTCGGGATGCGTCCTTTCTCTTGGTGCGGTGCATGCCTGTCGTGTGCGCTGCGATCTCGCATACCCCAATGGGCTTTCTCTCTTTTTTCCTATGATTCATCAATTTTTCATCATCACGGCCGCAGCGACGGCGCTGGTGTGCTGCGGCGCGGCCACGGCCAGCGCCGCTCCGGTGAGCTCGCTCGTGAGCGAGGCGCTGCGGCGCAATCCCGAGCTGGCCTACTACCGGGCCGCCATCGCGGCTGCACGCGGTGAACGCCGGACCGCCGGGGAATGGGCGAACCCGGAAGTAAACGCGGAACTCGGTGGCAAAGTGGTCCGAGCCGACGAGACCAGCGCGGGGCCGCTTTGGTCGTTAGGCTTGGCGCAGCCATTCGAATTCCGCCCGCGCACGGCTCTGCGCAAGGCGATCGCGAACCACCAGATCGCCCTCGCGGAACTGGGCTTGCAGAACTTCGAGCTGGAGCTGGCGAATCGGGTGCGCCTGCTGGCCTACCGCACGATAATCGCGGGGCAGAAATCCGCCGCGGCGCAGGCGGTTTCGCAACGCTTCAAGGATTTGACGGCGGTGCTGAGCGAGCGCGAACCGGCGGGTGTGGGTCCGTTGCTGGAAGCGCGGATCATCGAAGCGAATGGGCTTACTTTGGATCGCCAGCGGGTGGAGGCAGAGCGCGAACTGCAAACCGCGACCTACGAGTTAAACCAACTGCGCGCGGCGGCACCGGGCACGCCGCTGGAGCTGGCGGAGGAAGAACTTCGCTTCGCTCCGCTGCCGCCGACCGCTCAACTCGTGACCTCGGCGCGGGCGGGCAATTTCGATGTGCGGATGCGCCAGGTGGAACTGGAGCAGCAGGGTTTCAAGGTGCGGCTGAGCAAGACGGAGCGCTGGGCCGGCCTGACCGCGGGCGTGTTCGCGCGCGGAGAAAGCGCGGATGTGGATGAGAACCAATTCGGCGTCGCGGTGAGACTGCCGCTGCCGCTCTGGAATCAAAACCGGGGCGCGATCGAGACGGCGAGAGCGCGCGAGGTGCAGGCCGCGGCCAGTCTGAGCGCGACGCTGCGCAAAGTGGAGAACGAGATCGCCGCGGCGGCGGCGGCTTATCACGCTCGGCTTACGGAAATCGAGCGATGGTCGCCGGAAGTTCTCGGCCGAATGCAGGAAGCGGCGGAATTAGCCGACAAGAATTACCGCCTCGGCGCGGTGCCGATCGCGACCTACACGGAGCTGCAAAAGGAATACCTGGAAGCGCAAACCGCGCTCCTCACGACGCGGGCCGATGCCTTGGAAGCGCGCCAGAAAGTGGAACTGCTCATCGGCCGTCGCAGCAGGACTGAAAAGCCAACGCAATACTCAAAGTAATCCGCCATGATCGATAAAATCCTTGAGTTTTCACTGCGTCAGCGGCCGTTGGTTTTACTCGCGGCGGTCGCGCTCTTCGGTGCCGGAATTTGGTCCGCGACGCGACTGCCGATTGACGCCGTGCCCGACATCACCGGCGTGCAGGTGCAGATCAATACCGAGGTCGCGGCGCTCGCGGCGGAGGAATCGGAGCGACTCGTGACGCGCCCGATCGAGATCGCGATGGCGGGATTGCCGGGCGCGGAAGAGATGCGCTCGCTGACCAAGTTTGGGTTGTCGCAGTTGACGCTGCAATTCGGCGACGGCACCGACATTTATCGCGCACGGCAGCTTGTCGCGGAGCGGTTGCAGTCCGTTCTCGATCAGTTGCCGCGCGGCATCTCGCCGAAGCTGGCGCCGATCTCGACCGGGCTGGGCGAGATTTTTTACTACTCGGTGAACTACAAGCCGAACGCGCAAAAGCCGGCCACGTCGATGGAGCAATTGCATGAGCTGACCGAGATCCAGGAATACACGATCAAGCCGCTTTTGCGGACCGTGCCCGGGATCGCGGAGATCAACGAGAGCGGCGGGTACGAGCGGCAGTTCGTGGTAGAACCGAAACCGCAGGCGCTGGAAGCGGCGGGGATGACCTTCGCGGAATTAGCGGAAGTGATCGCCGCGAACGTCGAGAACGCCGGCGGCGGCATCATCAACCGCGGCAGCGAACAGCTCACCATCCGTGCGGTCAGTCGAGCGAATACGCTGGAGGAACTGGCCGATTTGCCGATCAAGTTTGGCGCGGCCGTTCAGCCGCTGAAGGTCAAAGACGTAGCCGAGGTCACGTACGGCGTGAAGTTCCGCACCGGCGCGGCCACGCTGGATGGCGAGGAAGCGGTCTTCGGCACCACCATGATGCTGGCGGGCGAAAACAGCCGCGAAATCTCGGAGCGGGTCAAGACGCGCATCGCCGAAATCCAGACGAAGCTGCCGGAGAACGTCGAGATTCGCGCGCAATACGATCGCTCGATTCTGATCAACAAAACGATCGAGACCGTGCAGAAGAATTTGTTTGAGGGCGCGATCTTCGTGGTCGCGGTGCTCTTTCTCTTGTTAGGCAACTGGCGCGCGTCGCTCATCGTCACTCTCGCCATTCCGCTCTCGTTCCTCTTCGCGATCACGGGGATGTTGAAAGGCCACGTCTCCGGAAACTTGATGAGCCTGGGGGCGATCGACTTCGGTCTCATCATTGATGGCGCGGTCGTGATCGTGGAAAATATCGTGCGCCAGCTCGGCGCGCGGCAGCATGAGCTCGCTCGCGTGCTGACAAAAGAGGAGCGGATGGAAACCGTGCTGGCCGCGAGCAAGCAAGTGGGTTCGCCGATGTTCTTCGGCGTGCTCATCATCACGATCGTTTACATCCCGATCCTGGCGCTCACTGGGATTGAAGGGAAAATGTTCCACCCGATGGCGATTACGGTGATGCTCGCGCTCAGCGGCGCGCTCATTATTGCGCTCACGCTCATGCCGGTGCTCTGCTCTTTCCTTCTCAGCGGCAAGGTGAGCGAGCGTGAAAGCATTCTGCTTCGGGCCGCGAAGGCGGTGTATCGCCCGCTCCTGCTGGGCGCTTTGAAGTTGCGCTATCTGGTGGTGCTCGGTGCGATCGCGCTTTTCGTCCTCTCGATCTGGCTCTTCCGCGGGCTGGGCGCGGAGTTCACACCCAAACTCGATGAAGGCTCCATTACCGCGATGCTCTACAAGCCGGTCGGAATGAGTATGAACGAATCGATCAAGAGCGACGTCGAGGTGACGAACAAACTGCGCGCCGCTTTTCCAGAGCTGACCCGCATCTTTACCCGCATCGGCACGAGCGACATCGCGACCGACCCGATGCCGCCTAACGAGAGCGACGTTTACGTTTTCTACAAACCAATCGAGGAATGGCCGAAGACCAAAGGTCGGCCGCGCGACAAAAGTGAACTGCGTGAGCAGATGGAGGCGGAGCTAAAGAAAATCAACCCGGACTACAACATCCTCTTCGCGCAACCGATCGAGATGCGGTTCAACGAAATGCTCGAGGGGACGAAGGCGGAGCTGTCCTTGAAAATCTTCGGGAGCGACTACGACGTGCTGGAGAAACTGGCGGAGCAGATCAAAGGCATTCTCGAGAACACGCCGGGCGCGGCGCAGGTGGAATTCGAAACCGAAGGCCGCACGCCGCAACTGGTGATCAACGCGAAGCGCGACATGCTCCAGCGTTACAACCTGCAAGCCGCCGAAGTGAACAAAGCGGTCAACTCCGCGCTCGCCGGGCAGGTGGTCGGCACCGCGGTGGGAGGTGATAAGCGATACGACATCGTGGTGCGAATGCCCGAGCAATTGCGCGCCGATGATGAGCAGATCAAAGCGCTGCCGCTCCGCGTCGGGCAAACCGGTTTGGTGCATCTCGGGCGCGTGGTCGACTTCGAGACCGTGAAAGTGGTGGAACCGATTCTGCGGGATGACGGGCATCGGCGCGCCGCGTTAATGGTGAACTTGGGCGGGCGCGATATCGAAGGCTTCGTGCGCGATGCCGAGCAGCGGATTCGCCAAGAGGTCAAGCTGCCGGAAGGCTACATCTACGAATTCGGCGGGCAGTTTAAGAATCTGCAGGAAGCGCGTGCGCGGTTGATGATCGTCGTCCCCGCCGCGTTGATCCTCATCTTCATCCTGATCTTCCTCGCCTTCGGCAGCCTGCGGGAAGCGTTCCTGATTTACTCCGGCATCCCGCTCGCGGTCACCGGCGGCGTCTTCGCGCTCTGGCTGCGCGGGATGCCGTTTTCCATCACGGCCGCAGTCGGGTTCATCGCGCTTAGCGGCGTGGCCGTGCTAAATGGCCTCGTCATGATTTCTTATTTCAACCAGCTCCGCGCCGAAGGCCGTACGGTGCGCGAGGCGGCAGTCGAAGGAGCGCTCACACGCTTTCGTCCGGTCCTGATGACGGCGTTCGTGGCCAGCCTCGGATTCATCCCGATGGCGCTGGCCACCGGCACCGGCGCGGAAGTCCAACGCCCGCTCGCGACCGTCGTCATCGGAGGCGTCCTCAGCTCGACCTTTCTCACCTTGGTCGTGCTGCCGGTGCTCTGTTTGATCTTCGTTCGAGAAGAAAAAAACGAAGAGCGAGAGCCTAATCGTTCGGCAAAAACTCTCGCGGGACGCCGACTCTGAGCCGAGGAATCGTGGCTCGGGGTCGTCGAATTGGCGACCAACGCCGTGGAAACCTGGCTGTGCCACGCGGCAAGCAGACCCGGACTCGTGGAATTGAGACTCTGTGCCCTCGGAAGGCCGCTCAGGCTTTCAGGATTGAGAGATCGGGTCGCGGGATTGAGAACTGACCCTCCGGATTGAGACTCTGAAGCATCGAACCGCCGCACAAACCCGCCCAAAAGCCCCTCCGGCTTGCCGGAAAGCCTTCTCAGCCCACCGAATAAGCGTTATTGGCTCGCAATCAGTAGTTTAGAAAATTTGCTTGGCCCTTCGAGTCAATTTACTTACGCTTCAGTCCATGACTGATCCACAAGAGAATAAACTCAGCATGTATCGCACGGTCCAAACCGTCCTGCATAACAACGCCGCGCTCTAGCTTTAGATGACTTCCACATTCAACCTGCAGCCACGCTCGCCATCGCCAGCGGTCGCTGATCTTGTGTCTCGTTAGGCCAACAAGCATCGCGATCTCGCTGAACCAACGCCGCTCCTAAACCAGAAACAAAACATATGCCGCTCGAGAAAGTCTTTCGCTATTTCGGTTTGCCAGGGATCATCGGAATGGCATTAGGTTGGTGGCTATTTGGGACCGGCCTGCGACGAGGGAACAATATCTTCGGGGGCACACCTTGGCATCCTTTAACCGCTGCCGGCGTCGGGGGCATTGTATTTGGTTATGGCTTCTGGTGGGCAATTGCATGGATGTTGGGGGTTCCGCTTCCACTTCCATGACTCAAGCGAAGCGTGCGGTGAACCATCGACACGAATGGCCTAGGCTCAACTGTGAAGTGCAACATTGGTTAGTGGCGAAGGAAGCATTGATTGGGGTCGTTAGGCCGTTAACCGCAAGCCACACCGTATATGTCTGAATCCCGCGACGATTGCTACCGTCAACGATATGAAGCCGTTGCCCTCCGGTCGGACGAGCGTGTGCGCACAACTTGGGTCGCCGCTCGCTACGCCGATGAACTGCGAACTGTAGGCGGGAATCTTGTTCTTACTACTGCCCGTCTTATTTTCGAGCCGCTCGCCACGAAACGTGCGATCACGATGCTTAGCGCCGCAACGAAGCTTTTCGGCTATAAGCCCGTTGGTGAGGTCATTGACGCGATCGGCAAGTCCGAGTTACTCGGCGCTTGGGAGACCGACCTCGGTGAGGTCGCAGCCGTGGAAGCTATTCCCGGGACAGACCGACTCCGCGTGACACTACGCAACAGCGAATCCTTGGTATTCCGAATTGCTGCTTCTCGCTGGACTCCACGATGGAGCAGCGCCAACGCTAGCACTCGCGACAGTGTAGTTGCCGAACTTACCGCCGCATTAACCAGTGTCTGAGGATTCCGATGAATAATTCCAAGGAGACACAATGGCCTAACCAGGCGATGGAGGCTCTTAATCAAGGATAAAATGTAGTTCTCTCCTGCGCCCGGCAGCGGAACATTTTTCCGACTGGATAGGAGAAAAAGGGGTCGGTCCTATAATCTCGGCAAATCGGCTCGACTTGCGGGAGTCGGCCGACCTAAATTCTTTGGATGCCGCGGAAGGCTCGAGCAGTTGGGAAAGCTGCCCGTCGAGTGCGTCGATCTCATCGTGAACCTCTAGGCTTCTTTTAGCACCAGCACTTCCTCGCCGAGCATGTCGGTCACTTTCACGGCGACGGTCGTTTTGCCGGCTGGGGCGGGGAGTTCGTAGGTGGCTTGCACGAAGTCCGGCTTGCGCTCGGGCACGTCGGCGAGGGCGATGTTGAATACCTGGCCGTCGTAGGCGGGGTCGATCATCACGCTGTCCACCATCGCGCGCCAGTCGGTGATTTTCGAAGAAGGGAAAAGGGTCGGTCCCATAATCTCGGCAAATCGACTCGACAGGGCTGGCGGGAATGACGCAGGATCGGTTCATTCCGCACCACGACCCCTCTCCTTTCCCCTCATTTTCGTGCCGAGATTATGGGACCGACCCCTTTTTAACTCTCCCGCTGTTCACCCCACACTTTGCATGACTAAACCCTTCCACCTCCGATCATCGCTCGCTCCCGGTAGTGGTCGCTGATCTTGTTCTCGTTAGACCTACTCGCTAATGCTCTGTGACAAGTGCAAACAAGATGACGCCACGATCTTCCTCACCCAAGTCTGCGATGGCCATACGACGAGAGCATCGCTCTGCGCGCAATGTGGCGAGTCGCTGACCAAGGGCGCGATTACGCCGCATGAGCTTGTTGCGTTGCTGCATGGTGCTGAAGACGGCTTGCCGTTTCGCGATCCATTCAGCGAAGTGGCCGAGCATGACGCTCGCTATAGAAAAGATGCGTTTTTCTTCGTTCGCGACGGCGTTCATCGCGCAGTTACGTCGCTGTCTCGCTCTTCGCGTCATGTCACCGCGAAAGAGCTGCTTGAGGCTTTGCGTTCGTTGGCGCTTGAGCGGTTCGGTTCCTCAGCACGGGAGCAGCTTCGGTCATGGGGCGTCACACGTTGCGAAGACTTCGGCGAGATTGTATTTACCCTCATCGATCACGGCGTGTTCGGGAAGAGACCGGACGACAAGAAAGAGGATTTCAGCGGCGGATATGACTTTGAAACAGCGTTTCCAGTTGCGACACCGTAGGTCTAACCAGTCAGGAGGCTGTGTAATAAGTCTGAAGCCCAAAAATCGCGCGCACGAGGATGCCCTATAAATCGTTTTTATTTTCTCTGTGGGGAGAAAAAGGTGGGGAGAAAAAGGGGGGTCGATCCCGGGGTCGGTCCCATAATCTCGGCAAATCGACTCGACACGGCTGGCGGAAATGACGCAGGATCGGTTCATTCCGCACCACGACCCCTCTCCTTTCCCCTCATTTTCGTGCCGAGATTATGGGACCGACCCCGGGACCGACCCCTTTTAACTCTCCTATCGACCATGCCAACGCCGCAGACACCTTCCCCAATTGACGTCTTGTGTCCCACCTGTGGAGTTTCGGCTGGCGAACCTTGCCAGACCAGAGACACCGACGGTACTTTTTGGTTTCCCACCCGTTTCCGGAACGCCGGAAAAAAGACCAAGATCCACAAACAGAGAGAAGACCGCTTTGATCATCTCCAGAGGTGGAATGAACCTCTTACTTGACAACCAAGGATGAATCCAAAAGAGGCCTAACCAGGCGAGAGGGCGTGTGATAAGTCGATCGCCGAAAAACGCAACGCACGAGAATGGCCTATAAATCGTTTTTATTTTTCGCGAGGGTGTTTCGATGGCCCTTTTTGACCAGTTTTGGGGGCGCGCCAGGGTTTTCACACAGCCTCGCGATGCAGCGAACAGCGGACCCGCCCCGCGATTTCCCTTTCCATGATTTCCACCCTTCACCTGCGATCAACGCGCGCCCCCGTCCGCTGTCGCTGATCTTGTTCTCGTTAGGCCGCTACACGCACACGCTACCATTATGAAGCACTCCAAATACGATGAAAACGCCTTGCGTGAGATTCACGCTTGGAAGAATCCCGAAATTGGCTGGTTTGGCTGGGCAATGAACGTGGTCAATTGGCCCCTCGACAAATTGGGCGATTTGATCCTGGCGACTCCTGGACTCGGCGACATTATCAAGAACTCGATCCAGGGTCTGATAAGCTACTTAGGCGACTTTGCCCACTGGACTGTTGACACGGAAGCGATCTTCGAGGAGTTCCGAGATGCCGGACATCCGGAAATCAAGAAGGTTGCAGATGTCTTCAGCATTGAGCTTCGGCAGGTTGATCGAGTCGTTGGATTTCTCGCCGCCAAATACAAGGGTCTCGCCCTCGCTGAAGGCGTTGGATTCGGGATGCTTGGTCTTCCCGGCATTCCTGCCGACATCGCAACGCTTATCGGAATCAACCTCCGTGCAATCGGCGAGTATGCAACTTACTACGGATTCGATATTTCGTGTCAGGACGAGCGACTGTTCGCCATGAATGTTTTGGGATTGGCGTCATCTCCGACCGACGCTTCCAAAAGTCTCGCAATGGCACAACTCGTCAAGATCGCAGAGGATGTCGCTAAGAAGCGAGCGTGGAAGCAGCTTGAGGAACACGCCTTTGTCCAACTCATTCAGCAGATAGCCAAGGCACTCGGGATTCGTCTCACAAAAGCCAAGCTCGCTCAGATCCTTCCAGCGGCGGGAGCCGCGGTTGGCGGAGGCTTCAACGCTTACTTTACCGCCAAGGTTTGCGATGCCGCCTACTACCTATATCGCGAACGCTTCTTAGCAGCCAAGTATGGGGCGGAGGTCATCGAGGTGACTGTCGAACCCGCCAAAGACATTGACCCACACTACCCAGAGGAGGAAGAGCCAATTCCGTGAAACCGCGGCCTAACCATGCGCTGCAGCGAACGGCTCCGTGCGTCACTGAGCTTTGGGTCGTTAGGCGCTTCTGCGCGTCTCCCTTGAACGAAAGCCGATGAACGAAGAATCCAGCGACGAATCTCTCCGGTGCCTGCCTCCAATCCCGCCCATTCCTGATGTTGTCTCAGCGTATTTGGAACGGCTTGTTTTGGCATTTCCCGCCATCACTGCGATTTGGCTTTTCGGCAGCCGCGCGAACGGCATGTTTCGACCTGATTCCGATTGGGATTTTCTTGTCTTCGCCGACCGCCCCACTCTCGACGGCCTCCGTGCGGACATCACATATCACCGGCCAGCGCTTGAGATCTTTATTGTTTACGATGGGATTCGGTTTGAGAACCCTTGGCCAGAGGACGGCTCCAAGCGTGGATGCCTGCAAAACGCCCGTTCCCCTCACACTGGAAACTACGTCGAGAGTTACTGTTGGCTCCAACGCTCGACAGAACCGAACTACGCAACCTACAAATCAACTCGCGACCCGAACCGCGGACGACTCAATGCCCATCGCATCCATCCCCGATCGAACCGATACGCCTAACCCCTATGTAGGTAGTCAAGGGTGAGTGTGTGGAAAGAAAAAGGGGTCGGTCCTATAATCTCGGCAAATCGGCTCGACTTGCGGGAGTCGGCCGACCTAAAATCTTTGGATGCCGCGGAAGGCTCGAGTGGAATTTCCTGGAGCGGTCTATCACGTGCTCGACCGCGGCGACCGGCAGGAAGCGATCCTGCGCGATGAGCGGGATCGAGAACAGTTCCTGGCCACGCTGGCGCAGGTGTGCGGGCGGACCGGTTGGCGCCTGCACGCGTGGGTTTTGATGACTAACCATTACCATCTGCTCTTGGAAACGCCGCAGGCCAATCTGGTCGCGGGGATGAAATGGTTCCAGACGACTTACACCGTGCGCTTCAACCGGCGCCATCGTCTGCGCGGACATCTCTTTCAGGGTCGCTACAAAGCGGTGGTAGTGGACCCGGAGGAACGAGGATACTTCGCGACTCTGAGCGATTACATTCACCTCAACCCGGTGCGCGCCGGGATGATTTCACTGCAGGAACGGCTCTTCGATTATCGTTGGAGCAGCTACGGCTGGTATGCCGCTGCGAGAGGAAGGCCGGGCTGGTTTGAGCCGGAGCGAGTGTTGGGAGAACTCGGTCTGGCGGATTCTGTGAGCGGGCGTCGGAAATACGCCGAGCGGATGCGAGAGCGGGCGGTGGATGAATGGGCCGGGAAGAACCGGGAGACGCAGGAGGTTCTACGGCGGGGCTGGTGCCTTGGCAGCGCGGGCTTCCGGGAACGAATGCTGGGCCTGATCGAAGGGGCTGGGGAAAAGCTCAGCCGGGCCAAAGAGGTGGACGGACCGATCCGGCGGAGCCATGACGCGGAGGAGGCGCAGCGTCTCCTGGGTCGGGCGTTGAGTTATCTGGGATTGGAGGTTGACGAACTGGCGGCGATGAAGCGGAGCGATGCGCGAAAGCTGGCGGTTGCGCGTTTGATCCGGACGGGCACGAGCGTTTCAAATGCCTGGATTGCGCAGGCCCTGTCGTTGGGACACGCCAGCAGTATCAGTCGTTATCGCTTGCACACCGTGGGGCAAGACGGATTAGATGGGGAATTGACCCGCCTGGCAGAGGACGGCGGCAACGATGGAATCATGCCGAGATTATAGGACCGACCCGAGGACCGACCCCTTTTTTTTCCCCCCTTTTTTTTCCCAAGCCCAGACGTGTGCAATAGCTTACGGCGCCGTGGCCACTTATTGACGTGCCAGTGGAAAACCCGCTAGCGTCCAGCATGCCCGCCAAGCCCTCCGCTGTGATCGACACCCGCGTCATCTACTGCGGCGATAATCTGGAGCAGTTGGGCAAGCTCCCAAACGAGTGCATCGATCTCATCTACATCGACCCGCCGTTCAATTCGAACCGCAACTACGAAGTTTTCTGGGGCGAGACGAAGGAAAAGCGCAGCTTCGAGGATCGTCACGAAAGCACCCGCGCCTACATCGATTACATGCGCCCGCGCTGCGAACAGCTCGCCCGCGTCCTCAAGAAAACCGGCAGCTTTTATTATCACTGCGACTGGCACGCCTCGCATTACGTGAAAGTGATGCTCGATCAGATTTTCGGAGAGAATAACTTCCAGACGGAAGTCATTTGGCGACGGAACTTGGCGAAAGGACTGGCGTCGGCTGCGTTCCCAAACAACCACGACTCGATCTTTCTTTATGGCGGCGGTGGGAAACCTTCGTTCACTCCGCAATACAACGCTTACGACCCCGAGAATTTGGATGAAAAGACATCGAGCAAGTATTCTCTGCGCGACTCAGACGGGCGGCGCTACCAGCTTACCAGCCTGCTAAATCCCGCGACCGACCGACCAAACCTCACCTACGACTTCCTCGGCGTGAAACGAGTTTGGCGTTGGACTCGTGAGCGGATGCAGGAGGCGTACGAGCAAGGGCTTGTGATTCAACCGCGCCCCGGCGGCGTGCCTCGTTTCAAGCGTTACCTAGATGAACAGGAAGGTAGACCCATCGACTCGGTGTGGACCGACATTCCTCCAATCAATTCCCAAGCAGCGGAACGTCTTGGCTATCCCACTCAGAAACCACTCGCCTTGCTTGATCGTATTATCGCCGCCAGTAGCAACGAAAACGACATCGTCCTCGACGCCTTCTGCGGTTGCGGGACCGCGATTGTCGCCGCGCAGAAACTGAAGCGGCAATGGATCGGCATCGACATTTCGCCCACTGCCTGCCGCGTGATGGCGAAGCGGTTGAAAGACAAGAAAGTCTGCGCGCTGCCGGAGAACGAAGACCTTTGGGCAATCGGGCGCGGTTTCATCGTGCGCGATCTGCCGTGGACGGAAAAGAAGCTGCGCGAGCTGCCGCCGTTCGAGTTTGAGAACTGGGCCGTGATCGCACTCGGCGGGCGCAAGAACAAGGTACAGGTCGGCGACAAGGGCATCGACGGCCGCATCTTCCCCGTCTCCGCCTTGGACAACGTAAAAGAAGCCGGTCCCGATGAACTGCGCTTGGAAGAACGCTTCTACGCCATGCAGGTAAAACAGAAGGACAAAGCCGGCCGCCCGGACATCGACGCCTTCGAAACCGCCATGCGCCGCGCCAAATGCGAAAAAGGCTTCTTCGTCAGCTTCGACTACAGCAGCGACGCCATGCGCGAGATCGACCGCTTCTTTCGCGAAGAACACCGGATCATCGTCCCGCTGACTGTGCAGGAAATACTGGACGAGGAGATCGCGAGGAAGTTGACGTGACGACCTCAAACTCAGTGACACACCCCATCACATTCGACCGGCGCGAGAGCCGTCATTATTCGGCTGCGACTACACCGACCGTTTTGGCCTGGCGGAGACAATAACCTGATTCGGCAAAATTCCCCATATGCCGTTGCATTTTGAAGCAGTGATCGAAGGGATAACGGTCGGCTTGGTCGGCGCGGGCGTCATTACACTGCTCGCAAGCTGCCGAAATCGCGTCCGAACTGCGTTTCAGAAGCGAGGCATAAAACGGGAGCTCAAAACAATGGGCATCGGGTCTGGAATCGATGGGCTGACGACGAGTGTCCGCAACGAAACCGGACACGCGATGACAGTGCGCCAAGTCGCATTCCTCATCGGCGAGACGTTCATCGTCCTGCTGCCCTCAGGTGAACTTACATCATCGTTCAAGGGTAAGGACCGGAAACTTACCCGAGCAGAGATGCGCCGGTTGAAGGGAGGCGCCATGATTCCGATGGAAAGCGAAATGCAATTTGCGTCGTGGAGGGTCCCGCCGACGGAGGCTGGTTTTGTAACGCTGCCGCCTTACACGAAGACAAGTTTTCTTCTTCCCGCCGAATTCATAGCTGCGAACTCCACTGACGACATTCGCTCGTACAGGGTAGTGTTGGAATACGAAACGCGAGCGGGGGAGAAGAAGATTCTACAAAACGATGTTAAGCCAAGCCACCCTGACCACGTTCGATCGACGCTCCAGCACTTCCGTGCTGAGGTTCAGAATGGCACTCTAGATAAAGCGCGGAAAATGTTTGGGAAGCCGTCGATAGGCCCTAAGCCAGCGTCCGCTGATAGCAATCAAGCGACGTTGCTTCTCCCGAACGACACCGAAATCGCTCTCAAACAGTTCGACCTATCTCTTGGTCAATTAGTCGGGCTCGCCCAACAGGCTCTTAACGACCCGAAAATAACGCCGGAAGGGTTCGGCACCCAAAAGCACTTTTTCTTCGTCAATTCAACGACAGGATCATTGTTTGACTCGCACTTGGATCTTTCGCGACAGCTTTCCACGCTATTTGTCAGCAACGGAGACGTGATCGAGCTGCGCTTATGCCAACCAAATCCACAGTCGGATACGGCGGCTCTTAATCCAATGCGAGGCGTCACCAAATACGTCAAGTGAGCGCTAGTCGGAGATAGCCAATGTCTACCCATCGTTCCAAGCCACAGCGTGATTCTGAAGCTGACCCCTACGCTCCCTTGAACGACGCGAATAAAGCCAGCCGCCGAAAGTATCACCTTCAGGTGTGCCCAGGGGCTAGTCTCCAAGGACCTACGGATGAGGAAATACATACTGCCATCCGAAGCCTTCCCGGAGGTAATCGATCGTTCGCTATTCTAACGAAGACGAAGAGTAATTTCATGCAGGCGGCAGGCTCGTCACGTGAGAGATTCGTGCTTGAGTATCAAGAGTTTTCAAGAGACGGGCACTGGGAACATGTGGACACCGGCGAGGTGGACACAGAAACCGTCGTTCAAACACTTTGCTGGTATGCCAATGATGATGATAGGTGGCGTACTGGGAATCGGTGGCGTAGAAAAAGAGCACCTGAACCGCAGACGAGCTTGCCGAGAGGTAAGCGCGGCAAAAAAGCTGATCCACTCTTACGCTGGATGTTCGGGAAATAACGCGGGAACGGATCAGATGACGACATCCTTTATCGTTTCACCGGCAAGGTTCCAGACTTCCCGCAAGAATTGAAAATCTCTAAGTTCCCGCGGGTATACCCGAACGGGCGCATTGTCATTCAGAAGGAGGGGGGCGAATCGAGGCTCAACGCTGTGGCTCGACACAATCATTAGGAACACGAATCCAGTGAACACAAAACGATAGAGCCAATTCCCCCCTACGAGCCGTCCCGGCGTCGGCTCGATCATCAAATCGCGCATGTGCTCGCCGTTAAAGAGCAGCGGAAAGATCATCACGCCATACGAGCCCGGCACCCCTGGCTCTGAGTGAAGGATGCGGCGGCGGAACTCTGGCTCGTGTCGACCAAGGTCGACGTGACGAAAGATATGCAGGCTCGAAACGCTGCTTCGCCACACAACGGAAAGCAGGAACAGCTTGAGCTTTGCGTATTCGAGATTTTCCAGCTCGATCCACGGTCGAGGCGGGGTCCCGATCTCCAGCCGATCCACAAACAGCCGGCGCGCGTGCCGCTCGAAGCCGTTGAGATGTGATTCGCATTCCGCGCAGAGGAGCCGCTCAGTATGTCCTTTCTGTCCGCGGTGAACGCGGCCGCGCTTAACGTCGTGGACCTCTATAAATCGGTGATTCTGATCGTATAAGCCCGCGTAGCAAAATTCCGGGATGATGTGTGATTTGCTGAGCCGCGCTTGGCGCGTGCACAAGCGACATGCGCTCATACTTGGAGAAAGAATATTAGAAAAAAGAATGAGGGTCAGCTTCTGGGTCAGCTTCATAATCTCGTTCCAGCTGTATTGATCAAGCTGATGGGCAAACATTACGGCTACGCCCGCGTGAATCAGGTGACAATCTAGCCGTCGGGCGACGGCGAGATTGTCACCTGATTGTCACGATAGGTGTTTTGCGGGGCGACGGTCGGGGCTGGTATCTTGGTTGCGATGCAACTGCTCGATCCTCCAGCGGCGCGCCTAAAAAACGTTCGCGTTGTCCGCGCGCCCGCGCCGCGTCGTGTGCGCACAGCCTGGGTCTCGGATCTGCATCTCGGGACCCGTGCCAGTAACGCCGCGGCGTTCCTGGATTTTTTGCGCGGCCACGAAATCGAGACGCTCTACATCGTGGGCGACTTGATCGATGTCTGGCAATTGCGCCGTAGCATCTATTGGCCCCCGCAGGAACACAACGATGTCATCCCAAAAATCCTCCGCGCCGCGCGCAAAGGCACACGCGTCATCTACATCCCGGGGAATCACGACGATTTTGTGGAGCGCTTCTGCGGGAATTACGGCGAGATTTCCATTCAAAAGCACGCCATCCACACCACCGCCGACCACCGGCGCATCCTCGTCATGCATGGGCACGAGCTGGATACCGTGGTACAGAATGCGCGCTGGCTCGCCTTCGCTGGCGATCTCGGCTACCAATTTCTGCTCTCGCTCAATCCCGCGATCAATTTCTTCCGGCGTCGTTTTGGTTTCGGCTATTGGTCGCTCAGCGCTTACGCGAAAAAACGGGTCAAGGACGCGGTCAGTTTTGTGGGCGAATTTGAGAAGGCAATCGTGCGTTACGCGGAGGATCACGACGTCCAGGCTGTGCTCTGCGGTCACATTCATAGCGCGGCGGTTCGGCAATTTGAGGACGTGACTTATTACAACTGCGGCGACTGGGTCGAGACCTGTTCCGCCATCGTCGAAACCTATGATGGCGCGATCGAGTTGCTCAACTTCAACCCCTTCGTGGAGCCGTTGCAACCGGCGCACGAACTCCCATCCATTGCCTTATGACCAAGCCAGGAAAAAAAGAGCGCCACCGTCTCACCGGCACTTCGCCCGCGCGTCACCTCGAATCGGAGCTGCTCAAATTGCGCGCCGAGTTACGGCAGACGATCCGATCCTACAGCGCGCACCTGGAACTTCAGCTTGCGCAATGCCTGGCCGCGGTCGGGGCCAGCGCGCCGCCGGAGGAACTCCCGCGCGAACGATTACATCAACTGCGCGACCTGACTGCGATGGTCCGCAAGCGGAAGTTGAAGCCGGAAAAGGGACGCAAGAAGGATTTGCGCAAGATCGATAATCTAATCAGTGATCTGCATTCCTCGCTGCCGACCTCGAAGGAAGGAAACTGATCTTTGGAAGCGGAAGCACATGGTCATCCCAAGCGCGCGCTGCGGCCGCGTGACGCTTTTGCCGCGCGTAGCACGGACCTCCTGCCCGTGGGGACAACGGGCGTCTCGCCCGGTGATTGGCTAGGCGGCGGTCGAAGATCGGAATCACCGGGCGAGACGCCCGATGTCCCCACAGGCGGGACGCCCGTGCTACGGGGACCGCGGGAAGGAAGATCAGAACCGCAACGCGCGTGAGCGTTGCATTTACATCCACGGCACCGCGGAAGAAAAGCGCATCGGGCGTCGCGCCAGCTTTGGTTGCATCCGGATGAAATCGAAGGACGTGATCGCGTTGTATGCTCGCGTCCACATCGGCACGCCGGTAAAGATTACCGAGAAACGGATCGCCGATTTTCTCCCGCCCGAGGAGGAGACGCTCCTGGCGCGATCCTATTGAATCCCACATGAGCATCCCAAAAGTTCTCTTCATTTGTGTGCATAACAGCGCCCGCAGCCGTATGGCCGAAGGCTTCGTGAATGCGCGCTGCGGTGGCGCGTTTGCAGCGCAGAGCGCAGGCTTGGAAGAAGGCAGGGGCGTTAATCCCCTGGCCGCCGCGGCGATGCAGGAAGTGGGGATCGATATCACGCAACGTGACTCCCAAGTGGTCTTCGATCTTTGGAAAGCAGGCGGCGTTTTCGCTTACGTCATCACGGTTTGTCACGAGTCGGAAGCGGAAGGTTGTCCGGTCTTTCCGGGGCCGACGCAGCGGCTGCATTGGCCTTTCCGTGATCCTTCGAAGTTCACCGGGACCTGGGAAGAGAAGCTCGCGCAAACTCGCGAAGTGCGGGATGAGATCGCGGCCAAGATCGAAGAATGGTGCGCGCGGGAGTGCACGTCCGTTGCGGCGTTTTCGGCGGATTAGGCGCCCGCGCTCTCTTACGGAAACGAGCGGTTGTAGTGACGCCGCGACAACTTGCGTTACTCGCTCGCTGTCGGCACGAAGGGCTGATGCCGAATATCTTCGGCAGCCGCGGCGTAGACAGCGTCTTCCGCGATGTTCGTCGCGTGATCGCCCACCCGCTCGAGATGCCGCGCGATGAACATCAGGTTCAGATAACCGCGCAACTGCTCCGGATCTGCCGCCATGCGCAGGATCAGTTTCTTGCTCGCGCTCGCATTCATTTCATACAGCACTTTGTCGCGCGCCTTGAGTGTCATGGCCTGCTGCACGTCTTCGCGGATGTAGGCGTCCACACTGTCTTTGAACATCGACATCGCATGGCGATGCATCGGCTCGATTAGGTCGACTTCCGGTAATGCGGGATGTTGGTTCAGCTTCCGTGCCTTGCGCGCGATGCTGACCGCTTGATCCGCCATGCGTTCGAGATTCGAACTCAGTTTCATCGCGGAGACGACCCGCCGCAGATCGGACGCGACTGGCTGAAAACGCAGGAGTAAATCGACGCCGTCCTTGTCCACCTGCTTCTCCAGTTGATCGATTTCTTCGTCGTCGGCGATGGCCAGGACGCAGAGATCGTCATCGCGTTGGATTAAACCCGTGACGGCGCGGTCGAGGCTGCGTTCCGTCAGGCTCGACATCATCAGGACGTTGTTGCGCAATGAGCCGAGCGCGTCGTCGAATGTTCCGAGAATGTGATTATGCGCGATCATGGAGTGGTGGCATAGGCGTCCGGCGTAGCACCGGCATCATTCGCCGTAGCACAGGCATCTTGCCTGTGGGGCCGGCGGGCGGCTCGGCCGCCGGGTGTGGGGAGCGGAGGGAGACCGGGCGGGGCGCCCGCTGTCCACACAGGCAAGATGCCTGTGCTACGGCGGGTGCCTGTGCTACGGGCACGCGTGGCGTGGCCGACTTTGCTTTTCGCGATCATCCGAACCTCCCGGTAATGTAATCTTCCGTCTGCCGTTGCGCGGGGTTGCTGAACATCTTGCGCGTGTCGCTGTATTCGATCAGGCGACCGAGATAAAAGAACGCGGTGCGGTCGGAAACGCGGCCGGCTTGTTGCATGTTGTGCGTCACGATCACAATCGTGTAGTGCTCCTTGAGCTGCCGGATCAACTCTTCCACCTTCGCCGTCGCGATGGGATCGAGCGCGGAGCAGGGCTCATCCATGAGCACGATCTCGGGTTCAACCGCGAGCGCGCGCGCAATGCAGAGACGCTGCTGCTGGCCGCCGGAAAGTCCGTAGCCGCTCACGTTCAGGCGGTCCTTCACTTCATCCCACAGGGCGGCAGCGCGCAGGCTCTTCTCGACCGCTTCGTCGATCTTCGAGCGCTTGGTAATACCGGCGATGCGGAGGCCATAAGCGATGTTGTCGTAAATTGATTTCGGGAACGGATTCGATTTCTGGAAAACCATCCCAACGTTTCGCCGCAGGTCCACGACATCGATGCGCGGATCGTTGATATCAACGTCTTCGATCTTAATCGTCCCGCCCGTGATTTGCGCGCTCTCGATCAAATCGTTCATCCGGTTGAGACAACGCAAGAGCGTGGTTTTGCCGCAGCCGGATGGCCCGATGAATGCAGTCACGGCGCGCGCAGGAATGCTGAGGCTGATATCGTGCAGGACTTTGTTCGAGCCGTAGGAAAACTCGAGATGCTCGATCTCGATGATTCCTTTCTCGGCCGCGACCGGCGGGGCGCTTTGAGGCGCTTTCGTTTCGGCGGCTGGTGGTGGGGTGTTGGGGTTCACGAGAGTGGACGGCGGCATTACCATTAAATCTACCATGCGAGGCGGCTCCTACTTTTTTCTCGCAAGACGACGGACGTGAGCGCGATCAACATCACGAGGAGGAGGAAGACGAGGGCCGCGCCGTATTGCACGCGCTCGGTGTATTCGTTTTGCGGAATTTTCGAACTGACGACATAGATGTGATACGGCAGCGCCATCACGCCCTGGAAGACGAAGTCGGTGGCGCGCTGCACTTGCCAGGGCATCTCGTCGCGCATGGCGTAGGCGGCGGTAAACATGATGGGCGCGGTCTCGCCCGCGACGCGCGCGATGCCAAGAATGGAAGACGTGAGAATGCCGGGCATCGCATACGGCAGCACATTTTTTCGGATGGTCTGCCACTGGGTCGCGCCCAGCGCGAGTGAACCTTCCCGCAGACCCTGCGGCACGGCTCGGAGCGATTCTTCACTCGCGGTGATGATGGCCGGCAAAATCATGAGTCCGAGCGTGAACCAGCCGGCGAGCAGGGAAACGTTCCAGCCGAAAAAGATCACGAAAAGTCCAAAGCCGAAGAGCCCGAAGACAATCGAAGGAACGCCCGCGAGGTTCAAAATCGCGACGCGCACGAGCCGTATGAACACTCCGCCGCGGCTGTATTCGCTCAAGAAAATCGCGCTACTAATGCCGATCACGAGCGCGAGCGTCATCGAGCCAATGACGAGCAGCGCCGTCCCGACAATGCACGGCCAAATGCCGCCGGCGGAATACGCGACCGTTTGCGGTTCCACCACCGCCTCGGGATGCGTGGTTTTCCATAGGCGAAAATCCGTGTCGCTCAGCGTCAGTTTTTCGCCCTCGTAATCGAAGACGTAGAGAGTCTGCGGCCGCTCGCTGAGGAAGGTGAAATTAATGAACGGCGCCTTCGCCATGAAAAGCGTGCGGCTGCCTTTGATGCCGATATCGAGAAAGATGTAACTCGCGAATGCGATGATGATGTAGGTCGCAATCCGGAACATCCAGAAAGCGACGCGCTCGAAGAAGCGGCTGCGGCGGGAGTTGGAAGTGGACGGTTTCATTTCATCATCCAATGCTCATGCGGTAACGCGCCACCAATCGCTGCGCGAGGTAGTTGATGCCGAGGGTGAGGACGAAGAGCACCAGCCCGACCATGAAGAGTGCGCGGTAATGAATGCTGCCGCGCACCACTTCGCCCATCTCCTGCGCGATGATGCCGGTCATGGTATGTACCGGCTGAAAGAATGCGCCCAGTCCTTCCGTGAAATCCGGGATTTCGATCCGATTCCCCGCGCAAAGCAGGACCACCATAGTCTCGCCGATGACGCGGCCGAGCCCGAGCAAAATAGCCGACACGATGCCCGAGAGCGAAGCCGGGACCAGCACGCGCGCGATGGTTTGCAGGCGGTTCGCGCCCAGCGCGTAAGACGCTTCTTTGAAGCCACGCGGCACATTGCGGAGCGCATCTTCCGACAAAGTGAAGATCGTCGGAATCGCCATCAGCGCGAGCAGACTGCCGGCGGTGAAAATGTTGAGCCGCTCCGCGATCGGGAAGAAGCTGACCCAGCTCAGCCACTCCCATTGCGTCGCCGCGCGGATCGCCTGGCCGACGACCGCGATCCCAAAAAATCCGAGCACTACCGACGGAACCGCCGCGATGAATTCGATGTAGGGCTTGATCAGTTTTTTCTCGTACGCCGAGGCGACTTCGCTCACGTAAATCGCCGCCATCACCGCGAGTGGCACCCCGATGGCCAGCGCCACGACCGAAACCATGACGGAGCCGACAAAGAGCGGGATGATCCCGTACCAATCCTGCCAAAAGCTGGCCGTGACCCAATCGCGACCGAAGAGGAAGGATGTGATCGTGCGATACCACGCGATCGGCTTGTCGGGGTTCCAGGCGCGCAATTCCTGGCCGCCGGCTGGCAAAGCCTGTGCGTAATTGCGGGCGTTCTTTTGCCACTTGGCGAAACTTGGCTGGACCGCGGGAGTGGTCAGCGGTGGCGGAGTCGCGAGCAGGTTCGTGATCTGCGTTTGTATGGTCGCCGCAATCCCGTCGAAAGCAGCCGCGCTGGTTCGCACTTGGTCGAGCTGTTGGCGAGCGGCGAGTGCGGCTGGCGGGGGGGGCGTGCTGTCCGTGGTTTCCGCCGCATCTTCACTGAGCCCGGCTTGCGCGAGCAGTGCCGCCTTCAACGCTGAGGCCGTGTCGCCGGAATCGGAGACAAGCCCATTCAGCGGCTCCGCCGTGGTGCTAAAGGCTTCGGCAAATTGATCGAACGGCGCGAGGGAGGCGTTGATTTGATCGAGTGGGACGCCGTCCTTTTCCGCCGCGCGAAATTGGCGAAGCCGGAGCGCATTCAAACCACGAGAAAGCGCCGTGTGCGCATCGGCATATTGCCGCATGAGATCGACGTATTCCTCCCCGCTCTGCCGATAGCGCCGGATGCTATCGAGATTCTGTCCGAAGAAACCGAAACCCTCGCGGAAAAGGAAAATCGTGATCAACGCCAGGACCACAATTGCGACGAGCGCGTTACTGCCGAAGAAGACCTTGATCGTGCGATCCGTCGAGACGCGCGCCTTCTGGGCGCGGTTCTTCCGCGCGAAGTTTTTCGGGAGTTCGGCCATGGCTTCCATGCGGGTTCCCACGATGCCGCTGCGCACCCGGAACCGACAAATGCTTTAGTGTGACGATTGTGTGACAGCGGCTGTAACCACGTCCCTGCGGGACGTGCGGGTGAGGGTGTGCCAACGGACGCAACTCCTGACATGCGAGCCGCCAGGGCACCTCGCGCAGCGACGTGGCTACACGCGGAATTGAAACTGCGGCTGCGCGTGTTCGGCTGCTTCCTCGGTTTCCAACGGTGGCCGCACCGGGAGGACGATGCTAATGGTCGTGCCCTGCCCGAATTCGCTCGTTGCTTCCACGCGTCCACCATGGAGTTGCGCGATGTGTTTCACGATCGACAAGCCCAGACCGGTCCCGCCGATCTGCCGGCTGCGCGCTTTGTCGGCGCGATAGAAGCGCTCGAAGATGCGCGGCAGATCACGCGCGGGAATTCCCACGCCTTGGTCTGAGACCGAGAGGTACACGTGATCCCCAGCCTGCTCCGCCCGGAGCCAGATTTTCCCTTCCGGCGGCGAGTATTTCACCGCGTTATCGAGCAGATTGTAGATGACTTCCTGTAAACGATTTTCGTCCGCTCCGATCACCGGAAGATTCTCTGGCGCTTCGAGCTTGGCTTGCAGCAGCTTGGCGTCGAAGCGCCGCTCCCAATCGCGCAAAATCCCGCCGAGAAAATCCGGCAGATAAATTTCACCGAACTCCAGGCGTGTGCCGGGCGCTTCCAGCTTGGCCAGGCTGAGGATGTCCTCCACCAATAAAGTCAGCCGCTCCGCGTGGCGATCCATTACCTCAAGGATGCGCGCCAGTTCCTCCGGCGACTGTTGCGGATCGTCGAGCAGCGTCTCGAGGTAACCGCGGAAGATGGAGAGCGGGGTGCGCAATTCGTGCGAAACATTCGCGACGAAATCCTTCCGCATCTCCTCGACCCGGCGCATCTGCGTGATATCGCGGAACAAAACCACGGCTTCGTTTGCAATCTCGTTCCCAGCGCGAAACGGCACCGCCGTGATCTCGATTTCCTGCCGCCCTTCCATCCCGCGCGCCAAGGTGATCTCCTCGCATTGCAACTCGCCCGTTTCCAGGGCGGCCGTCACGGCGCGATCCACCATCGCATCGCGCACCACTTCCATGAGCGACACTCCGGTGCCGCCTTCCGGCAAAGCGTAGAGCTGTCGGAAGCGTGGGTTCATCATCTGCAGACGACGGCGCTCATCGACCAAGGCGATGCCGTCCGGGAGAGCGCCGAGAATATTTTGCAAACCCGCGCCGCCTTCATGCGCGAGACGCTCCAGCTCATTCTGTTTCGCGGCGAATTTCTCCAAAGTCAGGCCAATCGTGTTGGCTCGCTCGTTCGCCGTGATCAAAAATTTACGCGGAGCCTTCCGCCCCACGATCGCGGTGACCAGCTCTTCGATCTCCCGCCACGGTTCGATCCAGCGTCGCCGATTGGACAACCAGAGGACGCCGAGGAGCGCGAGACACGGGAGTGCGAAAAGGAGGTAGCGCATGTTGCGATTACCCTGGCTTAAAACATCCCTGCCACTCGTGCCAGGAGGTAACTGACGGTCGCGGTCGCCGGGAGGGTGAGAACCCAGGCCCAAACGATGCGCTCGACCACGCCCCACTTGACCCCGCTAAAGCGCTTCACCGCCCCCACGCCCATGATGGAAGTGGAGATGACGTGAGTGGTGGAAAGCGGGATGCCGTGCGAGCTGGCCACTTGAATGATAACCGCCGCGGTCGTCTCGGCGGCAAACCCATGCACCGGCTGCAGCTTGACCATTTTGTGGCCGAGAGTGCGAATGATCCGCCACCCACCCGCGGCGGTTCCCGCGGCCATGGTCGCGGCACAGAGGATGATGACCCATTTGGCCACCTTAAACTCCGGCGTGATCAGAAAATCGAACGCATGGGGCAGGCCGGCAAAAGCACCGCTCTGCGTGCCGGTAAACAGCGCCAGGGCGATAATGCCCATGGTTTTCTGCGCATCGTTTGTCCCATGGCTGTGCGCCATCCAGGCGGCACTGACCAATTGCAGCTTGCCGAAAACCTTCTGGACCAAGTGCGGGGTGAAAGACTGCAGGCTGACCAGGAGCAGGAACATGAGCAGGCCGCCAATGAGGAAGCCGAGAATCGGCGACGTGATCATGGGAATAACGACTTTCGGCATCAACCCCGTTTGCCACTTTAGCACTGACCAATCGTTCCCGGCCGAAGCCAGGGCGGCGCCGCACAGCCCGCCGATGAGCGCGTGGCTGGAGCTGGAAGGCAGGCCGAGCCACCATGTGAGCAGATTCCAAATGATCGCGCCGAGCAGTGCGCAAAAAATCGTCGGCATGGTGATGACCTTCGGATCGACCATGCCTTTCCCGATGGTGGTGGCGACGGCGGTGCCCATGAGCGCGCCAGTGAGATTAAAAAATGCCGCCAGCGCGATGGCCTGGCGCGGGGTCAGGACTTTGGTCGAGACCACGGTCGCGATGGCGTTGGCCGCGTCGTGGAAGCCGTTGATGTACTCGAAGGCGACGGCAGCGAGCACGACCAGGAGAAACAGAGTCATACGCGCAGGCTTCGCAGCGGCTTAGGAATACTTGAGCACGATCTGGAGGACGATGTTGCCGGCATCGCGGCAGCGATCGATCACCTTCTCCAGCAGTTCGTAAATATCGCGGAGGAAGATGGTGTGCTTGGCGTCGTAATCGCCGTGGTAAAGATCGCGCAACAGCTCCAGCTCCAGCTTGTCGGCATCGCCCTCGATCCTTTGCAGGTTGGCGTTTTTTTCCCGCGCGCTCGCGGCATCCATGCCCTTGCGCAGCTCCTTTACCATTTCGAGCACGGCTTCGGCGGCCTGGTCGAGCAGCTCCAGGTGCTTGCGGAAACTGCGCGCCTCCAGATCGCCGGGACAAATCAGAAGGCGCTCGCCGATTTTCTCCACCGTCTTCGGAATCTTGTAGAGCGCGGTGGCCAACGCCTGGATATCTTCCCGCTCCAACGGAGTAATGAAAGTCTTGCAGAGTTGTTCCGTCAGCTCTTGCGTGATCTGCTTGTCCTTGCGCCGGCGGTGGACGAATTCATCCAGGCTTTGCGGCGAAGCGTGCTCCTCGAGTTTTCCCAGAAGATCGACCAGATGATGCACGCTGGCATCGGCCTGTTGCGCACTGGCTTCGAGCAGGTCGAAGAACTTTCCATCGTGCCCGAGGAGTTTCTGAATCGAGAACATATTCGGTGTTAGATCACGCTTTTTTCCTGCAAGCAACCGGAGCGCTCCGTGCCCGTGGCAATCGCGGTCTCCACGGCGTAGCGGAAAGAGATTGTTTCGCCAAGGCGAAAGAGCGCCAGGCAGCAACCTTCGGCGCGGGGGCGCGCCAGCTCCACGGCAACCGGTGGAGCCGGCCCGCCCTCGGGCCGAAGGATGACCCACTTCATCCGGCGACCCAAAAGCAACTGGATCACCGCTACCCAAAAGCGAAATGTTCCCGTCAACGCCCGGGCGTCTCACGCAAGCGGTAGCCGAAACCACGCACGGTCTCGATCGCGTCGGCCGCCTTGCCGAGTTTTTTGCGCAACCGCCGCACGTGGGTGTCGACGGTCCGCGTGTCGATCAGGCTTTCGTAGCCCCAGACTTCGTTCAGTAAACGATCACGCGCCTGCACTCTCCCGCGTCGCACCATCAGCATGCTCAGGAGTTTGAATTCCACACTCGTTAGGCGAATCGGTTTGTCGTTCACCGTCACGACGTGCCGCACCGGATCGACGCGGATCGATCCCACGGTGAGCGCTTCTTCCACCACCTCGCCCTGGCCGCGGCGCAGGATGGCTCTTACTCGCAAAACCATTTCGCGCGGACTGAACGGTTTGGTCACGTAATCGTCCGCGCCGAACTCCAGGCCCACGATGCGATCAATCTCCTCGGCTTTCGCCGTCAGCATGATGATGGGGATGTGCTTCGTCGTGGCATCGCTCTTCAAAGCTTTGCACACTTCCAGGCCCGGCATTTTCGGTAGCATCAAATCGAGAATGATGAGCGCAGGCGCTTCCTCCCGTGCCATCCGCAAACCGCGCGCGCCGTCTTCAGCGCTCGAAACCGCAAACTCCGCCTTGCGCAGGTTGAGCGTAAGCATGTCGACCACGTCGGGCTCGTCCTCGATAATTAGGATTCGGTTGCCGGGTGCGGAATTCATGAGCTAGATGGAGTTGGTCCGCGCAGCGATTGTTACGGCGTTCATGCGGCATTCCTAGCTTTAACTCATGCGTCAATATCACAATCTTTTGCGCCGCGTGCTGGAGGAGGGAAAAACGCGGGAAGATCGCACCGGCGTGGGGACGATTTCCGTCTTCGGCGCGCAGGCGCGATTCGATCTGCGGGAAAATTTCCCCCTGCTGACGACGAAAAAGCTGCATCTGAAATCGATCATCCACGAGCTGCTTTGGTTTTTGCGCGGGGAAACGAATGTCCGTTCGCTGAACGAAGTCGGCGTGACGATTTGGAATGAGTGGGCGGATGCGAAGGGCGATCTCGGGCGCGTTTACGGCGCGCAGTGGACCGACTGGCGTGGCGCGGATGGGACGCGTGTGAATCAGATCGACGACGTGATCGCGCAGATAAGGACGAATCCGCAAAGCCGTCGGCTCATAGTCAGCGCGTGGAATCCGGCGGAGATCGCGGGGATGGCATTGCCGCCTTGCCATTTGCTCTTCCAGTTTTACGTCTGCGATGGGGAACTGAGTTGCCAGCTCTATCAACGGAGCGCTGATCTATTTTTAGGCGTGCCGTTTAACATCGCGTCGTACGCTTTGCTCACGATGATGGTGGCGCAGGTTTGTGGGCTGAAGCCGGGCGAATTCGTGCACACGTTCGGCGATCTGCACCTCTATCGGAATCATCTCGAGCAGGCGCGCGAGCAATTGGGCCGCGAGTTTCGCCCCTTGCCGCAGATGCGTTTGAATCCCGCGCGCAAAGAGATCGGCGATTTCCGTTTCGAGGATTTCACGCTCGATAATTACGCTCCGCATCCCGCGATTAAGGCGCCAATTGCGGTCTAGGGTCGGGCAGCGTCCACCCGCACGTCATCCTGAGCCGCGAAGACGGTCGAAGGATCTCGCCACTGCAATTGGCGGGTGCCGCCGCGTAGTGACGTTCGTTCATTTGCGCCGCGCTCAGCAATTTCCCTAAACGAGAGGCTCGGTCCTCCGATTGTGAGATCCCTCGACCGTCTTCGCGGCTCGGGATGACCGAACGCGTTGAGCACGTTCGGCGACATCTCACCAGCGCATGCTGCCGCAACTTTTGCGACCGGGCCGGGTTAAAACTGGTATGCGTTTGCCTTGGATATTTCTCTTACTGTGCATCGCGTTCTCGGGCTCCGTTTTGGCGCAAGAGACGAATCGATATGCGATCGAAATCGATCTTCAGGATCAGCTCGCCTATTTGATCGAGGGCGGTGAGGTGGTCTTGACCACGCCGATCTCCAGCGGACGCGCGGGGCATTACACGACGCCCGGGAAATTCAAGGTGATCGAGAAGGAGCAAAGTCACTTTTCGACCCTCTACGGCAAGATTGTCGACGCGAATGGCCGCACCATTCTGGCCGACGCGGATTCCGATATGCGGGTGCCGCGCGGAGGACGTTTCGTCCCGGCGCCGATGCGTTATTTCATGCGCTTCAATGGCGCGGAGGGAATGCACGCCGGTTATCTGCCGGGTGCACCGGCATCGCACGGTTGTGTGCGGCTGCCGGAAGAGAATGCGATTACGCTTTTTGAAACCGTGCCGGTGGGAACTCCAGTGACGGTCTTCGGGAATACGGCGCGCTTCTCTGCCCGGCGCGAAAATAGCCGACCCACTCGCCGTAAGGGGAGTCGACAATGGGCGCGCCGTCCGGCTCCACAATACTTCGGCGGGCCGGTCTGGCGTTAGCGCCGTCGCTACAGGGATCAGCCTGCCGCGTCGAGATAACCGCCGACGCCTAGCCGACCTGCTACGGCTTCGTCGTGCTCGCCGTCTTCGGGCCCTGCGAAAGGTCGACCAGATCGCCGAGAATATTCAGCGCCTCGTCGCGCGTCGGATCCACCGCCGGCTCTTTGCCGTTCTCGCCCTCGATCAGATCATCCGAATCATCATCGCCAGCCGCTTCCGGCGAAACCTTCTTGGTCGCGGCGGCGATTTTACCCGGATACATGATGAGCTGCAGATTCGGTTTGTCGACGGTGTCGAGGGTAACACGGTAAACTTGCGTGTCCTGTTCCTGGCGGGCGAGGCGATCCTTCGTCCGGGCCTCCTTGCGCAGCTTGTCCTCTGCCATTTCCGCTTTTCGCACGTCTTCGTTCAGCACGATTTTATTCTCATCGATGCGCTGGCGGAGGCGCTCCATGTCTTCCATGATGTAATGAAATTCCGGGCTTTCACTGACCCGCGCGGTCGAGCGGTGTTTCAATTCTTCGAGGAAGATTTGCGGCGAATCCGCCCACTTCGTGTAGCGAGCCTTCGGCACTTCGTCGTAAGGCAGGCAATTCTTCAGCGAGCCCTCGCCGAATTCCGGCAGGTCGGTGAGAGAGGGCAGGACGATATCGGAAGCGACCCCGTTGAGCTGGGTGGAACCGCCGGCCACGCGATAGAACTTCTGAATGGTTAACTTGAGCGCGCCATCTTCCTGCGAGCTGCTGCCGAGGAGCGAGGTGAAGCGTCCAATTTCGAGAATGGTCTGGACCGTTCCTTTGCCAAACGTCTTTGCGTCTCCGACGATGAGAGCGCGGCCATAATCCTGCAATGCGGCCGCGAAAATCTCGCTGGCGGAAGCGCTTTGCCGGCTAATCAGCACCACCATCGGGCCGCCGTAAGCGAGGCCCGGATCGGGATCGCTGGAGACGACGATGTTGCCATTCGAGCCTTTGGTTTGCACGACCGGGCCGGACTTGAGGAATAACCCGGTGAGCGAGATGGCTTCTTCGAGGGAACCGCCACCGTTGCGTCGGAGATCGACCACCAAGCCACCGATATTCTCTTTCTTGAGCCGCTTGAGCAATAAGAGGACGTCACGCGTGGTGCTCTTCCTATGCCGCTCCATGTCGGCATAGAAGGACGGCAGCGTGATCCAGCCGAGTTTCACCGGCTGGCCGTTCTTGTCCTTCTTGATGATGATGTCAGCACGGGCTTCCTGGTCCTTCAGTTTGATTTCGTCGCGGACGATTTCGATCGTCTTGCGCTTGGAAGGATCGGACGCGTCGGCGGGGATGACGAGGAGCCGCACTTTCGTGCCCTTCTTGCCGCGGATTTGCTCGACCACTTTGTCGAGACGCATGTCGCGCACGTCGTTGAAATCGCCGGCACCTTGCGCAACGGCGGTGATGCGATCGCCTATCTTGATGCCGCCATGCTTCTGGGCCGGGCCGCCCGCGACCAGGCTTTCGATTTTCGCGTAGCCGTCTTCCGAACGCAGCATCGCGCCGATGCCCACGAGCGAGAGGCCCATGTTGATACTGAAATTCTTCAGGTCCGCCTGGCTGAGATACTCCGAGTGCGGGTCGTAAGTCTGCGCCAGAGCGGCCAGGAAAAGCTTCACCTGCTCGGGCTTGTCCTCTTCGTGGACGTTCCGCATCAGGCGATCGTAGCGGCGCGCGACGAGCTGCGGGCCGGGCTCGATCGGATGTTCGGTCATCGATTCCTGGAGGAGTTCGTTCAAGATCCGGTTGTGCCAGATGGTGTCGGCCTCGGCCGCGTCCTTTGGCCAGGCCGATTTCTGACGGCTGAGCTCAATCGTGGCGTTGGTTTTGAAATCGGGCGTCTCTTTCAGTTGCTCTTTCACCTTCGCCACGCGGTCGTCGACGCGCTTTTGATAGAGCTCGTAGACCTCGTAGGCGGGTTTCAGATTTCCGAGTAGAACATCGTCGTCGATAGAGGTGCCGTATTTGGCATTGAGCGCGTCGACATCCTGCTGGGTAAAGAAGAGGTGGCTGAAATCGAGCAGCTCCAGATAAGTGCGGAGGAATTTCTTCGAGACCTCGTCGTTGAGCGGCTGGTGGGTGTAGTGGCCCTCCTCGAGGAGCCGGCCCACGGAGACCTCCACCTGTTCGAGATCGGATTTGGCGTGGACCGGTTGCAGCGCCACAGAGGAAGTAGCGAGAACGGCGAGAACGACCGGCGAGAGGCGGAAGGGAAGCTTCATGCTAGGGAATTGGGGTTTATTAGAGTCGCAGACTTCGCCGCGAGGCGCAATGGGCGCGTTCTGCGGTGAGTAAGAGGGTGAGACACTTGATACGCTGGAAGATTCAAATATGACGCGTAGAAACTCGCATCGAAGCGGTTTTGATGCAGTTTCCGTTCCTTTTCTGCCAAGGAATAGCGCCGGAGTGTCTTCAAACCCATGCTCCTGCTCGTAATCGAAAAAGAACACGGGCCGGCGGGTCGATTACGATTACGATTACGAGCATGAGCACGAGTGGTTACGAGACATTTTGCGGCGGGATTTTTGAGACGAACTGTTATCTGCTGGAAGCGCCGGGGGGATCTATTCTTTTCGATGCTCCGGATGGGGCGAGTGCGTGGCTGGAGAAGCGCGGGATTACTCCCGGTCTCCTCCTCCTCACCCACGGCCATTTCGATCACATCCCGGACGTGGCCAAAATCCGGAAGCGGTTCCCGGATTGCCAGATCGGTTGTCACACCGACACCGTGCCGATGATTTCAGATCCCGACTTCTTTCGGAACTACGGCTTCGGCCTCGAGGTCGAGCCGAGCGAACCCGATTTCCTGATCGAGGCGACGCCGGAACGCGAATTTCTCGGGTTGAAGTTCGAGGTGCTGGAGGTGCCGGGACATTCGCCGGGCAGCCTTTGTTTTCTGCAACGCGAGGGGCAGTTGCTCGTAGGCGGCGATGTTCTCTTCGCCGGCGGCGTGGGGCGTTGGGATTTGCCCGGGGGCGATGGCGATCTGCTCTTCGCCGGCATCCGCGAGAAGCTTTTCCCGCTGGGCGATGCCATCACCGTCCTGCCGGGCCACGGTCCACCCACCACCATCGGTGAGGAGCGGCGCACGAACCCCTTCGTGCGTTAGCGTCAAGTCGCCCTTCGCACCGCCAGCGGGATCGCCGCGACGTTAGCGAAGCCCCCGACTACACCCCGATATCTTCGTTCCAAAGCTCCGGGTGATCGCGAATGAAATCGCGCATCAACTGAATGCACTCCTCGTTTTGCAGAACTTCGACTTCGGTGCCCGTCGCGCGCATGGTGTCTTCGCCGCCGAGGAACGTCTGATTTTCCCCGGCTACGACGCGTGGAATGGCATAGAGGATGATCGCGCCGCTGCACATGGGGCATGGTGAAAGCGTGGAATAAATAGTGCAGCGCTGATAAACAGCCGCGCGTTGGCGGCCCGCGTTTTCCAGGCAATTCATCTCGGCATGATGGATGACGCTGCCTTTCTGGACGCGCTGGTTGTGACCGCGGCCAATGATTTTCCCGTCGCAGACGAGAACCGAGCCGATGGGAATCCCGCCTTCGCTCAAGCCGAGACGCGCTTCTTCGATGGCCGCTTGGAGAAATGGGTCGGTGTCGCTCATGTCAGATAGCCTAGCGGAGATCGGTGGATGCCTGCGGCACGAGAACATCCTGCCCAAGATAACGGACGGTGATGACAGCCCCCTTGCGCGAGATCACCTCGACCCTCGTGCCGCGCGGGAGAACGGTCTCGCCGTAAGGAATTTTTACTTTCACGGGCTGCAGAATGGTCGCAATTTGCGGGCCGGCTGGCGTGCTCGGCGCTGCGACCGGCGGCGCGGCTGCGACTGTCGCCGCAGGCGCTGGCGGAGCGCCTGCCGGCGGAGCTGCATCGGCGGGTGGAGCCGGGATTGCCGCAGCGCTTTGCGCCGCCACGGGAACCGGCTGCGGCCCATCAAGCACCTCGATTTTTAAAACGGGATGAATCTCAAACGCGGTCGAGCGCCAGGGATGGTGGTAGCCGTTCTTTCCCTTTTCGCTGACGCGCGGCCCGATATCCGCCGAGCCATTGTGATCGTCATCCCACAGCACATACCCGGTGAAACGAACCTGTCGCGCCGGATGCTTATTGTCCTGATGGCTCAGATCGGGCAGGCGCAAGTAGCCGGCGATATCCTGCAGCTTGATCCCCTGCTCGTAGAACATGTTTTGCAGCCGCGGCGTGATTTCGCAGATGATGGGCGTCGGATCACCGATGCCCGGCGGGTGATTCATCGGATTCTCGAAAACCTCGAGATGCCAATCGTGAAAATCGGCGTCGCCGCAATTCGTCGTCTCCGGCGGGCCGGGGTATGCGAGAACGAGATAACCGGTGAACGAGATGACCTCTTTCTCGATCGCAGCCAACTGAACCTTCTGCGCGCTGCTCAAATCTTCCCGGCGCTTCCCTTTTGTCTGCGAATCGAAACTGCTGACCGCTTTCAATAAGGTCGCCGTATCGAATGCGGGAATGCGCAACTGCGAGAGATCGACCATCGAACGGTTCTTCCCCTTATTGCGCTCGACGCCGTTCTGCGTCTTCGCGGTGCCGCCCGGTTGATCGATGCAGTCCCATTTACTGAGATCGATCGGAAGCAGGTCGCGGTCCTCCGTATGACGGCGCTGGGCCAGCAGCTCAAGGGGCGCGCCCATGGCCAGGAGCGAAAAGCAAACGACGAGCTTCCGCGGAAACATGTCCGGGAGACTACAAGGTCCGGCCCAGGCCGGGAACGCAAAAGTCACAAATAGACCTCAAGCGCGAAATCGACCGCGAGACCGCTCGGTCCCTGGCCGTCCACATCCCGGCTGGACAATAGGAGGCCTGCGGTTGACTATTGCCCCCTTCATGAGCGTCCTGTTCTTTAAGCGTTTCTTGCAGCGGCCCTTTCAGGTTGCTTCGATTATTCCCAGTTCCAAAGCGCTTGTCGAACGCGTCTCGGGAAAAATGGATTTCACCCAGCCGCGCGTGATCGCGGAGTACGGGCCGGGCGAAGGCGTCCACTCGCGCGAGATCGCACGCCGCATGTCGGCGGACTCGACCTTGCTCCTGTTTGAACTGGACGCCGATTTTTCGCGCGACCTGGAACGTCAATTCGCGGACGATCCGCGCGTCCATGTGGTCCACGGCAACGCCGCGCAACTGACGCACGAACTGCAATCCCGCGGCATCCCCTCCTGCGATTACATCGTCTCAGGCATCCCGTTCAGCATTCTCGACATCGACAAAAAGCGCGCCCTCCTGCAGCAGACGCACGATGCGGTCACGCCCGGCGGCAGCTTTATCATCTACCAGGTCACGAACGAGCTCCGCCAGCACGCCACCCATTTCGACACCGCGAAGTCCGAATACTTTCTGCAAAACATCCCGCCGATGTTCATCACCGTTTTTCACAAGGCGAACACGCGGAACGGCCACAGCCATCCCGCGGTCCCCGCGGAGCGGATTCCAGTCACTCAGCCCGCATGAGCTCTGGCGGTTGTCGCACAGAGAAGGACTCGATGGGCGAGATGTCCGTCCCGGAGTCGGCGCTCTACGGGGCCTCCACCCAGCGGGCGGTCCTGAATTTTCCCGTTAGCGGATATCGCTTCTCGCGTCCGTTTATTCGCGCGCTCGGTCTTTTAAAATGGGCCGCCGCGCAGGCGAATCACGATCTCGGGTTACTCGACGCTCACCGCTCCGCGCTCATCGTGCAGGCCGCTGAAGAGATGATCGAGGGCAAGCTCGACCAGCATTTTCCGCTCGATATTTTCCAGACCGGCTCGGGCACGAGCACGAACATGAATGCGAACGAAGTGATCGCGCATCGCTCCCGACAATTGGCGGGCGAGAAGGACGATCCAAACCAGCGCGTCCACCCGAACGATCACGTCAACATGGGGCAATCGAGCAACGATGTGATCCCATCCGCGATCTACATCAGCGCCGCGGAGGAGTTGAAGAACAAGCTGCTGCCCGCGCTCAGCCAGTTGCAGAATGCATTGGCCGACAAGGCGAAGGAATTTGCCGACATCATCAAGATCGGGCGCACGCATTTGATGGATGCAACGCCGGTCCGGCTTGGACAGGGCTTCGGCGGCTACGCGCAGCAGGTTGCGTATGCGCAGGAGCGCACGCAAAAGGCCATCGATGCACTCAAGGAACTAGCGCTCGGCGGCACAGCGGTTGGGACAGGATTGAATCGACCGGTCGAATTTCCCGCGAAAGTGATGCGTCACTTGCAGCAGCGCACCGAGATCGATTTCCGTGAGGCGAGCGATCATTTCGAAGCGCAAGGCGGCAAAGACGCGGCGGTCGAAGCGAGCGGCCAGCTCAAAACCATCGCGGTCAGCCTCTTCAAAATCGCCAACGACCTTCGCTGGCTCAGCAGCGGGCCGCGCTGCGGCATCGGCGAAATTCAACTACCTGCCACACAGCCCGGCAGCTCGATCATGCCTGGAAAAGTGAACCCCGTGATGTGCGAAGCCGTCATGATGGTCAGCACGCAAGTCATCGGGAACGACGCCTGCATCACCTGGGCCGGCGCGAACGGCAATCTCGAGCTCAATGTCATGATGCCCGTCATGGCCCACAACCTTCTCGAAAGCATCCGCCTCCTCGCCAATGTCTGCGAAATCTTCACCGAGAAATGCGTCCGCGGAATCGTGGCGAACAAAGAACGCTGCGAAGAATTGGTCGAGCTTTCCATGTCCATGGTCACCAGCCTGGCGCCCATCATCGGCTACGATCGCGCGGCGGAGATCGCGAAAGAGAGCGCCAAGACCGGCCGCACCGTGCGCGAACTTTGCCGCGAGAAAAATGTGCTGCCGGAAGCAGAACTGAACGCCGCGCTCGATCCCATTTCCATGACCGAACCGGGCGGAAGCGGTTCCGGCGGCGGCTAGTGCGTAACGGGATTTCGTCGATTGCCCAATCAGCGATCAGAAATCAGCAATCAGAAATTCTTCCCATGGTCGCCAACGTCAACGGTCCGCAATTTTCCGGCGGTGCGAACATTGCCATCAAGTGTCCAGCGCACACCTACGAGCAAACGATCGCGTTTTATCGCGACACGCTCGCGCTGCCGTTGATCGAGGAAGAGCAGGACGGCTGCATTTTCCAGTTCGGCCCAAACCGGCTCTGGATCGATCGGGTGCCGAACCTGAGCCAGCCAGATATCTGGCTGGAATTGGAAACGAACGATACCGAAGCCGCCGCGTCGTATTTGAAGGTCAACGGTGTTCCGCGTCGCGATGAAGTGGAGCAGTTACGGGAAGACTTCGACGGCTTCTTCATCTCCGCGCCCAGCGGCACGATCCACCTCGTCATCGGCGACGAGGAGTAGTTTTCGGAATCACGCGTCCGCGTCCGCCGGTCATCCCGAGCCGGCGCAGCACGGTCGAGGGATCTCCCCGATTCCCTTTCGAACACGCTGACCCAACTGGCGTGAGTATCAGATCGACTGCGAAATACTTCGACCGTCTTCGCGGCTCAGGATGACAGAGGCTTCGTTCAGCCGTGGCTCAACGAGCCGCTCTACAGATTCTTCCCCACGATTACAATATCGCGCTCTTTCCCATCGAGGCGCGTGACGCGCGGCAGCAAACCCCACCGTGCAAAACCCAGACTCTCAAACAACGCGAGGCTGGCATTATTATGTCCGAGAATGAGCCCGATCAGCGCGTTAATCCCCAAGTCCGGACCGCGCTCGATCGCTTCCTCCAGCAGCCGGCGCGCGACGCCGTGCCGATGGAAATCGTCATGCACATACACGCTGATCTCAGCCGTGCCGCGATACGCGCTCCGCGGCATGAACGCCTGAAAACTCAACCAGCCCGCGACCCGTTTTTCGACTTCCCAAACCCAGAGTGGATAATGATCCGGCGAATGCTCCTGCAACCACGGCCGCCGTTCGTCGATCGTGACCGGCTCCAGCACCGCGGTCGAAATCCGCTTCGCGACCGCGACGTTAAAAATCTCTACGATATCTGGCAGGTCATCTTCGGTGGCGTCGCGGAGCATAAGGCAAGTGGTCGTTAGTCGTTACTGATCGTGAGAGCGGGCGAGGCGGCGGTGTTCCATCCGTGAATCGGCACTTTGCGATCGCGCAGCGCTTTACCGCTTCCTGCGGCAAAAACGTTTTGTATTTCCGCCACGATGGCAAGGGCAATTTCCTCCGGCGTCTCGGCGCCGAGATCGAGGCCGGCGGGAGCAAAGAGTTCGGAGGAAATCGTCACGCCGCTATCGAGCAGGTCGCCTAGAATCTCATCACGCCGCCTCCGCGGACCGAGTAAGCCGACATAACGCAGGCCCAGTTGCAGAAGCTGCCGCAATGCCGCGCAGTCTCGGCCGTAATTGTGCGACTTAATAACGGCGGCGGTGCGCGCGTCCGCCGTCGTGGGCAGATCGGCGGCGTGCCCACACTCAATCACCGGCCAGCCGAGCATCTCCGCCAGCGCTCGCGATGGCCGGCTGTCTGGACCTTCTCCGAAAATGATCAACTGGATGGGCGGTTCGATGGTTTGCAGAAATGCACCCTCCGGCACGCTCTCGTCCGCGCGCAGCATTCGGCTGCCGATACCGATTTTGGAGATCGCGCGGCAGTCGCGACGTTCCCGTAGCGCGGCGGTCAGATCTTCAAGAAAGTCATTCGCCACGCGCTCCACCAGGATATCGATCCGGCCGTTACACCCAAAACGAAGGCGCGTGTCGAATTCCATCAAAGATGGAATGCCGCTTTGCAAAACCTCCAACCCGCGCTGCGCGACTTCTTCCTCCAAACAGCCGCCGCTGAGCGAACCGACGGTCGTGCCGTCACTCACGAGCAACATGCGTGCGCCGGGCCGGCGATAACTCGAGCCCTCCGCACGCACCAGAGTGGCGAGAGCGAATTGCTCGCCTGACCTGGCCTCCCACATGCGAGTGATGTCGATCAGTTCTTTCACGCCTTCCTTGTCATCCCGAGCCTGTCGAGGGATCTCGCCGCCGGAGTAGTGATTACGCTAACACACATCCGCGCCCACCAAACCTTCGGTGAGATCCTTCGACTGCGCTGCGCTCCGCTCAGGATGACGGCGCACGCGCGCATCGCGATCAAATCAACTTATCCGGTGTGATCGGCAGATCGCGCACCCGTTTCCCGGTGGCGTGATAAACCGCATTCGCAACCGCCGCAGCGATACCCGTGTTGCCGATCTCTCCCAAGCCGCGGGCGCCGATCGGATTGAACGCGAAATCTGGTTCGCCGACAAAAGTCACATCGATCATCGGAATATCGGCATTCGTCGGCACGTGGTAATCCGCCAGATTCCGCGTCACCGGCAACCCGGTGGACCCGTCGTAAGCGGTCTCTTCGGTCAATGCCATCCCCACCCCCATGACCACGCCGCCGATGATCTGGCTCCGCGCGGTTTTCGCGTTCACGATCCGGCCGCCATTGATCACCGAAACGACCCGCGTGACCTGCACGCGCGGGAGCAAAGGATCGATCTTCACCTCGCAGAAATGCGCGCCGAAAGATTGGAAGGCGAGTTTCTTGTTTTCTTCCGGGGCGTGCAGCTTGGATTCAACCGCGATGCAATCCTTCCCGGCGCGTTGCAAAATCTCGACGTAGCCATCCGAGGTCGTCGGATCGCCTTTCATGCCGATGCGTCCCGGCGCGACCATGGCAATGTCCGTCGCCTTCAAAGTGTGCAGGGGCGATTTCGGATCCTTCACCGCCAGTTCCGCCAACGCTTGATGCAGCAGCAGCGCCACTTCATGAATCGCCGTGCCGACCGTCGCAGTGGAGTTCGATCCACCCGCGACCGGGCCAAATGGAAAATCCGATTTGCCCAGTTCGAATGTCACTTTCTCGAACGGCACCCCGAGTTGCTCCGAAGAAATTTGCGTGAACGCGGTATAAGCGCCCGTGCCGAGATCGTGCGTCGCGCATTGCACCAGAGCCGAACCGTCGATCCGCAATTGCGCCTTCGCAGCCGCGCTCCATTTGTGCGCTGGATAAGTGCAGGTGGCCATGCCCCAGCCCACCAGCATGTCGCCATCACGCATCGATTTCGGTTCCGGCTTCCGTTGCGCCCAGCCGAATTTCTCCGCGCCCGTTTCGTAGCACGCCTTCAAAAACTTCGAGCTAAACGGCACGTCCTTGACCGGGTGATTATCGGCGTGATTGATCAGCCGCAGTTTGACCGGATCGATCTTGGCCGCGTACGCCAGTTCATCCATCGCGCACTCGAGCGCGTATGTGCCCGGACATTCGCCCGGCGCGCGCATGAACGTCGGCGTCGCGACATTGACCGGATAAATCAGCTCATCGATATCGAGCGCCGGGCTTTCGTAAAGGATGCCAGTGGAACGCGCGCCGCAGGATTCGACATACTTGCCGCAGGTGGAAGTGAGCGTCTCGCTCACATGCCGCATGGCCTGCAATTTTCCCTCGCGGTTCGCGGCCAGGACGATGCGCTGCCGCGTGGGCGTGCGATGCCCCGTGCCGGTAAACATCGCCTTCCGCGAGACGTGCAATTTAACCGGCACGCCAGCCGCCTTCGCCCCCATCACCGCGAGAAACACATGCGGCCAAACCGCGCCCTTGCAGCCGAACGCCCCGCCCACGAACGGACAAATCACGCGCACATCTTCGACTTCGGAATCCGTGGCCATCGCCAGCTGCTTCTGCACGCCTTTCACAAACTGCGTCGCGTCATAGACGGTCAGCTTTTTGCCCTGCCAGACCGCGATCGTGCCCGACATCTCGATCGGGTTATGCGTTTCGGTGGGCGTAAGGTAGGTCTGCTCGACCTTGATCAGATCGGCATTCTTGAAAGCGTCCTCGACGTTGCCCTTTGAGATCTGATTGTCGTCCTGCTTGTTTTTCTTCGGCTTCTTCACGTCGCCCGCCGCCGCTTCCATCGAGAGCAGCGGCGCTTGCGGCGCGTAGCCGACCCGCACGAGCGAAGCCGCGTGGCGCGCCTGCTCGATCGTTTGCGCAACGACGAGCGCGAGATACTGCCCCGCGTAATGGACCTCGTCATCGCTCAACGGCATCCGCTCTTCGCTCCGGATTCCGTCCGCCATGCCCATCGCTTTTGGCGCCTTAAATTTCGGCGCGTTCTGATGAGTGAGAACTTTGAGCACGCCCGGCGAACTCTCCGCCGCCGTGATCTCGATCGAGGTGATCCTGCCCTTCGCGATGTTGCTCTCCACCGCCCAACCGTGCGCGCAATTCGCGACTTCGAATTCGACCGAGTACTTCGCCGCGCCGGTCACCTTTAGGCGACCATCAACGCGCGTCCGAGCTGGTCCGAGAATTTCCGTGCTCATAAGGAAAGGCGGATTCGGGGATTCTGGGGAGCGCACGCTTGCAGCGTGCTGGCGATCTGCGTCCCGCAGTCGCGAACTCTTCCCTGAGTGTGTTCGCCGCTCGTTGGTCTTTGATCTAGGAGGAAGTTCGTCGCGGCAGAATGCCGCAACCAGCACGCTCCAAGCGTGCGCTCCCCAGAGATAAGGTGCATGCTTCTCATGCCATCGTCGCTGCCGTGCTCAGCGCGCGGATGATGCTCCGCTTCGCCAGCTCGATTTTGAATTCGTTGTGCTGATAAGCCTTGGCTCCTTGCAGCGCCAATTCCGCCGCGCGCGCCAGGCTTTGGTCGTCAATTTTTTGGCCGACGAGTGACTTCTCTGCTTCGAACGCGCGCCACGGTTTATGCGCCACGCCGCCGAGTGCGATGCGCGCTCCGCTGATCGTGCCATCCGCAGCGCGGTCGAGAATCGCCGCCACGCTGACCAAGGCGAAGGCGTAACTCGCGCGGTCGCGCATCTTCAAATAAAACGAACGCGCGGTCGGCGGCATCGGCGGAATCTCCACCGCCGTGATCAATTCATCCGGCTGCAAGTTTGTGTCGACGTTCGGCGTATCGCCCGGGAGCCGATGAAAATCCGTGATCGCGATGGCGCGCTCGCCTTTCGATCCCTGCACCCGCACCACGGCATCGAGCGCAGCCAGCGCCACGTTCTGATCGCTCGGATTGGTCGCGATGCATTGCTCGCTCTGTCCGAGGATGGCGTGCATGCGATTGAAACCCTTCAACGCCCCACAGCCGCTGCCGGGGTTGCGCTTATTGCACATCGGAAACGCCGGGTCGTAGAAATAATAGCAGCGCGTGCGCTGGAGCAGATTGCCGCCCGTCGTCGCCATGTTGCGCAACTGCGGGCTCGCACCCGCCAGCAGCGCCTGACTCAAAACCGGAAACCGCTCCACAATGAGAGGATGCTCCGCGACGTCGGAATTGCGCGCCAGCGCTCCGATGCGCACACCGCCACCCGCCATTTCCTCCACTTGCGCCAGCGGCAGGCGATTGATGTCGACTAATTGCGCAGGCGTCTCGACGCCCATCTTCATCAGATCAATCAGGTTCGTCCCGCCGCCGAGAAATTTCGTCTTCGGCTGCGTTACGACCGCCTGGATGGCCTGCTGCGCATCCGCCGCGCGCGAGTAGGTAAATGGATTCATGCGCCTTTCGCCGCGACCTCCCTGATCGCATCGACAATGTTCGGATACGCGCCGCAGCGGCAGAGATTGCCGCTCATCCATTCCCGAATCTGCGCATCGTCTTTCGTGTGGCCTTCCTGCACACACGCCACCGCGGAACAAATCTGCCCCGGCGTGCAATAGCCGCACTGAAAGCCATCGTGCTCGAGAAACGCGGCCTGCATCGGATGCAATTCGTCACCTTGCGCAAGGCCTTCGATCGTCGTGATCTCATCGCCTTCCACCGCAGCCGCGAGCAGCAAACAGGAATTCACCCGCCGCCCGTTCACCAGCACGGTGCAGGCGCCGCACTGCCCGTGATCGCACCCCTTCTTCGAGCCCGTGAAATGCAAATGCTCGCGCAAGGTATCGAGCAACGTCGTCCGTGGATCGAGCGTCAGTTGGTGCGCCTGCCCGTTAATTTTGAGGTTCATCGCCAACCCGCCGGCGATGTCGTTTACAGCCGCTGGAGCCGCGCTCGCGCCCGGCGTTTGCGCAGTCGCGAAGCGAAGTAAACCCGGCCCGATCGTGATCGCCGCGCCAGCGCCCGCAGCCCGTTTCAAAAATTGCCGCCGCGTCGCAGGGCTCCCAAAGGTCAGCAAATAATCGAGGTCGTCCGGAGTCGCTTTCTCGGGGTCCAGTGGTTCCGATTCTTCGTCCATGGTCTTATTCAAGAACGCGCCCAACCGCGTCCTCGGATGCAAACTACCCGCGACTCATCGGATCGGACAAAGTTTTTTCGCTAACGGCTTCGTTGATTACCGTCCCGATAACGCGTCGCGGCGGCCAGCGGGTTTTCATCCACAGATTCCCTCGGTCCCGATTCACGCAGATTCCGGAATGGGAATCAGGGCGCCGAAAATCTGCGTAATCTGTGGATCATTCGCATCCTGTTGATCAGGGCCGCGTCACGCTGGAATTTGCCTCACATGTCACAGTTCCCTCGCATCGTTTTACGTCCCGTCGATCCGGGCGATTTGCCGTTGTTCTTCGAGCACCAGCGAGATCCGATCGCCGTCGCGATGGTTGACTTTAAATCGCGGGATCGCGCCGCGTTCGACCAGCACTGGGCGAAGATCCTCGCCGACGAGACCGGCCTGATCAGGACGATTACGTTCGATGTCTCACCGGAATCCCAGGAGCATGTCGCAGGGAACATCGTGAGCTGGAACTCGGACGGGAAGCGCGAGATCGGCTACTGGATCGATCGCGCTTATTGGGGCCGCGGCGTCGCCACCGCTGCGCTCTCCGCTTTTCTTCAACTGGAACAGACGCGACCGCTTTACGCCGGCGTGGCGAAGCACAATGCTGCCTCAATCCGGGTCCTGCAAAAATGCGGGTTTACTTTCCGCCAATCGAGCGGGGAGACATCTGATGAATCCGACGAGTCGCACTTTCTTCTGATGCTCTCGGGAGTGTCTTGAATCTGGGCCACGGCGCGGCTGGGGGCCGCCGGCGGAAAACCATCTGCTCGCGCTGCGCGTCACCGCACGGCTGGAGGAAGATCGAGCGCTGGAACGACGACCCCCGTGTGTTCGTGAAAGCGCGCCGCCTTTGCCTTGCTCGCCAGCATCGCCGGACACGAAAACCGCGGCCGACGAAGAATCTTTTAGATGGCGCGGCTTAGCGGTAAACGGGTACAACCACCTCAATGAGCTTTTCGAAGCAGAGCGAGGTCGAACTCCCATGGCCCAAGCTCTTGCACAAAATCGGCGGCAGGGCGCAGCCAAAAGAACTTTACCCGAAAGTCGCCAAGTTGTTTCCACTGCGGATCGACGAAGACTTGTCTGCGCGCCTCCCGAGCAGCCCTTCCTATCGAGGACACAATTTGGTCCAACATTATTCGCAAGGCATCGGAGTCGTCCGCCAGCCGGTGCAGCTTTTCGATCTTGATCCAGAATTTTTCGATTTACCGCGGCCGATGCGCCGCTTGAATCCAAAACGCTGCTCAGTCCGCAGACAATGACTGATCGTCCCTTCTACAAGCATCCGCCGGTGATAGAGCGGGTAATGAGCGTGCATGCAAAGATGTCGGAAGAGTTGTTTGAATCGCGCTTTGAGGAATGGCGGACGACAGTGGAACAGGAATATCCGGTCTATGAGCCACTGAAACAGTGGTTGATTCAGGTCGAAGAGAAAGAGGGCATCCCGCTCTTCGACACGGTCGAGCCCGAACTTCGCATCACGCCTCGGTTTTCAAAGAAGCGTGGAGCAGAGGGATTCGATTGGAGCGTCCGGTGCCCGTCGGGTCAGTTCACGATGAATATGCATTCGAGCCCCGTGCAAGGCACCGAGCGCCGGTATCGTAATCTCCGAACGGAATTCTCTGAATGGCTGCCGAAATGGTTGAATCACTTCGCTGTCGAGGCGCCGAATAGTGTTTCGATGCACTACGTGAACCTGATCAACCATCAAACGCTCCCTGCGTTCACAACAGGGGACCGCATCTTCTTGGACCAGATTCTCACCGCGTTTGCACAAATACCGGGCGAACATGAAGCGCTTATCCAACCATACGAATGCAAGGCTACACTGCTTCTGAAAGGCCGAGAAAAGGCAACATTGCGCATCGAGGTCAACGATTGGTCGACCGCTCAACACGGCGTCGCGGTGCGACTCGACTTCTTTGTCAGGGCCGCAATCTTCGAGGGAGAGCGAAACAGTGACGCCCTTGTCAATGTGCTGGATTGGTGTCACGATCGGATTATCGAACGCTTCGAAGTGGTATTCACTGAGAAGGCGAGAGCGGCATTCCAGCCAGTTAACACATGATATTCATCGCAGCGCCGCCGCCCGTTGACCCCGGCATAGCTGAATCATTCTCACGGCCTGTTCCCGCCGCGCTTGTTGCGGAGACCAGACCCGTTCGCATCAATGGGCCTGCATTTAAATACAGAAGGTCAGTACTCCCAATTGAGGGTGGGCGAGTGCTATTGCGATTCACAGACCACCCGTCCGTTGTGGTCGATCCGAAAACTCTCGAGTGCGAAGTGCTCGGTTGGGGCATCCGTATGCCTGCGAATTCGGTTGAGAACTTGCCGAACGCTATGGCGCGGCGCTTCTTGGATCTATTCAGTAGAGCGGACCGAGGTGTACTCAGCGAATCAGACGCCGAAAATTGGCTGCAGATAGTCGATCAAGTCGATGTCAGTGCGTTCAATATAGATCGTGCGGCACCGCATTATGTCGAGGGCACCTTGATGCGCTTGAGCCCCGTCTGTTGGATTGAATGGCATGACGGCGAGCACCAAAAGATCGACCGAGCCGTTTCGACAGCGTTGGGATGTCTCGTTCCCGGTGACCAGTTCGGCGCGTTCGTTAAGCTGGGACGCGACAACGAAATCCGTTCTATCGAGCGTGTGACATTGCTGGCGCTTGCCGAGCAATGACAAACGCGCTGCTGGAGATCGACCTCTGGGATGTTGGCCAAGGCGACTGTAGCGTCATCAAACTACCGTCTGGCCGACTGCTGATAATCGATGTCGGCCGCAGAGGAAGTCCTTTGGTCGATTGGTTAAATGAGCGGGGACACCGCCCAGCCGAGATAGAGGCGATCGTCCTCACTCACAATGATGCTGATCACGCGGGCGCACTCGCATCGATCGTGCACGAACATAAGAGCCGAATTCGGGCGATTTGGATGCTGTTGGACCGCCAAGTCAATGATCCGCAATTCCAGAAGATCTTTCGTGCTGCCCAAGAGGGTGAAGACCAAGGCTTTTACCGCATTAGACGCGTTGAGGAGGGGCAGCTGCTATGGAGAGATGAAGCTAGCGACATCCAGTTACGAATCATTTACCCGGGGTTCTCCGAAAACCTGCAGGCTGTGGATACTAACGACTCTTCAGGGGTGATCTTGCTAGAGGCAGGCGGTGCATGTCTTTTCGCTTGGCCAGGAGACCTTCAGTTTAGCACCGCATCAGGAGTCCTGTCGCCGCATCGGCCGCGGATGATTTCTGGCCCGCACCACGGCGGCCCGAGCGACTATCCGACGAAGGCGGTGCGCAAGCGTCTACGAAAAAAATCGCCTAACGCGGCCTCACAGCGAATGAGCGAAATACGCGCCGCTGCCGCTGCATTGCGTCCAGCCCGCGCCGCGATTTCTGTCGGCACTTCGAATACATATCATCATCCCAGACCCGGCTACCTCCGGCTTCTCGCGAGTCTTCAATGCCGCGTCACGTGCTCTCAGCTGACATTCTGCTGTGAGCGGAAGCAGGTTCTTCAAGGAAAACATGTGTTACAGGGCTCGGCCTTGCTTGGTCTTCGGCCCGCGCGCAGCGGCGTTTCCTGTCGTGGATCGATGCGGCTGCGCGTGCAGAACGGCGCGTTAGTGCCCGACCAATTCGATAAAATTCACCTTGACCGCGTTGCCAAGCTTTTGCGGCCTCAGTGTCTGCGCGGCCGAGGATGGAGGAGTGGAGATGCGCTTCCCATATTCGCCATATAGCAGCCTTCAATGATCGCTCCGTTGGTGGCAGCCTCCCGATCGCAGACAATTATTCTGGTCGAAATGTGCCGACAGATTCACCCGCCACAAAAGCGGCCGGAAGCTTTCGCATCCGGCCGCTCGGATTCTCTCCCGTTGAGCACGGCGACGCAGCGCCGTGGCTACAGATCCGTTCGTTAGCCGCCGACCGGATTACTCCATTCCCCGACGCGGCTGTCGCCGACGTGGTAGATGGCGCGGTATTGCCATTTCGCGGGCTTGGCCGGGAAGGGGTGGGTGTCGGTGTTGCAGGGGGTGGTGTCCATGGCGAGGAGGGTCCAGCCGGCGGCGTCGTCGCGGTCGACCTGGATTTCGCACATGTTGAGGAAGGCGCGGTAGCCGCCCCAGTTCCAATCGATGTCCACCGCGGTGCCGTTGATGACGGCTTTGATCGCGGGTTTGAGCGTGGCGTAATCGGGGCCGGCGCGCGGAGTAATATAACGTTGCCGCTACAACTGGACGTGGAGCAAATGCTCCGGGGAGCGCACGCTTGGCAGCGTGCTGGCGATGGCATTTTGCCATCGCGAACTTCCATTCCCGGACGCAAACGAGATCGAGCGCGTATCTTGGCGGCTCGTCGAGGAAGTTCGCGATCGCAGAATGCGATCACCAGCACGCTACAAGCGTGCGCTCCCCGGAAATCGCGGCCACGCTTTTTCTAAATCCAAACCGCGGTGGCGCTGCACCCCGAAGAGCGGCGCAGTGACTAAATCGTGGTCGGCGGGGTCACAGTGGGTTCCGCGTCGTCGTCGGTGTCACTGTCTGCTTCCGGTGCCTCGGGGCCCTTGGTCGTGATCACGAGTTTGTCGTCGATCACGGCCACGGTCTTCACGTTCTCCCAGAACTCGTTCGAGCGCGCGTTTTTGCGGCGCGATTTCTCGAAGCTTTCGTTGAAGCTCTTATTAAACGGCGCCTCGAATCCCTGGAGGACACTTAGCGGCAAGTCGCGGTCGTTGGCCGTGAGCGAGCGGAGCGCGAAGTTGAAGGCGTTTTCGTGGTAGATGAACTCGAAGCGCGCGGTGCCGTTGAGCCAGCGATCCCGGATTCCTGGCACATCGATTTCGCGCAGAGGCACGCTCATATCGAGTGTCATCAGTGAGTCCGCGATGGCGACGCGGAATTTCCCGCGCATATCACTGAAATCCGGATGCCGCGCGATGAGCGCGTTGAGCTCTGCCGCGGTGAATTGGACGCTGACCGATTGATGACGGCGTTGCGCGTCCTGCACCGACACGAGCTTGTCGTTCGCGGCCGCAAACTCGGCCTCGCTCACTGCCGCCATCTCCACGTTGGCAGGTTCCTTGGAAGTGTAATCGTTCATCACCTTGGTCAGCAGCCACCAGGTGCCGCCCAGGACGAGCGCCAGCCCGAGCAGGGCGACGACGAAAATAGTGGTGCAGCCCATCGCGCAACAGGCGCACCCACCTTTGCTTTGCTGGACCTGAACGGGCTGTGGGGAGGGCTGAGGAGGAGGTTCCATGAGGTCCTTTCTATAAGTGAGAGGGAGGCGCGCGAAAAGAAATTTGAATCCGCCGGCCTTCCGCTCCGCATCTCACAGGAATGCCATGATCCAGGATTTCCGTTTCGCTTTCCGGCAGCTCAGCAAAGCGCCGGGCTTTACTTCCATCGCGGTGCTGACTCTCGCCCTCGCAATTGGCGTGAACTCCGCCATCTTCGCCATCGTCAACGGCGCGGTGCTGCGCCCGATGGTGCCGCTGCGGCCGGCGGAGGTGGTTAACCTCTTCACCGCGCGCGCCGGCGTGAACCGCGATTACCGCCCGTTCTCGTACACGGAATACCGCGAGCTACGCGACAATGGCGGCGATGTCTTTGCCGACGTGACGGCCCTGGAGTTCGCCGTCGCGGGAATCGGCCGCGACGAAAGCATGAAGCGCAGTTTCGCGTTTCTCACTTCGGAAAACTTTTTCTCCCTCATGGGCGTGAAGCCGGTGATCGGCCGCTTTTACAATGCCGAGGAAGCGCGGCCAAATGAGAACCAGCCGGTCGTGGTCGCGAGCTACGGCTTCTGGCAAAAGATGGGTGGCCGGAAGGATTTTGTCGGCAGCGATTTGCAGATCAATGGCCAGCCTTACACCGTCATCGGAGTGACGCCGAAAGGCTTCAGCGGAGTGAGTGCCTTGCTCGCGCCCGACATTTGGTTGCCTCTTGGCGTCCATTCGCGCCTCGGCTCTGCCTTTGGTGATTCCGAAGATCTGCACGATCTCGCGCAACCAACCAATTACGCGCTCAATGTCACGGCGCGCTTGCGTCCTGGCCTCACGATGGAGCAAGCGAAAGCGCGCATGCCGATCCTGACGGAGCGCTTGAACGCCATCCTGCCGTCCGACGCCGGCGGAAAACGCGAGGTGCAATTGCACACGCCTTCTCGCTTCAGCATCAGCACTACGCCGAACGACGACGGCCCGGTTACGCTCGTCGGCACGTTGCTGATGGCGATGGCGGGAGCGGTCCTGCTGATCGCGAGTTTGAACCTGGCGAACATGCTGCTGGCCCGCGGCACGGCGCGGACGAAAGAGATCGCGCTCCGCCTGGCGCTCGGCGCCTCGCGTTGGCGGATCGTGCGGCAACTCTTGTGCGAAGGTTTGCTGCTCGCGCTCGTGGGCGGTCTGGCCGGGCTGATGCTGAGTGTGTGGTGCAATCATCTTCTGCTCAACTCGATGGCGGCGCTGCTGGGCTCGATGAATTTCTCCTTCGTTCTCGATCTCAAACCTGATCTGGCGGTGCTCGCGGTCACGTTTGTTTTTTGTGTGATCGCGACGCTCGCCTTCAGCCTCGGGCCGGCTTTGAAAGCGACGCGCGCCGATCTCGTGAACGATCTCAAACAGCAAGTCGGCGACCCCCCCGGGGCCGGTCGCTTGGGCCGGTTTTTCGCGCCGCGCCACATCTCCGTCATGGCGCAAATCGCGCTCTCCCTCATGCTTCTTTTCGCGGCCGGGCTCTTTTTTCGCGGCGCGCTGGAGGCGAGTGGACTCAATCCGGGATTCGATCCGTCCGGCGACCTCGTGACGGAAATGGATTTCTCGCTCCTGCGGAAGGATCCCGCGGACGCGCGCCGTCTCCTCTTCGTGGCCGCGGAACGCGCGCGGCAATTGCCAGGCGTCAAAGCGGTGGGAATCGGGACCATGATGCCCTACGGAAATTTCACGAACACGCGCCGGATCATGTCCGCTCGCGATACCATTCCGACCGATCCGAAGGCGCCAGACCCCGGCGCCGGCGCGCTCTTCACCGCGACCACGCCCGGCTATTTTGATGCGATCGGCGTGCGGATTTTGCGCGGACGCGATTTCACGCAGGGCGAAGCGGAGAACAAAGACGGCCCGCGGGTGGCGATCATCGATGACGAGATGGCGAAGAAGCTTTTCCCGACCGCCGATGCGGTCGGGCAGCACATCCGTTACACGCAGCCACCGCGCGATGGTTCGCCTAACGATCTGACGGTGGTCGGAGTGGTCGGCGCGCATCGGCACGATGTGCAGAGCGATACGCTCATCCGCCGGCTCTTCGTGCCGCTCGCGCAGGGCTACAGCGGCGGCACATATCTGAACGTGCGTTTGGCGACGGGCGATCAACGGGCGGTGGCGGCCTTCATTCCGACGCTGCGGCAGGCGTTGCGGAAGGTGGATCCCGATCTGCCGATCCTGAGCATCATTCCGTTCCGCGATGCGATGGAGCTCAGCGTCGGGCTTTGGATTGTCCGTCTGGGCGCCATCCTCTTCGGCGTCTTTGGCGGAATCGCGCTGCTCCTCGCCGTCGTCGGTGTTTACGGAGTGAAATCGTATTCCGTGGCGCGACGCACGCGTGAGATCGGCATCCGCATGGCCTTGGGCGCACAGCGGCGGGAAGTCTTCGGGTTAATCATGAAGCAGGGCGCGCTGCAGACAGGAATCGCGTTGCTGGTCGGCTTGTTGCTCTCGTTAGGTGCGGGCCGGGTGCTGGCGCAGATGCTTTACAAGGTGAGCCCGGCTGATCCGTTCGCGCTCATCGTAGCGTCGACTTTGCTCGGAGCAGCGGCGTTGCTCGCCTGCTATGTGCCGGCGCGACGCGCGACGAAGGTGAGTTTGATGACAGCGCTGCGGACGGAGTAGCACAGGCTTCCAGCCTGTGGGGACACCGGGCGTCTCGCCCGGTGAATGGCAAACAGCGGGCAAGATGCCCGCTGTCCCCACAGCCAAGATGGCTGTGCTACGCCTTCTTTCGCGCGATGTAATCGTTTACTTGCTGCTCGAGAATCTCCAAGGGAAGGGCGCCGTTTTTGAGCACGACATCGTGGAATTCCTTCAGATTGAATTCGCCGCCAAGCTCCTGTTCGGCGCGCGTTCGCAATTCGCGAATCTTGAGCATCCCGACCTTATAAGCGCAGGCCTGGCCGGGCATGACGATGTAACGCTCGATCTCTGAGGTGACTTCCTTTTCACCCATCCCGGTATGCTCGCGCATGTAAGCGATGGCTTGTTCGCGCGTCCAACGCTGGGCGTGGATGCCGGTGTCGACCACGAGTCGCACTGCGCGGAAAAGTTCCCCCTGCAAACGCCCGAGATCCCCAAACGGATCGCCTTCGTACCAGCCCGCGTCCTTCGCCAGCCACTCCGTGTAGAGCGCCCAGCCTTCCGCGTAAGCGGTGAAGGGAATAAATTTCCGAAATTGCGGCAGACCTTTCAGCTCTTGGGCGGTCGCGATCTGAAAGTGATGGCCGGGAACGCCCTCGTGATACGCCAGCGTCGGCATGCCCCACTTCGCCACTTCACTCATGTCGCGCAGATTGGCGTAGAAAATTCCCGGCCGCGTGCCGTCGATCGCCGCGCCTTCGTAGTAGGCGCCCGGGCCGGTCGCCTGCTTGAACTCCGGCACGCGCCGCACTTCGATCTTCGCTTTCGGGATGGTGGAGAAGAGCTGCTTCGAACGTTCCAGGGCCTGATCGATCAGGCGCGTGTATTCCGCCAGCGCGGCGGCGCGGCCGGCGTCGTCATTGGCGAAAAGAAAACGCGGATCTTTTCCTAACGAGTCCAACGAAGGCGCAATTGGCTGTCCGGCAAATCCATTTGCATCCAGAATCGCGCGCATCTCGCTTTCGATCCGCGCTACTTCCGCCACGCCGAGCGCGTGAATCTCCTTCGGATTCAACTTCGTGGTCGTGTTCTGCCGCAGCATATAGGCGTAGTAGGCTTCGCCATCGGGCAACTTCCAGACGCCATCGTCGGTCGTGGTGATGGGCAGGAGCGCAGTGAAATAATCGATCAGCTTTTGGTAGGCGGGATAAACCTGATGGCTGATCGCGCCTTCCACCTGCTCCTGGAAATCGGAGCGCTGTTCGTTCGTCAGTTTATCGATCGTCGCGACGCGCTTCTTGAAAGATGAGGCGAGGATATTTTCCGCGGGCGGTTGCGCGACGAAGTCGGTCATCTCTTTCAGCACCCGCTCGACCACGAAGCGCGGCGGGATGATCTTCTTCTCCTGGCGCACCTGTAAGCCCTGGAGGACCTGATCGAACTTCGTCGGCAAGGCCTGGAGTCGTTTGATGTAGTATTCACAATCCCGCGGCCCGAGCAGCCGATGCGTGTTCGCCATGAAGGACGGGAACTGGTTCTGCACGCCGAAGAGCTGGTTCACCGGGTAGTTGTGCCACTGGAATTTTTCGCCTTCGAGCTGCACGGTCAGGAACCAATCGAGCACCGCGGTCGAGAGTCGCTGGGAAGCATTCTGTTTTTCCAACGGGTAGGCGTGGAGTTGCTCGACATTTTTGCGCAACCGCTCGAATCCCTTCCGCTGATGCTCGGGCGATTCGTCACCCAGCTTTGCGTTGTGCCCGGTGATGCCGAATTGCTCGACCAAACCGAGCGAAGACAGCAGTTCCGGCTCATCGAAAAGGACTTCGACAAAGACCTTTTCGTAAAAAACATTCAGGCTCCAAGGGCGGAACCAGATCGCGTTCACCGCGAAGATCGCGACCACCACTAGGAGGACCAGAACGATCCCGAGGAACCATTTCAACAAGCGCTTGACCATGCGCGAGAAAATGTGCTTTAAGCGCGCAGGTCAATCCAAACGTTTAGCTGGACCCGGCACCTGCAGTGCATCTGTAGCGCATCTGTAGCGCATCTGTTGCGGCGGTCTATGACCGCCGAAACCGTGGATCGCAGGTGAACACCCCTCGGCGGTCATAGACCGCCGCTACAG
>JBBSPM010000027.1:0-62763 GCA_038258815.1 Chthoniobacterales bacterium
CCCGCCCCCCCCCCGGCCCGAAGACTGGGACGCACAAACTGCGGCCCGCGGGCGGGCCGGTTCCATCGCCGACGAGCGAATCCGGGGCCTCCGATCGGTCAACGCCGTCGCCGGGGAGACCTTGTCTGCTTTGCCGGCCTCTCCAGCTTCGAACCGGCGATCGCGAAATCGACCTGCCGCTTGAAGACGTCCACTCGCGCGACGTAGACTTCGAGCTGATCGCCGATGCTAAAACGGCGGCGCGATTGCCGTCCGATGAGTTGTCGCTGCGATCCGTTGAAGACGTAGAAGTCGTCTGTGATTGCGGAGATGTGGATCATCCCCGTGAGCACGACATCGGGTAGTTCCACTAAGAGCCCGAAGTTCTTCACGTCGATCACCGCAGCGCGGAAGATCTGCGGATCCTTGGCGTCGAGCTGGCGCTGGAAAAACTCGAGCTTCTTCATCTTCACCGCGTCCATTTCCGCCTCGGCCGCGACCCGTTCGGTCGTGGAAATGTGTTCTGCGATGGAGGCAACACGGCCCGCATCGAGAGTGTAGCGGCGACCCTGATTCCGCTCCGCCAGAGCACGATGCACAACCAGATCCGCGTAGCGGCGAATCGGGCTGGTGAAGTGCGTGTAGTTGTTCTTCGAGAGTCCATAATGCCCGAGAGGCTGCGGCGAGTAACGGGCGCGTTTCAAACTCTTGAGCAGGCCGATTTTGAGCGCCTGTTCTTCCGGTTTGCCGCGGAAAGACGCGAGCAATTTTTGCAACTCTGAGCGTTGCGTGAGATCGCCGATTTTGTAGCCGTAGCTGAGAACCAACTCGCGATATTCCGCCAGCTTTTCCGGTTCGGGATTTTCGTGCACGCGGTAAACCGTCGGGACGAGACGGTTCTTCAACTCGCGCGCCACCGCTTCGTTCGCCGCGAGCATGAATTCCTCCACCAACTGGTGCGACTCGTCATTTTCGATCCGCTCCAGGCGGATGGGTTTTCCGTCTTTGTCGAGGCGCACCTTCACCTCCGGAAAATCGAGGTCGAGCGAACCTTCCTCAAAACGGCGGCGGCGGAGGACGGCCGCAAGTTCCCACGCCACGTGCAGGCGCTCGCTCAATTGATCGTTAGGCGGCGTCTTCAGGATGGCGAAGGCTTCGTGGTAAGTCAGCCGGCGCGCGCTGCGGATGACGGTGCGGGCGAAGCGAAAGTTCTTGGCGCGTCCATCCTTGCCGAACTGGATGAAGACGGAATGAGTGAGGCGATCGACGTTGGGGTTGAGGCTGCAAACGCCATTGCTCAAACGTTCCGGCAGCATCGGGATGACGCGATCGGGCAGGTAAACGCTGTTGCCGCGCTTGAGCGCTTCGCGGTCGAGCGCGCTGCCGGGCGTGACGTAAGCGGCCACATCGGCAATGTGTACGCCGAGATTCCAGCCGCCACCGTTCAAGCGCTCGACGTTGACTGCATCGTCGAAATCACGCGCGTCGTCAGGATCGATCGTGAAGATGAATTGGCCGCGCAAGTCTTCCCGGCCCTCTGCAAGCGAGGCGTCGACGGTTTCCGGAATTTCCTCCGCTTCATCGGTGACCTCGCGCGGAAATTCGAGCGGCAGGTGATACTTCCGAATGATCGAAAGCATGTCGACGCCGGGCGCTGAACTTGCTCCCAAGACTTCGATGACTTCGCCCTCGGGATTCACGTGGCGCGATTCCCAATTCTCCAAACGAACGACGACTTTGTCGCCGACTCGCCCCTGCGGTTTTTGCCCGGCCTGGCCGACGTAAACGTTGTGCACGATGCGTGGATCGTCGGGCACGACGTAAAAGAAGTTTTTCGATTGCTGAAGAGTGCCGACGATCGTGTCGTGGGCCCGTTCGAGAATGCGAATGACCCGGCCTTCGGGTCGGGCCGATCCGCTTCGGGCGCGCGAAAATCTTTCATCGCGCGAGATACGCGCCACCACGCGGTCGCCATGCATGGCGGTGCCGGTATTCTCGGCGGAGATGTAAAGGTCTTGCTCGCCGGGTTTGTTTTCGCGGGTCAGAAACGCGAATCCGGATTGGTGAACGTGCAGCAAACCGGTGACAAGATCGGCTTCCGACGGCAGGACGTAGCGATTCTTCCGAATGCGCGCGATCTCGCCGGAGCGTTCCAGTTCGCGCAGCGTTTCGTTTAGGTTCATCCGCACGCCGCTCTTGCGGCCGAGGGCTTTAGCCAGCTCGGATTTGTCGAGCGGACGATATTTTGGTGCGGAAAGGATGCGCAGGATTTGGCGTTTAAGCGGGTCGGTCTGGGAGTTCACGGAAGCCGCACCCTCGACGCGAAACGAGCGGGAAACGAGTGGAAGTTGTAGCCACATCCCTGCGGGACGGAATCCATTTAGCGTCTCCCAAGGCGCCAGCCCCGCGATCTTGCGGGCCGCGTCGGGCGCCGCCACCACAGGTCATCCCGAGCTGGTCGAGGGATCACCCTTTCGCTCTCGGTCACGCGAGTGGGTCCCAGCGTTTTCGACCGAGCGGCGGTGAGATCCCTCGACGGGCTCGGGATGACCGGGAAGGCTCTCGCGGGCTCTCTCCCTTGGCTCACGATAGCGCCGCGCGATGCGCGCAACGAGTCGCAAATACTTGGCACCGGCCGGTCACGCTCACTTCAAGCGCGACGCTAAACAGTTACGCGGGAGGTGCGAGGGCAGCGTTGGGCAGGGAAAAAGGGCGTCGATGAGCTGATCGCGCCGATCCCGCACGTCCCACCGGGAAGTGGCTACACGTCGAATAACGCGTCGGCTGTGATAGTCTCAACGACATGGCCCTGTGGAGAATCGCGGGAGAGACAATCGATTTCCGCCTGGGCGCGATGCTGATGGGCGTGCTCAATGTGACGCCGGATTCCTTTTCCGACGGCGGCGAGTTTCTCGACCCGGCGGCTGCGACGGAGCAAGGGAGGCGGATGATTACGGAAGGCGCGCGGATTATCGATATCGGCGGCGAATCCACGCGGCCGGACGCCGCCGAGGTGGACGAAAGCGAGGAATTGCGACGGGTGCTGCCGGTGATCGAAAAGCTGCGTGCGGCGCGAACCACGGTGCTTCTCTCGATTGATACCTCGAAGGCAGAAGTGGCGCGGCGCGCTCTCGCCGCCGGCGCGCAGATCGTAAACGACATCAGCGGCGGGACCGGCGACCCCGCGATGATGCCGCTGGTGGCAGAAAGCGGCGCGGGTTTCATCATCATGCACATGCAAGGCACGCCGCGGACGATGCAAACCGCGCCGCATTACGACGACGTGGTGATGGAAGTGCGGGATTTTTTTCGACAACAATATGCTCGCGCCCTAGAGTGCGGCATCGACTCCATGGCGATTGCGTTCGATCCGGGAATCGGATTTGGAAAAACCTGGCAGCACAATCTTGAGCTGCTGCGCCGCCTCCCCGAGTTGCGGATTCACGATCGTCCGTTGGTGGTCGGTGTTTCGCGGAAATCGTTCCTGGGGAAAATAGCCGACGCGCCGGAGATGGCGGATCGCCTGGCGCCGACGATTGCGCTCACCGCGCTGCTGCGCGAGCGCGGGGCGGATGTGATTCGCGTGCATGATGTGAAAGAAAACTTCGCCGCGCTCCGCACTGCGGAAGCACTGCTGGAGTCCGCGCCATGATGCAGCAAATCCTCCAGCTCTGGCTCGATAAGTGGCGCGGGCTTTTTGAGATATTGCTCCTGAGCGTGGGGATTTATTACGGGTATCTCTACTTTCGCGGGACGCGCGGCGCGAAGGTGCTGACTGGCCTGGCGATCGTTTTTCTGACGCTGACGCTGATCTCCCAAATCCTGAGTCTGACCGTGATCGGATGGATCGTGCGCAGCTTTTCCGTTTTCCTGGCGGTGGCGTTGGTGGTGATTTTTCAGCCGGAACTGCGGCGTGGTTTGGCGGCTTTGGGCGGGCATCCGATTTTTTCCCTAACGAGCGAGAAACGGGAGACCGTGCATGACATCGCGGAGGCGATTGCGCAGCTCGCGAATAAGCAATTCGGCGCACTGATCGCAATCGAGCGCGACACCTCGATCCGCGTTTACGAGGAGACCGGTGTGTCGCTGGATTCTTTTTTTTCCGTTGAACTCATGCTCACGCTTTTTCATCCGAAGAGCGCGCTGCACGATGGTGGCGTGGTGATGCGAAACGGTCGCATCGCGGCGGCCGCCTGCATTTTTCCAGTGAGTCAACGCGAGACGCTGGATCGGAGTCTCGGGCTGCGCCACCGCGCGGGCCTCGGCATTACCGAGGAATCGGACGCCATCGCGGTGATCGTCTCGGAAGAGACAGGAGGGATTTCCATTTGTCACCGCCGCCGGATCGAACGGAATTTTACCCCGGAGAGTTTCCGGAAGCGGATTAGCGAACTATTATTGCAAGGCCCCTATGAAGAGATGGATTCTGATGAATTGGCGGGCGAAACTAATCTCGCTCCTGCTCGCGACAACGCTTTGGTACCTAATCAAAAAGAACGTAGCAACGACACCCTCACTGTTTGATTTCTCCGCGCGGCCAGAGGCGGTGGAGAAGAGATAGCGAGTCGCTCCGGATCGGACGGAGTTTCGCCCGCGCGCCGGCTGGTCGGAATGTTATCGCAGGAAGCGGGCGAGGTTCTCCTCTTCCCAACGCCGCGCGCGACGGTAGCTGGGATATTGGCGTTCCCGCCGATTGAATTCCTCCGTGTGAACGCGGCGCCGGCCGCTCGTGTCCACCTCATCGGGCACGACCGAGTGCAGCATCTCGTGATAGAGCACGTATTTGAGGAACCAAAGCGGGACGAACTCCTGGTCGAGGCGCGGATTGATCCGGATCACGCGGTCTTCTTCCTGGATGGTGCCGAAGACGAAATATTCCTTGGCTAGCTTTTTGCGTCGGCGACCCCAAACCACCTTGTAGCCGCGCAATCGTCCGCGGAAGTAGCGCGCATTCAGGCCATCGAAAATCTCGCGCAAATCGAAGCAACGCCCTTCGTGTTCAAGATTGAGCTGCTGCTGCATGGGCAGCCGCGGGTGGGCCAGTTTTCGCTTTGGTTTCTTTGCCGCCATCGGAGGAAGAGTGATTGCCTAACGAATAGTTTAGGCATCATCGGGCTTCTGACAAGAAGTCGGCTCAATTTAGTTTTACGAGAGACGCAAGCAATACAACGGTAGTAGTTTGTGTTTATCATTATTTTCCAAGATGCGTCAGAATGACGCACATTTATCTGGCAGTTCGCGCTTAATTATCGCAAATTTTCGACAGCGGCGGGCTCGGTCATGGCCCGCCGTGCGCTCCAGAGATTTACCGGACCCGCGAATGTGACTATATTCCGCACGGCACAGTCGATTTCGCCGTTAGCTCGACGTAAAGTGCCGCCGCATTTCCCATGACTCCGTTTCTTCGAAAACTCCTCGGTCTGAACTGGCTTCTGCTGGCGAACATGCTGGCCTTGGCAATCTTTGGCGTGATCGCCGTCTACAGCGCGACCTACATGCGGGACAGCGTCGCGGCGGAGTTTTGGCGGAAGCAGGCCAATTGGGTCGCGGTGGGCTTTATGGCTTTCATGGTCACCAGTCTGATCGATTACCGTTGGATTAAATGGGGCGCGCTGCCGATGTATCTGGCCGGTCTGATTTTTTTGATCCTGACGCGATTCATCGGGACGAAGGTTTACGGCGCGCGCAGTTGGCTGCACCTCGGGCCGGTAAATTTTCAGCCCGCGCAGTTGGCCGTCATCGCGGGGATCATGGTCCTGGCGCTCTTCTTGAGCCAGTTCAAGGAAATGCACCCGATGCTCCGGCTCTTGCTGTGCGGTGCCATCGTGGGTGCGCCGTGTCTCCTCATCATGATGCAACCGGATCTGGGGATGGCCCTGATCTGGGGTCCTGTTTTGATGGCGTTGCTTTTCGTGGGCGGCGTTCCCTTGCGTTATCTGATCTGCATCGTCCTGCTAGTGGCCGCGTTTCTCCCGCTCGCCTACAATCTCGGACTCAAAAGTTATCAAAGGGAACGCATTATCGCGTTCGTGAATCCTGAGATCGATAAACAAGGTTCCGCGTGGGCGATCAATCAATCGCTGATCGCGATCGGTTCCGGCGGTTGGTCGGGCAAAGGCTTCAAGGCGCCGAACACGCAGATCGAGCTCGGCTTCCTCCCGGCCACAGCGGTGCATAACGATTACATCTTCTCCGCCATCGGCGAACAGTGGGGTTTCGTGGGCGGAGCGTTTCTCCTCGGCGCGTTCGCTCTGCTTTTGATGACGTGTCTCTTCGTGGCTTTTTGTGCCGGCGACCAATTTGGATTGCTCCTGACCATAGGGATCACTGCGCTCATTTTTACCCACATTTTTCAAAATGTGGGCATGACTATCTCCATGCTTCCGATCACCGGTGTGCCACTTCCGCTCATCAGCTATAGCGGTTCGTTTGTGCTCATGATCATGTTCGGCCTCGGGATCGTGAACAGCGTCTGGGTTCACCGGAAGGCCGTGACCATCTAGAGAAGCCGGGGACGCGTTGACGTTCCGCTGCCGGTCGTCGAAGATCGGCCCCGCCACGACATGGAGAGTGAATACAAGGTAAAGCTCGAGATTTTTGAGGGGCCGCTCGACCTCTTGCTCTATTTGATCAAGAAGGACGAACTCGATATTTACGAGATCTCGCTCGAACGGATCACGCGGCAATACTTGGAATATCTTCAGGCGTTCAAAGAACTGAACATCGATGTCGCGGGCGAATTCGTCGTCATGGCAGCGAACCTGATCTATCTAAAAAGCCGCAGCCTGCTGCCCGTGGATCAGCAGCCGCCGGAAGAAGACGCAGAGGAAGATGATCCGCGCTGGGATCTGATCCGGCAGTTGATCGAATACAAAAAATTCAAGGAAGCCGCGGCGCAATTGCAGGTGCGCCAACTCGAGCAGGAACGCATTTTTGTGCGCGAACCGAATGGAATGGAGCATGTCCTGGCTGCCCCGTTTCGCCTCGGCGAGGTCGGCATTTTCCAACTGATCAACGCCTTCCAGGCTGTGCTCAAACGCATCGATGCACGCGAAAACCTGGAGGAAGTTTTCGGCGAGCATTACACCGTGTCGGATAAGATCGAATGGATCCTGCAGCGTGTCGGCGACGGCGTCCCGCTGCGTTTCTCGGAGCTGTTTGCTTCGATGGCATCGCGGGTCGAGATCGTGGTCACCTTTCTCGCGCTGCTGGAGTTGATCCGCCTGCATCAGGTGAGCGCCCGGCAGGCGGATCCATTCGACGAAATCGAGATCGCTGCCGCGACGGCCTAACGATGCCGCGGGTTCTCATTGCCGGTTGCGGCTACGTCGGTCTGGCGGCAGCCGAATTGTTCCATCAGGCGGGGTGGGAGGTGGAAGGGTGGACGGCTGCACTCGAATCAGCGGAGGCGCTGGCAGCGCAGCCTTTTCCGGTCCGCGCGGTGGATCTCACGGACGGGTCGGCGGTGGAGAAGGCGGCGAGCGAGTTTCAAGCGGTCATTCAAAGCGCGAGCTCGCGTGGAGGTGGCGCGGATGCTTATCGAAAGATCTACCTCGAAAGCGCGCAACATCTCCGCGCGGTCTTTCCAGAGGCGCTCCATCTGTTCACTAGCAGCACCAGCGTTTACGCGCAGAGCGAGGGCGAATGGGTGACGGAGGAAAGCCCGGCCGAACCGGAACGTGAAACCGGTTGTGTTCTGCGGGCGACGGAAGAGTTCGTTCTTGAGGGTGGCGGAATTGTGGCCCGTCTTGCCGGGATCTACGGTCCCCATCGTTCGGCTTTGCTCCGGAGATTTCTCGAGGGCGGTGCGGTGATCGACCCAAACGCGGATCGCTTCGTAAATCAGATTCATCGTGACGACGTCGCGGCTGGCCTTGTTCTCCTGGTGCAAAAACACTTGGACGAGCCGCCGCTCAACCACCCGCGAATCTACAATGTCGCGGATAATCATCCGATCTCGCTCCGCCAATGCTACGAGTGGCTCGCGCAGCGGCTCGAACGGCCAGTGCCGCCGGTGCAACCGACGGTAGAAAAGCGCCGCCGCGGGAACAGCAACAAGCGCGTCAGTAGCGCCCGTTTGTTGGCACTTGGCTGGAAACCTCGTTATCCCACGTTCGAAATCGCGATGAACGAGAGCATTCTCCTAGCGAAATCGTGAGCGCTCGATCTCGCTCCGTTTGAGGCTTCGGGTATGGAAGCTGCTCGGCAAGTCTGTGATGCGTCTGATTAGACTTACTGGCCGAGAAGTGACGGTTGTCCGTGCCATTGGCTTCGCGGACGGGATCCCGGGAACGGAGATCCAAGAATTTACCCGCATGGAGCCGCAAGATGTCACCGATACCTTGAACAGCTTGATGTCCGCTGGCTTTGTCGAAAGCGTGCCCTTTTACGATCAAGTGGAACTGGACGCGATGCCCGAGACCAACTTCGAGCTCAATCCCAGCTACATCCACGAGATCAAACTGGCTTGCCGCCGATCCTAGCCGGACCGATGCAGTCGGGAGAGTGATTTTCAGATACTTTTGGTGCTTCAAGCGGCGCAAGATGCCACGGCATGGCAGTTGGGTGGAGCGGTCAGTTTTCGAGGACTGGTGCCACCAAGCCCCCGCTTCGTCGGTTGGAAAGGCGAGATGCAGGCCGAAGGAGCTTTCGCCATTGATGGACAATCTAGTGACGCATGTGCGACATGAAATTGTCCCGCGCGCGCTCCCACTCTGGGGTTGTAGTGCGCTTCCGCAAGCGGGCGCGCTTTCCTCACGCGCTCGAGTCGCCTGGCGTGGTCGCTTCACGCGGTGGCGCCGCGCCGCCCGGATTTGGGCGCCGCAAAAGGGGTGCGACCGAAGCTCGCGGCGAGGGCGCCGCGAACACCTCCGGCGACGGGGCATCACCGCTACGAAGGCGGCAACTTCCGCCCTCGCCACTGCATCGTTCCGGCTTAGCTCGCGGCCTGCGCGCGGGCCGAGTCGGCCGCGTTCTCGTTCAATGAGGAGCGTTCGCCGAAGAGCTGCCGGATCACTTCCTCCACCGGGACTTCCTGCACATTGATGTCGGTGACCTGGCAATCCGCCAGGACCCGGCGGCAGGTTTCCGTCACTTTGGCGCGTTCCACTTTTAGTTGCACCGAGAGCGGGGTTTGCTCCACCACCTCGCCAAAGGCGCTAAAATCGCGCTCCGCCGGATCGGCGAAGGTCAGGCTGAGAACCTTCGACCCAGAGAAGCGATCGATGATTTCATCCAGCGGTCCATCGAAGAAAATTTTGCCGTGATCGATCACGATCACACGCTCGCACAGCTCCTCGATATCCTGCATGTAATGACTCGTGAGCATGGTCACGATCTTGTGTTGGCGATTGTATTCACGGAGGAATTCGCGCACGCGCTTCTGGCTCACCACATCGAGCCCAATCGTAGGTTCATCGAGAAAGAGAACGCGCGGCTCGTGAATGAGCGCGGAGATCAGCTCCATCTTCATGCGCTCGCCTAACGAGAGTTCGCGCACCATCACACTCATCTTGTCTTCCACCTCAAGCAGCTCGCTCAAGCCGCCGACAACCTTCTGGAAGCGTGCGCGATCGATCCCGTAGATGGCGCGGTTCAGCTCGAGCGATTCCTGCGCCGGCAGATCCCACCAGAGCGCGTTCTTCTGTCCCATCAGGAGCGCAAATTGCCGCTTCATTTCGTTCCGCCGCTCCCACGGCACGAACCCCAGCACCCGCGCTTCGCCCGCGGTCGGATTGAGCAGACCGGAGAGCATCTTCAGCACGGTGGTCTTGCCCGCGCCGTTCGGCCCGAGGAAACCGACGAGTTCGCCCTCCTCGATCGTGAAAGAGATATCGTCCGCTGCGCGCGTCTCGTCGTACTTGCGGCGCAGCAGGCCCTTGAGCGAACCGCGGAGTCCGCTTTCCTTTTTGTAGGTGCGGTAAACTTTCGTTAGACCGCGCGTCTCGATCACGCTCATGGGCTATGGTAGAGTGTTTGCCAGACAATGAAAATCGCCGGGGTATCATGGGCTCGCATGGAAGAAGGCATTGAAAAAGTTCGCCGACGTCTCCTGCGCGCGGCCGCGGTTCTTCGCAGTGCGGGACTGCCCTACGCGGTAGTGGGGGGCAATGCCGTGGCGGCGTGGGTGTCGCGGGTCGACGAAACGGCTGTGCGCAATACGCGCGATGTCGATCTCCTGGTGCGGCGGGCGGATTTTGCGTCCATCCGTGCTGCGTTGGAGGGGGCTGGATTCGTTTACCGCCAGGTGAGCGCACTCGGGCGCGTCGGGAAAATGGATGTCTTTCTCGAAAGCGGCAGCGCCAAGGTCCGGGATGCGCTGCACATTATCTGGGCGGAAGAAAAGGTCACGCCCGACAGCCCGGAGGTCTCGCCCGATCTCACCGGGGCGGAGGAAACCGGAGGCTTCGCTCTGATTCCGCTAGCCTCGCTCGTCAGGATGAAATTGTCCGCGTTCCGGGACAAGGATCGCGTGCATTTGAGAGATTTGATCGAGGTCGGTCTGATCGATCAAAGCTGGCTGCAAAATCTGCCGCCCCTCCTGGCCGATCGTTTCCGCACGATTCTCGCGAACCCATTTGGGTAGGAACCCGTCCATGGACAGATGCTCCGCGAAAAGCAGCGCTGTAGCCGCCCCGCTGCGTCGGGGCGCTGACCGCTATAAACACGGCGACGCAGCGCCGTGGCTACAGCGCCTTCCCACTTCGGGATCGCTTCTAAATCAGGCCGCGTTCGGTTGTATCTGACGCGGCTTCTTTTGCAAAAGCGGCAGGACTCTCTCGACCAACGCTTGGGCGGTCAGGCCGTGTTTTTTGCGCAGGATCGGGATGGTGCCGTGCTCGATGAACTGGTCGGGCCAGCCGATCCGCACCATCGGAGTGTGAATGCCTTGCGAGTAGAGATGCTCCATCACGCCGCAGCCGAAACCGTTGTGCAACACGTGGTCCTCGATCGTGCAAAGCACCTGCGTTCCACGAGCGAAAAACTCCAGGGTTCCGGTATCCATCGGCTTGATCCAGCGCGGATTGATGAGGGCCACGGAGTAGCCTTGCTCTTCCAGCATCCGCGCCGCTTCCACGCCCACTTCAAACATATTGCCGAGGCCGAAGATGGCGACATCGCGACCGTGTTGCACCACTTCCGCTTTGCCGATCTCCAGCAACTTCGGCGCCGCTTTCAGTTGCGCGCCGGTGCCGGCGCCGCGCGGATAACGCACCGCAATCGGCCCGGAATTGTGGTTCGCCATTGTCCACAGCATGTCGACGAATTCGTCCTCATCCTTCGGCTGCATGTGTACGATATTCGGGACGTGTCGCAGGTAACCGATGTCGAATAGCCCGTGGTGCGTCGGACCATCATCGCCGCTTAGGCCGGCGCGATCCATGCACAGCGCCACGTTCAAGTTCTGCAGCGCGATATCATGAATAATCATGTCGTAGGCGCGCTGCATGAAGGTCGAGTAAATCGTGAGAAACGGTTTTAGTCCCTGCACCGCCATGCCGCAGGCGAAGAGCGCGGCGTGTTCCTCCGCGATGCCCACGTCGAAGTATCGATCCGGATGCGCCGCCTGGAAAAAACCCAGGCCCGTGCCGCTCGGCATCGCCGCCGTAATCGCGACGATGTTTTTGTTGGAATCGGCAAACTTCGACAGCGTCTTGCCGATGATCTCCGAGTAGGTGGGCGTCGGGCTGGCTGCCGTCTCGCCGCTCTCGATTTTATATTTCCCGAGGCCGTGAAACTTATCGGGCTTGGCCAAAGCGGGATCGTAGCCTTTGCCCTTCTTCGTCAGAATGTGGAGCAGCACCGGCTCGTCCTGCGTTTTCAGAAACTCGAACGTCCGCGTGAGCAGCGCGATATCATGGCCATCGATCGGGCCGTAGTAGCGCATCCCGAGTTCCTCGAAAATGACGCTCGGCACGAGCAGGCCCTTCATGCCTTCCTCGACCTTATGCGCAAATTGTACCGCGGTTTTGCCCGCGATCGCTTCGATGAAGCGGCGCGCTTTGTCGTGCAATCCGGCGTAGGTAGGATTGGCCACGATGTTGTTCAAGTAAGAGGCAATCGCGCCGACGTTTTTGGCGATCGACCACTCATTGTCATTCAAAACAACAATAAATTTCTTCGTCTGCGACTTCGCATTGTTCAGGGCTTCATAGCTGATCCCGCAGGTAAAGGCGGCATCGCCCGCGACCGCGACGACGTGTTCTTTTCCACCCCGCACATCGCGGCCCACGGCCATCCCGAGCGCAGCCGACAACGCAGTTCCCGCGTGTCCCGCGCCATAGCAATCATGCTCGCTCTCCGTGCGGAGCAGGAACCCGTTCAGGCCCTGGTATTGGCGCATCGTTCCGATGCGATCGAGTCGCCCGGTGAACATTTTGTGCACGTAGCCCTGATGGCTGACGTCGAAAACAAACTTATCCGTGGGCGTTTCGAAAACGCGGTGCAACGCGATCGTCAATTCGACCACGCCCAGATTCGGACCGAGATGGCCGCCCGTTTGCGACAGCACCTTGATCAATTCGTCGCGCACCTCTTGCGCGAGTTGCGGCAGATCCGCTTCCTTCAGCGCCTTGATGTCGGCAGGCGATTGGATGCCGGGCAGGAACCGCGGCGCGGTGGTGGTGTCCGCGTTAGAAGAGTCTGACTTCGTCATGTTCGCTTTCTGTCTTTTCTGCTGCTGCCGGCGCTGGTGTGCGGGTCGGGTCGGCGGCCGGATCAAACGGCTGCACCACCGGTTTGCCGGCATGATTTCTGGTAATAATTTCGATTCTCTGCTCCGCGCTGGCCAGCCGCTCCTGGCAGGTCTTGACCAGCTTCATTCCCTCTTCGTAACGCACGATCAATTCTTCCAATTGCATCTCGCCCGATTCCATCTGCTCAACGATTGCCTCCAGCCGGTCCATCGCGGCCTCGAAGTTCAGCTCGGGACTGGACTTCTTGGCGGAGGAAGACATGAGCAGTCAATTAAGCATAGCGAAAGGGGAGAACAACGCGCGACTTCCACGCTGGCTGGCCGGGTGGCGATGCTGTCGTTAAGGATTCGAATCTCGCCGACCGGCCGATGGTGTCGGCTTTTGGCACAGGCAGTGCTTATAATTTCCAGAAAGCCTCGCCATGACCTTCTCGAAAAAAATCCTCCTGGTCGACTACGATCCCGGAGTTGCCGCTCTCGTTAGGCGCGCTTTCGAAGCAACCGGCGCCTACCAGGTAAAGGAAGAACATCAGACGCGGCTCACTTTTCAGGCGCGCTGGTTTCAGCCGGATTTGATCTTATCCGACCACGCGCCCGCCGGCTCGGTCGCCCACGCTTTGACTCAGAAAATGCAGGACGATCCTGCCTTGCGCGACACGCCGGTCATGTTCGTGCGGGTGGATGACGCGGCCAACGGAGGCGTTGTCTCCGGAGGAATTCTGAGCGGTTACAGTTTTCGAGCGAACCCGGTTTGCCTGGATGAATTGGTCGGCTGCGTGACGGAGTTCCTGCACCCGAAAAGCGTCCGGCAAGCGCGCGATGCGCTGGCGGGCTGACGGCGTCCCGCATTGATTGGCTCTCGCGCGAGCGCGGTAGGGACGGCGCGCTGCGCTGTCCAGGAGGCGCGGCCCGTTCTCGGGCGCACGGACGTTGCATGAGCATGCCATGCGCACTGGACACCGCAGCGCGGCGTCCCTACCCGCGGAGCCACAGCTAGCCGATTGCCTGCCGATATGCGGCGGCGTCTTTCAACTGCTTGACGTCATCGGGCGACGCCATTTTCAACACGAAAATCCAGCCTTCGCCAAACGGATCCGTGTTTACGAGCGCCGGATTGCCGGAGAGCGCTTCGTTCGCTTCCACCACTTCACCTTTGATCGGAGCGTAAATGTCGCTCGCAGCTTTGACCGATTCCACGACGGCGATCTGTCCGCGCGCGTCCACTTGCGTGCCCACTTTCGGCAGTTCCACGTAGACGACATCCGTCAGCTCAGCCTGCGCGTGATCGGTAATGCCGACGCGGGCTTTGTCGCCTTCCACGCGGACCCATTCGTGTGATTCGGTGTAAAAAAGATCGTCCGGAACGTTGCTCATGATTTCTTGTAGAGTGGTTTCTTCTCGATGACAGCAGGAAATTTTTGGCCGCGAATTTCGATTTCGATTTCGCTGCCGATCTTGGTGTTGACCGTCGGCAAGTAAGCCATGCCGATGCCTTGATTCAAGCTCGGGGAAAGCGTGCCGCTGGCCACTTCGCTCACGCGCTCGCCGTTCACCCAGACCGGATAATGCGGGCGGGGCGGGGGACCTTTGCCCGCCATCTTGAAAGCCGCGAGTTTCCGCGCGGTGCCGTTTTCCTTCGCTTGCTTTAGGATGTCGCGGCCGGTGAATTCCTCCTTCGTCAGATCGACGAAGAAACCGAGCCCCGCTTCGATCGGATTCGTCTCGGGCGTCAAATCGGAGCCGTTTAGCGGATAGCACATCTCGAGACGCAAAGTATCGCGTGCGCCGAGTCCGCACGGTTTCAGGCCGAGCGATTTTCCTTCTTCCAACACCGCATTCCAAATCTGCACCGCATCGTTCGCCGCGAAGAAAACCTCTACCCCGTCTTCGCCAGTGTAACCGGTCCGCGCGATCGTCAGCTTTACGCCCGCGTATTCAAAATCCTGGAGTTGATTGCGCGCCGGCAGCGTGGTCCCGGCTCCGAGCATCTTCTGGAACAGCTCGACCACCTTCGGTCCTTGAATCGCCAGCCCTGCGCGTTCCGCGCTGCGGTTGTCGAGCGTGATGCCTTCTGGAAGATGAGTTTGCAGCCAGGCGAAATCTTCTTCCGTGCGCGAAGCGTTCACCACGAGCAGGAATTCCTCCTTACCCGTCCGGTAAATGATCAGGTCATCAATGATGCCGGCGTGTTCGTTGAGCAGAAAGGAGTATTGCCCGCCGCCTATTTCGAGTTTGCCGACATTGTTCGTGAGCATGAGGTCTAACCACTCGGCCGCTCCCGCGCCGGAGGCGATCAATTGGCCCATGTGCGAAATATCGAACACACCCACCGCGTGGCGCACCGCCTGGTGTTCATCGCTGATGCTGGTGTATTGCACTGGCATCAACCAACCGCCGAAAGGAATTATTTTCGCGCCCGCGCGGCGATGTTCCTCGTAGAGTGGAGTGGATTTCGACGTGGCATCGCTCACGGGCACGAGCCTAGGTGGCGTGCTAGAGTGCGTCAATTCGCTCGAAAGAAGATGGCCCGCCGGTGGGGCCGCGCGTCGTCGCCGATCCGAAGTAAAACTATGACTGTGCTGGATAAACTCGAACGCCGGATCGGCTTCATCGCCATTCCCGGGCTGGTGCGGATCGTGGTCCTCTTCAACGCGCTCGTCTTCGGGCTCGTGATGCTCAATCCCGGGTTCGAATCGTATCTCGCGCTGGATCCGGCGCGGATCATGTCCGGTGAAGTTTGGCGGCTGGTCACGTATGTGTTTGTCCCGCGGATCACGCATTTCCTTTGGGTCGCGATGGCGCTTTGGTTTCTCTGGTTTATCGGCGACGGACTGGAGCGGGCTTGGGGCGCGTTTCGCGTCACGCTCTTCTATTTTGTCGGCATGATTGGCACCACCGTGGCTGCCTTTTTCTTCGGGAGTACTTTTTCCGCCGCGATGTTAAACGCCACGCTCTTCTTCGCCTTCGCGCGCTTTTATCCGGAGGAGATCATCTACATTTTCTTCATTCTTCCGGTGAAGATCAAATGGCTGGCCTGGATCGCCGGGGCCATGCTCATGCTCTGGTTCGTCACCGGGACGATGTCGTATCGCATGGCGTTCCTCACCGCGTTCAGCAATTACTTCATCTTTTTCGGCCCGGAGATTTGGCGCGATTTTCGGCATCGCAAAGAGGTCAGCGGTCGGCGTGAGCGATTTGAAATGCAATCGCGGAGCGAGGCGGAGCCGCTGCATCGTTGCGCGACCTGTGGGGCGACGGAATTGAGCGATCCGGAGCGCGAATTCCGAGTCTCCCGCGATGGCGAGGAATATTGCCTGGAGCATCTCCCGAGCGCGGCGACCGCGGAGGTGCCGCGCTGATTCTCCGTAGCGCAAGTTTCCAACTTGCGAGAAACCAGAGACTGCAAGTTGAAAACTTGCACCACTTGCCCCCGCTGCCGACACTGCCCCCGCAATGACGGAAGAAAACAACAACGCGCTCATCCCGGAACAAGGATGGCACTGCCTGCACCTGTTCTATCGGATCGAGTTTGGTCAATGGCAGTTGCTCACCACGGACGAGCAGCTCGCCGCGAAAACACGCCTCTCTTCTCTGGTGCAGGAGGTGCGCGCCTTGCCCGATACACAACTGCTCACCCTGAGCGTGGTGACGCCGAAAGCCGACCTCGCTTTCATGCTGGTGACACCGGATCTGCACGTGGCGAACCGCGTGGAAAAGCAGTTTGGCCTTGTGCTCGGCGCGGATGTTTTGGTGCCGGTTTACAGCTATCTCTCACTCACCGAAGAGAGCGAATACCGGACCTCGCCGGAAGAATACGCCGCGATTCTCGAGCAGGAGCAAAATGTCGTGCATGGCACGCCGGAGTTCGAAAAATCGATGGCCGCTTTCGAAGACCGGATGAAACACTACCGGCAAGAACGCGTTTACCCGACCCTGCCGGACTGGCCGGTGGTCTCATTCTACAACATGAGCAAACGCCGCAGCGAGCGGCAGAATTGGTACACGCTGCCTTTCGAAGAGCGGCGCAAACTCATGCTCGCCCACGGCGCGGTCGGTCGTCAGTATGCCGGCAAAATCAAACAGCTCATCACCGGTTCCACCGGCCTCGACGATGCCGAGTGGGGCGTCACGCTTTTCGCGCGCGACACTTTTCAAGTGAAGTCCATCGTCTACCAGATGCGCTTCGATCCGGTAAGTGCTGAGTACGCGGACTTCGGAGAATTTTATATCACGTTGCAACTGCCGCTCGACGAGTTGTTCCGTCGCCTCCAACTTTGAACGCTGCGTCACAGGATGGGTGGCAGAGTGGTCTAATGCGCACGCCTGGAAAGCGTGTTTGCCGCAAGGCAACCAGGGTTCGAATCCCTGCCCATCCGCCAGCGGTTGCCAAATGGGTCGCCGTTGCGCCAAATAGGATTATGCGCGCATTGATCGCCACCGTCGCTTGCTTCGCGACCATGCTCTCCGTAGCAGCCCAGCAAAAAATAAGCGGCGCAGATCCTCTGGCGGACGCCACCAGCGAGGCGCGCGCGGGCCACCTCGAGGCCGCCCTGGCGGCGGTGGCCGCCGCTGAGAAGAGCGGCGCCAGTGCAAGCAACGTTCTTTCACTGCGTGGCGTGATCCATCTCGAGCAGGAAAAACTCGACGAAGCGGTCGCTGAATTGCGCGCTGCACACGCGAAAGATCCCGCTCTTATTGGTCCACGCTTTCACTTGGGCGATGCGTTGCTGCGTCAGAAAAAATGGGAGGAGGCCCGCACCGCTTATAGCGAGATGGCGAAGGAAACCAACGTTCTCATCTTGAATGAACGGCTGCGCTACGCGGTCCTACTGACGTATCTCGGTCCGAAGGACGACGCCGGCGCGAAGGCCGCGCTGGACCGCTTGGTTTTTCCGACGGAATCACCCGCCTATTACTATGCTCAAGCGGCCTGGGCTTTTGCGCACGATAGCAAAAGTGCAGGAGAGAAATGGATTAAAACCGCCGCTAAGATGTTCGAGGAAAAACAAACGGCTTGGTTTGCGCGTCCGCTTTACGACTTCGGCTGGATTAAGAACAAACCGCCCATCCCGCTCGATTAAGCGTCGGCCGTCTCGCGGCGCGTCAGGATCTGCACATTCTGCCGCACTTTCAGGATGCTTGAATTCGGCAGCACACCGCGAAAATTAGCGCCGGGATAGATGATGCAATCGCGGCCGAGAATCGTGCCGGGGTTGATCACCGCGTTGCAGCCGATTTCGGTGCGATCACCTACGATCGCGCCGAATTTCTTGAGGCCAGTCGCGATATTCCCATCGGTCGCCATCACGTCGATCTCGCGGTGATCGAGTTTCACGTTCGAGAGAATCACGCCCGCACCGAGATGCGCCCGATAACCGAGGATCGAATCGCCGACGTAATTAAAATGCGGCGCCTGCACTTCATCGAAGAGAAGGCAGTTCTTGAATTCACACGAATTCCCCATCACCACGCCGTCGCCCACGATCACATTTTCCCGCACATAACAACCGCTGCGGATGTGACAGTTCTCTCCGATCCACGCCGGGCCTTTCAAAAACGCGCCTTGTTCGACGATGGTGCCGGCGCCGATGAAAACGGAGTCGCTGATAAAAGGTTTGCCGACCAGTTCACCGAGCACCGCCGGCTTTAAGCGGAACTTCAGATAGCTCGAGATTTGTTTCAGCGCGTCCCAGACATAGGTCTGATTTTCAAACAGCTTCGGATGTGCCGTGTGACCAAGAGTAAGAAATTCGTCCGCTGCAAACATTGAGGTTAAGAGCCGCCGCGCCGCGTGATTTTCTGGCCGTCCTTCGTGTCGCGCGCTTCCCAGCCCAGCGCCGCGAGTTGATCGCGCAATTCATCACTTTTCTTCCACTCCTTGGCAAGCCTCGCCTGCACCCGCGCTTCTGCGAGTCGCGTCACTTCCTCTGGCAGTTCCGCGGCGTCCGCGGTCAGTGCGAGCACATGCTCGATCCGCGACCACCACTCCAGCCAACCGTGCGCAGCTTCCGGAGACAGCGTTCCATCATCCAGCGCGCGATTCGTTTCCCGAATCGATTCAAAAAGAAAACCGAGAGCCGCGGAAATATTCAGATCATCATCCAGCGCATCCTCAAACTCCTCCTTTAGAGGTTGACCGTTAGATCCCGCCGGGCGGGATTGGACTTTTTCTTCCGCCCGCGCCCGCAGTCGCGCCACCCACCCATCGATCCGCGCCAGCGCCGTCCGCGCCTCCTCCATTCCTTCCCACGTGAAATTCAACTGCGCGCGATAATGCACGCGCATCAGCGCATACCGCGCCTCGCGTCCGCTGTATCCCTTCTCCAGCACATCGCGCAGCGTGTAAAAATTCCCCGCCGATTTCGACATCTTCTGCCCATCGACGAGCAGATGCGCGCAATGCAGCCAGTAGCGCACAAACTGCTTCCCGGTGCAGCCTTCCGTCTGCGCGATCTCCGCTTCGTGATGCGGAAAAATATTATCCACCCCGCCGCAATGGAGATCGAGTTGATCGCCGAGGATCCCCGTCGCCATCGCGCTGCACTCGATGTGCCAGCCCGGCCGTCCCTGCCCCCACGGACTTTCCCAACGGACCGCGCCATCCGCGTCGTCCCAGGCTTTCCAAAGCGCGAAATCGCCGACGTGTTCCTTGTCGTACTCGTCGTTCTTCACCCGCCCGGTGGATTGCAATTCATCGAGATTGAAATGCGCCAGGTGTCCGTATTTCGGGAAATTCTTAATCCGGAAGTAAACCGATTTGTCGTCTGCCTGATAAGCCAGCCCGCGCTCGATCAGCGTCTCGATCATCTTGATCATCGCCGCGATGTGGCGCGCATCGGTCGCCTCTGGGAAAGTATCCGCGCGCTTGATTCGCAAGGTGTCGAGATCCGCAAAGAACGCGCGTTTGAACTCGCCGGTGAATTCCGCCAGCGGCACTCCGGCCGCCTGACATCCGCGGATCGTTTTATCGTCGACGTCGGTGATATTCATCACGCGTTCCACTTTGTAGTCGCGCAATTCCAGATGCCGCTGCAGCAAATCCTCGAAGAGATAGGCGCGAAAATTTCCGATGTGCGCGTAGCTGTAAACCGTCGGCCCGCAGGTGTACATCTTCACCGTCCGACCAGCGGTATCGAGCGGCTGAAATTCCTCCAGCTCGCGCGAGTAAGTATTAAAAAAGCGGAGAGGCATGCAAACTGGAGTGATGGAGTTGTGGAGTGATGGAGTAGTGGCGCGACCGCCGGGCGTCAATCATTACTCCACTACTCCAGCACTCCATTACCAACCTCCACACTCGCCACCGCCATCGCGGCCATTCCTTCCCCGCGCCCGATCGTTCCCAGTCCCTCGTTCGTCGTCGCTTTGATGCTGATGCGCGTGATGTCCAACTGCAACGCGCCCGCGATCCGTGCCCGCATCGACGGAATGTGCGGCGCGATTTTCGGAGCCTCCGCGATCAACGTTGCGTCCACATTGACCGTCCGTGCTTTGTGCGTGCGCAAGACTTCCGTCACGCGTTCGAGAATCGCGAGACTGCTGATCCCGCGGATGTCTTCATCCGTGTTCGGGAAGTGATGTCCGATATCGCTTTCACCGATCGCGCCGAGCAACGCATCCGCGATCGCGTGGCAGAGTACATCCGCATCCGAGTGCCCTTCCAATCCTACGCTGTGCGGAATCTCCACGCCGCCGAGAACGAGTTTCCGTCCTGCCACCAAGCGGTGCGCGTCGTAGCCGATACCGCAGCGGGTCATCATTTCGATAGGCCGAGGTCCATCATGCCGTTCGATGCGATGATGCTGAATTTATCTTTCGTGTCCGTGCGCGGCCTCATGTCCACTTTACCGCCCGCCGTCTCGACCAAAATGATACCCGCCGCGATGTCCCATAAGCTGATGCCCTGCTCGATGTAAGCGTCGAAGCGGCCGCAGGCCACATATGCCATGTCGAGGGCCGCGCTACCCATCAGTCGGCATTTCCGCGCGCGATGCACCAGGTCCTGCAAGAGCGGCAAACCGGCATCAATCGTGGCGCCGGTTTTTGAAAGCCCGACCGAGATCACGGCCTCGCCAATTTCCTTGCGATCGCTCACGCGTATCGGGCGTCCGTTCAGTTGCGGCGCGCTTCCTTTTTGCGCCGTCCACATTTCATCGCGCATCGGATCGTAGATTACGCCGACGATAATTTCTTTTTGGAAACGCAATGCGATCGAGGTGCAAAAATGCGGGATGCCGTAAAAAAAATTTACCGTCCCATCGAGCGGATCGACCACCCACTGATGATCCGCCGATTGATCGCCGACGATTCCTTCCTCGCCGTAGAGCGCGTGCTCCGGAAATTTCTTCAGGAGTAAATCCGTGATGAGATCCTGCGTCTGCACATCGATCTCGAGCTTGATGTCATGCGCCTCGCGCACGTTCACGTTTTGCGGTTGCTCAAAACCTTGGCGCAATAATTTGCCGGCAGCTCGCGCCGCGTCGATCGCGGCATCCAGATAGTGCGTCATGAGGGTGACTAATAGGAGTGCGCTTTCGTGGTGCCAAATGTTTTCCAAAGTTTGCGCATCGTTCGGGCGCAAAAAAACCGGGAGGAGAAATGAATCTCCTCCCGGGTTGAATTGCTTTTTCGAGCCGGGCCGAAAGCGCGCCTCGATCATTGATCAGTAAGAACTAGCGGCGCTTTTTGGCTGCTGCTTTCTTAGCTGGCGCTTTTTTTGCAGGCGCTGCTTTCTTGGCTGCTTTTTTCTTAGCGGGCGCTTTCTTTGCAGCTTTTTTCTTTGCTGGCATCGTTAATCCCCCCTTTCAATCCGCAGGTGCGGTGGTGTGAATAATTTGTGAATAAGTTCACAACACACGTCAGTAAGCATCATGTTTTTTTTGTCAAACTTTTTTCATGCACATTGAAAATTATTTTTATGATTTCGCGCGCGATGATTTTTTTCGGCGCGCGCGAAATCGATTTTGATTCGCCGTCGCGGAAGAAAATTGTGACCGCGTTGTCATCACTTTCCATTCCGGAATCAGCGCGGCTGACATCGTTCGCCACGATCATATCGCAATGCTTTGCGAAAAGTTTTCGGCGCGCGCGCGCTTCCATCTCGTGCGTCTCCGCCGCAAAACCGACGACGAAATAAGTTCGGCGCTCGTTAGGCAGCGAAGCCAGAATATCGCGCGTGGGGATGAGCGGCAGCGCGAACGCGCCGGTTTGCTTTTCCATCTTCTGCGCTGCGAAGGTCGCTGGTTTGTAATCGGAAACGGCCGCGCACATCACGAGCACGTCGCAGTCGGACACGCTGGCGTGAACGGCGTCGAAAAGTTCGTCCGCCGTGGTGATGCGAAGGAGCCGCGCGTTTTCCGGAGGCGTTAATGCCGTCGGCCCGGAGATCAATGTGACCTCGTGTCCAGCATCGAGCGCGGCTTCCGCCAGCGCGTAGCCCATCTTGCCGGAAGAACGGTTGCTGATGAAACGGACGGGATCGATTGGCTCGCGGGTCGGTCCGGCCGTGACGACGATCTTCACGATCTCGTAGCGCAAGTTTCCAACTTGCCGCTCCGGAAATCGCAACTTGGAAAGTTGCGCCACATTACGCGATCAAATTATCCTGCGCCGCGAGCAGGAACTCGGCGCGGAACGCGATTTCGTCCACTTTCCAGAGACGGCCGACGCCTTCGTAGCCGCAGGCCAGCATACCCGCTTCCGGTCCGATGAATTCGACCCCGCGCGATTTCAGCTTCTCTACATTTTCCTGCGTGGCGGCGTGCTCCCACATCTTTCCGTTCATCGCCGGGGCGATCAGGATCTGCGCGCGCGTGGCCAGCGCGATCGCAGCCAATGGATGGCTGGCCAGTCCATGCGCGAGCTCCGCGATGACGTTCGCAGTCGCGGGAGCGATGAGGAGAAGGTTGGCGCGATCGGCGAGTTGGATGTGGCCGGGCCGCCAATTTTCCTTCTCGTCGTAGAAGCTCGTCATGACGGGATTCTTCGAAAGCGTCTGCAGCGTCAGCGGCGTGATGAATTCCGTCGCGTCCTGTGTCATGACGACGAAGACCTCGTGACCCTGCTTGTAGAGGAGGCTGGCGAGTTCGGCGGATTTGTAGGCAGCGATGGAGCCGGTGACGCCGAGGACGATGGACTGCTGTTTTTTTTCCGTGCTCATGTGGGGAGCGATTCGAATTTGAGATGCCTCGTTAGGCCAGAATGAGTCGTCGGCTGAGATATCGTTCCGCGCCCATGATGTGGCGGAACTTCATCAGGTCCTCTTCCATCGATTTGCTGATGATGGTGTAGCGATAGTCGCGCCAAAGTTCCATCTCGCGCGCGGCGTTGACCAGCCGAAGTTCGATTTGCTCCGTTGTCTCGGTGCCGCGTTTCGTTAGGCGGCGGCGTAGTTCGTCCAGATCCGGCGGCATGATGAAGACGTCGCAAAGCGAATTGCGGACGAATTCATCTTTGAAATTCCGAATTGAGTCCGCGCCTTTCGTATCGACGTCGATCAAGACATCGACTCCGTTTTCGAGATTCGTGCAGATGGGATTTCGTAACGTTCCGTAATATTTGCCGTGCACTTCCGCGGTCTCCAGAAACTCGCCCACGGCCATTCGTTCTTTGAATTCGTTTTCGTCCAGAAAGTGGTAGTCCTCGCCCTCGATCTCGCCCGCACGTGGCTCTCGGGTAGTGCAGGAAACCGCGTAAACGAAATCGGGCGTCTGCCGAAGGGCGTCGCACAAGGTAGTTTTCCCGGCGCCGGAGGGCGCGGAGACAACAAAAAGAATTCCGCTGCGGGTAAATTGTTTACTCAACGTTTTGGATTTGTTCGCGGATTTTCTCGAGCTCGCCTTTGCACAATACGACGCGCTGCGAGATGGAGGCATCGTTCGATTTCGCGCCCAAGGTATTGAGCTCGCGAAAGATTTCCTGCGTGATGAATTCGAGCGTGCGCCCGACCGGTTCTTCTTTTTGCAGGAGATCGCCGAATTGGGTGAGGTGCGATTCGAGGCGGGTCAATTCTTCGGAGACATCCGACTTGTCGGCAAAGAGCGCGACCTCCTTGAGCAAGCGGTCGTCGTCGATCGAGAGATCGAGACCTGCTTTGTTGATTCGCTCGAGCAGAGCAGTGCGGTATTTCGTCACCACTTCGGGGAAGAGCGCGCTGACCTCCTTGATGGCAGCGCGAATCGTTTCCAAACGGGAGCGCAAATCGTCCGCGAGGTGTTGGCCTTCACGTTCGCGCATTTTGATCAGCTCGCCGAGAGCGGTCTGGAGCGATTTTTCAATGGCAGGCCAGGCTTGCGTGGAATCGACTCCGTCCTCGGAGAAGCGCATCACGCCCGGCGCTTGGAGAATATTGCTGATCGTGATTTCTCCGGGCGCGTTCAGTTCGGCCTGCAGCGCGCGCATCGCTTCGTGATAGGAACGCGCCAAGGCCGTGTCGAGGGAAAGCTTGCGCAGGCCGTTCGCGCCTTGTTCGCAGGCAACGAGGACGTTGGTGCGGCCGCGTGAGAGCTGCTCGTTAATGATTTGGCGAATGCGCGGTTCGAGTTCCATGAACTCGCGCGGAAGATTCAAGACGAGGTCGCTCTGCTTTCGGTTCACCGAATTTAACTCGACGCTGAATTTCACGCCCCCGTGGTCTACTTCGCCACGGCCATAACCAGTCATGCTGCGCATTGCTAAATTGGGTTCGGAGCGGCGGAAAACATCGAAGTGGGGAGGTGGAAGACGAACCCTCCTACGCAAGGCTACGGCGGGCAGGCTGTCCAACATTCAATTGCCCGAGCAGCGAATCGAGGGCGCGTCGATGCGGGGAAGGGACGGGGATGGCCGCGAGATCGGAGATGGAAAACCAGCGTTGCGTGGACTTCCTGCGGTGTTTCGGAACGTCGAAGACTTCGAGTGTGATGCGATGATGGGTGAACGGGAAGGGCGCGGAGAAGATGACGGAAACATTCTCCGGCGGCCGCGCGAGTTGGGGAAGGATCCACATTCCGCGCCAGCGTTTTTGTGATTGCTCGAGCAGAACATCACCGTTTCGCCGCACGAGGCCGTGATATTCGATGAGGCGCTTGAGCGGCGTGCGCGCTTTTTTGCGCGGCAATGTCTCCGGATCGGTGGCAAGACAGAACGAGCGCACGGGACAAAGCGGACATTTCGGGTGGCGCGGGGTGCAGATGAGAGCGCCGAGGTCCATCAGCGCGGAGTTGAAGTCTCGGGCGCGAGTTTTTGGGACTAACGAGGCGGCCAATGACCAGACGGCGTCGCTTCCGGCGGTGGTGTCGATCGGGAGTTGGAGATTCAGGAGGCGGGCCAGGACGCGGGCGATATTGGCGTCGACGATCGGGACGGATTGATCGAAGGCGAAGGTGGCGACGGCGTTTGCGGTGTAGCGGCCCAGGCCCGGGAACGCCCGCGCTTGGCTGGCGTCATCGGGGAAACGGCCTCCGTATTCCACCACGATGGCTTTCGCGGCGGCGTGTAGATTGCGCGCTCGCGCGTAGTAGCCGAGACCTTGCCAGGCGTGCAGCACATCGGATTCCGAGGCGCGCGCCAGAGCGCCGAAATCTGGGAAACGGCGCAGCCACGCTTCGTAGTAGAAGAGCACGGTCGCGACCTGTGTTTGCTGCAGCATGATCTCGGAAACGAGGATGGCGTAGGGGTCGTGCGTTCGTCGCCAAGGCAGGTCGCGTCCGTGTCGACGATACCAACTGAGAAGCTGACGGCGGAAGGCGGCGCGCGTTTCAGGATTCGCTTCGAGTGGCTTCATGGGTACGGAAATGATGCCACGAATAGAGCAGAGTCCAGACTGCGAAGGAGAGCGTCGCGGTGACGATGAGCAGGAGTGTGAGCTTGTCGCCTAGGACGAATTGAAGGAGCAAGAGTGCGACCGCTCCGAAGCACAGCAGCCGGCCACCGAGACGATGGGTGGCGCGCCAAGTGGCGGGACTCTCCAGCGTCCAGGGCGTTCGTAGGCCAATGAAATAATTCGGACGCAAGACCCCGAGATAGTTTCCCAGGACGGCGAACAGGACCAAGACGGCGGAGGAGATGATCCGGCCGGAAATCGAATAACCGAGAGCTGCGGTCAGGAGAATGAGGAAGATCGCGAAGCAGAATGCGGCAAGCGCGAGACTAATAATCTGCAGCACGTCGTGCATGCGCTCGTCCAAGCCGAGTTTGTGGTGCAGTTTCGGATCGAACCGCGGCAGGACGCGGAGGAACGCTACGAGTCCGAGCGCGATAAAGGGAAGGAGCGGGAGATAGATTTCCTTCCGACCCCACCCATCGATTTGGTTGCTCAGGTTCCAATGGACGGGGACACGTGCCGGAAGTTCGCGCCAAAAGATGAGCAAGAGAACCAATGGCGCGAGCACGAGCGCGCCTTCCAGCCAGGTAAGTTTGTTCTTCATTTTCGTTTTACTTTCTTCGTGTTGATCAAATCGACGATCCAGCTGAGCGAGTCATCGAGGACGGTGGTTTCGAGGGTGTAAGTGACAAACTGGCCTTTTTTTCGGGCGGAGACGAGCTGGGCGTGTTTCAGGAGATCGAGGTGATAGGAAATGCTGGGGGTGCTCATCTCGAAGGCTTCGCTGATCTGGCCCACGGTGAGGTCGCGCTCTTTCAGCATTTCGAGGATGCGGCGGCGGGTGGGATCGCGCAGAGCTTTAAAGAGAAGGTTCAATGGATTTATAATTAGACAAATATCTAATTGTGTCGAGAGGTTTTTGTGGGCGGGGGATTTTTGGCGGATTTGGACCGGGGAGGGCGCGTTGGGAGGGCGCGTGTGCCGGGGCGTTTTTCGCGGGGACCGCGTCGGGGCGCGTGGGAGGTTTGTCAGCGCCAAGGGGCCGAGTGGCGGCTTCCCCCGGCGCGCCGTAGCCTCGGGCGAAGGAGGCAAGCCGCCAAGTTTCTCGGGACCGCGGCCGACTGAAGGACGAAACGCGGCGGCTCGCCTCCTTCGCCGAGGCTACGGCGCGCCATGGGAAGCCGCCACTCCTTGAACAGAAACCCGCATTTAGTCGCCTCCCCGCCGTGGCCTTGCGGAGGAGGGTTGGACCCATTCGACTTGCGCTCAGGGCAGGCTGTTGAACGTTTCTGCTTTCCGCCGCGTGAACTCTTACACTCATCCGCTCACGCAGGAGCAGGCTGCCAAACTGCGCGCTTTGGTCGAAGAATTGGGCTTCGCCTTTGCGCCGCGGCCATACACGATTTTCTTCGCGCAAAAGGAGAAGCTGAGCGTGGCCGTTTACGAGAAGGGACCAAAGATTCTTCTCCAGGGGAAGGGGATTGAGGAATTCGTGCAGTTTCAGCTTGAGCCGAAGATCCTGGAGGAGGCGAAGCTGGGGTATGAGGAGGTGCATTCCCCGGAGATGTTCGAGGCGCATTTCGGCGTGGACGAGAGCGGGAAGGGCGATTTTTTCGGGCCGCTGGTGATTGCGGGCGTGTATGTGGACCGCGGGATTGCGCGGAAATTCATGGAGGCCGGCATCCAGGACAGCAAGCGGATCGGGTCGGACGCGCGGATTCGGGCACTGGCGGATGCTATTCGCCATACCCAAGGCGCGATCATCGATTCGGTGGTGATCGGTCCGGAGCGCTACAACGACCTTTACGAGAAATTCGGGAACCTCAACAGCCTGCTCGGCTGGGGCCACGCTCGCGTGATCGAGAATCTACTCGAGCGCCGGCCGGACTGTCCGCGAGCTTTGTCGGATAAATTTGCGGACGCGCGTGTGATCGAGCGTTCGCTTTTGCAGAAAGGCCGCGAGATCCAGCTCGAACAGCGGACGAAAGCGGAATCGGACCCGGCGGTGGCGGCGGCGTCGATTATCGCCCGGGAGGCGTTCATCAATTGGTTGGACCAGAAGAGTAAAGCGTTCGGAACCAAGCTCGGCCGCGGCGTTTCGGCCTCGGTGAAGGAGGCGGCGAGGGCGGTCGTGGCGAGTGGCGGTCCGGAGGCTTTGCGTCAGGTGGCAAAGGTGCATTTTCGCACCGCGCACGAAATCGCACCGGATCATTACGCCGCCCCGGCTCCCCGGCGGGAGTGGCGGCGGTAGCGAAGCGACCGGAATTCCTTTGCCGGAGATGGGCAAGCTTCTTGCTAAGTAATCTCCAGCTTACAGGACTGCTGTGGATACTCGACTTCTCCTACTAAATGCGGACCCGGTCTTCGACGACCGGTCGATCGCGCTCATTTCCGAGCTGGAAAAGGTGGAAATGAAGATCGTTCGCACGATGTCGGAGGCGATTGGGATCCTGTTGGCGGAGAATTTTGATGGATTTTTAGTGGAGGGCGACGCCCCGATCGCGCTGGAGCAATCCACCAATGCGCGGCAGCATTTTCCGTCACTTCAGATTGCCTGTCTCGCGCCGGGACCTTTTCCCCCGGATTTCGTCTCGACCGCCGAGCAGCAGAAGATCACACCCATCAATACGGCCCGAGCGGAAAGCAGCGTTCGGAAGCAACTGACCCGGTTCGTGGGCTCGTTGGAGACGCGTTCGGGCGGCGCGTCGGAGGGAATCGACCCATGCCATTCGCTAATTGGGAACCTGAATCAATTTTCGGCGGCTGAAATTTTACAGATGAGCTGCCTGGGACAACGGAGCGGTCGCTTCACGTTCAAGTCCCGCCGAGGAAACAGCGAGATTTACCTGCATCACGGCGCGGTGCGGCACGCCGTCTATGACACGCTCGAAGGCGAGCCCGCGGTGGCAGAGATTTTCCGCTGGCGGCAGGGACGCTTTTATTTTGAAGAAGGCATCATCAGTCAGGTCCAATCGGTGGACCGGCCGTGGGCCCATTTACTAATCGATAACCTACAAAAACTGGACGAAACCCTGGAGTTTTCGACCACCGGCCGCTCATGAGAGACCCACAACTGGAAGTACAACTGCGGCTCTTGACGCTGCAACTAGACAGCTGGAAGAAGCTGCACGACCTCATCACCTACAGCCTGGATAAGGCGCGGCCGATTGTCTCGGCCGAGCAGGAGCGTCAATTCACAGAGATTCGCGCGAACCTTCTGCAGGAGACGGAATACGTCTTGGGTGAGATCGGTATCCTGGGGGAACTCTCCGGCCGGGCGATGAATGTCTTACAGCGCGGAGTTTCCATGCGCGGTGTGCGGGAACTATCGAACGATGAAATCCGCCGGATCGAAACGGAGTGGAACGGCATCTTCATCAAGCTGGGAGTTTTGCAGGGCCAGATGAAGGCGCGGCGAAAGGTTCTTTCGGCCATGTCGCCTCTTGAATTCCATTTCAGCCGGCTTTTTCACCGGTCGAAGGCAACCGCTTAGTTCGTTGAAATAGCCGTCCGGCAGCGCTTTACGCGCGACGGTCTTTTTTTAGTTTTTGCGAGATAGTTCCGTCTGATCTACCCTCGGGATACGATTCTTGTCTGTATATGTCAAAGCTCACCAAACGAGACATTGTGGTCGCCATCAGTAATCAGACCGGAATGGTCCAACATGAGGTGTTCGAGGTGGTCCAGCGAACACTCGACCATATTACCGATAGTCTGGCGAAGAACGTGGCGGTCGAACTTCGGAATTTTGGCGTCTTTCAACCGCGCCTGACCAAGCCGCGGGTGGGTCGCAATCCAAACGAACCCGGAAGCAGCTTTGTGATCCCGCCGCGGGCCACGGTTAAGTTCAAAGCGGGAAAGATCATGCGGCAACGCGTGGAGAAACTCTCGCGAGAGCTCAAGGAAGCTCAGGAAGTAAAAGATGGGGCGAAAAACGGTGCCTCTTTGGACGGCAACTCCCCTGGCGCTTCGCGGCCTGCCGCCGTGGGTAGTGCTGCTGGGGTTAACTAAGAGCAGGCGGGCTATTCCGTGGCGGGCCTCGGCGTGGGCTCGAGTTCGAGCAGGCTGTGGATGACCGCCTCCAAACGCTCGAAATTTATCGGCTTCGTCAAGTGGTCGGAGAAGCCCGCCTCTCGCGCCTTGGCGATATCGCTCTCCATCCCGAAGCCGCTCAAGGCGATGCCGCGGAGATGTTTTTTGCTGCCAATTTCCTCCATTAGCTCGTAGCCCGAGCGGTCTGGCAGGCCAATGTCGCTGATCATGAGGTCGAAGGTGGCCTCGTCTGCTCTCGCGACGGCTTCCTCGGCGGAATGGGCCAACGTCACGCGGTAGCCGCGGCGTTCCAACATCATCTTCATCCCGAGGCAGGTATCGTGGTGATCGTCCACCACCAGGAGCCGGGGTGCGCGTTTTTCCACGTGGCTCTTAGCGTCCAGCGTTCGCTGGGAAGGGCCAGGACTGGCGGCGACGGCGGGACGAGCCGGGGCTGCCACGGTTTGCAGGGTGACGGTAAAAGTCGTCCCTCGATCTTTTCCATCGCTGGCGACCGCGAGCGTGCCATCGTGGGCTGAGACCATTGCCTTCGAGATGGCGAGGCCGAGGCCAAGCCCGCCGAACCGGCGCGTGATGGAGCTTTGTCCCTGTTCGAACGCGTTGAAAATCTTGCCGATCTTCGAGGGTTCGATCCCGATTCCGGTGTCCGTGACGCGGATTTCAATCGTGTCGGGCGAGGCATTGAACGTCTCGACGATGATTCGCCCCTCCTGCGGCGTGAACTTCACGCTGTTCTTGAGCAGATTCCAAAAGACCTGCTGCAAGCGCGCGGGATCGCCCTCGACGAAGACCGATTCGGCCCGGAGACGAAATTCCATGCCGAGGTTCTTCTTGAGAATATCTTCGCGGCAGATCTCGTAGGCGCGCTGCACAATCTCATGCACGCTGACGGTCTCGAGGCTGAGCTGGAGTTTGCCTTTCGAGATCCGCGTCACGTCGAGCAGATCGTCGATCAGGCGAGCTTCCAGCTCCACGTTGCGCCGGATCACCTCCAACGCCAGCCGCACCTCGGGCGAATTATCGGCCGCGGCTTCGAGTTCTCCCACCATGGCGATGACGGGCGAGAGCGGGTTGCGCAGCTCGTGCGAAAGCAAGGCTAGGAATTGGTCCTTGGCGGCATTCGCGCCGATCAATTCCTGGCGCAAAGTCACGTCCCGCGTCTTGTCTTCCACCAGATAAAGGACGCCTTGGATGCGCTGCTCCGCGCCTTGGAGCCGCAGCAAGTTGATGTTCACGAAGTGCGTATTGCCGTCGCGATCCTCCAGCGGCTGTTCGACGAGTTGGAAGGGAACTCCGAAGGTGAGCACCTTCTCGATCGCTTCCTTTGGTGCGATCTGCACTTCGTCCTGCGTCGCATCGTAAATGTCTTTGGCCTGCGGCAGACCGCCGAAGGTCTTGGCCATGCGGGAAAAAGCGTCGTTCGCCTGGAGAAAATTGCGCGAGCTGGGGTCCACCAACGCGATCCCGCTCGGCATATTCGCGAGAATCTTTTCGTTGAAGATGACTTCGCGGTCGATCCGGCGAGCGGCTTCGGCCTGCCGGCGGGTGAAGCGTCCGGCAAAGATGGCGCCCAGCGCCGTGAGGAGGATGAGCCAGACGACCGGGAAGGTGATCTTGGCCAGCAGATCCCTCACCGGCTTGTAGGCGGCAGCTTTTGGTTGCTCGATGACCGCCACCCAGCCGGTCGGGTCCAACCCGCTGAAAAAATAGAGATTCCCAAAGCGCTCCAGGTGCCCGCTTTTCTTCTCCCGGATTTCCTGAAGGAGGCTTTTCGCCTGGGTCGAAACGGTCATGGTATTCGGCTCGAGCTTATTGGTGAAAAGCGCGGCTCCGGTCTGATCGATGACCTGGCAAACGGATTGGTCTGCAAATTCGATCCAGGACAGCCGGTGTCCCACGCGCTCGATCAAAACCGAAACGCCCAGATACCCAATCGTGCTCCCGTCGGGCCCCTGGACGGAGCCGACCAGGTCGGCCGTCATCCGTTTATCGGAAAGCCGGGGATGCGCAGCGGAAAGGTGCGCGCCGGGCCCCTCGTCGGCTGCGTCCTTCCAGCCGCTCGCGGGAAAGCGCACTGCCGCTTCCGGCGGGATGGCGGGGATGGAGGCGATCAGGCGCCCATCGGCACCAGCCAGAAACATTCCATCGATACGGGGATGCGCATAGAAGGTTGCGTTCAGCCAAGCCTGTCCGGCGACCTCCGGCTCCGGACCGGTGAGGATTTGCACGACCTGTGGCTGGGTCTGGTAGTATTCAATAATGCCGCCGGAGCGACTGAGATCATCGCCCAGCCAATGTGCGGTCAATTGCACGAACGTCTGGTGATCGCGCAGAATCTTCGATTCCAGGGTATTGGTCAGAATCGTATAGGAGAAGAACAACATCAAAATCGAGGGGACCCAGCCGGCGAGAAGGATCGCGACGACGATGTTGAAGCGCTGGAACCAAGCCTGCTCGCTCCGCCGGAAAATGTTCCGCAGAGCGCTGAGGTTGAAGGGTGCCATCGGGTGGTCAAACTCGACTCTCGAACCCATGGCGGCAAGGGAGGAATGCAAGCCCATTTTGCCCCTGAGATTCGGCTCGAACGCGGTCTTCTTTCGGCGGCCGCTCAGTCCCGCTTTCAGAGGGAAAACTGCCATTTTTGATTTGACGGTGGCGTGGGAACCGGCATCATACCGCCCTTGCCGGCCCCGTGGCCGGCAAGTTCTCATTACCCGTTATGCAAGGAAGCGTTGGCTATCTCATCTGGACCAGTTGCTACCTGAGCGTGCTTTTGGGTCTCTCCGCCTACGGCGTCCATCGCTATTTCATCATCTATCTGTTTCTGAAGAATCGGAAAAAGGAGACGTTGCCGCTCTCGCAGTTCAAGGAATTGCCGACGGTGACCGTGCAGTTGCCGATCTTTAATGAGGTTTACGTGGTGGAGCGATTGTTGAAGTCGGTCAGTGAGCTGGATTACCCTCGCGAGCGTTTGCAGATCCAGGTCCTGGATGATTCCACGGACGACACCAAGGAACTCACAGAACGCTGCGTGCATGAGCTTCAGGGCCGTGGGTTTAACGTTGAGCGGAAGCATCGCATTGATCGGACTGGGTTTAAGGCAGGCGCACTCGAAGGTGGTTTGGCTTCTGCGGAAGGTGACTTCGTCTGCATCCTCGATGCGGACTTTGTCCCGCAGCCGGATCTTCTGCAGAAAACGATCCATTTCTTCACCGACCCGAAGGTGGGCATGATTCAAACGCGTTGGGGCCATCTCAACCGCACTTACTCCCTTCTCACGCGGGTGCAGGCGATGTTCCTGGACGGCCATCTCCTGCTTGAACAAACAGCGCGTAGCCGCAGCGGCCGGTTTTTTAATTTCAATGGCACCGCCGGTCTCTGGCGCACCTCCTGCATCCAGGAAGCCGGCGGCTGGCAGCACGATACGCTCACGGAAGACCTCGATCTGAGCTACCGCGCGCAGCTCGCGGGTTGGAAGTTCATTTTCCTGCCCAACGTCATCACGCCCGCCGAGCTTCCGGTGGACATGAACGGCTTTAAATCGCAGCAGCACCGCTGGACCAAAGGGTCCGTCCAGACCTGCAAAAAGCTTCTCCCCACCATCTGGCGCAGCAAGCTGACGCTCCCACTCAAGATCGAGGCCACCGCGCATTTAACCTCAAACTTCGCCTACCTCTTGCTAGCTTGTCTGTGCGTGCTTCTTCATCCCTCCGTGGGCGGACCGCAGTCGGGCTGGCTGCGCATTCTGCTGGTGGACGTGCCGATCTTCTTCACGGCATCTCTCTCAGTCGCTGCTTTTTACATCTGCGCGCAACGGGAATTGCACCCGAAGACGTGGATGAAGGAGATCCTGCTCCTTCCCGCGTTGCTCGCACTCGGGGTCGGCCTTTCTCTTAATAATGCTCGCGCTGTGCTCGAGGCGGTCTTCAATCATCAATCTGACTTCGCCCGGACGCCGAAATATGGAATCGAACGCAAAAAGCAATCCTGGCGCGCCTGCAAGTACATGCCATTGAAGTCATTTCTCCCGTTCGCCGAAATGGCCTTCGCGATTTATTTCAGTTACTTCATCTGGTTTGCAATCCGGCACGGCCAGTATCTCTCCGTGCCGTTCCTGAGCATGTTCCAGATCGGATTCCTTTACGTCTCGCTCAGCTCCCTTTCCCAATGGTGGCCACGTTTCACCTTCGGTACCCCGCGGGTGGAGGCGACGATTCCTGCGTGACAAAACGTTAAAAACTGGTAAGAAAAGCCGCGATGGTTCGCCTCCCCCTCCTCGCTCTTTTCCTCTCCCTTCTTCTCACTTTCGACATCGCATTTGCCGCCGATCAGCCGCCGGTAACGGTTACGAATGAAGTCGTTGTGAGCGTAAAAGACCAGAAGCTGATGCTTCTGCAAAACGGTGCCAAGGTCACTACGTATCCCGTTTCGACCTCGAAGTTTGGGCTCGGTGATGGTTTCGGCCGGATGACGACGCCCACCGGCGTCATGAGAGTCGCGCAAAAAATTGGCGATCACGCTCCGATCGGAGCCGTCTTTCACAACCGCCGTTTCACCGGAGAAATCCTGCGCCCGAATGCGCCCGGTCGCGATCCAATCATCACGCGCATCATCTGGCTGCGTGGACTCGAACCGGCTAACGAGCACGCGTTCGCTCGTGCCATCTACATCCACGGCACCCCCGAAGAGAAAAAGATCGGACGCCCGGCCAGCTATGGCTGCATTCGGATGAAGTCGAAAGATGTCACCGCTCTTTATAGCCAGTTGCCGGTGGGCGCGGTCGTGCAGGTGGTGCCGGGAAAATTACCCAGCGTGAAGAAGGCTCGCGTCGTCTATAAAATTCAAGCTCCTGATGCCCCCGTGGAAGTAGGTCGTCCCTCTCCGTTTGCTCGTTCCCAAGGCAGCGCGGTCGTCGGGCAGAAAAACGCTTCCGTGCAAGAGTCGCTGGCCGCGAGGGACGACAGCTAGCATTCGCGCGTCCTCTTCGGACGAACTACCGCAACCAACCCGGAGGTTGACAAGAGGCTGCCGCGCCCCGACCCTGCCCGCCCAGAAAATTTTCCCATGGCCAACACCAAATCCGCCGCCAAACGCTCTCGCCAAACCGCAGTGCGCTCTCTCCGTAATCGCAGCGTTCTCACCCGTCTCCGGAAGATGAACAAAGCCATCGCGAGCAACACCGGCGAGAAAGATCAAAAGGCGGAGCGGTCCCTCATTTCCGCGGTCGATAAAGCGGCCAAGCGCGGCATCATTCATCGCAACGCTGCGAATCGCCGCAAGGCGCGTCTGAACAAGGCTCGCATGGCGTCTGCGAAGACGACGGCGGCTGCTTAACAGCGGCGCGTTTACCAAGAAATGGGTCTCTTGGGAGACTCACTGATATTTGCCCTTCCGGCCCGGGGTCAGAGGTAATTGCGCGGTCGTCGGACCGCCGACCTGCCGCCGAGGTCGACCGACGTCTCGATGACGAAGGCGGCCGCCGGGACCGTGATTCCATAAAAGGCGAATCAAGGAGTCGCGACTTCCCAGCCGTCCAGTTTGGTTTCGCTGTCCGGAAGAAACACGGCGCTCGCCTCCTTCGCCCCCTGGGGAAGCCGCCTTTCCTTGCAAGAGAAGGAGATCGAGTCCCCGCGGGAGAGGCGTTTTGGAAAACGCCTTTCCTTGAGGCGGTTTCTCCGGCGATTTTCAGGAACGCATTGGCGGCGGGCCGGTTTCCCGTTACAACGCCGTTGCGCCCGATGACTCAAACAGCCGCCAGGACCAGAATTCTGATCATCGGGGACGCGGTCGCGCCGAGCGGCTTTGCGCGCGTGATCCGCAGCATCTTCGAACCGCTGGCCGATGATTTCGATCTCCACCAATTAGCGACGCGCCACGACGGCGCTCCGCATGACTACCCGTGGACGCTCTACCCGGCCAGCGCGGGCGCGAATCGCTACGGCTACGATCAAATCCTACCGCTCATCGCGCAGATCCGGCCGGCGATTGTTTTCCTCCTCTACGACATTCCGTTTCAGGTGCCGTATCTGGAAATTCTGCGCCGGGCCGAGCCGAGGCCGAAGATCGTATTTTACTCGCCGGTGGAGGCGGGGCCGATCGCGCCTGAAATCGTGGAGCGGTTGGAAGGGCTTTCGCGATACGTGGTTTTCACTGAGTACGGCCGGCGCGAAATCGCGGCGGCGTTGGAGACGGTGCAAGAGCGGGACGCGAATTTCCGCTTTCCCAAGTTGGAGGTGATTCCGCATGGCGTGGCGACGGACCGATTTTTCCCTCTCGACGCCGCTGGCCGGCGGGAGGCACGGCGGGAACTGAAACTGGACGACGCGGAGCATCGCGACGCGTTCATCGTCTTGAACGCCAACCGGAACATGCCGAGGAAGCGGATCGACTTGACGATGGAGGGCTTCGCCGAGTTCGCGCGAGACAAGCCGCTGAACGTGAAGCTCTACCTGCACATGGCGACAGAAGACACGGGCTGGAACGTGCTGATCCTGGCGAAACGCTACGGCATCTTCGAGCGCCTGATCATGACGCAGGCGGACAATTCGCGGCCGAACTTTTCCGACGCGCAGTTGAATCTACTCTACAACGCCTGCGATGTCGGGATCACGACCTGCACCGGGGAAGGCTGGGGATTGGTGGCCTTTGAGCATGCGGCCACGGGTGCGGCGCAAATCATGCCGCGTCACACTTCGTTGGCGGATTTGTGGGCGTGCGCGGCGGAGTTCGTCGAGCCGGTTATGACGTTGACCTATCCGGGGAATCTGACGCACGGGCACATCGTGACACCGGAAGGCGTGGCGGGCGCGTTGCAGCGATTATACGAGGACCGTGCCCATCGGGAGATGCTGGCGGAAGCGGGCTACGGCAATGCGACGCGACCGGATCACAGCTGGAACGCCATCGCCGCGCAGTGGCGGCGCTTGTTCAACGAGATCGTATAGCGGCAGCGGCGCTCGGACAGTGAGGTGTGGCTATTCCTGAAACAGCCCGATCGTTACCGCCATGCCGGTGCCCGTTTGCGGGATGGTGACGGAAAAGGGATCCATCTCGCCGGGAGGCGCATTGCCGATGGCGGCGAACTTCACCGTCAAATTTTTTTGGTTATCCAAATGCGGAATGTCCAAGGTCTGATTGGCGGAAATGCTGCCACACTCGGCGTTGTTTCCGTAGCTAACTCCGTAGTAGGAGTCGTTTGGCGTGTTGTTATACAGTTTCATGGTCCGAGTTCAATCATTCTGCCACGAGCGCCATCTCGACCTGTTCGCCGACTCCGGTGTCGGCGCAGGTGATGGCAAACGGACGCACGCCCCCGACGGTATTAAAGCCGACGTAAACGTTGGTCTGGTTATCGTAGGCCGGTAAGTCCGCGAGCCCGCCGACGGCGATATCACCGCAGTCTGTGTTGGTCGACGATTGGATCCAGTAGGACACCGGTTGGCCGCTTTCATTGACGAGTTTCATGTGCTTTTTGCTCCCGTTGTAATTTGCGTGCGGCGACAGGTTTGGCCGTTGCGCGGCGAGTTGGCAAGATTTTTTGCAACGAAGTCGCACCGGCCAAGAAATTCTCGAAAAAAGCCAAAAAAGGCTGGACACACTTCAGCGTTAAAAGATATGAACGCAGCTACTTGCGCGCTCGGGCGTGAACCTGGCGCGCAGGAATCGCGCAACGTCAGCCGCTCCCAAAAACCATGGCCGAACCATTCATTGGAGAAATTAGGATCATGAGCTTCCCCTTCGCTCCCAAGGGTTGGGCCCAGTGCAACGGCCAGAGCATGCCCATCGCCCAAAACCAGGCGCTCTTCAGTTTACTCGGCACCACCTTCGGCGGCAGCGGCCCCTCGTTTCAGTTGCCGGATTTGCAGGGCAAAACACCGATTCATTTCGGCCAGCATCCCCTCGGTGAAAGAGGCGGAGAGGCCAGCCACACGCTCACGATCGCCGAGATGGCCCAGCATTCCCATACCTCGAATGCCACGAGCGATCCGCACGTGACGGATCCGGAAAACTATCAGCCTTTGGCGATTGATTCGCTTTTCGGGGTGGTGAATGGCCTTTACAGCGGTGCGGCCAACCTGACGCCGCTGCTGCCGGCGACGCTCACGCTCGCCGGAGGCGGCCAGGCCCATCCCAACATGCAACCGTTTCTGACCCTGAATTTTTGCATCGCGTTGCAAGGCATTTTCCCGTCTCAGAATTAAAGGAGAAGACCCATGGCACAACCCTATGTAGGCGAAATTAGGATGTTCGGCGGCAACTTCGCGCCCGCCGGCTGGATGTTTTGCGCGGGCCAACCGCTCTCCATCTCGGAAAACGAGACGCTTTATAACCTCATCGGGACGACCTACGGCGGCGATGGCCAGAGCACATTTTCCCTGCCTGATTTGCGGGGGCGGCTCCCCATTCATCAGGGTGGCGGGTTCAGCCTGGCGCAAAATGGAGGAACGGAGGATGTCACCCTCTCGCTCGCCCAGCTTCCCGCACATACCCATGCGGTCATGGCGTCCTCCAATCCGGGCGATTCCACCCAGCCGCAGAACAACGTGCCGGCAACGAATTCATCCGTGCAAATCTATCGCGCCCAGCCCCCCGTCGTCCCGATGAATGCGCAGGCGGTCGGCCCTGCGGGCGGGAGTCAGTCGCACTCCAATATCCAACCTTACCTGTGCGTTAATTTCATTATTTCACTCTTCGGGATTTTCCCGTCGCCCACCTAGGAGCAGTTTGTATGGCAGATCCATTCGTCGCGGAAATTCGCATCGTCGGTTTTAGTTTTGCGCCCAAAGGCTGGGCCTTTTGTAATGGGCAACCCCTTCCTCTCTCTCAAAATACGGCCCTCTTTTCGTTACTCGGGACGACCTACGGAGGCGATGGAAAGAACACCTTCGGGCTCCCAAATATGCAGGGCAACGCCCCCATGCATCCGGGACAAGGCCCGGGCCTGTCGAGTTACGATCTTGGAGAGACCGGCGGATCGGAAACCGTCACCCTGCTTGAATCCGAGATCCCTGCGCATCCCCACGGGATGACGGCGCAGAACCAGCCGGCCAACCTGCCCGGGCCGGGTTCGGACCGCACGTGCGCGAGATCTTCAGGCGGATTTGCCTATAAGCCGGGGCCTTATAAGGCCGTCGTTCCGTTCAACGCTACCATGCTGGCTCCCACGGGGAGCAATAGTGCGCATAATAACATGATGCCGTATCTGACCTTTAATTTTTGTATTGCGCTGCAAGGCATCTTCCCGGCGCGTCCGTAGGCAATGTGTGCAGTTGGTTAAGCGGTCTGCCGACGAAGAAAATTCGATTGTCCTCCGGCCGATCACGCCGGAGGACGATTCGTTTTTGGCCGCGGTGTATGCCAGCACGCGCGCGGAGGAGCTGAGCGTGACCGGCTGGAGCGATGCGCAAAAAGCCGCCTTTTGCCGACAGCAGTTCGACGCGCAGACCGCCCATTACGCGGCCAATTATCCGGGCGCATCGTTCCAGATGATCGAGCACGGCGGTCAGCCCGCCGGGCGGCTATACGTCATGCGCTGGGAACGCGAGATTCGCATCATCGATATCACCCTTTTGCCCGCGCATCGGGGCGCCGGACTCGGGACCAAACTGCTACGCGAACTACAGGAGGAAGCGTGCGCCGCGGGCAGAAAGCTGAGCATTCATGTCGAGCGCTTCAACCCCGCACGCCAGCTTTACGAGCGGCTCGGGTTTCGGGAAGTCGAAGACAAAGGTGTCTACTTGCTGATGGAAGCGGAGTTTTCCTGACAGAATCTCTAGTTAAAGACCGCTTCGAAGGTGCTGCTCGTGCGATCGGCTGCGATCTGCACCAGGAAAAGTTCCATCTCACCGAGGGTCGCATTGGTCATTCGGTAAATGCCTTGCGCTAGACGCAGCGCCGCTGGACCCCGAAACGTGAGCGTGAACGATTCGCCCGCCCCGGCCCGATGCCCGCCGCCGAGCGATTGCACCGCGCAGAGTTGCAGGACGATGGCCTCGGGTTTGGTCGCGATTTCGAAATCCTGATTCAAGCACGCGGCGAACTGGTTGGGTTGGGCTTTGTCGAGTTCAAGCATGAGAGCATCCTATGCGATCGGCACCCGTCCGGCCAGCAGAAGTCGCCTAGTAGCCGACCAGATTATTTCCGGGCTTGGCAATTTATCCGCTCGACTCACCGGGAAAAAACAGCCAAAAAGACCGAGGCCATCAATCGCCGTAACCCACGGGCGGTGCGCCCCACGAGGATTCCTTATGATGAACGCCAAGCCACTCCTACTCACCACCGTCCGGACTGGACGTCATTTCCTGGCGGCCTTGTTTGTTTTCAGCGCGAGCCAGAATCTGTTCGCCGTGCCTGCCATTACCGCGACGCAAGACGACGGCACGCCCGCGGCCACGCGCAAGCTGGTGGGCGAGACGATCACCTACACGACCACGATCACGAACACGGCGGCGATCGGCGCGGGCAACGATGCCACCAGCCTGATCCTGACCAACCCGACGCCGACGAACACGACCGACACCGGGAGCGTGACCATCTCGCCGATCGCGTTCGACGATACCTATCCGCAGACGGTAATCGGCAATGTCTCGATCAATTCGGCCAGCATTCCCTACAGCGTTTTCAGTAATGATTTCGCGGGGACACCAGCGGTGACGACGATCTCAGCTTTCGATTCCACCAGCGCGCAGGGCGGGACGGTTTCGATGACGACCTCGGGTGCAGGGGCCGGGCAGTTCACTTACAATCCGCCGCGCGGCTATGAAGGCGCCGACAGTTTTACCTACACGCTGAGCAATGCGCTCGGCAGTTCCGTCGGCACGGTCACCCTCAACGTCAGCGGGATGGTCTGGTTCATTAATAATAACGGCGGCGCGTGCGGGTCGAGCTGCGACGGGCGGCTCTCTAATCCCTATACCTCGCTCTCCGCTTTCAACACCGCCAACGGCTTGAGCGGCGGTCTCAATCCGGATAATAGCGACAACATCTTCATCTACGAAAGCGGCACCGGATATTCCGGCGCGGTGACTCTGCGCACCGGTCAAAAGCTGATCGGCCAGGACTCCAGCTCCAGCGTGGCCGCCATCACCGGGCTGACGCCGCCGAGCGGCAGCGCTGGTTTTCCGCCGACGAACACCGGTGGCAACACGGCCAACATCACCAGCACATTGACCCTCGGTAGCGGCAACACCGTGAACGGGCTGAGTGTTAATAACGGCGGCGGCAACGGCATTGCCGGCTCCGCCGTGGGCACGCTGACCTTGGCGGATATTAACGTCAGTGTCACGGGCGGGACCGCTCTCAACCTGAGCACGAGCGGAACGGTCACCGCGACGGGGACGAATACACTCAACAGCACCAACGGCACCGCGCTTAGCGTAGCTAATGTGAACATCGGCGCGGGGAACTTAACTTTCCGCAGTATCTCCTCCGGGGCGAGCGCGGCGGATGGGATCATCTTGAACACGACGGGATCGAGCGGCGGTCTGATCGTCACGGGCAACGGGGGCACCTGCACTTCATCGGCCACCTGCACGGGCGGCACCATCTCAAACAAGACCGGCGCGGATGGCAGCGCCACCCAGGGCACCGGTATCTTCCTCAGCAGCACTTCGGGCGCTTCCCTGAGCCGGATGCAGTTTAATGACTTCCAGAATCACGCCATCAAAGGCACCAACGTCACCGGCTTCTCCGTGACGAACTCGAACTTTTCCGGCACGAGTGGCACCAGCAGCGCGGGAGGTTCGCGCGAAGGTCACATCCATTTCGACAACCTCTTCACCAGCGCCTCCTTCCCGACCGCGACGGTGGACGGTTGTACCTTGGGCGGGACCAGCTTTTCCGACAACCTGCGCGTCTTCAATACCAGTGGCACTCTTGACCGGTTGGTGGTCAATAACACGACCTTTGGCGCCATCGGAATCAATGGGAACGACAGCCTGGTCACCGCTGGATTCAACGACGGGACGGTGATGAAGGTCACCGTCACGAATTGCACCCTAACCAACGCCATCGGCAGCCTCACCCGTTTCAATGTCAGCAATAGCGGGACGCTGGATGTCGTCTTCCGGCAAAACAAACTGAGCAACAATAATCCGAATTTCTCCAGTGGCGGCGGCCTCCTCTCCCTGCAAACCGGCGGCACGGGTTCTCCGACCGTGACTTATGACATCTCCTGCAACCGGATGCGTGACTCTATTGGGATCGCGTTGCTCGTGGCTAACAACGGCGGCGGCGGCAATTCCAACGGCTCCATCGTCAATAACGTCATCGGCGTGGCCGGCTCCGGCGGCTTGACCGGCTCGACCCAGGCCAGCGGAATCAAATTTTACAGCGGCGGATCGGGCACGCACAATATCATGATTGCCAACAACGATGTCCGCCGGACCAACGAAGTGGGCATCTTTATTCAGAACAACAACGGGAGCGCGACGGTGAATGCGTCCGTCTTCGGCAACATCGTGGCCGAGCCGGGCAACTTCAGCTTTGCCGGCCTCAATGTGGACGTCGGCGCGCTCGGCTCCGATACGAGCAAGGTCAACATCGTGATCGGTTCGGTCGGAACCGGTTCCCAAAAGAATGACTTCTCCAATGGCGACCCGTCCAATTTCAGCGACGTCAACCTGAGCTTGATTGGCACGGGACAACTCAACCTCTCCAGAAATGGCTCGGGCGCTGGCACTCCCGCGCAAGTGATCAAAGACAACAACCTAAATCCGGCGACCACGAATACCGGCGTTTCCGGAACAGTCACCCTCGTGGGGACGCTGCCCGCGACGCCTCCGGTTGTCTCCGGTTGCTCCGTCCCGCCGCTGCTCTTTGCCAAAGGAGGAGTCGAGGCACAGACACTTATCCCCTGCACCGGCACGCCTGTCGTAGTGGTAGAGTCTAAGCAAGCCTCGCCCCGGAGCGATGTGGGTGCGCCGGCTCCGACGGCCAGTGGTGCCCTCACCGCCCGCGAACTCGACATCTTGGTGGCTACCGCCCGTACTCGCTGGGAAGCGAGTGGCCTAACGAGCGAGCAACTCGCCGCTTTGCGCGCCCTGCGGTTTGAAGTTTCCGATTTGCCAGCGCAGCGCCTCGGCGAAGCGGATGCCAACGTGATTCGCGTATCCGCGCACGGCGCCGGCCTCGGCTGGTTTGTCGGCGATGCGGAGAGCGACCGTAATTTTGCGAAATCCAATTCCACCCGCCGCTACACGGAACCGACCGATGCAGCCGCCGGTCGCGTCGATTTGCTCACTGCGATTCTGCACGAGATGGGTCACGCGCTCGGTCTGCCCGATTCCTACGAGGCGAAGGATCGCGACAGTCTCATGTACGGATTCCTCACCAGTGGGGAGCGGCGGTGGCCAGCCAAAGGCGAGGCCATCGGCGCAGTGCCTGGATCGCTCGCGGCGGTTCCGCATTTCCTTGGTTCGCCGGTCAATATCGGAACCTTGCCCGCGGGCAAGAGCGTGAAGATTCAATACGCGGTCACGGTCGGCCCGATCAGTGGCAACCCGCAGCAGGTTTCCAGTCAGGGCACAGTGAGCGGCGGCAACTTCAGCAACGTGCTGACGGATGATCCGACCGTGGGCGGCGCGAGCGATCCGACGGTGACTTTGCTCGGTATCCCGCCGACTTTCACCAGCGCGAACAGCACCACATTCACGGTGGGCGCGATGGGCAATTTCAACGTCACGGCCAACGCCGCGCCAGGCGCGACCTTCAGCACGAGCGGGTTACCCACGGGAGTGAGCCTGAGCGGCGCGGGCTTGCTCAGCGGCGCACCCGGGGCGGGCACCGGTGGCATTTACAATCTCACCATTACGGCGACGAATGGGATCAATCCCGCGGCCATGCAGAGTTTCACCCTCACGGTGAACGAGCCACCCGCGATCACGAGCGCGAACAGCGCGACCTTTGTGGTGGGCACGAACGGAAGCTTCACCGTGACGAAGAGCGGTTTCCCAGCCCCGACCTTGATGCAAAGCGGGACACTGCCCAGCGGCGTCACCTTCACCGCCGCGACCGGAGTCTTGAGCGGCGCACCCGCGCCGGGGACGGGCGGCACCTATCCGCTCACCTTCACGGCAAGCAACGGCATCGGGAGCGACGCCACGCAAAACTTCACCCTCACGGTGAACGAGCCACCCGCGATCACGAGCGCGAATAGCACGACCTTTGTCGTCGGGACCAACGGCAACTTCACCGTGATGAGAACCGGTGTCCCGACACCTACTCTGAGCACAAGTGGGGCATTGCCGTCCGGCCTGATGATCGATCTGAACAGTGGCTTGATCAGCGGAACACCGGCGGCGAACACGGGCGGGATCTATCCGATCACGATCACGGCGAGCAACGGGGTGGGAAGCGACGCGATGCAGAGCTTTACCCTGACCGTGAATCAACCGGCCGCCGTTACCAGCGCAGCCAGCACCACGTTCACCGTCGGCACGGCCGGATCATTCACCGTCACGCAGAGTGGATTCCCGGTTCCAACGCTCAGTCAGAACGGAACGTTGCCTGGCGGCGTGACCTTCACACCCGCGACCGGAGTCCTGAGCGGAACCCCGGCTGCGAACAGCGGCGGAACGTATCCGATTACCTTCACGGCGAGTAACGGAATCGGCGCCGACGACGTGCAAAACTTCACCCTGACGGTGAACGAAGCACCCGCGATCACGAGCGCGAACAGCACGACGTTTGTCGTCGGGACCAACGGCAGCTTCACGGTAACCAGAACCGGTTTCCCGGCCTCGACCTTGATGCAAAGTGGGACATTGCCGACTGGAGTGACTTTTGATACGAACACCGGCGTGCTGAGCGGAACGCCCGCTGCGGGCACGGGTGGCACTTACCCACTCACTTTCACCGCGAGCAACGGCGTGGGCAGTGATGCGACCCAGAACTTCACCCTCACGGTCAACCAGGCGCCAGCCTTCACCAGCGCGAACAGCGCCACGTTTGTGGTCGGAACGAACGGCAGCTTCACGGTCGTGACGAGCGGCTTCCCAGCGCCGGCCCTCGGAGAGAGCGGGGCTTTGCCCTCCAACCTGAGCTTCCAGGATAACGGAGATGGCACGGGCACGCTCAGCGGGATGCCCAACAGCGGGACAGGTGGGACCTACAGCCTGACCTTCCTGGCCAGCAACGGCGTCGGCCGCGCGACCGAAGGTTCGGTCGGCGCGCAACAAAGCTTCACCTTGACGGTGAACGAAGCGCCCGTGATCACGAGCGCGAACAACACCAGCTTCACCGTGGGCAACTTCGGTAGCTTCACCGTCACCGGGACCGGGTTCCCGGCACCCACCGTGGGCCTCGGCAGCGGCACGCTCCCGAGCGGCGTCACCTTCAACGCCAGCGTGCTCAGCGGCACTCCGGCGAGCGGCACCGCGGGGAGTTACCCGCTCCAGTTCACCGCCAGCAACGGAGTCGGCAGCGATGACGTGCAAAACTTCAATCTGACGGTGAACGACGCCGTCTGCGTAAGCGCGCCGACGAACCTGACGGCGTGGTTCCCCGGTGAAGGCGACGCCACCGACGTGAAAGGTGGGCTCAACGGCACGGCCCTCAACGGCGCCGGTTTTGCCGCCGGCAAAGTCGGCCAGGGCTTCACCTTCAACGGGAGCACTGCGGTCGTGCAGGTGCCCGATAACGCCGCCTGGAACTTCGGGGCCAACGACTTCACGGTCGAGACCTGGGTCAAATTCAACGTCTTGACCAGCCAGGACATCCTGGTCGGACACAGCGAAGGGACCGGGAGCGTGAACAAGTGGATCTTCTGGCGCAAGAACGGCGCGATCGAGTTCCACCTCAACGGCAGCGCAGTCAGCAACATCACCAGCGACGCCAGCTTCGCGCCCACGGTGGGGCAATGGTATCACGTCGCGGTGGTACGGAGCGCGAACACCTACAAGTTCTACGTCGATGGGGCGCAAAACGGGACCGACCGCTTCGACAGCAACACTGTGCCGACCGCGGTCGCGCCCTTGACCCTGGGCCAAGCCGAAGCGCTCACCAGCCTGGATGGAATGCTCGACGAAGTGCAAATCTTCAACCGCGCCCTGAGCGGAGCGGAGATCGCCAGCGTGTATAACGCCAGCATCAAAGGGCTATGCTTCGACGCGCCGGCAGCGCTCAGCGCCGTCTCGCGCAAGACCCACACCGGGGTCGGCGATTTCGACGTGCCGCTGCCATTAACCGGCACACCGGGAGTGGAATGCCGCACCGGGGGTGCGAACGGCGATCACACCGTCGTAGTCACGTTTAACAACGTCGTCACCGCCGGGAGCGCGAGCGTCAGCGCGGGCAACGTGATCGGCAGTCCGACCTTTAGCGGCAACGCGCTGACGATCAACGTAACGGGAGTCCCCAATGCGCAATCGATCACCTTGACTCTGAGTAACGTGACGGATGGGTTCGGTCAGACGTTGGCTAGTTCGACCGTACCCATGCAGGTCTTGTTAGGCGACGTCAACGCGAGCCTGAGTGTCAACGCCTCCGACATCGCCCAAGTCAAAGCCAACTCCGGCGGCAGTCCGGTCAATGGCACGAACTTCCGCAACGACGTGAACGCAGATGGCTCGATTGGCGCGTCGGACGTCTCGCTGGTGAAGGCGGCGGCCGGCACCGTGATTCCGTAGCCGCGAAGGTGTCCGTGCGGCGGACGACACGCAACGCGTGGGCGAGGCGCTTGGTCGTCGCAGCGGAAAAGCTTTTGTGTCTCGTGGAAACGAGGCATCGTGCGCTCGTGTCGGACTTGATCTTGTCTGTTGGAAAATGGCTGCGGGGTGCCGTTTTCTTCATCCTCATGCTCGGCGCGCTGGCTCCGCCAGTCTCCGCGGCGACGGCTCCGGAGAGCACGGCGGGGCCGGAGAAGGTGGCCTTTCCGCGACCGGTTTCGCAGTATCAGAATGAGGACGGCAAAGGGGTTCTCGAGATTATTAAACAGCGCGCGAAGGAGGAGCCCTTTAACGTCATCGCCACGGTCATTTTTTTGCTCGCGATCACGCATACGTTTTTCGCGCACAAATTTATGACGATCGCGCATCGTTGGCGCGATGAGCACGAGGAAGAAATTCGCGCGTCGGGACGGACGGCGGAGGCGAAGCCGCAGGTGGATGCGAAGCCGGATGTAAACTGGAAGGCCGAGGTGATGCATTTCCTCGGTGAAGTGGAGGCCATCTTCGGGATCTGGGTGATTCCATTGCTGGTGGCGATCACGCTCTATCGGGGCTGGCCGACGGCGGAAAGTTACATCAGCCACGGGGTGAATTTTACCGAACCGATGTTCGTGGTGGTGGTGATGACGATCGCGGGGACGCGGCCGGTGCTGCGCTTTGCGGAGCAGATCATGCGGCTTTTCGCCAGTCTCGGTGGCTGTTCGCCGGGCGCGTGGTGGTTCTCCATCCTAACGATCGGTCCGATGCTGGGATCGTTCATCACGGAGCCGGCGGCGATGACGATCAGCGCGCTTTTGCTGGCGCACCAATTTTACGATCTGAAGCCGAGCCGGAAGTTCAAATACGCCACCCTCGGCTTGCTCTTCGTGAACGTCTCGATCGGCGGCACGCTGACGCATTTCGCGGCGCCGCCCGTGCTGATGGTGGCGGCGCGCTGGAATTGGGATTTCATGTTCATGCTGACGCATTTCGGCTGGAAGGCTTTTGCCGCCGTCGTTTGCTCGAACACGCTTTATTATCTCTTTTTCCGCAAGGAATTCGCGAGCATGCGGCGTCCGGAGAAGGAGAACTCCCGACCACAGCGTTGGAGTGAGCGGACAGATCCGGTGCCGGTCAGCGTCACTGCGATGCATCTTTTTTTCCTCGGCTGGACGGTCTTCACGGCGCATTACCCGTCGCTCTTTATCGGTGGTTTCCTCTTCGTCCTCGCGGCGGCGGCGGCGGCGGAGCATCACCAAAACACGATCAATCTGAAGCCCGCGCTCCTGGTCGGATTCTTCCTCGCCGGACTCGTGGTCCATGGAGGGTTCCAAGGCTGGTGGATCGCTCCCGTGCTGGCCAGCATGACGGAGAAGCCGCTCATGCTGACCGCGATGACGCTGACCGCATTTAACGACAACGCGGCGATCACTTACCTCGCGTCGCTGGTTCCGAACTTCAGCCCGAGCCTGAAGTATGCGGTCGTGGCCGGCGCGGTGGCCGGCGGCGGACTCACGGTGATCGCGAACGCGCCGAATCCGGCGGGCCAATCCATCCTGAGTAAATATTTTGGCGATGGCGTGTCGGCGCTCTGGCTGGCCGCGGGCGCGGCGTTTCCTACCGTTATTGTGATGGCCTTCTTCCTCATCTTCCCCTGAGCGAATCGTTCGTTAGGGGAGACATTTCGTGTGCGACAGCCGTCCACCGGTGATTCCGTGCCTCCCGCGGTGCGCCTGTGTTAAACCGCGCGTTTATCGTGGCGTTGCGGAAGCAGTAGCAGTTTTTTTCGAAGCGGTAGCGTTGTTTGCTTGCCGATCTGCGCTGGCTATGGAGAAATGTGCAGACGTAACGCGAGAGATTCGCGCACGAAAAAGAATTTTCTTTTGCCAACATGATCACGATTCATAGAGTGGGCGCTTCCGTGGCTCCGACTGATCATTCTTTCACTCTCAATTTCCAGTCGGAAGCACATCCTCAGCGCGTCGCATTCTCGTTTCTAAATTGGCGGCAGCCCCTTCCGGCGAAGGCGGCTCGTTAATTCCGTATGGCGAATATTTTCCCACGCTGGTCGAATTGGGTCCCGCTAAAGCTGACGGTGATCAGCCTCGTGACCGTGACCGGCCTGACGGCTGCGACGTGGTATTACGTGACGCCGAAATATACGCGCGTAGGCTACGAGCCGATTCAGCCGGTGCCGTTCCCGCACGATCTGCACGTGACGCAGCTCGGGATGGATTGCCGCTATTGCCACAGCTTCGTGGATGTGGCGGCGCATTCGAATTTGCCAAACACGCAGACCTGCATGGCCTGCCACACGCAGGTGCAGAAGGAAAATCCGAAGCTGGAGCCGATCCGCGCCAGTTGGAAAACCGGCCAGCCGGTCGAGTGGGTCCAGATCCATCGCACGCCGGATTACGTTTTTTACAATCACGCTGCGCACGTCAATCGCGGGATCAGTTGCGCGAGCTGCCACGGGCAGATCAATCATATGCCGGTTGTTTATCATGCTAAACCACACAGCATGGCCTGGTGCCTGGAGTGCCATCGCAAGCCGGAGAATTTCCTTCGCCCGGAGGATCAAATTTTTAATTTGGACTGGAAACCTGACGACGTGAAGCCGGCGGAATTCGTGGCCAAGTACGGCAAACCTAAGGATGCGCCTGAAGATTTCGGCCAGGGAGAGAAACTCACGCAGCAGGAGATCGGTCAGACTTTGAAAGAGCGTTGGAATATTGTTCCGCCGCTAAACTGCCAGGGGTGCCACCGATGATGAGAGCAATGATTGACGCGGTGAATTTCCGTAGCACAGGCATCCTGCCTGTGGGGACTGCGGGCGTCTCGCCCGCAGCGTATATCTTTCATTCGACAGGCGGGACGCCTATCGGCCCCACAGGCGGGACGCCTGCGCTACGTGGGAGTGCAGTTGTGCTCCGGGGAAGGTTTGACCGATGAAACGCGTCTTCGAACATCCGCCTGAGGCGAAAACCGGAAAGCGCTACTGGCGTAGCGTCGGTGAGCTGAGCGACACGCCGGAATTCCGCGGCTGGCTGGAACGGGAGTTCCCGGCAGGGGCGGCGCAGCTCGAAGGCGACGAATGGTCGCGGCGCGGTTTCTTGAAATTGATGGGGGCGTCGATGGCGCTGGCGGGTTTTGGGTTGAGTAGCTGCCGCCGGCCGGAGGCGCATTTGGTTCCGTTCACGAAGAGCGTGGAATGGGCCATCCCGGGCAAGCCACTTTATTACGCGACCGCGATGCCTCGCCGCACCGGCGCTTTGCCGCTGGTGGTGAGCACGGTGGATGGACGCCCGATCAAGGTGGACGGTAATCCGCTCCATCCCGCGAGCGGTGGTGCCACGGATGCTTTCGCGCAGGCCTCGGTTCTCGATCTTTACGATCCTTCGCGTTCCCGACATTTCGTCGAGCAGGTGGAGAAAGACGAGAAGAGCCGCAAGACGCGCTCCTCGGAGATGCGCGATCGGGCGGCGTTCGATAAATATCTCGACCAGATTCGTGCAAAAGCGGGGACGAGCCGCGGTGCGGGAATGGCGTTCCTAGTCGAAGAGACGCAGTCGCCATCGCGCGAACGGATGCGTGGCGAGCTGGCGAAAGCTTTCCCAGGGATGCGCTGGTGCCAGTACGATCCGCTCCTGAGCGAGGCGCAGAATTACAGCACGCAAATCAGTTTCGGTGAGAACTCACGGCTCATTCCGCGGCTTGATCGCGCGGACGTGATTCTCTCCATCGGGAGCGATTTCCTCGATTGCGGCGAAGGCGAGATCGGCGCGTCGCGCGGGTTTGCTTCACGCCGTCGAGTTTCGAGTTCGAAGGACACGATGAATCGGCTCTACGTGGTCGAAAATCGTTACACGCTGACCGGCGCGATGGCGGATCACCGGATGCCATGCCCGGCCAGCCAGATTCCCGCTTTCACTCATGCGCTTGCGACCAAGATCGCCAGCGCGACGGGAGACGCAGGATTGGGCTCGGTGATCGGGTCGCTTGCGGCACCAGTGAAGGCGATGCCGTTCGACGAAAATTGGCTAACGGAATGCGCGAACGATTTGGTTTCGAAGGCTGGTGCCAGTCTGGTTCTTGCCAGTCCGCAGCAGCCGGTCGCGGTGCAGTTGATGGTCTATGGCATCAATGCCGCGCTCAAGAATATCGGGACGACTTTAGTGGTTCGCGACATTCCGAAGCGTTCGCTGCCATCGAGCATTGTGCAGCTCGCCGCGGAGATCAATCAGGGTCTGATCAAGCAGCTTTTCATTATCGGCGGCGATCCGGTTTATAATGCGCCGCGCGGTCTGGTGCAGGATAACGAGACGAAGAAGTGGCTCGATTGGACCGATCTGCAGAAGAAAGTGCCGGACGTGGTGCGAGTCGGCTATCATGAAGACGCCACCTCAGCTTTGAGTAAATGGCATGTGCCGGCGGCGCATTATCTTGAATCGTGGGGAGACGCGCTCACTTCCGATGGCGGCTACGTCGCGATTCAGCCGATGATTTTGCCGCTCTTCGGCGGAATGTCGGATCTGGAGCTGATGAACGCCTTGTTAGGCGGACCGAAGTTGGAAGGACCGGAATTGGTGAAGGATACCTTCCGCGCCACGGCGCCTCCGGGAGAGTTTGAGACCGCTTGGTCGCAATTGCTGCGCGACGGGTTTGCGACGCACATTCCCGCGACGGACAAGGCCGCCGCTTTCAATGGCAGAGTGCCGGACGGCATCATTCTGAGCTGGGCCACGGCGCCTGCGCCGACGCCCGATTCACCGGAGATCGTGCTGACGCGCAGCTATTCGATCGATGATGGCCGTTATATTAACAACGGCTGGCTCCAGGAAATGCCGGACCCGGTGACGAAGCTGACTTGGGACAACGCCGCGCTCATGAGCCCGGCGATGGCGAAACATTTGCAGGTCGAGACAGGGGAATTAATCGAAATCACGGTGCATGCGATCAGCTCCGACCCAGCTTTTGAGCCGGTGCCGCCGGGTCAGACAAAGCCGGTCCTGCCAGATCCCGTGGAGCGCCAGCTCGTGATTGCGGCCATGATCGCGCCCGGGCATGCCGATAACTCCATTTCCATCGCCCTCGGCTACGGCCGCGTGTTGGGTCCACAGGAGCCGTTGCCTTACTCTGGTCAAAACGGTGGTGCTCATCCGCCGGCTGGAGACACTGCTGGGTTCAATGGTTATCTGCTACGAACCGGCACGAATCCGCATTTCATCGCGGCCGACGACAAGATCGTGAAGAGCGTGAAGGTGGCCAGGGCGGGCGGCACCTACCAGCTCGCGACGACGCAGGAGCATTGGAGCATTGAAGGTCGTGGTCTGGTGCGTGAAGCGACGATCGAACGCTACCGCGCGGAGAGCGATTTCGTTTCGAAGCTCGGGGGCGATGCGGAATTGCCGCCGACATTGCCGACCATTTACAGCCATCCGAAGATGACCTCGCCCCAGCAGTGGGGGATGAGCGTGGATCTGAACGTCTGCACCGGCTGCAGCGCCTGCGTCATTGCCTGCCAGGCGGAGAACAACATCCCGATTGTCGGCAAACTCCAGGTCACGCACGGACGCGCGATGCACTGGATGCGGATCGATCGTTATTTTGCCAGCGCGAAGCCTTTTAATGAGGATCGACCGGATGGCAATGGCACCACCACCTATCCGGAAAATCCGGAGATGGTGCATGAGCCGATGATGTGTCAGCACTGCGAGAATGCGCCGTGCGAAACCGTCTGTCCGGTCAACGCTACAGTGCATAGCGAGGACGGGCTGAATGTGATGGCTTACAACCGCTGCATCGGCACGCGGTATTGCGCGAACAATTGCCCCTTCAAGGTGCGGCGCTTTAATTTCTTTGATTACAACCAGCGGCCGGTCGGGAAGAAGAAGATCGCGGGCGTGCTGAATGTTTATTCCGAATATCTCGGGCCGCTCACGGAAAAAGGCGCGCCGGATACGGTAAAGCTGCAGAAGAATCCGAACGTCACCGTGCGGATGCGCGGCGTGATGGAGAAATGCACCTTCTGCGTCCAGCGCATCGAGGAAGCGAAGATCGCGGCGCACGTGAAAGCTGGCGCTTCGGATAAGACGCTGATTCCGCGCGATTCGTTTACCAGCGCGTGCGCGCAGGCTTGCCCGACGGAAGCGATCGTCTTCGGAGACGTGGCCGATCCGGAAAGCAGAGTCTCGAAGATGAAAGCGCAGGACCGGAATTACCGCCTGCTCGAATATTTGAATGTGAAGACGCGCACGAGCTATCTGGCGCGGTTGCGGAATCCGAATCCGAAAATGCCGGATGCGCAGCAAATCGGCGTAGCCAGTCCGGAGGGCCACGGCGAAGAGCATCACAACGGCAAAGAAAAACATAACGGCGCCGAGCCACATCCGACGGAGGAACACTCGTGATGCGTTTGCCCAGTCATTCTGAGCGGAGCGAAGCGGAGTCGAAGAATCTCCCCGCCTCGCTGTCGGTTACGCCGTTGGCATTGAAGCTTTCATCCCCATTGCGAGCTCCTTCGCCGTCTGCGCGGCTCAGGATGACACTAAGAAAATGAACGGCGGAACCACAGCTCCCAGCGTGATTCAGGGCGAAGCGTCGGCTTCGGTCGGGCGGCCGCTCGCACGTGTGCCGTTGGTGTTGAACAAGCGGAACTTCAACTGGATCACCGAGCGCATCTCGGGCGTCATCGAGGGCCCGGCGCCGCGTTGGTGGTGGGTCTCGTTCGCGGTCAGCGCGATGGTGGCGGGGATCGGGCTGTTCTGTCTCGGCTATCAGATTTCCACCGGCGTTGGTGTATGGGGATTGAACCATCCGGTCGGCTGGGCTTGGGACATCACGAATTTCGTTTTCTGGATCGGTATCGGTCACGCCGGCACGCTCATTTCCGCCATTCTCTTTTTGCTGCGTCAGAAATGGCGCACCTCGATCAACCGCGCGGCAGAAGCGATGACGCTTTTCGCGGTGATTTGCGCCGCGATTTTCCCGGGCGTTCACGTCGGCCGCGTCTGGATGGCGTGGTATCTCGCGCCGTTGCCGAACAATTACGGCATCTGGCCGAACTTCCGCAGTCCGCTGCTGTGGGACGTGTTCGCGGTCTCGACTTACTTCTCCGTCTCCGTGCTCTTTTGGTACACGGGTTTGATTCCCGATCTGGCGACACTTCGGGATCGCGCGACGACTCGGATCAAGAAGCTGCTCTACGGCGTTTTCGCGTTCGGCTGGCGTGGTTCGAACCGCAACTGGCGGCACTACGAGATGGCGTATCTGCTTCTCGCGGGTCTCTCCACGCCGCTCGTGCTTTCCGTGCATAGCGTGGTGTCTTTCGACTTCGCTACTTCCGTCATCCCGACGTGGCACACTACCATCTTCCCGCCGTACTTTGTCGCCGGCGCTATCTTCGGCGGCTTCGCCATGGTGCTCACGCTCCTCATTCCGGCGCGCGCCATTTTCAAGCTGCAGGATATCATCACCCCGCAGCACATCGACAAAATGGCGAAGATCATTTTGCTCACCGGCTCGATCGTTTCCTACGCCTACGCGATGGAGTTTTTCGTGGCCTGGTATAGCGGCAATCAGTACGAAAAATACGCCTTCTATAACCGCATCTTTGGCCCCTATTGGTGGTACTGGTGGGTAGGCATGCTCTTCTGTAACTTCGTTTCGCCGCAGATTTTCTGGTTCAAGAAATTCCGCTTCAACATTTACGTCGTCTATTTCGTCTGCATGTGCGTGAACGCCGGGATGTGGTTCGAGCGTTTCATCATCATCGTGGGCGGTCTGCACCGGGATTACCTGCCGTCTTCGTGGGGCATGTTTTATCCGACCTGGGTCGATATTTGGACCTTCGTTGGCACCTTCGGCATCTTTATGTCGCTCTTCCTGCTCTTCATTCGCTTCCTGCCGATGATTGCGATGTCGGAAGTGAAGATTGTCCTGCCCGAAGCTGATCCACATCACTCCACGCCGACAGGTCACCATCCTGTGCAAGCCGGCGGAAAGGAGCGCACATGAGGGAGCGCATCTGGTCGAAATTTAGCCGCCTCGCTGCGTCGAGGCGTGGGAGGTTGCAACTGCAGGCCACGCCTGGCACGGCGACACCGCGCCGTGGCTACAGCGCATTGCGCGGAAAGGAACGCGTATGAGGACCCCATCCGGAAATAAGGTTTACGGAATCGGAGCGGAATATCCGACTGCCTCCGCGCTCTATCACGCCGCCGAAAAAGTGCGCGACGCCGGCTTCAAGCGCTGGGATGTGCATTCGCCGTTCCCGATTCACGGCATGGACGACGCCATGGGCTTGGGCAAATCCTGGCTCAGCGCCTGGGTTTTAATCGGAGGAATCACCGGTCTCCTCACCGCGACCGTGCTCACCTTTGGCCCGTCGTGGTTCATCTATCCGTTGGTCGTGCACGGCAAACCGTTCGATTGGAAAACCGTCCCGGCGTTCTTCCCGATCATGTTTGAACTCACGGTGCTCTTCTCCGCTTTCACGGCCTTCTCGGCGATGCTGATCATGAACGGTCTGCCGCGCTGGTATCATCCGATTTTTAACTGGGACCGTTTCGCTCGTGCGACCAACGATGGATTTTTCCTCGTTATCGAAGCGCGCGACCCGCGGTTCACCGAGGCCGAAGCTGAGCAACTCCTGAACGAGACCGGCGGTCAACACATCACCGTGGTGCACGAAGACTGACCGGCTCGAATGAGCCGGAAATGACGAAACCAGAATGACGAAACCAGAATCAATGACGAATGACGAAGCGCGAGTTGCGATGACGAATTCTGTGCGTCATTCGGGCTTCGTCATTGGTTCGAGCTTTGTCCTTCGGGCTTCGTCATTCCGAATCTCCTTCCAGCCACCGGCGAACGACTAACCCCATGTTGCGCGGATTCTTTCTCATCTTCCTGCTCGTGGGCGTCGCGATGGTGGCGTTCCTCGGTTTCCGCGGGCAAAAAAGCACCGGCTCGCCGATCGAAGTGTTCCCGGACATGGTGCGCCAGATCAAAGTGAGGGCGCAGGCGCCGCTAGGATTTTTTGCCGACAACCGCGGCGCGCGCGTTCCTGTCGCAGGCACCGTCCCGATGGGTTATGAAATGCCGCAGGCGTCGCAAGAGCCCGTGCCCGGCGCGCCCACAGTGCCTCCTGGCCCCGAAGAGAAAGCGCCTTTTGGTTTCAGCGCCGGGACCGATTACCGCGATACCGGAAAGATGGGCGCGAACTGGGGCACCGGGATTCCGATGCAAGTCACGCCCGAGTTGATGGCCCGCGGAGCGCAGCGTTTCAACATCAATTGCATGGTTTGCCACGGCCCGACCGCTGCCGGCGATGGCATCGCCAAACAGCATGGGTTGGCCACGGTCGTGAGCCTGCAGGACGATCGCATTCGCAACATGTCTGATGGCGAAATCTTCAACACCATCACACACGGCAAGAATACGATGATGTCCTACGGTGGGAACGTGACCGTGAACGATCGCTGGGCGATCATCGCTTATCTGCGTGCGTTGCAACGGAGTCAGCATTCTGCGGCGGCGGATGTTCCCGCGGATCGTCAGGCGGAACTGAATGCGCCTCCCAAAACAGAAGAGCCCGCGCCGGCAGCCGCGCCACCGGAGGCACCGAAGCCATGAGCGAACGATCTCACGTAGTGCCGACGCCGGAAGGCGAATATTTCGAGAAGAGCCGCTTCGCCGGCTTGTCGGTTGGTTTGGCGATCGTGGCGATCGTGGCGCTCGGCTTGAGCGCGTTGGGCGCGTTCCTTGCGCCGCAGCAATTTGCCTACTCCTGGCTCTTCGGTTTCGCATTCTTCTTCACTCTCTGCGCGGGCTGTTTCTTCTGGACGATCGTCCATCATGCGGTGGACGCGGAGTGGTCCGTGGTGGTGCGTCGCCAATGGGAAAACATCGCCGCATTGCTGCCGGTGGTGGCGCTCTTTTTCATCCCCGTCTTTTTGATGCGGAACTACCTCTACGAGTGGTTGACGATCCCGGTCGGGCAAGACGAGTTGCTCGATAGCAAGCGCGCCTATCTGAACCTGGACTTCTGGGTTATCCGCGCGGTCTTCTTCTTCGCTTTCTTCAGCGTCGCGGCGTTCGTTTACCGGAAGATCTCCGTGGGTCAGGACAAGGATGGCAATCCCGCCTCCACCCTCCTGATGCGGAAACTGTCCTTCGTTTTCCTGCCGCTTTTCGCGCTTTCGCTCACTTTTGGCGCCTTCGATTGGCTCGCCAGCCTGAACTACAAGTGGTTCTCCACCATGTGGGGCGTTTACATTTTCGCGGGCGCGGCCGGCAGTGCGATGTCGCTCACGGTTTTGGTCATCGCGGCGCTCCGCAAAGCCGGCTATCTGCGCGAGACGGTCTCGATCGAGCACTACCATTTCATGGGCAAGTGGATGCTCGCCTTCTCGGTTTTCTGGGCCTACATCGGCTTCAGCCAATACATGCTCATCTGGTATGCGAATATCCCGGAGGAGACGGAGTATTTCATTTTGCGCAACACGGAGTCGTGGAACGTGCTCAGCTTGATTTTGGTGTTCGGGCGATTTTTCCTTCCGTTCGGCCTGCTCCTCCTGCGCTCGGCGAAGAAGAAACCGGATCAACTGTGCCTCATCGCCGGCTGGATCGTCTGCATGCAACTGCTCGACATCTACGTCGTGATCATGCCGGAGTTGCATACGGCGGGCGTGCGTTTCAGTTGGCTCGACCTGCCGCCGCTCATCGGTATGGGCGCGACTCTGGCGTTCGTCTATCTCCGGATCGTAAACACCTCTTCGCTCTTCCCGGTGCGTGATCCGCGCATTATCGAATCTCTCCGCAGCCAAAACTAATCGTGCCTACCGAACCACAACTCAGCTTCGAGCAACCACGTTCCGCTTTCGGAACCTGGCTGGGCGTGGTGCTGCTTTTTGCGGTCTTCGCGCTCTTGGTGTGGGTGGTTGTTGGCATTATGCCGCGCGGCGATAATTACGAGCAGAAACGGGTTGAGGGTCGGATGGTGAAGCTCAAGACCGTCCAGGATGAAGCGGCCACGTTGCATAGCTACGGCTGGGTCGATAAGGAAAAAGGAGTGGCCCGCATCCCGATCGATCGCGCAATGGAATTGACCATGGCTGAGCTGGCGCAAAAGAAACCGATGCCCGCAGGACCGATCGCCACACCGGCAGCGCCTGCTCCCGCGGCCGCGGCGGCTCCGGCTGCTGGACAACCGGCAGCATCTCCGGGCGTTCCTACCGCGACTGCCCCATCTCCTGCTGCGATGGCGCCTGCTCCGACTTCGGCCGCGCCGACCCCGGCGCCTGCCGGCACCCCGGCCCCAGCAGATTCACATGCCGGCCCCGGCTCCGTCGTGGGCGGCCAGCCCGCGGGCGCGGCGAATCCGCGCGACGCAGCCCCCGGCACTCAACCCGGCCCGAATGCCACTCCTGCGGCCTCCCCCGAACCCGGTTCGGTCGCGCCCGCGCCGCCTAACGACCGTGGCCCAACGCCGGTGCAATCTCCACCCGGAACCTCGCTCCCTGTGCGCGGCGCCACCCCTGGCCACTGACTTTCATGACTCCCGCTGAGATTCCACTTACCCCGCCGAGCACGGCCGCCGTGGCGCTTCCCGCTGAGACCAGCGTGACCCGGAGCGAGGTCGAGCAAGTGGAACGCGCCTTGATTGACGCGTCCACGCGCGTGCCGGTGCTGATCTTTTACACGTCGGCTGTCGTCTGGCTGTTAATCGCCACGCTGCTGACGCTGCTCACGTCGTTCAAACTGCACATGCCGGACTTGCTCGGCGGCGTGAGCTTCCTGACTTGGGGACGCCTGAAGCCCGCGCAGATGGATGTGCTGCTTTATGGATGGGCCTCGATGGTGGGAATGGGGACAGCGATTTGGCTGATGGCGCGTTTGAGTCGCACCACGCTGAGACATCCCTTGCTTCTCGTAGCGGGAGCCAGTTTCTGGAATGTGGGTGTCCTCGTCGGTGTGGTCGGCATTCTGGGTGGCCAAACCACCGGTTACGAGTGGCTGGAGTTTTCGCCCTTCGCGGCCGTCATTCTTTTTGTCGCCTACTCGCTCGTGATGTCATGGGCGGTGCTAATGTTCCGCTTCCGGCGGAGCGAAAGTATTTACATTACGCAATGGTATCTGCTGGGCGCGTTCCTTTGGTTCCCATGGATGTATGGCGCCGCGCAGATTATGCTTTTCGTCGCCCCGGTGCAGGGCGTGATGCAGGCGGCGGTGAACTGGTGGTTTGCCAATAATTTCCTCTTTCTCTGGCTCGGTGCGATCGGATTGGGGACCGCTTACTACACCATTCCGAAAGTGATCGGGCGGCCGGTTTATAGCTATCATCTGGCGGCGATCGCGTTTTGGACTTATGCGCTCTTCGCCAGTTGGACGGGCATGCAGCGGGTGGTGGATGGTCCGTTCCCGGCCTGGATGATCACCGCCAGCATCGCGGCCACAATTCTCTGCATTATTCCCGTCGCGACGGTCGGTTTGAATCACCATATGACCATGCGCGGCAATTTCCGGCTCATGCGCTACAGCCCGGCGCTTCGGTTCACAGTTTTCGGCGCGATCTCGTACACTGTTTTCAGTCTGGTCGGCGTGCTGATTTCGCTCCGGTCGGTCGCGCGGATCGTCCACTTTACCGAAGCGGGCCAGGCTTACACCTATCTTGGCGTTTACGCTTTCTTCACCATGATCATGTTCGGTGCGATGTATTATATCGTGCCGCGCCTGGTCGGTCGGGAATGGCGTTACGCCTCTCTGATCAAGTTGCATTTCTGGGCTTCCACCTACGGCATTGGGTTGATGGTGTTGATGCTCTTCGCGGGTGGTTTTGCGCAAGGCGCTGACCTGAATGACGGCGGCAAAGCGTTCGCTCAGAGCACGGAAACAATTCTGTCCTACATGCGCGGCCAGAGTCTCGCGAGCATCCTGTTAACGGCGGCGCACCTGATTTTCGCGACGCATTTTGGGATGATGCTTTTTGGATTGGGTCGCACTTCGTCGATGCCCACGTTCCTGAATCCGCAGGCGGAAGATTTGAAGGAGCACGTATGAAGGGACTGGCGCCGCTCATTTTAGGGATCTTGGGAACGTTCGCGTTTTCCTGGCTCGGGCTGACCGTGATTCCGAACGCGCAGATCGGTCACCTCGATCCGCAGACCGATGAAGAAGGCGCGGACGCGTATCCGATGCCGAAATCCGGTCTGGCGGTGCGCGGTAGCGAGGTTTATGTGGCCAACGGATGCGTCTATTGCCACAGCCAACAGGTGCGCGCTGATTACGCAGGTGCGGATATCGAACGCAAGTGGGGCGAGCGTCGTAGTGCGCCGCGCGATTATTTGTTTGAGCGGCCAGTCTTGTTAGGCAAGAGCCGGATGGGACCTGATTTGGCGAACGTCGGCCAGCGTGCTCCGGCGGAAGATGCGGAAGCTGCAGCCGCGCCTGCGGCTCCGGTGGCTGCAGCTTCGCCTGCGCCCGTGGCTGGCGCACCTGCGGCGTCTCCCACGGCGAACGCTACCGCAGTTCCACCGGCGCCCGGTGCTCCTGCGGCCTCTCCCGTACCAGTGGTGGCGGCTGCTCCATCTCCGGCCGCTTCGCCTGCGTCTCCGGCGCCAGCGCTGGCCAACACCGCACCCGCTTCTGCCAATGCGCCTGCTGCCCAAACCGCCCCAGCGCCAGCCGGAACTTCGCCTGCTCCAAACGATGCCGCCGCCAACGCTCAGGCCCCCGTGGTAAAAGACGGCGAGCCTCTCCCTTACTCTGCCGCCTGGCATCATCAGCTCCTTTACGATCCGCGTAGCATCGCGAAATATTCGAACATGCCCTCCTACCGTTTCCTTTATGAGAAACGCAGGATCGGAGGCCAACGTTCCGCAGACGCCCTCAAACTTGAAGGCCGAGACGCGCCGCCTGAGGGTTGGGAAATCGTTCCCACCTACGAAGCGAAATGTCTCGTGGCCTATCTCATGTCTCTCAATCAATCGCACGCCTTGAATGAGGTGAAGAACACGACCGCTGCTGCCGCGCCCGCCGCAGCGGCTGCACCAGGAGGAGCCGCGAAATGACGGAACGCACTCCAGAACGTCGCCCACAGCAGGGCATGGACTACCACGAAACTGAACAAGTGCAGCAGGTGCATGCGGCGATTCAGCGGGAAAAACGGGACCCACGGGTTGGGCTGGAGCCGTTGTCGATCTGGCTCGTTGCCGTCTACGGGATGGCGATCTTCTTTGGCGGCGCTTATCTCGGCAGATTTTCCGGCAGCTTCAGCGGGGATGGACTCGATCCGCTCGGCGGCGCTCCGCGCGCGAACAAGGGCGGCAAAGTGATAGTAGACGGTACGGCGCCCGAGTTGGGTCCGGTAGCGCGCGGTAAGAAAATCTTCTCCGCCAATTGCGCGACTTGCCACCAGGCGAACGGTCTCGGCGTGGCGGGACAATATCCACCGCTGGCCGGTTCTGAATGGGTTCTCGGCGGCACGAAGCGGCTGGGCATGATTTTGCTGAAGGGCCTCGAGGGTCCGGTGACGGTGAAGGGGCAGCCATACGGATCCGCGGTGATGCAGCCTTGGGAAAAGACGCTCACGGATGCGAAGATCGCCGACGTCCTAACGTATATTCGCCAGGAATGGGGGAACACGGCTCCGCCGATCGCTCCGGAAGGAATCGGGGCGCTGCGAAAAGAAGTGGCCGGACATACCGGGTCCTTCCACGCCGATGATCTGAAGGCGATTCCGGAGGACGCGATGCTGGAAGGTGGCGCTGCGGAAGCTGCCCCTGCCGGAGTTCCTCCGAAACCCGCCGCCAACCCAGCCCCGCCTGCACCGAAGACTTAGGAGCTTTGGGACGTCAAAGCGTCCGCCGGCCTGCGTCATTTCTCCCGATGATCCAGCATAAGGACCTCGACGATCCGCGCGTCCGGGAGGTGATCATAATCGGCGGCGGCATCGCCGGATTATCAGCCGCGATTTACCTCGGGCGCGCGCAACGCGACACCCTGGTGATCGACTCCGGACACTCCATGGCAAAGTGGGAGCCCGACGTGCAAAACTATCTCGGCTTTGCCGACGGCGTTTCCGGCGAAGCGTTACTGAGGGAGGGCCGAAGACAGGCGGAACGCTATGACGTTCGTTTCACTGAAGACAAGATCGAGTCGATCAAACCGACGGCGTCCGGGTTCGAACTAGGAGGAGAGAAGGGCGCCTACCGGTCCACGCGTTTACTGCTCGCGACGGGCATCTTCCATCTGCCGCCTGAAATTCCAGGGGTGAAAGAGTGTCTCGGGCACAGCATGTTCTTCTGCAAAGACTGCGACGGCTACCGGGTGCGAGGAAAGCGGATCGCGATCTGCGGAGCGAATAACGACGCGGTCGAGTACGCGCTCGGCATGCTGCATTATTCGCCCTGCGTCATCATCGCCACCAACGGAGAAAAACCTCGCTGGAACGCAGAGCACGCCCAGTGGATCGAGGAATATGAAATCCCGGTGCACCAAGAGCGAATTCTGCAGGTCGAGCATCGCGACCGGAAAATTCTTTCCCTCCAATTCGGGCCCGATGAGTGCGTGAAGATTGATTACATCTTCACCACGCGCGGAGACATCTTTCACACCGACCTGGCCGAGCAAGTCGGCGCGGAACTGGACGAGGATGGCCAGATCAAGGTCGACCAATGCATGCGTGCCACGGTGCCGCGCCTTTACGTGGCGGGTTGCGTGACGCCGGCGAATTGCCAGATGATCATCGCCGCCGGGCAAGGGGCGGCGGCGGCGCAGTCCATCAATCGCGACCTTTTTGAAGAGAATTTGCAATCGCACTCCCTCCGCCGCTTCCGCGAAGTACAGCTAAACGAAGAGGAAACCATCCCGGAAAGCGCGTAGCTGACGTCCCGCGCTTGGAGCCGGCGCGCCCCCGCGCCGAAGTCTGCTGCTTGCTTCATTTATCGATCCTCCGGCCCGCGGGCGGGCCGGCTCCACGCGCAATTTTTCACCCAGCCCTCCCATATTTTGACCCGGCGACGCTAAATTTAGTCCCGCCTCGCCCAGGCGAACCCGAAGACCCCAGCCCGGCGAACCTAATTCTCCGCCGCCCACCCCGTAGAATCCGGCACTCTCAGCCTCGGCGTCCGCAGCCCCCTCGACCAGCCCGCTTCCCGGTGATAGACTAAGAAATGTTCGCCGTTAAAGACGAATGTTCGTCTAATGCTGGTTAGGTCTTGAGCGCATGCCGACTCCCAGATGGTATAGAAAGGCGGCCGGCAAGGGGCGTTCGTCGCGGCTGTTGCACTGATCACCGTCACTTTAGTGCCGATCTCTCTGCAGCTTCCAAAGCTGCGCGACGATAATCGAACTCTGGAACGCCTGGCAAAAGTGTCTCCCTGCCCTCTTCGCCGCCGAACAGGTCACCACCCTCCCAGAAGCCAACCGCCTCATCGACCAGCTTCGCCTCCACCATAACACGCACGAAAAAGTTGTGTGCGTCAAGTTCTGCAAAAGCATCATGGTTTTGGTGGGGTTTTGATCGGGCTGTCGCGGAGCGGAGGCGAGCGTAAGCGAGCCGGAGCGGAGTGGCAGCCCGATCAAAATTTGCG
>JBBSPM010000028.1:0-62218 GCA_038258815.1 Chthoniobacterales bacterium
CCAGCGCCCGCATCGAAGCCTTCAATACTATTGTCAGCCGCGTCATGCGCAAAGCTTGTGGCGTCGCCAATCTGGATTTCCTCTTCCTCAAACTAAGACAGGAATCGCTGAACTCCCTGCAAAGATGTTAAAGCGCCCCAAAATCTCGATACCGACCAGCTTTTCGCCCGCATCGATATTCAGCGCTACTTCGTCGGATAGCCGCACGGAACGACACTCGTGGCCGCCTTCCAGCAGGCGAATGTAGAGCGCATCAATTTCGGCATCGTAGCTGATTTTCATAGCTCGCGTCTGTCAAAAATAGAATGTATAAACAGTAATGACAACCGTTTCATCGGCTTCCTCTTTGATGACGGCCGCGACCTGTTTGATTGCGTAATGTTTGCCCTGCCATTTTCGGTTGAAGGGAAAGTTGTACCGGCACATTTCACGCCCGCGCTTCGCCAGCTCTCGCGAGCCCTTCCGTACGGCCTCTCCGACTTCAGCTTCGGTAGCGCCTCGCTCCACTCTCTGCTCTTCGGCATGTTTGGATAGGCGAATGCGTTTCATTTGCCAAGCGATCTTCAGTAGTTGTGATTGCATCTGCAACACGCGGCGGTGTCAACTCACGCGAAATCGCGACCGTCTCGCTGCTTTCGCCACCGCAATAGGTAATTCAGCCCTGATCCCCGAAGGCGAGGTTTTGAACTACGACAATGCGAAATAGAGTTTCATTGGAAATTGTTGCTGGGCCGCTCAAGGGGAGATGTTCGAGTTCGCGGAACACGACGCGTTCATCTTCGGACGCGCGTCTTCGCGCACGAGCAAGGCATCGTCCACCGCGATTTGAAGCCGCAGAACATCCTCCTCACCTCCTCGACTCCCCCGATCCTCGCCAAGATCGCCGACTTCGGCCTCGCCAAGAGAGCGAAGTTCTAGACCTGATCCCGTTGCCCGCGCTGATACTGAGCGGCGTTCTTTTGTTTCTCTAAGACACCGCCACGATTGCCTTATGTGCTCGCTACTCTCCCGAATCGTCCGTCGTTGGCGCTCGAAGCGCACCTTGAAGCAGTGCAGCTTGCAAGCAGTCAGACCGAACGGAATGAAGAATCTAAACGGTTCACCACTTTGGTCGGAAGAGCGGATGAACTGGTTCGGAGACCCGGCTAACCCTAACCCCTCATTCTCCGATACCCATTCGCGTTCTGGCCGTCCAGGTTCCGGCGGGCGCAAAAGCAAATTTCTAGGAGTCGATCCAGCCCAGCACGGAGCAGCCTATATCTGACCAAACTATGAGAAAAAAAGCTGGCAGCACTGCAAGAATATCCAAGAAGACTAGCGAGCAAGACAAACGTTACACGTCGCGCTTGTTTTCGAGCGATCTCGATGGGACTTCGTTTGAACAGTTCCACCAATACAGACGTCCATTTGTAGAGATGGAAAGACGGCAAAGTGGAGCCGAGGATTTGGATGATAAGTCGGCGAAATGTCCGCACTCAGAGGATGATTTTTCCAAAGTGATTCAGAGTGCTGAAGATGACTACAAGAGTGCTATAGATCACTACAATGCGAAATGGCAACGGGAAGCCAAGAAGGCGATGAGACGGCGGGCCAAGATGATTGCGACGGTACTCAAAACATTCGATGCTCACCCGTTTGACGGTCCAGACGATTGGATTTATCGGAAAAGCTTCAAAGACAACCTTCGCGAGGCTTTATTGGAATACCTTTCTGATCCACGAGGGCGCGTGCATATTCATGACGATACTGTTTTGGTGTCAACCGGTTACAAACTTACTGGCCAGTCAATCGGTGGATTTCGCGTTTTGAAGCCACCCCATGACATTCCTGGGTTGGTCATCGAAGCGCTTGTCTGGAAGAGCAGGAGGACACTTGGACTTTTGTGGACTCTTGCAGAGCACGGTGAAGGCGGAACCCTTTTGCGATTGGCGCAAATCATCGTGCCGTTTGTAAAGGCGATCAACGAGAAGGCCAGCACGGATGTGGGTGTGTTAGGCTGTTGGCCGGCGGGATTGCCATTTTGGCCTGTTCTGAAATCCCCGCATCATGATTTCGACTGCGATCACCTGACGCTTTTGAAGTCACTTCAAGTTGGCAAGGATTTCCCGTTCACCATTGCTGAGGAGGCGCGTTGGACTGCGCGCGACGCGATCGGTAAATGGGCTATTCATCTCTGCCAAGAAATCGAGATCATGCAGATCAGTGATTATTCAGCGGAAGAAGATTCGGAGCCGTGGGAGCATAAGCTTGAAAAGTTGGAACAGTTTTCAGGCGAGACGTGGAAAGATTGGTGGGAAGTTGCGAAGGGTCTTCTCTCGCATGATTATGTTGACGTTGTTGAGATTCCCGAACTTAACAAGACGGTCAAAGCGACCGCAGACCGGAAATCTCCTGGCCGAATCCGCAAGCGCATACTCCAAGCGTTAAAAGACAAATTCAAAAGCATGGCTTGGCAGAACAAGGTTAAGTAAGCTTCTCGACGCTACCCACAACGCGCCCTCATTTCGATTGGCGGAACTGCCCCCTTTGGACTCCGCCAATATCGGTGCCGTAAAGTGCAAGCGTGAAAAATCGATTGCATCAGAAAACGCGGCGAAATCGGCAGAATTCACGGGGCAGCAGCAAAGTATGTGAATTGAAGCAACATCTGTTAGTCGCCAGCGGCTTCGTTGTACTTTGCTCCAAGCTGGTTCAGTTGATTGAGCATCTATGGAGGCTGTTCAAACAGTAGGGGCCATGGGTTCGGTCTGTGAATCGAAGGCGGCTGTGGGGGTCCGGCGGCTGCGGCGGCCAGTCCTAACTGGCCAAGCGTCAGGTGACGGGCGTTGGGTTTCCCGTGCGTAACTTGAGGTTGAGACAACCGCATCAATTTCATCGCAAATACCGCAAGCCATTCGCTTATCGGCCTTTGCGACGAAAACTGATGCTCGTCCGGTCGCAATCGTCGAATTACTTACAAAAGCTCGAAATGACGCCCATTACCTGACGCTTGGCCCCTAACTATTGACTATTTTCGGCGCGGTGGCTGCTGTAGCCGCCCCGCTGCGTCGGGGTGTTGGACTTCGCGAACACTCGGAAAATCGGCTCGACCGCTCAAAGCGGATAGCGCGACCGGTTTCAGGCGGCGGCAAGCAGCGCGCAGCGCCCGATCTTCGGCAGCTCGCCGTTGCGTTCCATGCGGCGCAGATCGTAATCGGCCTGGAGATTAAGCCAGAACTGCGCGCTGTTGCCGAAGTATTGCGAGAGGCGGAACGCGGTGTCCGTAGTGATGGCGCGCTTGCCATGCACGATTTCGTTGATGCGGCGGGGCGGGACGCCGATGTCTTTCGCGAGCCGGTATTCGGTGAGGCCGAGCGGCTGGAGAAATTCTTCGACCAGCATTTCGCCGGGCGTGACGAGCGGGAGCAGTTTGGTTTTCATATTCGGTTCAGTTGGGTTCGGAATTCGCAATGCTCAATGATAATCGACGATCTCAACGTCCACCGGCCGCTTTCGGTCCAGCGCAGGCAAACGCGCCATTGCTGATTCACGCGGATGCTGTGTTGTCCCTTGTGGTCGCCTTTGAGGGCTTCGAGCCGGTTGCCCGGCGGCACGCGCAAGTCTTCGAGTTTCGCCGCCGCGTTGACCATGACGAGTTTGCGGTGCATGACGTTTTGGAGGTTCTGCGGCAACCGGCGGGAGACGAGGCCCTGGTAAAGTTTTTCTGTTTCAGCGTCGGCGAAACTCTGAATCATGCAGAATCAATAACGCGGGTCGTTATTAACGTCAAGCGTTACGGCCACTACCTGGCACCCGCCTTTGCAGCCCCAGACTTCCGCGTCGGCGGTGCGAAGATCGCTGAGGTTGCGGCGCGCATTGTGCAGTCTATCCGACGGCGCGACGCCGGAGCAAATCCTGGCCGATTTTCCAGCCCTGCAAGCCGAAGACATTCGCGCCTGCCTGGCCTACGCCGCCAGCTACTTTGATCATCCCGTGCTCGTGGACGCGCAGTTGCCGCCCGCGCTCGCCACTTGTCTCCTGCTCGTCGTCAGGTCCGGCGCGCTCGCGACGGTTAATTCCGATGGTTAATTACTTCGTCAATCTGGCCTCACGCCGGCATTTAGGCTATCTGATCGTTTTCGTTATCGTAATGCCCGGATAGGCCGGTGGCTAAAAACAGAGAAAGGCGCAAGGTCCGGCAAGACCTTTGCGTCTTCTGCGACCGTTGCGTGAGAGACCTCGGCCTCCGCGCTTCGAGAGGACACCATTGAAAAAGCTCATCAAAACCGTGGCAGCATCAGTGTCGATCGTCCTTCTCCTCGCTGCGCTCGCGCTCGTGCTGGTGCGCTATTCCTGGCAGCGAAAGACAGCCGCGCAGATTCGAATCACGACGTCGGGGGGAATTCATGCGTTGAAAAAGGTGCGCCTCGGCGGGACCGAGCAATGGGTGCTCATCCGCGGGCAGGATGCGCGCAAACCCGTGCTGCTTTTTCTGCACGGCGGCCCCGGTTTTCCGGCGATGCCTTTTTCGCACACGAACGCGGCCCTGGAGCGCGACTTCGTGGTCGTGCAATGGGACCAGCGTGCGGCGGGCAAGTCCTACACGTGGTCGATTCCGGACGACTCCATGCGGGTCGCGCAATTCGTCTCCGATGCGCACGAGTTGGTGCAGTGGCTGCAAACAAGGCTCGGCGTGCGGAAGGTCTATCTGGTGGCGCACTCGTGGGGCTCGCTCTTCGGCGCGCAACTCGTCGCGCAGCATCCGGAGTTGTTCTTCGCCTATGTCGGCATCGGCCAGTTGGTCGACCTGCGCGCAACCGAGCAGGTCCGTTACCAATACGCGCTCGATGCTGCACGCCGGGAGAAGAATAAGGAGGCCAGCTCCGACCTCGAACGGATCGGCCGCCCGCCGCACAGCGCCGAAGATCACAAATTCATGGAGAAGTGGGTCAATTACTACTCGAAGCGTGAGCATGCCTCCGTCTCTCGCAGCCGAATGGTGCGGCTCGCTTTGTCCTCGCCCACGTATTCATGGATCGATCTCATCAAGATTCCGCTGGGCGCGCGCTACTCTCTGCAGCGGCTTTGGAAAGAGATCTTCTACGAGACGAATCTTTTCCGCCAGGCTCCGCGTCTCGACGTGCCGGTCTATTTTTTCATCGGCCGCCACGATCGCGTGGTCACTTGGGAAGTCGCCGAGCGCTACTTTAACGCGCTCGACGCGCCGCGCGGCAAGCAACTGATCTGGTTCGAGAACTCGGGCCACTGGCCGCAATTTGAAGAATCCCAAAAGTATCGCGACACGCTCTTGCGCCGGGTGCTCGCGGAGACCTCTGGGAGTGATAATCGTTGAAAGCGACCGTGCTGAGGAATTCAGCGGCCGTTATCGGTGCGCTCGCCGACGCGTGGTGGCTGCGTCACCTGACGGCACGCGCGGTGCGAGCAGGGCGACCAGGGCGCGGGGTGTTCATGCGCACGGGTCGATTGGTGACGCGCGTGGCGGGTTCAGGCGAGCCAGTCTTTGTTCTTCTGCACGGACTGGTGGCGGGCGGCTGCGGGGGTCAGTCCTAACTATTGATTGACTATTTTCGGCGCGGTGGCTGCTGTAGCCGCCCCGCTGCGTCGGGGTGTTGGACTTCGCGAACACTCGGAAAATCGGCTCGACCGCTCAAAAGCGGACAGCGCGACCGGTTTCAGGCGGCGGCAAGCAACGGGCAGCGCCCGATCTTCGGCAACTCGCCGTTGCGTTCCATGCGGCACAGTTCGTAATCGGCCTGGAGGTTGAGCCAGAACTGCGCGCTGTTGCCGAAGTATTGCGAGAGGCGGAACGCGGTGTCGGTGGTGATGGCGCGCTTGCGATCATTGGCTTGCACGTCCTCCGCGATCAAGGTTACCCTCCGGCATGAGCGCGACGGAAATCATTGAACAAATCAAAGCCCTGCCCGCGAGTGAACGGGCGCAGGTGGCAAAGTTCGTGGTGGAAAATGATGACTCGTGGATTCCCGAGTCCTTTCAGCAAGGCATGGCGGATGCAGAAGCGGGGCGGTTGGTAGACATGGATACCGTGCTGAGCGGGGCCAAGCCTCCATCCCATCGGGCGGGATGACATACCGCTTCAAACCAACCCACGATTTTGGGAAAGCTTCTACGCGCTCTCGCCCAGCCAGAAAGATTCCACGCGCCGCTCTTGGGCGATCTTCAAGGGGAACCCGTTTGATCCCCGGTTGCGTTCGCACAAAATCCACAAGCTCTCAGCCCGCTATGGACGCACCATTTACGCCGCCGAGGTCGAAGCCGACTTGCGAGCCGTCTTCTACGTTGAAGGTGATATGGTGGTGACGGTGGACATCGGTTCGCACGACATCTATCGCGGGTAGGTCCTTTCTCCCTTGCCCAGCGCCGTCGGTCCTTCAGGCGGCGGCGAGCAGCGCGCAGCGGCCGATTTTCGGCAACTCGCCTTTGCGTTCCATGCGGCGCAGGTCGTAATCGGCCTGGAGGTTGAGCCAGAACTGCGCGCTGTTGCCGAAGTATTGCGAGAGGCGGAACGCGGTGTCCGTAGTGATGGCGCGCTTGCCATGCACGATTTCGTTGATGCGGCGGGGCGGGACGCCGATGTCTTTCGCGAGCCGGTATTGGGTGAGGCCGAGCGGCTGGAGAAATTCTTCGACCAGCATTTCGCCGGGCGTGACGAGCGGGAGCAGTTTGGTTTTCATATTCAGTTCGGTTCTGTTTGATTTGGTTCGGAAATTCGCGGCGGTCAGTGGTAATCCACCATCTCAACGTCCGCGGGGCCGCCTTGTGTCCAGCGAAGAAAGCAAACCCTCCATTGCTGATTCACACGGATGCTGTGCTGTCCCTTGCGGTCGCCTTTGAGGGCTTCGAGCCGGTTGCCCGGCGGCACGCGCAAGTCTTCGAGTTTCGCCGCCGCGTTGACCATGACGAGTTTGCGGTGCATGACGCTTTGGAGGTTCTGCGGCAACCGGCAGGAGACGAGGCCCTGGTAAAGTTTTTCTGTTTCAGCGTCGGCGAAACTCTGAATCATGCAGAATCAATAACGCGGGCCGTTATTAACGTCAAGCGTTACTGCCACTACCTGGCACCTGCCTTTGCAGCTCCAGACTTCCGCGTCGGCTGTGCGAAGATCGCCGAGGTTGCGGCGCGCATTGTGCAGTCTATCCGACGGCGCGACGCCGGAGGAAATCCTGGCCGATTTTCCAGCCCTGCAAGCCGAAGACATTCGCGCCTGCCTGGCCTACGCCGCCAGCTACTTCGATCATCCCGTGCTCGTCCTCGCCTGAGCCCTGCGCTTCCTGGTGGACGCGCAGTTGCCGCCCGCGCTCGCCACTTGTCTCCTGCTCGTCGTCAGGTCCGGCGCGCTCGCGACGGTTAATTACTTCGTCAATCTGGCCTCACGCCGGCATTTAGGCGATCTGATCGTTTTCGTTGTCGTAATGCTCGGATGCGCCGGCTCGATTGTGTGAGGATTCCGTTGGGCTTCACGTTCTCTTTCGCGCAGCTCTGGCGCGAACTCTTCTACCAAACCAATCTTTTCGATCAGGCGCCGAAGCTCGATGTGCCGGTCTATTTCTTTGTCGGACGGCACGATCATGTCGCGACTGCGAGAGTAGCCGAGCAGTATTTCCGCGCCCTCGATGCGCCGCGGGGTAAACAACTAATCTGGTTCGAGGGCTCCGGCCATTGGCCACAATTGGAGGAGGCGCAAAAGTACCGGGACACTCTCGTAAACCGGGTGCTCAAGGAGACCCGCGAATCCAGCTCCGGCTCAGCATCAGCGAGCAGGAAATTGCCCGACGAAAATGTCAGATCATCTGCTGGTTGACTCAGCGGAAATGAACGGTTGCTTCCTCGACTTGTTGACATTCGGCGTCGCCGCCTACCTTCTTGAGCACCAATGATGTGGCGTACCAGCCGAGTTCAGTTTTTCGCCGCGCTTTTTGCACTGGCTATTTTTGGCGGTTACCTCGCGGCTGACGCAATTGCAGATTCGATTCACGGATGCGCCGCTGAATCCTCGCAAAACGGTGGCTGCGATGATGGGTGCGTGATGTGTTTCAGTTGCTCTCACGGCGGCGCGCTCGTCGGAGTTGAGGCCACGATCGCGATCCTTGCCGCGCCGGTGGAATGCGATCGGATTGTGGCGGCGGACGAGCATGCGCCCGATGGTCCGCCGGCCGCGATCGACCATCCTCCTCAACTCTCCTAACGGTTGATCCGGCACCGGCGCGCGCTGGATTGCCGCGTCGTTTCTCAAGCTCTCCGGCGTTGTCCGGAAGCTTTCCATCACAGGCAGGAAGTGTGTTCCTGCGCACCCGTTCCGTTGACCCAAAGCTTTCACTAAATGACCTATCGTTTCATCGCGGTCGCGCTGTTTGCGGCGAGCGTTATTTCTTCGTCGGCCTACGAGCCAACGGGCAACATCTCGTTGCGCCAAGCGCTTGCGCTTGCGCTCGAACAAAACCCCGATCTGGGCGCGTTCAGCTCCGACATCCGGGCGGCTGATGCGCGGATCTTGCAGGCCAAGTTGATCCCTAATCCCGAGGTCGACGTGACCAGTGAAAACCTTGCGGGAAGCGGCCACTTCGCGAACGCGCGGCGCTCAGAGAATACGATATTTCTGGGCCAATTGATCGAGCTCGGCGGCAAGCGGCGTGCCCGAGTCCGCGAGGCGACGTTCGGACGCGACCTCGCGGCCTTCGATTACGAAGCGAAGAAGCGCGAAGTGTTTCTCAAGACCGCGGAGCACTTCGTCGATTTGCTGGCGGCCCAACGTCGCGTCGCGTTGAACGAGGAACTCGTGCGGCTCGCGAATGATTTCATTCCCGCAGTCGAGAAGCGAGTCCAGGCTGGAAAAGCTTCGGATTTGGAGAAGACGCGCTTCGACATCGCGATCGGTTCTGCGCGGATCGAATTGGAGCAAGCAAAGCGGGACGTCATCGCGATACGTCAACGCCTCGCTGCGCAATGGGGTTCGATGAAGCCGCGGTTTTCATCCGTTGCTGGTGATCTCGATGTGATGCCTGCGATAGCGTCACTCGACACACTCGCCAGTAAACTGGCGGCAAATCCGCGACTCGCTCGCTTCGGCGCTGAACTCTCCAAGCGGGAAGCGAGTCTCGCGCGCGAGAAAGCTGCGGCTGTTCCCGATGTGACGGTGCGTGCGGGTGCCCGTCAGCTCAACGAAACAAAGGACGGCACCGCGGTGGTTGGCTTCGCCGTTCCTTTGCCTTTCTGGAATCGCAACCAGGGGAACATCAAAGCTGCGCGGGAGCAGATAACGCGAGCGGATGCTGAGCAGGCAGCGGCGGCGACCGCGCTCATGACCGAATTAAGCGACGCATATCAGAACATGGCGCGAGCGCGGGCGACGATCGTTACCCTCCGCGAAAACATTTTACCCGGAGCAGAGCGGGCCTTGAAGGGGACGGCTGAGGGATACGAGATCGGCCGGCTGAGCTACCTCGATGTGCTTGATGCGCGACGAACGATCGGCACCGCGCGCACGCAATATCTCCAGGCGCTTAGCGACTACCACAAAGCGCTCCACCTGATCGAGGCGCTTACGGCGGAACCGCGATTACACAATCGACCCTAACGAGTCCTTCCTTTATGAAACGAACACCCATCGTCGCCTTAATTGCGGTGGCACTCATAGCGCTGGTTGGCTGGCGCATTTGGCGCGGGAACTCCGCTGACGCTCCTACCCAGCGAGCGAAGAGCGGGCACGAAGACCATGAACATGGTGCGGCTGAAAAGCACGGCGAAGAGGGGCGGGTCAAGCTCACGAAGGAACAACTCCAGAATGCGAATATCCGAATCGAGGAAGCAGGTCCGGCAACAATTAAAACGATGGTCGCCGTCTACGGGAAAGTCGCGGCAAATGAAGAAGCGTTGGCGCGTGTGGTGCCGCGCTTCCCCGGAATCGTAAAGGCAGTAAAGAAACGGCTCGGCGACAAGGTCGAGCGCGGTGAGGTGCTCGCACAGATTGAGAGTAATGAGAGCCTCCAAGTCTACGACGTAACGGCAGAGATTTCGGGCACCGTCACGCACAAGGACATCACTCTTGGAGAACTGGTCAAGGACGACAAAACGATCTTCACCATCGCCGATCTCGAAACCGTCTGGATCGACCTAAGCATCTTCCGTCAGGACTTCGGCTCGCTTGCAGTAGGTGCGCCCGTTGAATTTCACACGGGCGAAGGTCACGTGGCTGGACAGCAGCACATCAAAGCGCAGGTGGATTACATCTCGCCGTTTGGCAGCGAAGGCTCGCAGACAATGCTTGCCCGCTCCGTCGTACCGAACCCGCAAGGCGAGTTGCGACCGGGCCTTTACGTTGATGGCGAAGTCGTGACCGGGCAACGTGAGGCCGCAGTCGCGGTCGAGAACGGCGCGCTCCAGAGAGTCGGCGGCGAGACGGTCGTGTTCGTTGCTGAGGGTGACTCGTTCGAAGCGCGCGAGGTACAACTCGGCGTCAAGGACACCGACCGCGTTGAGATCATCGCCGGGCTAAAGGCAGGCGAGCGCTACGTCGCGGAAAACAGCTTCGTGATGAAAGCCGAACTCGGCAAAGGCGAAGCGGAGCACGAGGACTGACGTGATCGACAAGCTACTTAACTTCTCGATCAAGCACCGGTGGCTCGTGCTAATGGGCGCGTTAGCACTCGGTGCCTTGGGTGTTCACAATTATCAACGCCTCGCGATCGACGCAGTGCCGGACATCACAAATGTCCAGGTGCAGATCAACAGCTCGACGCCTGGCTACTCGCCGCTCGAAGCGGAGCAACGGGTCACGTTTCCCATCGAAACTGCGATGGCAGGCATTCCGGATGTCGAGTCGACCCGCTCGTTATCCCGCTACGGACTTTCGCAGGTCACAGTCGTCTTCAAAGACGGCACCGACATCTATTGGGCGCGGCAACAAGTCTCCGAACGCATTCAACTGGCGAAGGAGCAGTTGCCGACTGACATCGAGTTGCAGATGGGGCCGATCTCCACCGGTCTCGGAGAAATTTACATGTGGACCGTGGACGCGAAGCCCGGCGCGAAAAAACCAGACGGGTCGGATTACACCCCGACTGATCTCCGCGAAATCCAGGACTGGGTCATCAAACCACAGCTTCGGAATGTGCCGGGGGTTGTGGAGGTCAATTCTATCGGTGGCTTCGAGAAGCAGTTCCACGTCACACCCGACCCGCGAAAGCTGGTGGCTTACGCGCTCAGTTTTCATGATGTCATGGAAGCGATCGCACAGAACAACGCGAACGTCGGCGCGGGATATATCGAGCGGAACGGCGAGCAATATCTGATTCGCGCGCCGGGTCAGGTACGCGACATCGGCGAGATTCGCGCCATCGTGATCGCCAGCCGGAAGGGGTTGCCGGTTCACATTGGCGATGTTGCGGAGGTCGCACTGGGACAGGAGCTGCGAAGCGGCGCGGGACTCCATAACGGCCACGAGTGCGTGCTCGGCACAACCTTTATGCTGATGGGGGAGAACAGCCGGACGGTTTCGCGCCGGGTGCATGAGCGGATGAGCGACATTGCGCGCACGCTTCCCGAAGGCGTCTTCGCGAAGACGGTTTACAATCGAACGGATCTCGTCGACGCCACGATCGACACGGTTAAGAAGAACCTGCTCGAAGGCGCGGTGCTCGTGATTGTGGTTCTCTTCGCGCTACTCGGAAACTTCCGCGCCGCATTGATTGTCGCCGCGATCATCCCGCTGTCGATGCTCTTCACCATCACCGGAATGGTGACTAACAAGGTGAGCGCGAATTTGATGAGCCTCGGCGCGCTCGACTTCGGCATCATCGTCGATGGCGCGGTGATCATCGTGGAGAACTGCATGCGTCACCTTGCGATCGAGCAGCACGCAACTGGTCGCAGGCTCAAACCGCAGGAACGCTTCGACCTCGTCTTGAAAGCCACGAAAGAAGTGATCACACCGAGCATCTTTGGCGCGTTGATCATCATGGTTGTCTACCTGCCGATCCTGACCCTAACCGGAGTGGAGGGAAAGATGTTCGGACCAATGGCGTTTACCGTTTTGGTGGCGCTCGGAGGAGCGATGATTCTCGCACTGACTTTCGTGCCTGCGGCAGTCGCCCTATTTCTTAACGGTAAAGTTAACGAGAAAGAGAACCGGCTGATCGCGGCAGCGCGGCGTGTCTATGAACCGCTCTTGAAGTTGAGCCTGGACTCACGGCGAATTGTCGCGGTCAGCGCAGTCGTCCTCGTCGCGGTCAGCTTGTTCTTCGCGGCGCAAATGGGGCGCGAGTTTATCCCGAGCCTGGATGAAGGCGACGTCCTCATTCAACCGGTGCGCATCGCCGGCACGAGCGTGACGCAGTCCGTCGCAATGTCTGCGATTCTCGAGCAGCGACTGGCGAAAATTCCCGAGGTGAAAGAGGTATTCACGCGCATTGGGACCGCAGAGGTGGCGAGTGATCCGATGCCGCCGAATACCGGTGACTGCTACGTGATGCTAAAGCCGCGCTCGCAATGGCCTGATCCAGCAAAACTCAAAAGCTCGCTGGTCGAGGAACTCACGGCCGCGGCCGAGGAGGTTCCCGGCAGTAACTACGAAATCACGCAGCCGATCCAGATGCGATTTAACGAGTTGATCTCGGGCGTGCGAAGCGACGTTGGAGTCAAGATCTTCGGCGATGACATGGCTGTTCTACTGCGAAGCGCGGAGGCCGTCGCACGAGTTCTCGGCACCGTCGCTGGTCAAGATGCGGTGAAAGTCGAGCAGGTGACCGGACTTCCGATGCTCACCGTTAAGTTCAAGCGCACCGCGATGGCGCGTTACGGGCTCACCGTGGCCGAAGTTCAGGAAGTCATCCAGGCAGCCATCGGTGGGAAAGAATCTGGTGTGCTCTTCGAAGGCGACCGGCGCTTTCCGATCGTCGTTCGTCTTCCGGAGAACCTGCGCACCGATATGGATGCGCTGCGGCGTTTGCCGATTTCCTTACCTCGCCCGGAGAACTCAGACGAAAGTGTCCAGCACGTCGCGCTCGAACGCCCCGCTTTCATCCCGCTCGGCGAAGTCGCTGATCTCGTCGAGCAACCAGGTCCGAACCAGATCAGTCGCGAGAGCGGGAAGCGACGGGTCGTCGTAACCTGTAACATTCGGGGACGCGACATCAGTTCCTTCGTGGCGGAGGCGCAGCAAAAGATCCGCGATCAGGTGAAGTTGGAACCCGGCTACTGGATCACGTGGGGCGGACAGTTCGAACAACTCCAATCCGCAACGAGGCGACTGGAAATTGTCGTCCCGCTGGCGCTGCTCTTGATCTTCATCCTTCTGTTCATGGCCTTCGGAAGTGTGAAGGACTCGCTCTTGGTTTTCACTGGAGTTCCGCTCGCGCTGACGGGCGGCATCTTTGCTCTCTGGCTCCGCGACATACCGCTGTCCATTTCGGCGGGAGTTGGGTTCATCGCCTTGAGCGGCGTCGCCGTGCTGAACGGTGTCGTCATGGTTAGTTTCATCAACCAACTGCGGCAGGCCGGAAAACCGCTGGACGAAGCGATTACCGAAGGTGCGATCACGCGGCTGCGTCCCGTTTTGATGACAGCTCTTGTCGCGGCGCTCGGTTTCGTTCCAATGGCTCTCGCCCACGGCCGCGGCGCGGAAGTTCAGCGACCATTAGCCACCGTGGTCATCGGCGGAATCATCTCTTCGACCCTACTTACCCTGCTCGTGCTGCCTGCGCTCTATCGGATGTTTCATCGAAAAGCGGAGGCGGAAATGCTCGCGATCCCGTCATGAGCGCGTGCGGATGCGAGATCGAAGCGGAGTCGGCGGGACAGCGACGAATCCTTACCATCGCGCTGGTTCTGAACGCGATCATGTTCGTCATCGGTTTCATCGCCGGGATCGCAAACCTGGCCGTCCTCTGCGCCGCGCTCGTGGTGCGCTGGACCGCTTGGGATTGGATCGATTTGGTGGTGGGCGGGTTAATCGCGATCTATGTGATCAAAGAGGCGTTCGAAATCCTGGCGACTGCCCGCCGTGCAGCGCATTCGCGACGGTATGATTGATATCGGCTCAAAACTCCCTTGCCTATCCTCCAGGATGGAAAACCACGACCGCCAGCCGTTCCGCGCGGGCAGTATTCTCGCTGGCGCAATCGGTGCGCTCGCGGGTGCGTGGTGGTTCCGCCACTTGACGGCGCGCGCGGTGCGAGCATGGCGACCGGGGCGCGGACGCTTTCTGCGCACGGGTCGATTGGTGACGCGCGTCGCAGGTTCGGGCGAGCCAGTCTTGGTTCTTTTGCACGGGCTGGTGGCCAGCGGTGAGACATTCGGGAGCGCATACGATTCGCTGGCGGACGTGGGCACTTTGCTGGTGCCCGATTTACTTGGCTTCAGCCGGAGCATGGATCGGCCACGCAAGGATTTCGCGCTCGAAGATCATCTTTGCGCGCTGGATGAAATGCTGGAGTCGCTCGACCTCTCAGACGCGCGCTTGGTCGTGGGCGGGCAGTCGTTTGGCGGGTTGCTCGCGTTGCATTGGGCGGCGCGGCATGCGAGCCAGGTGGATTCTGTCGTGACGTGGGGCGCGCCGCTTTTTCGCGATGAGGAGGAAGGTCGAGAACGGCTGGGCGAGATGGGAATGCTGGAGCGTCTCTTTGCGCAGGATTCGAAGCTGGCGCGGAAATCGTGCGAGGTGATGTGCATCTTTCGGCCAACGGCGGGTTGGCTTGCGATCGCGCTGTCGCCGGATTTGCCGGTGGCGGTGAGCGCGCGCGCGGTGCTCCACACCTGGCCGGCCTACCGGGGCGCCGTCGAGATTTTCTTCGCGGATTGGAGGAACGCGCTGGCGCGGCTGGCAGAGGCGCAGGTTCCGATCCGGTTGGTGGCCGGCACCGAGGACGAATCCCAAGTGCCGGGTCTGCGCGAGCAACTGGCTCGGGATTATCCAAACGTCGAAACGCGCACCATTCCCGACGCCGCGCACATCATCACGCTCACGCACGCGGCATCATGCGCGAACGATATGCCACTCAAACGGGCCTAGCGTCCGATCTGGTGCGGAATCATCGCAGCAGCCCCAGGCTTTCTGCGCGGCGCAGCACAACGCACGGTGCGGCGGTCTTGCTCGACGATTGCAGCCCCAGCCCGAAACCACCCGGCAGCGCCCGCTGCGGCGACGACGCGCGGAGTTCGTGCTTGAACCGAACGCTTGCATCCGTCACCACTGGTGCCCGACGAAAGGCCACGGTGCCGAGAAACTGAAACGAGAACTTGGGCCCTGGCCGCGCGGGCGCGACCTTTTGCGCGAAGTGAAACACTCCCCACCGCCTCCCGGCAATGCCTGAATCGAATGACGAACTGAGGGCGCAAATCGCGCGCCTCGCCCGCGAAAACGACGAGCTGAAGTCGCGGTCGAAATCGTCGAGCACCGTCCTCACTTCCATCGAAGGACTGGAGACCTTCGCGATGCGGATCGGTCCGGATGAAATCATCCTGCACGTCAACACTTCCTTCGCGCGCTACCTCGGTGTGAGTAGGCGGGAAGAAATCGTGGGACAACAAGCCAGCGTGCTTCGCCGTTTTCTCAATCAGGAAATGCTGATCGCTATCGTGCGTCCGGCGGAAGGCCAATCGCTCATGCGGGTGGCGAACGACGACCACGGCAAGATTTACGAAATCAAAACCACCCTGCGCGGCGGCATGCTCGACGTGGTCATGCAGGATGTGACGGACGAACAGCAGTTCCGCAGCCTCGTGCAGCGCTACGTGATGAAAGATTTCGAAAATCTTTCCGAGGAAGACTTGCGCACCTTCCGCTTTCCAGAGCGGCGTTTCATGACCATCAACTTTACGGATTTGCGCGGCTTCACTGCGCTGACGGAGAGGCTGAATCCCGAGGAAGTGCGCGGCATGGTGAACGCCTACTACGAGGAAGCGATCAGCACGGTGGAGGAAAACGACGCCACCGTCATCCAATTGATCGGCGACGCGGTCATGTCCTTCTTCGGCGCGCCGCGTTACTTCAAGGACCACGCCCTGCGCGCGATAAAAACCAGCTGCGAACAAGTCGAAAAGGTAAATGCCCTCTGCGAGCGTTACGCCCAAGCCGGCAAAGAAATGTGCACCTGCGGCGTGGGGATCAACAGCGGCGATGTCGTCCTCGGCAACATGGGCGGCGCGGGCAAGCAATCCTACACCGCGCTCGGCTCGGCCGTGAATCTGGCCTCGCGCCTCTGCGGCGCGGCGCAGGGCGGGCAGGTGCTCCTGACCGAGGTCGTGTTGAACGCCGCGCTCGAGTCGCTCCCGCCCGGCTGGGAAGTGGTCGAGAGCCGCTCGCTTCTCGGCGAAGAAGTGGACCTCTCGAAAGTCCGCGGCAAAATCGAGGGCGTGAAGCCCCTGCCGGCTGAACTGCGCGGCAAGGTGATATCGATCGGGCCCGGCCTAACGACACAAAATAGTCCACCAGCTTTTACCTTTCGTTATCTTTATCTCCTGACGCCAAAAGGCGCGAAGGAACTCCCCGTCATCACGGTGGAACAGGCGCGGCACGGCCGGAAGAAGCGCTTTCTCAGCGAAGAACGCGCCACCACTCAGCAGACCGAAGTGGTGGTCGGAAAATATCACGTCATCGAAGCGATCGGCGAAGGCGGAATGGGGAAAGTTTGGCGGGCGCGCGACCAGTTCGGCAACTTGGTCGCGATCAAGATGCTCCGCGCCGGCCAGGGCGCGTCTTCCAATCAAGTCCAACGTTTCAAACGCGAAGCCGCCGTCATGGCCAAGCTCTCGCACCGCAACATCTGCCGGATCCACGAGATCGGCGAAGCGGAGGGCGCCACCTTCATCGCGATGGAATTCGTCGATGGCGTATCACTCGGCGACATCATCCGGCACAGCGTCAATAGCATCGTCGGCGGCGCTCGTTCGCGCGCCAGCGCCAGCCGGCAAAGCGAGATCACCGAGATCGTCTCCTCGATCAAACAGGAGAAGAAAGCGGCCTCCGCCTCGCGCTTGAGCGCCGGGTCCGGCGCCAGCGGTCCGAATTTTCCCGACTCCTCCTCCTCCTCCGCCGCCGCCGCCGCCTCCCCTCCGCCCTCCGCTCCCGCCAGCTCGATCAGCATGGTCACGCTCCCCATGCAGCGCGTCCTCGCCATGATGTGCGACATCTGCGAGGCGGTGCAATTCGCACACGAAGCCGGCGTCCTGCACCGGGATCTCAAACCGGAAAACATCATGCTCCGACCGGATGGCAATCCGGTGGTGATGGATTTCGGCCTGGCCAAGCTGGAGGATGATCCGCAGGGACTCTCCATTTCGATGGAGGGCCAGATCGTCGGCACGATCGAATACATGGCCCCGGAGCAGGCCCAATCGAGCAAGCACGTGACCGAGCGCGCGGACGTCTACAGCCTCGGCGCCATCCTCTACCAGCTCCTCACCGGGCGAAAACATTTCACGTCGAGCGGCAGCATCTTGCAGGACGCGCAGGCGCTCCAGGATTACGAGTCACCGACGCTGCGGCAGTATAACAAGGGGATCGATCGCGATCTCGAAACGATTGTCTTGAAGGCGCTCCGTCCGGTTCCGGTCAAGCGCTACACCAGCGTGCGGCACTTGCTGGAAGATCTGAAGCGCTACCAGGCCGGCGACTCCATCACCGCGCGCGCTCCTACCATCGTGGACCGTGTCGTTAAACGCGTCCGGAAACACCGCACGGTGTTCCTGTTTTCCGCCGCATTATTGCTCTTCGCGCTCATCTTCGGCGGTTACGCACTGCTCGAATACCGAAAACAATGGGGCGATTGGACAAAAGAATTCGTAGTCGATTTTACCAAAGCGCCCCCACCGGGTCCGGAGCAAAAGCAGTGGCTCACCGAGCGATTCGCCTTCCAGGACAAATCCGCCCACGATGCAACCGAGCCGTGGCCAGTGCGAAACGGCGCCATGATCATGAAGCAACACGAATGGTGTTGGCTGGAGAACGTGAAAATCCGGGACGACACGAAGGTCTTCGTCGAGCTCGCTTTCAAAGGAAAACCGGAAGCCTTTCAGATTTGCATCAACAGTCGCAAGAAACTCCGTCGCTGGGACAACAATCCGCCGGGCTATTCTTGCCGGGTCGGCATCTGGGCTGGTTCCATGGACCTGATCACGCGCAACGAAACGGATCGATCGAACGATTTCAACAGCCTCGTCGTCTCCGCGTTGCCGAAGACGCTCATCGAGGGTCCCGCCGGAGGAGAACGCGAAACGGACACGCGCGGAGTCACGCTGACCTTCGAGCGCCAGGGCGAACACGTCACGCTCCGGGTGAACGGCAAGCCCGTCCATCACGAGACCTACCTCATGCCGTTGCTCGCCGAACGCGAGAGCGAAGATGGCGGCGCGAGCCAGTACGAGAACATCGGCATCCGGACTTGGGGCAAGGACGTCGAGGTCCGCGCGATTTCCGCCTATCGCTTCAAGCTGCCGGAAAAAGCCAGCCCGACCGTGGCCGGTGATGCGCTGGCCGAGGCTGGTCACTTAAAGGAAGCGATCGAGAAATACCGCACCGTCGCGCTGGATTACGGCAGCGTTTCGCCCTCCATCGCCAATCTTGCCCTAACCAAAGGTTACCTCCTGGCCACGCATCGCGGCGACGTTGAGCAACGCCATCGCCTCCTCACTCGATTGCAGAAGGCCGCTGACAATGCCGGCTGGGACCCGCTGAGCCGCGATCCGATTGCGGAATATTTACAAAAAGCCCGGGAGGTCGAAGCCCTCACCCTTTGGAAAGAAGAGAAACGCGAAGAATCGCTCAAGGCCTTCCCCGCCATCTTCCAGGCTGATCCTGATTCGCGCATCGTGCTCGAGTGTCTGCGCGTGCCGCACATTGTTTTGGAACCGGAAGTTCGGTCCAAGCTTCTCAATTGGACCGCAAAGACGACGAGGCTGGCGGGGTTGAATTTGCGCTCGCTCGGCCTGACGGATTTGAGCGCGCTGGCTTCAGTCACATCGTTGCGCGGCTTCGATCTCCGGAACAACCAGGTGAGCGATCTCGATGCGCTCCGCGGCATGACCAATCTGCGCGCCCTCTATTGCGCGCAGAATCAAATCACCAGTCTCGAGCCGATCGAGGGACTGAAACTTTTCGAGTTCTTCTGCGAGGGAAACCAGATCAAAAGCCTCGCGCCGGTCAGTGGCATGCCGCTCGAGACGTTGTATTGCAGCCGCAATCAGATCACCGACCTGTCGCCCATCAAGGACCAGCCGCTCTACGCGCTCGATTGCTCGGAGAATCTGATCGGCTCGCTCGAGGTCGTGGCCACGTTGTCCGCTCTGAATCAGCTCTATTGCAGCCACAACCAGATCACCAGCCTCGAACCCCTCCGCCGCGTCCCGCAGATCGAATACCTCGATTGCAGTTCGAATCAGATCGAAAGCCTGGAGCCGCTCGCCGGATTGCAGTTGCAGGGTTTGAATTGCAGCGACAATCGCCTCGTTAGTCTGGAACCATTCGTGAGCGCGAAGGATCCCCCACCCGCTTTTGCTTTCGATTGCGAAACGCTCCCGGACGCCGAAATCGAGCGCGCCATCGCGGCCTGGTCGGCCAAGCGGTTGAAGTTCCCGGTTAGCGCGGCGCAACTGCTCCTGGCCATACGCTCCGGCCGCTTCGACGAGATCAAGCTCCTCGCCTCCGAACATGAAGGGCACCGCTACCTTTACGTGCAGAAACTCTTGAACGCCGACGAGGCCAAACAATTCTGCGAACGCGTCGGCGGGCATTTGGTCACGATCGCGAGCGAAGAGGAAAACAGCTACCTGAATCAAATCACGCCGGCCGGCGCCACCTGCCGCATCGGCGTGACCTTGAACGCCGGAAAACCGGTCTGGGTGACTGGAGAACCGGTCAGCTACGTTCCGGACGATACCGAATTCAGGCCGCAGGATACGCTGGCCACCTGGAGCGGCGGAGCGTGGATCTCCTCGCGCCGCGATAAACCGCTGCCCTTCATCATCGAATGGGATTGACCCGATTGAACCGGCTTCGGGTCAGACAAGGACACCCCCCGTCTCACCTCCCTACTCCCCCTGTCAAATTCCACGTCCCGGTCCCGGTCCCGTTTCCCAACCGCCAACGCCATTTCCAACGCGCCCCCGCTTTGTCACCCAGAATGTTCCGTACGGAACAAATTCTGATCGACACCCAGAGCCCGTTTTGCTTGCATCACCATCATGACCGCCAAGACCGAGGAGTTTCTTTATCTCTTGCTCTGGGGTGCTGAAAGCCTGCTCCACCCCACCTTTCGTAATCTGAACGAATCTTATGAGGCTTGGGCCTATCGCACCGGCTTGCGACGACAGCTCGCCCGGCTGGAAAAGAGTAAGTTTATCGAAAGACAATCTGGTCCAGTCGCCGACCGCATCTACCGTTTGACGACGCTCGGGCGGCTGGCCGCGTTGGGCGGGCGCGACCCTCTGCCGCGCTGGAACCGGCATTGGGATGAGCGCTGGCGGCTCGTGGTCTTCGATCTGCCCGAGCACGAAAATACTTCACGGGTGCGGCTCCGTCGGATGCTGAAGAAGCGACATTTCGGATACCTGCAGAACAGCCTTTGGATCACGCCGGATCCTCTGGACGAGGACTTGGCAGAGTTGGCAGGCGGGGGCGATAACGTAGAATCATTTTTGACCCTGGAGGCTCGCCCCTGCTCGGGTGAAAGCGACGCCGCGATCGTCGCCGGAGCGTGGGACTTCCAGACGGTCAACCGGCGCTATCAGGAGTATCTCTCCTTTTTGAAAGGTTCCGCCGGGCGTCGGGGTCCGGGCAAGGAATCCGCCAAACTTCAGCAGTTGGCGACGCGGGAGCGGGTGCTTTGGCAGCGCGCGATCCAATTCGATCCTCTCCTGCCGACCAAGTTGCAGCCGACCGGATACCGTGGCCCGGAGGCATGGCGACGGCGCGAAGCTTTCCTGCGCCGGGCCGGGCCGTGGTTGGAAAATTTAGGTCACTAAGAGTGTTCCGTACGGAACACTCTCAGTGACCCTAAGGAGACGCGCGAACGCATGCGAGAGTTCCAGGACATTGTCTTCTTCGAACCGGCAATTCCGGGCCGGTTTTTCGCGACTTCGGATTCCACCTTCGCCGATGGCGATGAACCCGCGGGCTTGGCAAGCGCTACCCTCTTCGTCATGATGCACACCTTGTGAGTGCGCATTGCTTTCCGAGCCAGAGTTTCCCGAAGCGGGGTGCCTGCGCTTTGCGCCCGCGAGAAAAAGAAATGCGGCCGGCGATGGGATGGGAGTGATCGGCCGGGCTTCCGATGGCGGGCAGGACGATGGAAACGTGCTGCGCCCAGTGGTGCGCGGTAAATTTCTCTTTCTCGGCGACAAAAAGTTCTTCGCCAAAGGCGTCACCTACGGCGCGTTTCTGCCGCGCGCAGACGGCGCGTATCACGACGCCACCGTGATTGAGAGCGATTTTGCGCAGATGGCCGCGAACGGCATCAACACGGTTCGCATTCCGCACACCGTGCCGCCGCGTTCGCTGCTCGATGCCGCCCAGCGTCACGGCCTGCGGATCATGGTCGGTTTATCGGCGGAACAATTTGTCGGCTATTTGATCGACCGGAAAAAAGACGCGGCTGAAATCGAACGGCTGATCTTGCAGGAAGTGGAACGCTGCGCCGGCCATCCGGCCCTCCTCTGCTACGCGCTCGGTAACGAGATTCCCGCGGCCTTGGTGCGCTATCTCGGGCGTCACCGCGTAGAACGTTTTCTCCGCCGTCTTTACCACGCGGTGAAGTCCGCCGACCCGCATGGGCTCGTCACCTACGCCAATTATCCTTCCACCGAATATCTTCATTTGCCGTGGCTCGATCTGGTTTGTTTCAACGTCTATCTCGAAACCGAGCCGGCTTTCACAGCCTACCTCGCGCGCCTGCAAAATCTCGCCGATGACCGCCCGCTTCTCATGGGTGAGCTGGGTTTGGACAGTCTGCGTCATGGCGAGGCGACGCAGGCCGAAGCGTTGGAATGGCAACTGCGCACCGCCTTCCGTGGCGGCTGTGCCGGAGCGTTTGTTTTTTCCTGGACGGACGAGTGGTATCGCTCTGGCGCGCCGACGGAGGAATGGAGTTTCGGCCTAACGAGTGTTGACCGCGAACCAAAACCAGGGCTCGCCGCGGTTCGCCGCACTTTTGCGGAAGCGCCGTTTCCGGAGGACGCGGCCTGGCCGCGCATTTCCGTCATTATCTGCACGCACAATGGAAGCAGTACTTTGCGCGAATGCCTCGCGGGCGTGGCCGCACTGAATTATCCCGCCAAGGAGGTGATCGTGGTTGACGACGGTTCGACTGACGGCTCCGCCGAGATCGCGCGCCAGTTTGATCTGCAAATAGTGACCGCTTCGCATGTCGGCCTCTCCGCGGCGCGCAATCTCGGCCTCGCCGCGGCCACCGGCGAAATCGTGGCCTATCTCGACGACGACGCCTGGCCCGATCCCGACTGGCTCAAGTATCTGGCGGAAACATTCCGCGATGAACGATGGGCCGGCGTCGGCGGCCCAAATCTCGAACCGCCGGGCGATGGGCCGGTCGCCGATAGCGTGGCCAATTCGCCCGGTGGGCCCGTACACGTCCTGCTGAGCGACATCGAGGCGGAACATTTGCCAGGCTGCAACATGGCGTTTCGCAAGACAGCGCTCGAGGCGGTGGGCGGGTTCGATTCGAATTTCCGCACTGCCGGCGACGATGTGGACATCTGTTGGTCATTACAGACGGCCGGTTTCAAACTCGGCTTCAGCCCGGCCGCAGTCGTCTGGCATCACGCCCGAAGCACCGTTGCCGCCTACTGGAAACAACAATACGGCTACGGCAAGGCCGAAGCCCTTTTAGAAGGGAAGTGGCCGGAAAAATACAATCGCGCGGGCCATCCCACCTGGCTCGGCCACGTTTACGGCCGGGGCGCGGCCCAGACCCTGCTCCGGCACGAGAAAATCTACCGCGGCCTCCGCGGCGGCGCGCCCTTCCAATTCGTCTACCCCGCGAAATCGAGCGTCCTCGGTCTCGTGCCCACCATGCCCGAATGGTATCTCTCGTTAGGCGGCCTCGCTCTGCTCTCGGTTCTTGGCTTGCTTTGGTCTCCGCTCCTCCTGGCCCTGCCGCTCTTGCTTTTGGCCGGCGCGCTTTCGATCGCTCACGCCGGCTTGAATGCGCGGCGTGCAGTTTTCCCCGGGCCGCTCTCGAATGCGTTCGACCTTCTGCCGCGTCGCTTTCTCGTCACGGCCTTGCACCTCCTCCAGCCTTTGGCCCGCTGGAGTGGGCGGCTCGATGCCCGGCGGCGCGGCTGGCGCAATCCTGACGCGGTCGCTCCTTTCACCCTGCCCCTTGCGCATCATTCCTCAATCGTCCGTCCGGATTGGGAAGGCGCACGCGCGACCATTCAATCGCTGGAAAACGATCTTCGCGCCGAACTCACTTTCGTCCGATCCGGTGGATCCTTCGACGCATGGGATTTGGAAGCCCGGGGTGGGATTCTCGGCGGCATCCGAATTGTGACCGCGATCGAGGACATCGCTCCCGGGGGACAGATGACGCGCATCCGCCTTCGGCCATGGTGGCCGCTCCACGGATTGATCGTCTTTTCTATCGCGACATTGCTGGCGTTGTCCGCGGCACTCGCTCAGGCCTGGCTCGTCGCCGCGTTCGCAGGATTTGCGGCGCTCGGGCTTTTCGCCCGCGCCTTTTACGAAGCGGGCACGGTCTACACACTGGTCGCGCTCATCTTGACCAGACGCCTCGCCGGCTCGCCACGCTGATGGGAATTCCGCAGTGCCCCATGTGAAACGCGGAGTTCGCGATAGGTTGACGCCCGCGCGGAACTCACACCTGACGACAAGACGGACCTGACCAACTACGAGAAAGTCCGCGCGGCTCTCGCCGCAGCCGAAGAAAAACACGCGCGCGCCAAACAACTGCACCAGAGCGGCAAGTCGTGGCCATGGCTGGCGCCGGCATCACATTGCTCAAAGGCGCCCTCCGCGGCGTGGCGAAAGCGATCTCGCTCAGCCGCGCCGTGATGCGCGAACAGGCCGGCCTGCTCCTCAGCCCGATCATCGCGGGCGCGGCCATGAACCTCAGCTCGGTCTCGGTGATCGGGAATGCGCTCCGCTGGCGCCACTTAGAGGGGCGGCGATGCTGAGAAGGAGACACTTGTGGCACCGATTGTGCTGTAATTACCATAACTCCAGTATGTTTTCGCTCTCAACACTCCTCCAGCACGGGAAAAAATCCGCGTTCCCTCAGTTTCTACGCCCCTCCGGCGCGGGCACGCGGTCTGCCCTGGCAATCCCCCCAGCCTCCGGCTCCGGTAACTCGGCTGGATTTACGCTGATCGAGACTTTGGCGGCGGGAGTGGTAATTTTGATTGTTCTGGGCGCCGTCTTTCTCGCGAGCGGTTACTGCATCCGATCCTCCAAAACGACTCACGATGTGGCCGTGGCCTCTTCCGCAGTGAGCGAGCGCCTGCAACAGCTCCAGCAAGCCGGGTGGGAAGACGTCACCGATAGCGATTCTTACTCTGACCAGACCTGGACCGACCCGGTAGACAAATCGACCGAATTCGCGCCCGGACTGTTGAAGGAACTCACCCAAGCGGGAAGTGAAATCCGGACCCAGGGCGGAATCGAAACCGTTCGCATATCCGCCTATCGGCCCGTGGCCAGCGCCGTGCCGATACCCACTCCGATCAGCATTACGCGCACTGCGACGGCGGTCACTGTCACTTCTGCTGCCACCAATCTCGTGGATGAGAAAATGGTGCGGATCGACGTGCGTCTGGCCTGGACGGATAGCCGGATGGGCGCCGCGCGCTCGGTCGCGGTCTCGGGCGTGGTCGCCCGCAAATAGTCGCCATGAAATCGCCGCTCCATCATCTTCGCCGGGAGGCCGGCCTCACCATCACCGAGATGATGCTGACCATAACGGTCGGGTCGTTCATGATGGGAGGCCTGATGGCTGGCAGCGTGGCCTTGCAACGCGCCTTCTATGCCAGCGATCTACAGGCCACGGCGGAGAACGACACCCAGCGCCTGGCGGACTACATCGCGCGCGACATCCGCGGCGCCACCAGTATCAATACGACGGTGGATTCCTCGCAGGTGCTGCGCTTGACCACGGCGGACTACTACGATCGGCGGGGCACGGTGAATACGGCCGACGACATCCCGAACTCCCCGGGCCTCGGGCAAAACGGCGCGACCTACGGAACTTCGCCCCTCACGATTCGATACCTAAAGACCGGCACCCGCATTTCGCGCGAACTCTCGCAGGTCGATGCCGGAGTGACCACCACCCGCGCAACCTGGATCGCCGATAACGTGGACACCCTGACGGTCACGCGCGATGCGCAAGGCATTGCGACAGTCACGGCTACCTTTGCCACCCGCTACCGCGTCCGCCCCGGCGGCAACCAGGCTCCGACATCTTCGTTCGTCATGAAAGTCCACCCACGGGTATCCGTGCCCTGATTTATGCAAAAAAAACACCCCACAACACAATCTACGGAAGGCGGCGTGCTCATCGCCGCAATTATCGTGGTCGCCGTCCTGGCGAGCTTAAGCGCCGCCGTCCTCGTTAACGTAAACGCCAAGAAGCAAACCAGCTACCAAGCCGTTTCCTGGCGAGAAGCACTCGTCTCCGCCGAAGCTGGCGTCGAGCACGGCATGACGGAACTGCGCACCTCCATTGACGACCCGAATAATTCCTGGACCGGGTGGCAAGCCACCAACGGGGACGGCACGCCCGGGACGATCAACCGGACCAGCCCATGGGCGGCGGGATATACTCTGCGCAAGACCGAAACCCTTCCTGCGCAACCGGGCGAAACCAAACAGCCAAGATACACCATCGCGGTTGACGTCCCGACCACGCTGGCCGCGAGCGGCCGCAGAACCAATCAAAGCTACCGCATCCGCTCGACCGGCTATTCGACCATCTCCGGGCCCGTGCGCGCCGCGGACGACAAGCGCGACACAAGTTTGCGCCGGCTGAGCCTGCTGGTGGACCGGTTCACCGGCGCGCCCCTCACCACCCCACAGGCCACCCGCACCATCGAAGTCGTGGCCAAGCCAAACAGCGTTTACAACTACGGCGTGATCGCAGAGATCAACTTCAAGATGAACAAGAAAACGTACATCGATGGCTACAACTCCAACTACCCGGACACCTCCACCAATGGCCGCTACGATCCCCTCAAACGCACCGCCAGCGGCGGCACCGTCCTGGCCAATCGGTGGAAGAAAAACAAAAAGCCCGATGACGCCAACCAGGCGTCTGAGAAGTTCGATGTCGGCAAGGCGACCATCTACGGAGATTTGCTCGTCAAGGGCAGCCTCAAGAACGTCAAGAACTACGAAAACGTCCAAGGGAAAAAGGTCACCAACGTCAGCCTGAAGACTCCCACCAACCCGGCGCCGCAATGGAGCAGCCCCACCGAGACGATCAAGACCCTGGACGGCAAACTCCCCAAGGATGTCAAGGCCGTCTACAAGATCGCCGAAAAGATGGCCAAGGCTGGCGGACCCGTCGCCCAATTTGAAGCTAAAGCCGCCACCGCCGCCGCCGTCCTGGCCGCCAAAGGGATGGAACTGCCCGGTGGAGCCTTCAAAGACTTCCCCACCCGCTACAAAGTGGAAAAGATCGGCGTGGACAAGAAAGACGAATCCCTCGTCCTGAACAACCCGGCGGGAGCGACTGAAAGCTGGATCGAGATCTGGGTCACCGACGAGATGAAAATCGAAAAAGGAGGCACCATGTTCATCGCCAATGGCGTCCACGCCACCATCTATGTCGAAGGCAAGGTCGAAATCAAAGATACCAAGAAGGACAATGCCAATGGCGGCTTCATCCTCGAGAGCGGTTTCGCGGGAGATTTGCAGATCGTCGGGATCGAGAAATCGGAAAGCAAAAAGGAAAATGACGACGAATTTTCGCCCAAGAAACGGAGCGGCAAGATGACGATCTCCGATGCCGACTTTACCGGCGTGATCAACGCTTCCGACTGGGATATCGAATTCAAGCCGAAGGACTGGGACAAAGATGACACCATCTATGGCGGGCAAGTCTTCGGATCGATCATGGGTCGCAAAATAAAGATCGGCAACGGGGCCGACTATCACTTCGATGAAGCGCTCACCGAAGTCGGCTCCGTGCTCAACTATACGGTCGCGGGCTGGACCGAAATCTAGACCTCCAATCGGCTCAGCCTGGCGGCAGGAGTAACTGGGTCATTTCGCGCTAAAGGTTCCGGGCCGAAGATTCACACCATCCGGCGCGAGATCACGCCGCCCCAGCACAACCCGGCGGGGGCGGCATGTGTCTAGCTTTCGCGCTCGGCGTGGCAGCGGTGTGACACTCCTCTCGCCGGCGTGTTCCGGAAATTGACCGGCAACAAGCGTGTGGCCCCTCCGATTTGTCCCCCGATGGCGGACGTGCGTTTGGGGTCCAAAAAAGTCGTTGGCGACGCTAAACGCGTGCCGCCGAACGCGGCGTGCGGGATCTGGAGAGTTTTCGCGATGCGCGGTAAAGTTTTGAACATCCAGCGATGATGTGGCATCGAACACTATCTGTGGACGCACCGCGCATAAACTTCGGCCGGAGTAGCATCGTGTTAATGACGCTGCTGGCCTGGTTCGCGATCAGCAATCATTGCGCGCTGGCGGCTCTGGCTCCACACCAATCGGCCGAACATCATTCCTGTCACGGCGGGGATGCCCCTTCGCCGGCCAAGCAGTCTAACGAAGACTCGCCCTGCTGTAAGACTTTGCGTGCCACGGTGGTCGCCTCGGCGAAGGTCTTGCCGACGCTGATTTTCACGGCGCCGCCCCCCTTCCCGGCGGTAGCCGTCGCGATGCCGGCGCATCCGCCGCTCCTCCTTGATTCTTTCAACGACACCGGTCCGCCACCACCTTCCTTCGCCGAACTCGTCCTTCAGCGTTGCGTTCTCGCGCACGCTCCGCCTCGCTGAGCGTAACGAACGCCGCGCCCGCGCCTTCGCGCGGGCTTCAGCGCGTTTCTACGCTGCCTCGTTTCGCGCCGTTATCTTCCGGCGAGAGCCGGAACGCGATCTCACGCGCGGAGATTCCGGGCACAATAATCAACCGACCAAAAAGTATGAAAGCCAACTACCAAAAATTCACCGCACTCATTCTCCTTAGCTTCGTGGCCATCGCACTGGGGACGCCGGTTCATGCCGCGGAGCTCACACCCGAAGACAAAACTTACCTGACCAACTACGAGAAAGTCCGCGTGGCGCTCGCCGCCGACGATCTCGCCGTCGCGAAAACCTCCGCCTCGGCTCTAGGCGAGGAAGGCAAAGCTGTCGCCGAAGCGGATAAGATCGCAACCGCGCGTGCAGAATTTGAGAAACTCAGCGACCGCGCCGTGGCCATGGCCAAGGGAAAGGAAGGCTACTACGTCGCCTATTGCCCGATGGTGCGGAAGAGCTGGGTGCAGACTTCGAAGGAAATTTCCAACCCGTATGCCGGCCAAGAGATGCTGACCTGCGGCGTCATCAAAAAGTAAACCAACCGTCCGGCAACTGCCGGACACCAAAAAGAAAGAAAGAAAAATGAAAACAGTAAAAGCAATGTTTGGAATCGCGGCTGTGGCCGCGTTGATCGCCAGCCCACTCTTCGGCGCCGAAGAGGCAAAGCATGAGCACGCGGCCGGCGAAATGAAGAAGGTCACCGGCGAAGTCGTCGACATGGCCTGCTATGTCGATCATGGCGCGACCGGCGAAAAGCACGCCGATTGCGCGAAGAAATGCATCGCGGGCGGTTTGCCCGTGGGCTTGAAAGCCGACGACGGCAAGACCTACCTGCTGATCGGAGATCACACTCCGATGAACAAGGAACTGGCCGAATACGCCGCCAAGACGATCACGGTCGAAGGTAAAGTCGTCTCGCGCGACGGCGTCAACATGATCGAAAACGCCACCATCCAGAAGTAGTCCGATGCTCGATCACCTCAGCAATCCGGAATACGTTCACGTCTTGCTGAACCCACTGCCAGTCTACGGACTGGCAGTGGGAATTCTTGGCCTCATCGTGGCGCTGTGTTCAAAAACGCGCGGGGGCCGCGTCGTCGCGCTCGCGATTGTCTTCGTAAGCGCCATCTCGGCCTGGCCTGTCTATGAGTACGGCGAGAAAGGTTACGATCGCGTCCTCTCAATGGCCGACAGCGATGGCGGGAAGTGGCTGAATGAACACATGGAACGCGCGGAGAAATTGATCTACGCGTTCTACGTTCTGGCCGCGCTGGCCGCCGGCGCATTGGTGGCGGAGCGTTTCACCCCCCGCGCGGCTGTTCCATTAACGATGGCCACACTGCTCCTGGCGATCGGGACCCTGGCAGTAGGCGGCTACATCGCCCAGGCCGGAGGTCGCGTGCGGCACCGCGAGTTTCGCTACGCGCCCGCGCCCGAAAATGCGGACGAGCACGAACATGAACACTGAATCCAGGTGTCCTGCTCGCTCTGAATTTGTAACTTGATGAAGCTTAAATTTCCCCAACGCACTTCGGTATTGACGCTGCTCGGCGCGCTTCTGTGCGCTGGCTGCGCCACAAATTTCGAAGCGCCGCCGTTTACCGCCGCTCATCCCGCGAGTCCGCAGGCGGTGGAAGTCCGGCGCCCACGGCCCCCGCGACTCGCGGCTGACGAGCTCACGCGCAAAACGAAAACGCAGCTCGAAAACAAGTCCGCACCTGATCCGGATTATCACCCGACAGACGCCGGCGCCAAACACGACATGAGCAACATGGAGGGCATGGGCGACACGAAGGCGCCGAGTGCCGCCCCAACTGCGGCGCAGGCGAAGGCGTACTGGACGTGCGTGATGCATCCGGAGATTCACGCCGATAAGGCGGGGCAATGCCCCAAGTGCGGCATGACTTTGATCAAGAAAGAAGGAGTAACGCAGTGAAGAGAGGCTTGGCTCTGTTCTGCATCGTCGCACTCACGCCGAGTGCATGGTCTGCGCGACGCGACTCGGTGGACGATCTGCAATCGACCGTGCACAGCCGAATCGGTAAGCGCGTCGAATGGCGAAAGGATGCCCCGGCCGATGCGGAAATTTCGCGCACGGTGCGCGGGCTTCTTCGCGGCACATTGACCGCGGACCGCGCCGTCCAGGTTGCGTTGCTGAACAATCGCCAACTCCAGGCGACCTTCGAGGAGATCGGGATCGCGAACGCGGATCTGACCGAAGCCGGCTTGCTCAAGAATCCGAGCTTCGACGTGAGCGCCCGCTTTCCGGACCGGCCGCCTAGCGGCACCAACCTTGAATTCTCGATCGTGCAGGATTTCATCGACGTCTTCCTGATTCCGCTGCGGAAGAAGGTCGCCGCGAACGAACTGGCTCGCGCCAAACTCCGCGTCGGCGATTCGGCCCTGAAACTCGCGTCCGAGGTGAAGGCGACGTTCTACACCTTGCAGGCGAAGCAACAGTTGTTGACCCGGATCACGGCCATCGGCGCGACCAATGCCGCGGCGCTCGAATTCGCGCAGCGGCAGCATGAAGGCGGCACGATCAACGATCTGGAACTGGCGAATCAGCAGGCGAGCTATTCGCAAGGACGCGCCGATGCCGCCGAAGTCGCAGCGGAGCTGCGCGCCGATCGCGAGAAGCTCAACCGCCTGATGGGCGTGTGGGGCGCGGAAACGGAATGGAAAATCTCGGCGGAACTCCCGCCGCTTCCCGGCAAGAAGCTTCCGGTCGAGCGGCTCGAATCGCTCGCGATCGCGCAGCGTCTCGATCTCGCGGCTGCGAAAGCGGAGTTGGGCGCGATCGTGCAGAGCCTCGGTCTAACGAAGACTTACCGCTACGTGGGCGCGGTTGAGTTCGGCGTCAATACCGAGAAAGAACCCGACGGCCAGCGCGTCACGGGACCGACGCTGCGGTTGGAGCTTCCGGTCTTCAATCAGGGACAAGGCCGGATCGCGAAAGCCCAGGCGCAGCTTCGCCAGGCCGAACGCCGGCTGGAAGCGGAGGCGATCGATATTCGCTCGGAAGTGCGTGAAGCGCGCGATCGTTTGCTGGCGAAAGAGAATCTCGCCAGCTACTACCGCGACGAACTCATCCCGGAGCGAACGCGCATCCTGCAGCTCACGCTCGAGCATTACAACGCGATGTTGAAAGGCGCTTACGACCTGCTTCTCGCGAAACAAAACGAGTTGGCCGCGGAGCGCAGTTACATCGACGCGCTGCGCGATTTCTGGATTGCCCGCGCTGATTTGGAACGCGCCGTGGGTGGAAGTCTAACGAGCCATCGGACAAGCCTGGAAACCAACAGCTTCAAAGAAACCGTCACGCACCATTAACATGATCTCAAGACGTCGATTCTTCTCCGGGGCCGCTGCTCTACTCGGCGGCTCTGCTATCGCCAGCCGCATCGCTCGAGGGGCGGAGGTGGTCGCCAGCCAATCGCCGACCCCGAAACCCGCGGGGTCGAATGTAAACTACCGTCCAGTTGTCACGCCGAACGGCTCAACCTTGCCCTGGACGATGAATGGCGGCGTGAAGGAATTCCGTCTCATCGCGGAACCGGTGAAGCGAGAGTTCGCTCCTGGCATGATCGTCAATTGCTGGGGTTACAACGGCCAAACGCCGGGACCAACGATCGAAGCCGTGGAAGGTGATCGCGTTCGCATCTTCGTCACAAACAAACTGCCCGAGCCGACCACGGTGCACTGGCACGGAGTCATTCTGCCGAACGGAATGGATGGCGTTGGCGGCGTCACGCAGAAGCACATTCCGCCGGGCGAAACCTACGTCTACGAGTTCACGCTCAAGCAGCACGGCGTGCAGATGTATCATCCGCATTCCGACGAGATGATTCAGATGGCGCTCGGCATGGAGGGCTTCTTCGTCATTCATCCGAAAGACGGATATCCCGAACCCGTCCATCGGCACTTCCTCGTTTTCTTGCAGGAGTGGGCGATCGAGCCGGGCAGCTATACGCCGAATCCGAACGTCATGACGGATTTTAATATCTTCACCTTCAACAGCCGGGTCTGGCCAGGGACTGCGCCGCTGGTCGCGAAATTAAACGATCGCGTGCGCGTCAGTTTCGCGAACCTGAGCATGGACAGTCACCCGATTCATTTTCACGGGCATCGCTGGTGGGTGGTCGAGACGGACGGCGGGCAAATTCCGAAATCGGCGTGGTGGCCTGAGACGACCATGAACGTGCCGCCTGGCACCACGCGGACGGTGGAATTCGTGGCCGACAATCCCGGCGACTGGCCGTTCCACTGTCACAAGAATCATCACGCGATGAATGCGATGGGCCATGAAGTGCCGAACGTAATCGGCGTTGATCAAAAGGGTGTTTCTGGCGCGATCGGAAAACTCGTGCCGGGCTACATGGCGATGGGAAATAACGGCATGCATGGCATGTCGGAGATGGCGGAGATGATGCCCGGTCCGAAGAACACGCTCCCGATGATGACTGGCGACGGACAATTCGGACCGATCGAGATGGGCGGGATGTTCACGATTCTCAAAGTCCGCGATGGGATCACGGACTACGACGATCCGGGCTGGTATCAGAACCCGGCAGGAACAGTGGCGGGCCCAGTGAGCTGATGAATGAAGCCGTAGCGTCGATCACGATCATGATGGAGCCGGCCCGCCCTCGGGCCGAACTCCGCTGACCCTTCGGCGCGAGGGCGCGCCGGCTCCACGCTCTGCACCTACCAGCTCACGCTCCAGCGATAATAGTTCGACGACGGCATGTGCAACTGCCGCTCGATGTTGTGCAGCTCATCGTGAATATGCTCAATCTGCCCCCGGATCCGCCGCCGATTATAATACTGTTCCCCGCGTTGAAACTGCCGGTTCAAAATCCGCACCTCGTCCTGCAGATGACCGTACTCGCGCCAAATCTGACGATTGGAACCATATCGCCGCATGCTGTTGCGCACGTGCGCCAGCATCCCATTCAGATGCTCCACCTCGCGCTGAACCTGCCCGAGTCCGTCGCGACCACGGTGACCGCGGCGCTCTCCTCGGTCCTCACGCCCCTCGTCATTATGGCGACTCGCATCGGAGCGCTGAAAAGTTGCGCCCGGCTCATAGACAGTCTCCTGACCTTGCTGCTGATCCTGTTCGTCGTCCTCATGCGCCGCCACTGGCAGGACGGCGCAGCCCAAGCCTAAAAAAACAACCGCACTGTATTTGAATAAGGTTTTCATAGATGATGTTTCCTGTGCCGGATTTTGACGGAGCCTAGCGTCCCGCATTCAACCCACCCACGTCATGTCTCAACTTTTTATCACCGGCCGAAACTGCGCCATCGCCTCACTCGCCCTTCTCTCCTCCTGTCAGAGACCCATCCCGGCCGCGGATGATCGCGATGCCATCGCCGCCACCGTGAACGGCTTCCACACCGCGCTCGAAAAAGGCGAACCCGCCGCCGCCATGACCCTACTCGCAGACGATGCGCAAGTGCTGGAAATGGGCGTGCGCGAAACGCGCGAGCAATATTCCGGCGAACATCTCACCGCGGATACGCGTTTCGCGAAAGCCGTCGCCAGCACTCGCTCCGCCATGGTCGTTAGGCAGGAAGGCGCGGTCGCCTGGACCACGCAGCAAAGTCGCAGCGAAGGCCGCTTCATGAGTCGCGAGGTCAATGCCGACGGCACCGAGCTGATGGTCCTCGCGAAAACGCCGGATGGCTGGCGGATTCGCGCCATTCATTGGTCCAGCCACTCGCACGTTCTCAAAGCTCCGTAGGGAGAAGCGCGCCGCATCTTCCGTTGCCGAAGCGGCCCCCAGAGCTAGTTTCCTCGCACCATGGCGTTTTCCTTCGTTCGTTTCGCACTCGTCACTCTCTCCTTCCTCGTGGCCACGCTCTCGCCTCTCTTCGCCGATGAAGGCATGTGGCTTTTTAACAACCCGCCGCTGAAGCAGCTGAAAGAGAAATACCAATTCGAGCCGACGCCGCAGTGGCTCGAGCATCTGCAAAAGGCCAGCGTACGCTTTAATTCCGGCGGCTCCGGTTCCTTCGTCTCCGCGAACGGACTCGTGATCACGAACCATCATGTCGGCCTCGACACGCTGCAGAAGTTCAGCACCGAGAAGAACAATTATGTGCGCGACGGTTTCTACGCCAAGACCGGCGCCGAGGAAGTAAAAGCGGACGACCTCGAACTCAACGTTCTGATGTCGATCGAAGATGTGACCGAACGGGTAAACGCGGGCGTGCCCGGCGGAGTCTCGGGCGAAGAAGCGAGCAAAGCGCGCGCGAAGGTGATGGCGGAGATCGAAAAGGAGAGCCAAGAGAAGACCGGTCAGCGGTCCGACGTGGTCACGCTCTATCAGGGCGGAGTTTACAATTTATACCGCTACAAACGCTACGACGACGTCCGCCTCGTCTTCGCGCCAGAGCAGCAAATCGCCTTCTTCGGCGGCGATCCGGACAACTTCGAGTATCCGCGATTCGATCTCGATGTTTGCTTCTTCCGCGCCTACGAAAACGGCCAGCCGGCCAAGATCGAGCATTTCCTGAAATGGAACTCGAAGGGTCCGGCGGACGGCGAATTGACCTTCGTGAGCGGCAACCCCGGTCGCACCGAACGACAACTGACCACGGCCGAACTGGCGGACAAGCGAGACAACGAAGTGCCGTATTACCTGAGTCTGCTCTACCGGCGCGAGTCCATGCTGGGCGCGTTCGCGAAACGCTCGTTCGAAAATGGACGTCGGGTGCGGGAAGACCTCTTCGGGATCGAGAACGGACGGAAGGCTTACAAAGGATTCCAAAACGCCCTGCTTGATCCGGAAATCTGGAATTCGATCGAAGAACATCAGATGCAGTTACAGGGTGCGATGAAGGCCGATCCGAAAATCAAAGGGGCCATCGCCGCCTACGACCGCATCGAAGAAGCACAGCAAGCGACCGCCGAGATTCTCCCAACCTATTATTACTACGAAACGTCGCGAGGGCGGGCCACTGCGTCATATCGCGCGCCGCGCGGTTTCTACAGCACACTCTTCAAATACGCGCGCCGTCTGGTCCGCGCTGGCGCGGAGCGTGCGAAACCAAATGGCGAACGTTTTCCGGAATTTCGCGATAGCAACAAGGAGTCGTTCGAACTCGATCTCTTCTCCACCGCGCAAATTTATGACGACGTGGAGCAGCTCACCCTGAGCGATTCGTTAACCGATCTGGTCGCATTCTTCGGCGCCGAGGATCCGCTCGTGAAAGAAGTTCTCGCCGGCAAATCGCCTAACGAACGCGCCGCCGAATTGATCAAAGGCACAAAGCTGAAAGATCCCGCAGTGCGCAAACAACTCTATGAAAGCGGCGCAGACGCAATCGCCGCCGCCGAGGATCCGATGATCGAGCTCGCGAGCTTGATCGATGGACCAGCCCGCGAAGCCCGTGCAGCGTGGGAAGCGCAGGACGAGACCAAGCAGCAGGCTTACGCCGAGATCGCGCAGGCGCGGTTCGCCGCTGAAGGCACGAGCACTTTTCCCGATGCCACGTTTACCCTGCGCCTCTCTTATGGCCCGGTCAGCGGCTACGAGGAAGACGGGAAGCAGGTCCCGCCGCTAACCACCATGGCGGGATTATATGAGCGGTCCACGGAACACAAAAACGAAGCGCCTTTCGATCTGCCGAAACGCTGGATCGATCGCAAAGGCAAATTGAATCTGAACACGCCGTTCAATTTCGTCACCACGGCCGATATCGTGGGCGGGAACAGCGGCAGCCCGGTCGTGAACAAAGCGAACGAGTTCGTCGGCATCATCTTCGACGGAAACATCTACTCTCACGTCCTCGACTACGTTTATTCGGATAAACGGGCGCGTGCTGTGAGTGTCGATTCCGCCGCGATCACCGAAGCGCTGCGCAAAGTTTACGACGCCACTGCATTGGCGGACGAACTGGAAGGCACGAAAAAATGATCGGTCGCCAACCGCATCGCAGTTGGTAGGCGCCTAGTCCGCCGTGTCGTAGCACAGGCATCTTGCCTGTGGGGACACCGGGCATCTTGCCCGGTGATCGGAAGGGAACGCCGACACACCGGGCGAGACGCCCGGTGTCCCCACAGGCAAGATGCCTGTGCTACGAGGATCGTGGCTACAACTCCTTCAGCAGCGTCTTCCAACGCGCCCAGGCGTCATCGCGCGCTTTCTTATTCTCCGGCTTGCCTTCCGGCGACTCCCCATCGCGCATGAAGCCGTGACCCGCATCCTGATAGATCACCGGCTCGTATTTTTTTCCTGCCGCTTTCATCAGTTCCGCAGCCTTCGGAATGGTGGAGTTCACGCGCTCGTCCTTCTCACCGTAGAATCCGTAAACCGGCCCCGTGATCTTTGCCGCGTCCTCCGCGCTATCCACCGCCGTGCCGTAAAACGAGTACGTCGCCTTCACCTTCGGATTAATGCTCGCGTAGCCAAACGACCACCCGCCGCCCCAGCAAAACCCGCAAACCGCCAGCGTCCCATTGCTCGCTGGAATCTTTGCCGCGTATTCCGCAGTCGCATTCAGATCCGCGATCACCTGCTCCTTCGGCAATTCCGAAACCGCTTTGCGCGCGCTATCGATATCTTCGTGCGTCTGTCCGCTGAGCAAGTCGGGCGCGATCGCGATCACGCCATTCTCCGCCAATTGATCGCACACCCCGCGCACCCAATCCGTCATTCCGAAAATCTCGTGAATCACGAGCATGACCGGCGCCTTCTCTTTCTTCTCCGGGTAAACCACGAACGCCTTCAACGTGCGCTCGCCCGACTTGTATTCCACCCATTCGCCGTGGCGCGGAGAATCATTTAGCCGCGCCTTCGCCCAATCCTGCGCCTGCGCGAGATTCGCGCCAAGCAGCGCGACCAAAATTAACGTCGTCTTGATCCAGTTCCGTGTCTGCATTCGCAGACCCTATCCGTTCCCGTCAGTCGCGCCACGTTTGAAGATCAGATTATCGAGCGCCAACGGACCCGGACCGCGGAAGAAAATGTAAAGGAAGAGAAAGCAATACACGACGGCGAGCTCGCCCTTGTTGATGATCGGCAGCGGACCTTGCGGAGCGTGCGCCATGAAATAGCCGACCGCCATCATACCGCTGGCAAGGAAGGCGGCGGGGCGGGTCAATAACCCGAGAGCGATCAAGAAACCGCCGGCGAGTTCGATGATCCCACCCGCCATCATCAATCCTTCCGCGCCCCCCTTGCCGCCGAACATGCTGAGCAATTTCTGCGCGCCATGACACGCAAACATTAACCCAACGATGACACGTAGAAGGGCGTAGACGTAACCTGAGTATTTTCCGAGTGAGTTCACGCCCGGCAAGCTGCGCGAACGACGCTTGCTCTGTCAAGGCTGTTGCGAGATTCGGGCTCAAGGAACGGCGCGCTTCCCGCGGCCCACCGTAGCCTCGGCGAAGGCGGCAAGCCGCCGCGGGCGTTTTGGAAAACGCCCCTCCTTGTCCTTTCGCTGAACATCCTTCCCCGCAAGGTTGTCGAACCCCGTCCACCTTCATGACTCGCCTTCTTTCCACTTTCTGTATCGTCTTCGCGTTCGCGATCGCCCCGCTGGCGCCGGCCAAAACCCCGCCGCCTGCGACACCGCTCCCCTTCCCGCAGAAACGCAGCGATTTGAAACCTGACCCCGCCGCGCATTTCGGCGCGCTCCCGAATGGTCTCCGCTACGTCGTCCGCGCGAATCACGAGCCAAAAGGGCGCGTCTCCCTCCGCCTGCTCATCCTCGCTGGTTCGCTCCAAGAAACGGACGAGCAGCGCGGCCTCGCTCATTTCCTTGAGCACATGGCCTTCAATGGTAGCAAGCATTACCCGCCGGGGACGCTGGTAAAATTCTTCCAACGCATGGGGATGAACTTCGGCGGCGACACCAATGCCAGCACCAGTTTCGACCGCACCATCTATCAGCTCGAACTCGCCCACGCCGACAACGAGACGCTCGCGGAAGGTCTGCGGGTGATGGGCGATTACGCGGACGGCCTTCTCCTGAGCAAAGAAGAGATCGATCGCGAGCGCGGCGTCATTCTCTCTGAGAAGCGCGCCGCTGATTCGGTCGGCTTCCGCACCTTTGTCGCGGAATTCCAAGCGGTGCTCGGGACCACGCGATTGCCGCGCCGCATCCCGATCGGCGAAGAGAGTGTCATCAAAGAAGCGGATCGCGCCCGCTTCCTCGATTTTTGGAACACGTGGTATCGCCCCGAGAAAATGGTCGTGATCGTGGTGGGCGATTTTGCTGATGAGGCCGCGATCGAGAAACTGATCGCGACGCAATTTGGCTCACTCGCTGCTCGCGGTCCATCGCGCCCGAACCCTTCGTTAGGCGAGCTGCCGCACCTCGACGGCGTCCGCGCCGTTTTCCACGCGGAACCGGAAGCACCCACCACCAGCGTTTCAATTAATCGCATCACCCCCTACGCGCCCGAGCCCGACAACGTGGCCCGCCAGATCAAGAGACTGCCCCGCGGCCTCGCCCTCGCCATGCTCAACCGACGTTTCTCTGTCCTGGCGAAGAAGGAGAATACGCCCTTCGTCTCGGCCAGCGCGTCCGTCGCCGAGCGCTTCGACTTCTTTCGTGAGGCCAGCATCGACGTCTCCTGCAAACCGGAGAACTGGCAGGAAGCTCTCGCAGTCGGCGAGCAGGAGTTGCGCCGCGCGCTGGAACACGGCTTCACCGAGGCGGAACTAACCGAAGCGACCGCCAACGGCCAAAATCGCCTGGAGCAAGCCGCCCGCACCGATCCCACCCGGCACTCCGATCGGATCGCGAACGAAATCGTGCAGACGCTGGTGGAGGACGATGTGTTGACCACGGCGGCGGACGACCTTGCCCTGCTCGGGCCGGCGCTGAAGGAGATCACGCTCGACGATTGTCTGGCGGCGTTGCGCTCTGACTTCGCGAGCAAAGGCAGCTTCGTCATGGTGAGCGGCAACGTCACCATTCCGGGCGATGCTGCAGCCGCGATCGGTGCGGCATACGAAAGCGCACACGCGGTCGCCGTCACTCCACCCGCGCCCGATCAAAAAAATTCGTGGGCTTACACGGATTTCGGCGCGCCGGGCGAAATCGAGAAACGCGAGCACATCGACGACCTCGACATCGAACTGCTCACTTTCAAGAACGGCGTGCGGCTAAATCTTAAAAAGACGGACTTCGAAGCGGGACGCATTTCACTCAGCGCGCGCGTCGGAACCGGCGGCATTACCGAGCCGGCGGCGCAGCGCGGCCTCTCGGCGCTGGCCAGCCGGACGCTCACCGCCGGCGGCCTCGGGGAACACAGCGTCGATGATCTGCGAGAAATGTTCGCCGGCAAAAATGTCGGTTGGAGTTTTGCCCCCGACTCCGACGCGTTCGTTTTTTCCAGCGGCACCACGCCGGACGATCTCGCGTTGGATCTGCAATTGCTCACCGCGCAACTGACCGATTCCGGCTATCGACCGGAAGCGCTGCGGGTCGCGCGAAAGAGTTTCGAGCAGCTTTATCTTTCCTTCGCCCACACCACGGGTGGCCCACTCGCCACGGACATCGCGAACCTGCTAGCGGGTGGAGACGCCCGCTTCGGCATGCCACCGAAAGAGGTCATGATGGCGCGCAATCTCGACGAGGTGAAAGCGTGGCTGACTCCGCAGTTCCGGGAGGGGCCGATTGAGTTGGCGATCGTGGGCGACTTCGATCTCGAGGCCACGATCAACGCGGTTGCACAGACGCTTGGCGCGTTGCCCCCGCGCGAGTCGAAGCCAGAGCTGCCGGAGTTGAAGAAGGTCGCGTTCCCCGCGGAGCCGTTCGCGAAGGACTACGTGATCGATTCCGAAATTCCGAAAGGCGCACTCCTTCTCTTTTGGCCCTCGGACGATGCGATGGATGTGCATCGCAATCGCCGGCTCAGTCTCCTGGCCTCGATCCTGAACGATCGTCTCCGGGTGAAGGTGCGAGAGGATATCGGCGGCACCTACAGTCCTCGAGCGGGCAGCAGCACCAGCGACACATTCCCGGGGTACGGATATTTCGGCGCCAGCATCGACATCGCACCGAAGGACGCCGAGAAAATGGCGAAACTGGTCACGGAGATCGCGGACGACCTCGCGACGCATGGCGTCACCGCGGAGGAATTGGAACGCGCCCGGCTGCCGTTGCTCACCACGCTGAAGGAGACTCTCCGTAACAACGGCTACTGGCTCTCAGCCGTGCTCTCCCGCGCGCAGGAAAAGCCTGAGGTGATGGATTGGGCACGCTCGCGCCAGGCCGACGTGGAAAGCATTTCGACGGCCGAGTTAAGTGAGTTGGCGAAGAAATATCTCGGACGCGACCGCGTCTCCCGCGCGATCATTTTGCCGAACGAAAGTGCGCCACCCACTCCGCAAGAAGCGGCGAACGACAGATAACGCGTTCGCGTAACTCTGGGGAGCGCACGCCTCCGGCGTGCTGGTTTCGGCATTCTGCCGAAACGAACTTCCTAAGCGATAGTCCGCTGTAGACCACGTCGATTAAAGGCAAAGTTCGCCACCGCAGAATGCGGCGGCCAGCACGCTGGAAGCGTGCGCTCCCCGGCATCCTTCAAACGCGCCGATGCTGAAGTATCAGCGAAGAGAGATACACTGCTCAACGCATGAACGGTGAACGCATCATCATCGTGGGTGGCGGAGCCGCTGGTTTCTTCGCGGCGATTGCCTGTGCGCGGGCTCAGACCAAGAGCGAAGTGCGCATCTATGAACGCGGTTCTCATTTCTTGAGCAAAGTTCGCATCTCTGGCGGCGGACGTTGCAACGTCACGCACACCGCGCTGGAGCCGCGCACTTTCGCGGCCCGTTATCCGCGTGGTGAACGCGCTTTGCTAGGTGTGCTGCATCGATTTTCCCCGGAGGATACTGTGACCTGGTTCGAGCGGAACGGCGTGCGTCTGAAAACTGAACCGGACGGTCGCGTGTTTCCGATCACCGACTCATCCGGCACTGTGATCGACTGCCTGATGTTCGAAGCGAACGCAGCGGGCGTGCAGTTGATTTCGCGTTGCGGGGTCGAGACGGCGGAACGATCGGCCAACGGTTTCGTCTTGCGTCTAACGAATGGTGAACAGACCACCTGCGATCGCCTTCTCCTCGCCACCGGCGGCGCGAGGACATTGGGTAGCGCGCAAATGGCCGCGACCCTGGGTCACACCATCGAACCGCCTGTCCCGTCTCTCTTCTCTTTGCACACTGACGCGCCGGACTGGCACGCCTTGGCGGGAATCGCGGTGCCAGACGCGGAGGTTTCCGTGCCGCAAATGAAACTGCGGGAGCGCGGTCCCGTGCTCCTCACTCACAACGGCTTGAGCGGGCCCGGAATCCTTCGCCTTTCCGCCTGGGGGGCGCGCCTCCTGGCGGGAAACAAATACCGATTTTCGCTGCGCGTGAATTGGCTGCCAGCGATGCACGCGGGCGCCGTCGCTGCGGAACTCGCCGACCGCCGCACCTTGCAAGCGAAGCGTCGCATTGCCGGTTCGCCGATCGCTCCCCTCCCCGCGCGACTTTGGGAAAAACTCGTGGCGGACGCATCGATACCCTCCACTGCGATTTGGACGGAGCTGAGTCGCACCCAAGCCGCGTCGCTCGTTCACGGACTCACGCAGAAGCAATTTTCGATCGACGGCAAATCGTTGAACAAAGATGAGTTCGTAACCTGCGGCGGTGTCCGGCTGCGCGAAGTGGATTTTCGCACCATGGAAAGCCGGCTCGTGCCGCATCTTTACTTCGCGGGCGAGTTGCTTGATATCGATGGCATCACCGGCGGGTTCAATTTTCAGGCAGCTTGGGCGACCGGATGGATCGCCGGCCACGCCATGGCGGATGCGCCGCTCCCGAAATGAAACGACGCTCAAACTCCGAGACCGCCCTCACGCAGGTCCGCGCCATTTACGCGGAGTTGGATGCGCGTCCGATCGAACGCAATTGCGTGCGCCGCCGAGATTGTTGTCATTTCAAACTTACCGGGCGCACCCCGTACCTGACCAAGGGCGAAGCCGCTGTGGCCGCGCGCGCCGTTCGCGCCACGGGGCGAAAGCGGCTGCCGGAGGCACTCGACGGAGCGTGCCCGTTGCTCGATCAGCAGAGCGGAAACTGCCTCATTTACGCCAACCGACCGTTTGGTTGCCGAACGCACTTCTGCGCGGCCGCTGGCGGACCCTTCGCGCGGCGAGAAGTGGCGGACTTGATTCACCGCCTGGAGCAAATCGATTCAGAACTCGGTGGAAACGGAGCCAGTGCGTTGCCTTTTGCGGTCGCGCAGGCGTTGGATGAAATCTGAAATATGCGCGCGCGTCTTGCCATTCTTTTCCTCCTGTTCGTAGGCCGCGAGCTCGCAGCCGGTGGCTTGGATCCCTCTGCGATTCGCAGCGCGGCTGGCTACTCGGCCGGTCACGGCGGCACTTCGCTGTTCATTCTCCAATCAGGAAAGACGCTGCTGCAGGAGCACGCCGGTGAAGCGCGAAAAATCTACAGCGGCACGAAAGCATTCTGGTGTCTGGCCGCGCTGGCGGCGGAGCAGGATGGATTATTGAAACTGGACGAACGCGTGGCCGAAACGATTCCGGCTTGGCGGGAGGACGCCCGCAAGTCCCGCGTCACAATTCGACAATTGCTCGATTTTTCCTGCGGCCTCGAGCCAGGTTTCCGTTTGCATGCGGATGATCCGGGGAATCGCGACGTGATCGCAATCGGTTTGCCGATGGTGGCGGAACCGGGACGCGCGTTCATCTACGGCCCGAGTTCGCTTCAGGTCTTTCACGCCGTCTTGAAGGCGAAACTGGGTGGCAAGAACTGGGGTGGGATTTGGAGCGTGGAGCGTGGAGGGACGGGCGCTGCCCCGTCCGGTTTGGGTCGGCGGGCCAAAGCGGAGACAGGGACGACACCGCGGTCGTCCCTCCAACGCTCGCCGCGCGCATATCTGGAGCGGCGCGTCTTGCGGCGGCTCGGTCTCGGCTCGCAGCGTTATCTGCTCGATCACGCGGGAAATCCGTTGCTCGCCGCGGGCTGGATTCTTTCCGCTCAACAATGGAGCCGGCTGGGACAGCTCGCTCTCGCGGACGGCGCGCCCGTGGTTCCAGCCGAGTCGTTCGCGCAGACGCAGCGCGGCTCCTCGGCCAATCGCGCTTACTCGTTAGGCTGGTGGAATAATCGCGCGGCGCCCGGCGGTCGCGAATTCGATTTCGAGGAAGCGCTCACCCCGAAATGGTCCGCGCAAAACTGGGATAACGCCTGCGTTTGCCGGGACGCGCCGAGCGATCTCATGCTCTGCATCGGTTCGCGTTATCAGCGACTCTACGTTCTTCCTTCGTTGAAGGTCGTTGTCGTGCGCCACGGCAATGGTGGCTCCTTTTCCGACGCGCGTTTTCTACGGCTGCTCCTCGGGCGCGAGCGGTAGCGCTCTCAGCACTGGCACCGATTCGACTGGCGGAGCGCCGCCCGGCGGCGTCGCCAGCATCAGCATCCCTTCTTCCTTCTGCCAGTGGTAACCGAAAGCGAAGCCCAGCGGTCCCGGCGGATTTCGCTGATAAACCGCCGCCAGATCGGGTTGCGTAAACTTGGCGAAAGTCGTCCGATGCGGAACATAGTGGCCGTAGCAATTGACCTCCCAGCCTTTCGGAAATGCGCGGAGCGGAATCCCGGAATCGTCCTGCACGATCACGCGGCTGTGCTCGAGCAGGAACTTGCGCACACCGTTAAAATTATTGCCGTGCATGAGAAACGACGCGGCTTTCAAGAGGCTGAGCCCCGGACCTTGCGCGGCGCACCACTTCAGAAACGCGCTCTCTTCCCCAGCAAGGTTGGTTTTGAAATAGTAGAGCGTCTGCGGCTGAGGTAGGGCTGGATTTTGGAAGACGATTTTCACCCCTTCCGAAGGACTCGTGATCCCCTCCACCGCGAGCACTTGATAGCCAAGGCGAGCGAGAAAAACATAAATAATGGGAACGGTGCCCAGAACTTTTCCGTGCCCAATATCCGCCCGCATGTCCTTCGTGATGAAGTATTGGAAGCGCAGAATCGAACTCATGGACGTGCGCAACGCTCCGAGCTCCGCGGCGAGTGCCGCAGGCGCAAGAGTCGAGAGATCACGCGCCGCTCCCACTGGCTCGAGCCCGGCCAGAATGTAGGTGCTGGCGTCCGGGAAGAAGACATTGGCGTAGAGAAAATCCGGCCCCGCAAACATGTAGAACATCGTGTCCGTGCTGTGATGATAGCCGGGTGCGTGGAGCGCCATCCAGCCGCGGATCGGCACCACTTGTTGCGTCATTTTGATCGACCACGCCTCGTCCATCGCCTTCGCGTGTTCCTGCCAGGCGGGCGCAGCCATGAGCGGAGCGAGCGAACCCTCCACTGGCAGTCCGGCGAGGAAGCGAGCCGTCTCGTCGATAGTGGGCGGCGGGGTTTGGGCGCTGACGTTGGCGACAAAGAGGAGGCAACCTAACAAACGAAGTTTCATGATGCGTGCGAGGGGTTGGCAGGCGCTTCTTTCGGCGAGAGAAAGTAAATGACGAGACCGGCCAGCGTCGTCGCGAGGCCGAGGAGAGAAGGACCGCGCGTGTCCGGATTAAGGAGCAAGTTGGCCAGCATCCAGACGCTGACGAGGAGGAAGATCAAAGGCGTCACGGGGTACCCAAGCACCTTATAGGGACGCGGTAAATTCGGCTGACGCCAACGCAAGACGAAGACGCCCAGGACGGTGAGAGCCGAGCAAAGCGTGAGGCTGAACTGCACGTAATTCACAATCGCCTGAAAGGTCGCGGTGAGCAGCATCACGTTCACTATGACGAATTGCACCAGGATCGCATTCACCGGGATGCCGCGCCGGTCGCGCCGGGAGAGGAGTGAGAAGAAGGCCAGATCTTCGCCCATCGTCACCATCACGCGCGGCCCGATCCACATCATCGCGCTCACGGTTGAGACCAGACCGAGACAGATAAAGATCGCCATCATCTTGCCGCCAGCCGGCCCGAAAATGTGGGTCCCAGCGATGAGCGCCACCTGCTGTTTGCCGACCATTTCAGGAATGGGAGTCGTGCGCAAAAAGACGACGTTCAATCCCACGTAAAGGATCGCGACCACGAGCGTGCCAAGGCCAAGGGAGAGCGGAATATTGCGCGCCGGATTCCGCAGTTCTCCTGCGATGTAGGTGGAGGCGTTCCATCCCGAATAGGCATACATGACCCAGAAGAGACTAACGGCGAACGGCGCGCTCACGATGCGCGCGCCGTCGCCGGCCACGGGTAGAAATCGAATCGGTTCAGTGCCGACGACGTAGAATCCCGCCGCGATGATGCCTCCGATGAGAACAAGCTTGAGTAGCGTCGAGCCGATCTGAAACGCGCTCCCAAACCGGAAATCGAGCAGGATAACGAGCGTCGTGCCCCAGACGACCGCGAGGCCTAGGAACAGCGGATTGGTTCCGGGAATCAAATCAGCCAGATAGGTGCCGAATGGCATCGCGGCGATCGCGACCGGGGCGGAGAACCCGACGGTGCCCGAAACCCAACCCGCCAGGAATCCGAGAGAGGGATGATAGATCTCGCGCAGATAATTGTATTCGCCGCCCGATCGGGGCAAGGCGGCTCCGAGTTCCGCATAGGAGAGCGCTCCGCACAGCGCGCAAATTCCTCCCAATATCCAAAGCGCAATGATCGAAAACCCGCTCGAAAGGTCGCCCACTTGAAAGCCGAGACTGGTGAAAATTCCGGTGCCCACCATGTTCGCGATCACGATGCAGGTGGCGGTGAGAAGTGTGACCTGTCGGGCGCCGGGCGTGGACATAAGCGTCTTTATTATGCTTATGCTGCGTTGGCCACGAACAGTTGTCATCCCCGAGCCGGTAGGGACGGCGCGCTGCGCCGTCCAGCCCGCGTCGTTCGCTCTGGAAATGCTCGGTCATCTATCGCGCGAGCGACGCGCCTCGGTCGCCGCAGCGCGGCGACCCTACCCTTACGCCGCCTTCTTCTGCGTCTTGGCCGAGCTCTTCCCGCTTTTCTTGCGGGAGCTGGTCTTCTTCCCGCCCTTCGACTGCGCCAGGCTTTCCTGAAGAATCGCCACTAAGTCGATCACCTTCGAGGAAGATTTCTTCTCTTTCGGCTTCTCTTCGATTTCCTTGCCGCCGGATTCCACTTTCTCCTCGATCACGTCGAGCAAGGCCTCGCGATAATCATCGCGATATTTCGTCGGGTCCCATTTTGAGGTCATGCTTTTCACCAGCGCCATCGCCATGTCCTTCTCCCGTTTTCCAGGCTCCAGCTTCTTCGGAACATTCAGCTTTTCCGCGTCCGATAATTCTTCGGCGAAGTGCATCAACTCGAGCACGAGCGCATGTCCGAGCGCTTTCACCCCCGCGAGATATTGGCGCGTCTTGATAATGACTTTTGCAATGCCCACCTTTTTGCCATCCGCCAACGCGTTTCGCAGCAACGCGTAAGCTTTGTCGCCGCCTTTCTGTGGCTCGAGGTAATAGGGCTTGTAGAAATACATCGGATCGATCTCGTCCAGATCGACGAAATCCTGGATATCGACCGTCTGCGTGGCCTCGAGATCGACCCGCTGAAAATCCTTCTCGTTCAGGATAACGAATTTCCCTTTCTCGTATTCGTAACCCTTTACAATTTCTCCCCACGGCACTTCCTTGCCGTCCTTCTCGGCCACCCGTTTGTAGTTCACCGGGCTGTGATCGCTCCCTCGCAGGAGGCGAAACTTAAGATCTTCCCGGCGCGTCGCCGGATAAAGAGCGATGGGAATATTAACGAGGCCGAAGCTGATACTGCCCTTCCAGATTGCACGCATATTATGAGATCGCACACCGAGCTTGGAGTGGCGGTCTATGACCGCCGAATGCGCCCGAACGCAAACGGTCGGCAGTCATAGACCGCCGCTACAGCAACGCAGCGCTTAAGCGGCGGCTTCGAGCTGAGCGCGGCTGATCCCGCGAAGCTCGAATAAGCGGAGCAGTGTCTCTTCGATGAGATTGTTCGGACACGAAGCACCGGCCGTGATCCCGACCACCAACGGTCCATCCGGCAGCCAATCCTTCGCGATCACCTCGCTCTTCGCATGGAGATCGTAGTGCAGGATCTCGTGCATCGAGTGCAATCGGGAAGCGTTCCGCACAAAATAGGTCGGCAATTTTTCCTCGCCCATTTCCGCGAGATGCGAAGTGTTCGAACTGTTGTAGCCGCCCACGACCAGCAAGAGGTCCATCTTCACATCCAGCAACTCGCGCAGCGCGTCCTGACGTTCCTGCGTGGCTCCGCAGATAGTGTCGAAAAACCGGAAATTATTGGCCGCGGCTTCCGCGCCATCGCGATCAATAATCGCCTGCCGAATCCGCCGTTGCACTTCCTCGGTCTCGCCGCGCAGCATGGTGGTTTGGTTCGCGACGCCCACGGTGCGCAGATGCAAATCGGGATCGAAGCCCGGCGAATGCGCGTGCTCGAATTTCGCGAGAAACTCCTCCTTGTTGCCGCCTTGCCGAATGTAATCGCAAACATAATCTGTCTCCGCGAGCGTGAGCACGACGAGATAATGCCCCTTGCCATCGCCGAGCGCGCGCGAGCTGGTCGCCTTCGTTTCCTCATGCTCAGCCTTGCCGTGAATAATCGAGGTGGCGGATTCGCTGGCATATTTGCGCACCCGTTTCCAGACACTCATGACGTCGCCACAGGTGGTATCGACGATTTGGCAGCCGATATCTTTGATCTGCTGAAGCGTTGAAACCTCGGTGCCGAAAGCGGGCACGATCACGACATCCTCTGGCTTCAAATCGGCCACCTCGGCCTGCTTGTTCGTCCCCATCAAATTCTTGATGCCTAACGAAGAGATCTGATCGTTCACCTCCGGGTTGTGAATGATCTCGCCCAGAATGAAGAGCCGACGATCCTTAAAAACCTTCCGCGCGGCGTAGGCCAGATCGATCGCGCGCTCCACCCCGTAGCAAAAGCCGAACTGCTTCGCCAGCCGCACCGTGATGTCGCCCACCTTCATGATCCCGCCGTTGCGGCGAATCATGTCCACGATATCGCTCCGGTAATGCGATTCGACCTGCTCCTGCACGGCCGTCATCACTTCCGGCGTTCGGAGATTCACCCGTTTACCGACCGGCGTGCCGCTGGAGATTAAGTTTGTGCTCACGGCACACTATCGCGGCAAAGGCCGCGGCATGCTACTCCTCAAGCAACGGGCCGCCCGGCTTCGTGAAAGCCGCGTCGGAAATCGAAACGCTGTTGGGAGGATCAGGCGTCTTGGAATCGTCGATGCGCTGAATCTTCGGCCCGAGGGTCGCGTCTTCCGGCTGGCTATCGGCGATGTTCACCGGGGTGCCGTTGCGTACCAGCGCGTAGAATTTCGCCGCCGCCTCGCCCTTCAAACGCAGGCAACCATGGCTGCGCGGACGCGTATGCACGTAGCCCTGATGGAATCCGTAAGCGGGCGCAAATTCGCACCAATAGCCCATCGGATAACCGACATAACGTCCCGAAATATTCGCGCCCGACGTTGCCGGAATAATGCGATCGCCCTGCACGCGGAAGCCATAAGAGCCAGAGCGCTTGTGTTCGATCTTTTGGTAAATTTTGAAGTTGCCCTTCGGAGTCGGCTTCTCGGCCAAGCCTACCGTGGTCGCGACGGCCATGAGCGGCCGATCGCCTTCCATCACGTAAACATTCTGTTTCGAGAGCGAAACTTTCACGCGCACATTCGACGGATCATGCGGGCGTTTCGCGGTGACGCGATAACTGCCGCCGGAGACCATGGAGGTCGTTTCGCAACTGGTCAGGACCAACGCGGAAGAAGCGGCTGCGAGTAGGAGGAGCCGGGAAGTGAGTCGCATAATGAGGCCAATGGAAGTGCCCCTCCCTCTTCTTGTCAAGACGCGCCCCGTTTTAAGCGGCCGGCCGAGTCCGCTTTGGCAGCGCGCTCCGGTCCAGCTTCGCATAATCCTGCCGCGCTGAGATTTGGTCGAAGGCCGGAGATTCATTCGCGTAAAACGGGTAGCCGGTCGCGCCCACGGGCCGGTAGCGCCAATGCTTGTACATCCAGAGCCAGGGCGCGGGATTGCGCCGCGCCACCGGCTCAAACGAATCCCAAACCGCCTGCGCGATTTCCTGATGCGTCGCACCTGCCGGCAACTGCACCTTCGGCCGCGTCACGATGCGATAACGTCCGCCCGGCAGCGGCTCGCAGAAGAGCGGAATGATTGGGGCCCCGGTACGCTCCTGCAGCCACGCGTGCGCCACGGTCACGCACGTCTTCAAACCAAAACACTCGATCACCACCGTGGGATGATGCGGCGGCAGACTGGTATCCACGAGCAACGCCGCGCGCCCTTTCTTGCGCAAAATTTTATAGAGCCGAATGATCGCGCCCTCGCGCGGAACGGTGGTGTGGCCAGAACGCTCACGCAGTTTCTGAAAGAAGCGGTCGAGCAGTGGATTCTTGAATTCCTGCGTCGTAATTGCGCTCGGAAAACCCGACCAACCGCAAGCGAGGCTGAGCCATTCGAAATTGCCGTAGTGAAACGCACCGACGATGCAGCTGTTCGACGGCGCGATCTCCTCCTTCGACCGCTCCACGCCATCGAACTCGAAGTAATCCGCGAAATTCTCCGCGTTCAGCCGCGAACTCCAAAAGAGATCGAGCATGGTGCGCGTGAAGGTTTGATACGATTCCCGCACAATCTCCGCTCGGCGCTCCGGAGAAAACTCGTCGCCGAATGCCGCTTCAAGATTCGCCAGCGCGACCACGCGGCCACGCTTATCGAAGCGCGCCGCCAAACCGCCTGCCTTGCCGCCGAGGTTATAACAAGCGCGGCGCGAAAGCAGCGGCACCACCTTCGTCCCCGCCGTCAAAGCCAGCCATTCCAGCCGGTAACGAATTCTTTTCCATCCTGACACGCGCGCAGTTTACGCAAAGTTCTCGACGCTCGCGAGCGCAGGCGCGAAAGAAGGGTCATGGTATCGGCCGTAGTGCTCTTGAGTGGCGGTCTCGACTCTGCTGTCACGCTTGCCCTCGCGCAGGCGCAGGGCTTCGAGACGCACGCGCTCTCCTTTGATTACGGACAACGGCATCGCATCGAACTGGAGGCCGCGCAGCGTGTCGCTGCCTCCATGAAGGTGCGGGATCATCGCGTGGCGAGAATTGATTTGCGAGTCTTCGGCGGCTCGGCCTTGACGGATGACATCGCAGTCCCGCATGAGCGCTCGGCCGATGAGATGACTCACGGAATTCCGATCACTTACGTGCCGGCCCGGAACACTATTTTCCTCTCCTACGCGCTCGGCTGGGCGGAAGTGCTGGGCGCGGGAAACATTTTCATTGGCGTCAACGCGGTCGATTACAGCGGGTATCCGGATTGCCGGCCGGAATTCTTGCGAGCGTTCGAACATCTCGCAGCCGTCGCGACCAAGGCCGGTGTGGATGGCAATTCGCTCCAGATCCACGCGCCGCTGCTCGCGCTTTCCAAGGCGGAGATCATCCGCCAGGGCACGGATCTCGGCGTGGACTTCGCGCTCACGCACAGTTGCTATGATCCAAGCGAGGACGGAGTCGCGTGCGGGAGCTGCGATTCCTGTCAGTTGCGCTTGAAGGGCTTCCGCGACGCGGATCTGTCCGATCCGATCAAATACCAATGAAGCGCTGGCTCGCCGTTTTTGAACTGACGTTGGCAGAGCAGCGCGTTATCATCGCTCTCCTCGTCGTGATCGTGGCCGTGGTGGCGCTCAAGAGTCGCGCCGACAAACGCGACCACCAAAATACCGTCGCCGCGGAAACACCCGCTCAGCCGTCGCCCAGCCCGGGAATTCGACCGTAGCCGACAAATGTCGGCTGGGGCCCACTCGTCTCGGCTTTCCGCGAGCGCGGCAGCTTGAAATCGAAAACACCCACGCCGAAACGCGACTCATCGTGATAAGTGCGACCGTCACTGGCACCCACCATCACGCGCCGGTCAGTCTTCTTTTCGCGCCCGAGATAGATCATGGTGTGAGTGATCGGCGGATCCTTGTCGGCCGCGTAGGTCCCGGTCCAAAAAAGCAGATCTCCGGGCTTTAGCTCATCCAGTTCGAAGGTGTCTTCGTTTCGGCTGATCACAGCCTGAAAATTCCCGGCCTTCCGCACCCAGGAATACTGGCCGCTCGCATCGCGTGGAATACCTTTCAGCCCATTCTGCGTCAGCACGAAGAAGATAAACCCGGAGCAATCCAACCCTCCCGTAGCGGGATCGGCCGAGCCGTATTTGTAATCGAGATTTCGCGCGGTGAGAGCCAGGGCGGCATCAATGACCTTTTTCACCGGCGCCGGATAGTTCTCGAAGCCTTTGATGTCGTTAGACGAAATGCTCGCACCGGGAGGCTGCGACTTCTTCGGGCTGGCACTCGGGGAAGGGCTCGGGCTTTCCTCGGGAGTCGGCGATTCCTCCGGAGTTGCACTCGGCGAAGGGCTCGGCGATTCCTCGGGCTCCGGCGTGGGCGATGACTTCTTTTTTTTCTTGGGAGAAGGCGAGGGCGAACTTTTCGACTTCGGCGTGGGGCTCGGCGTCTCGCTCTCTTCCGGGGTGGGGCTTGGCGTCGGACTGGATTTCTTCGAACTGCTCTTCTTTTTTGGCGACGCGCTCGGAGACGGTTCGGGCGTCGCCTTCTTCTTTGGCGAAGGACTTGGGGACGGCGTCGGGCTGGATTTCTTTTTCTGAGAAGGGCTCGGCGACGGCGTCGGAGTGGATTTCTTCTTCGAAAGCGTCGAGGACGTTTTTTTGCTCGAGGAAGATTTGCGTTTCTTCTTCGGGGGCGGGGTCGGCTCGAAAATGCGCTTCAGCTTGTCGCCTAACGACTCTTCACCACGGACCGCCGCGGCGGGAAAAGCTAGTCCGCCCAGCAGGAGCAGAATCAGCGTGTAACGGCTCAGCCACGCCGCCGCCCCTCGATCTCGCCACATCGTTTAGCGCGCCAGCTCTTGCAGCACCGCCTTGTTCAAACGAATCCCGGCATCGAGATTTTCGAGCGGGAAATTCTCGTTAGGCGAGTGCGCGCGGCAGTCCGACAGAGCGAGCCCCAGAAGCAAGGTTTCCACGCCCATGATCGTGCGAAATTGCGAGGTGATCGGGATGCTGCCACCTTCGCGAATGAGCGCCGGCTCGGCGCCGTCGAAGGCTGCACGTAAAGCTCGCTGCGCGGCCTGGCCCACTTCGGAATGCGGATCGGTCAGATACCACGGACCACTGTGGCCGTCCTTGATTTCCATCGTCACGCCGGGCGGAAGATGTTTTCGGAGATGCGCTTTCGCGAGTTCCAAAATGTTGTCGCCCTCCTGATTCGGCACCAGGCGGAAGGTGAGCTTCGCCATCGCGTGGCTTGCGATAACCGTCTTGGTCCCCTGCCCTTGATAGCCGCCGCCGATGCCGTTGATCTCCGCCGTGGGCCGCGCCCACAAACGTTCGAGCGTGCTGTAACCTTCCTCGCCGAAGAGCGCGGGCGAACCCGTCTCGTCGAGTATTTCTTTGTCGCCATCGATCGGCAACTTGCGCCAGGCCTCGCGTTCCCAATCCTCCAGTGGTTTCACATTGTCGTAAAAGCCCTTGATCGCGATGTGCCCATTCTCGTCGTGCAACGTGGCCAGCAAACGCGCCAACGCGGTGATGGGATTCGCCACCGCGCCGCCGAACATGCCGGAGTGAAGATCCATCTTCGAGCTCGTAATCTTCACTTCCAACGCGGTCACGCCGCGGAGTCCGTAGCTTAAGGTCGGCACGCCTTTCGCGATCATGCCGGTATCGGATACGACCACGACATCCGAGCGCAGCGCGTCCAAATTTTGGGTGAGGAAATTGCCGAGGTTGCCGCTCCCGATTTCTTCCTCGCCCTCAATGATGAGGTGGAGATTCACTGGAAGATCGCCGTCTTTTTCGATCGTCTCTTGAATGCCGAGAATGTGCGCGAGAATCTGGCCTTTGTTATCGGTGGAACCGCGCGCAAAGACGTAGCCGTCTTTTAAAACCGGATCGAATGGCGGCGAATCCCAGAGATCGAGCGGATCGGGCGGCTGCACATCGTAGTGGCCGTAAATCATGACGGTCTTGCGGCCGGGCTGATGTTTGTTTTTTGCCCATACCACTGGATGGCCGGGCGTCGGCATCAACTTCGCTTCCAGTCCGATGCCGTTTAATTTTTCGACCAGCCAATGCGCGCACTCCGCGACTTTGTCGGAGTATTCGTCGTCAGTCGAAATGCTGGGAAAACGGAGGAAGGCGTAATAATCTTCAAGATGGCTGGCACGCATGGCCAAGAGTTTAGCGCGCGCGTGTCTCTTGTCATCCTGAGCGTAGTCGAAGGATCTCGCTTGCGCTCTCGGTTACGCTTTCCGTGGTTCGCGTAGCTCGACACCATCGGCGAGATCCCTCGACCAGCTCGGGATGACGCGCTTCATCTGTGGTAGAATTGGCATTATGCGCCTCGCTCTCCATTCTTTTGTTCTTTCGCTGACGTGCGCAACCTGCGCCTTCGCCCAGTCCGATCGCGTCACCGGCAAACCCTTCGCGACGCGCTCGGAAGTGGTGGCACAACACGGGATGGTCTGCACCAGCGTGCCGCTCGTTACGCAGATTGGGATCGAGATTCTGAAGCAAGGCGGCAGCGCGGTGGATGCCGCGATCGCCTGCGACGCGGCGCTCGGATTAATGGAACCGACGGGCAGCGGGATGGGCGGCGATCTTTTTGCGATCGTTTACGACGCGAAGACGAAGAAGCTCTCCGGCTTAAACGCCAGCGGACGTGCGCCACTCGGCCTCAGTTACGAGCAGATGAAGTCGGAACTGGAGAAGCTGAAACGCACCACGATTCCGCCGCACGGCATGTTGCCGATTTCGGTCCCGGGCTGCGTCGATGGCTGGTTCGAGCTGCATAAGAAATTCGGTAAACTCCCGATGAAACAGGTGCTCGCGCCTGCGATCAGCTACGCGAATGAAGGCTTCCCGGTTTCCGAATTGGTCGCCTATTACATCGAGCGCAGCGTGCCGCTCCTGAGTAAACAACCGGGCGCGTTTGCGGAGACGTTTACGATCAACGGACGCGCGCCAGCGAAGGGCGAAGTATTCAAAAATCCGGCACTCGCCAAGACTCTCGGGATCGTGGCGGAGAAAGGGCGATGCGTTTTACAACGGCGAGATCACAGAGCAGATGGACAAATTTTTCGCCGCGAATGGCGGCTTCTTGCGCAAGGTGGATTTTGAAAAACACACGTCTACTTGGGACGAGCCGATCTCGACCAATTACCGCGGCTACGATGTCTACGAATTGCCGCCTAACGGACAGGGACTCGCCGCGCTGCAAATGCTCAACATTCTGGAAGGCTTCGATCTGAAGGCGATGGGCTACAACTCACCGGAAGCGCTTCACTTGATGATCGAGGCGAAGAAACTGGCCTTCGAAGATCGCGCCAAATTCTATGCCGATCCGGCCTTCGCGAAGGTGCCAGTGGCGGAGTTGCTCTCAAAAAAATACGCCGCCGAACGCCGCAAACTCATCGATCCCAAGCACGCCGCGAAACGCTACGATTCCGGAAATCCCGCGCTCCAGCAGGGCGACACGATCTACCTCACCACCGCCGACAAAGACGGCAACATGGTTAGCCTAATCCAGAGTAACTATCGCGGCATGGGGAGCGGCGTGGTGGTGCCTGGCCTGGGCTTCGGTTTCCAGGATCGCGGCGAACTTTTCGACATGGACGCACAGAGCGCGAACGTCTACGCGCCGGGCAAACGACCTTTCCACACCATCATCCCCGCGTTCGTGATGAAGGACGGCAAGCCGTGGCTGAGCTTCGGCGTCATGGGCGGCGGCATGCAGCCGCAAGGTCACGTGCAGATTCTCTGCAACTTGATCGATTTCGGCATGAACCTACAGGAAGCCGGCGACGCGGCGCGTTGGCAACACGAGGGCAGCTCCGAACCGACCGGCGAGCGGATGGCGGACGGCGGTTTCGTGAATCTCGAAAGCGGCGTCCCGTACGAAAGCGCACGCGAACTCATGAACATGGGCCACAATGTGCGCTTGGATCTCGGTGGCTACGGCGGCTACCAAGCGATCATGCGCGACGATAAACAGGGCGTCTACTACGGCGCCAGCGAGAGCCGGAAAGACGGTCAGGCCGCCGGCTATTAAGTGGAGGGACGGGCGCCGTCCCGTCCTGAATCATCGTGGACGCCACGGCGGGCGTCCCTCCATTAGCGAACCGCGTTTTGCCGCGCCGCCTCGAAGAGCACAATCGCAACCGCGGTGGCCAGATTCAGACTCCGCGTTCCTTGCATCGGAATCGTCATGAGCCGATCGCGTTGCGCTTCGAGTAACGGCTCAGGCAAACCCTTCGTTTCGCGACCGAAGACGAGGAAATCGTCCGCTTGAAACGCCTCCGCGTAATAGGGTCGCGAAGCTTTCGTCGTCAGGAAAAAATAGCGCGCGATCTCCGATTGCGCGGACTGCAATTCAGCGAACGAGTTCCACATCCGCACCTTCACCTCCTTCCAATAATCCAGCCCGGCGCGTTGCAATTGCCGATCATCGATCTCGAATCCGAGCGGCCTAACGAGATGTAAAGTCGATCCGGTAGCGAGACAGAGCCGGCCGATATTGCCGGTATTCGGGGGAATCTCCGGTTCGATCAGGACGACGTTGAACATGGGAAAGGAGAAAGGGTTCAGGTTCCAGGATTCAGAAAACGCACTTTCTGAAACCCGAACCCTGAACCCTGAAACCTACCCCAACTTCGTCGCGATGAACTTCTCCAGCTTCACGATGTCAGCGGAGAATTTGCGGATGCCGTCAGCCGTTTTCTCCGTCGCCATCGCGTTATCGTTGAAGAGATAGCGGAATTTCTTCTCGTCCATCTCCAGGCGCTCGATCGCGTCGTTCTTCGAGCGGTTGGGCCCGATCTTGCGCTCGATCGGATCAGTCGATTGGCTCAGTTTCTCCAACAGATCGGGGCTGATCGTGAGGAGATCGCAGCCGGCTAATTCGAGAATCTGGCTGATGTTGCGGAAGCTCGCTCCCATCACCTCCGTCTTGTAGCCGAACTTCTTGTAGTAAGTGTAAATCTCCTTCACCGACTGCACTCCAGGATCGTCCGCCCCGGTGTAATCCGTCTTGTTCGCCGCTTTATACCAATCGTAAATGCGGCCCACGAACGGCGAGATCAACTCGATCCCGGCTTCGGCGCAACGCACCGCTTGCGGAAGCGAAAACATGAGGGTGAGATTGCAATTAATCCCCTCCTTCTCCAGCACTTCGCCCGCCGCGATCCCTTCCCAGGTGGAAGCGATCTTAATTAAAATGCGCTGCCGATCGATCCCCTGCGCCTCGTAGAGCTTGATCAACTGCCGCCCTTTGTTGATCGAGCCTTCCACGTCGAAAGAAAGCCGCGCATCGGTTTCGGTCGAGACGCGCCCGGGCACGATCTTGAGAATCTCGCAGCCGAACTTCACCAGCAGATGATCGATCACATCTTCGACCTGCGCCGCGCCGGATAAGCCGGAGCTTTTGCGCTCGGCGATGACTTCATCGAGCAGATGGAAATATTGTTCCTTCTGCGTGGAGGCGTAGATCAGGCTCGGATTGGTCGTAGCATCGCGTGGTTTGAAATCGCGGATGCTTTCGAAGTCGCCGGTGTCGGCGACCACGACAGTGAACTGCTTCAATTGATCCAGTTGGCTAGGTTTTTCGTCGGTGGTGGTGCTCATGATTGGAATGGGATTGGAATGGGTGCGGCGAAGCGACACGCTCCGCGCACCACGATCCTAGTCCTCACGGAGCGAGATACACAATGCCAAACTGAGGCGCGCCGTCCTGCGGCAAATCGGTCACTACGCGAGGTCGACTCACCCGCGCCGATTCCAGCAGGTTATAGCCGGTAAATTCGCGGCCGATCTTGTTCAGAAGCTTCATGCGGAGAAACAAGGAGCGGCGGTTTCTTAACCGCCCGCCGGCGCCACGGAAGGCGCGGCTCCCTGCAGAATGGCGTCGATGCGGCGCAATTCTTCCTCGGTGAAGGCCATCTTGTCGAGCGCCTTCGCATTCTCTTCCAGTTGGTCGATATCCGACGCGCCGATTAGCGCCGTCGTCACGTCCGGCTGGCGCAGCGTCCAGGCGATCGCCATTTGCGGCAATGTCTGGCCGCGGCTCTTCGCCAGTTCTTGCAACTGCCGCACGCGTTCGCGCACCGCGTTTACGATCTCGTCGCGCTTTGGCGCGCTCCAGGTCCGCGCCGCGCGCGATCCTTCCGGGATTCCCTTTTGATATTTCCCGCTCAGCAACCCCTGCGCGAGGGGCGAGAAAGCGACCACGCCCACGCCCAGATCGCGAGCGACCGGGAGAATATCTTGCTCCGCACTGCGTCGCAGCATGTTGTAACCGACCTGCTGGGTGGTGATGGGAGCGAGATTCAACTCCCGCGCCAATCGTGCGGCCTCGCTTAACTGCGCTGCCGTATAATTACTCAACCCGAGATACAGCGCTTTCCCCTGGCGCACGATCTGGTCGAGCGCGCGCAACGTTTCCTCCAGCGGCGTACCCGGATCGGGCGCGTGCGAATAAAAAATATCCACGTAATCCATGCCGAGCCGCTTGAGCGATTGCTCGACGCTCGTGACCAGCGCTTTCCGCGACGCACCTTGCCCGTAAGGGCCTGGCCCAAATGGCAGACCGGCTTTGGTCGCGATGACCATTTCTTCGCGCGGCATCTCGCGCAAGGTGCGACCGACCGTCACTTCCGCACGACCCGCAGGCGAGCCGTAGGTATTGGCTAAATCGAAGTGCGTGATGCCGAGATTGAAAGCGCGAAAAATGCACCCGCGCGCCAGTTCCGCACCCACGTAACCGCCAAACGTTTCCCACGAGCCGAGCGAAATCGCCGACAGCTTCAGCCCGGAACGTCCGCAAGCGCGGAACGTCATCGCCTCATAACGATCCGCTTCCGCGGAAAACTGGTGCCAGCTCAACCGATCGCGCTGCACCGGGCGAACCCCGGATTGCGGAATTGGTTGGGCATGACGCTGCACCGGCTTCACGCCTGGTGGGGTGCGTTTGATAAATTCTGGTTTGCTCATGAATGAAATTGCGACCGGTCGTTAGGCCGAGACCGCGGCGCGCTTCTGCGTTTTCCGGGAACGGAGCGCGTGGCGCACAAAATTATTTCCAATCTCCCACATCGGACCAGGGAACTTGCGACACTCGGTCAACACCGCATCGAGCGCGCCAGCAAAACGATCGATCTCGCGTTCGCCAATGATGAGCGGCGGCAGGATTTTTACCACGTCCATCGCGTGTCCCGCCACCTGGGTGAGAATGCGATGCTTGCTCAGCAGCTGGGTCACGACCATTTGCGCGAAGAGCACTTTGTCGACCTTGTGCAGGAGCTTCCAGCCCATCTTCAATTTCAACTCCGTCGGTTCCTGGAACTCGATCGCGACGATAAGGCCTTTGCCGCGCACTTCCTTAATGAAGGAATGCTTCGCGCGCAGAGCATCGATTCGGTCCATTAACAGTGCACCCATTTTCGCAGAATTCTCCACCAGCTTTTCGGACTCGATGACTTCCAGTGCCGCCAGCCCGCAGGCCATCGCAAGATTATTCCGGCCGAAAGTCGTCGAATGCACCACGCAGCGATCCATCCGGCTAAACGTCTTTTGATAGATGTCGCGCCGGGTCACGATCGCCCCGCACGGCACATAGCCGCCGCTCAAACTCTTCGCCAGCGTGATGATATCCGGTTCGAGATTCCAGTGCTGGAAGCCAAACATTTTGCCCGTCCGTCCGAGTCCCGTCTGCACTTCATCCGCGATGAAAAGTGTGCCGTATCTCCGGCAAAGCTCCTGCGCCTTCACGTAGAAGTCGGACTGCGGCGTCTTGCAGCCTTTCCCTTGCACTGGCTCGATCACGAAACCGGCCACGTCGCCCTTCGCCAGCTCGCGCTCCAGCCCCGCGAGATCATCCATCGCGATGCGGGTATCCCAGCCGTCCATGAGATCGCCAAAGCCTTCCGTGAAACTGTCGCAACCCATGAGCGAGAGCGACCCAAAGGTGAGCCCATGCCACGAACCTTGCAGCGCCAGAAAGCGCTTCCGTCCCGTCGCGGCCCGCGCGAATTTCAGCGCGCCTTCGTTCGCTTCCGTTCCGGAGTTGCAAAAGAAGACCGCGTCCAGATGGGGCAGCGTCAGCTTGGTCAGCGCTTCCGCGAGCAAACCGCTCAGAAGCGAGCAATCCATCTGCACCATGTTCGGCAAATCGAGCGCGAGCACATCCTCGATCGCCTTCTTCACCACCGGATGATTGCGCCCGATGTTGTAAACGCTGTAGCCGCTCAAGAAATCGAGGTAATCCCGATTATCCATGTCGTAGAGATACGCGCCTTCCGCGCGCGCGTAGACCTTGTCGAAACCGATCACGCGCTGCGCGGCCACGAGGGTGCGGTTGAGGTGCCGCTCATGCAGATCGTAGTTCTCGCCCAGACGCGTGGCGACGATCTCCTTCAGGTCGAATGGCATGGGAGGTTTTATGCGATTTACGTCCTGAAAGCAACTGACGTGGCCGGAACTCGCAGGCGCGCACAGAGATCTCGCAAACGCTCTACCGAATCGCGAACCGGAAAGCGTAATCGTCTGACCCAGCAAAAGATTCTTCGAATCCGCCGCGTTCAAGACGAAATACTTTCCCGTCGCGAACCAGCAGATCTGGGGAGCGCACGCTTGCAGCGTGCTGGTCTTCGCATTCTGCGAAGACGAACTTTTCTCAGACCGGTGACCGCGAGACTGATAAAGCGCCAAGAAAAGCCTGTTTCGGCAGCCGTAACGCAGCCGCAGGGCGAGGCCGGGCTTTCCATGCCTCAACCAGCACGCCTGGAGGCGCGCGCTCCCCGGAACCAGACGGCGCCGCAGCGTTAGAATCGCCCAAAACCCGCCCTATCTTAGCGCCATTAGCAGTCGGACCCCGCGAAGACGTGTGGCCCCAAGAAAATGCTCAGGCGATTTCGCTGCGCGATCTCTTGCGACTCGGTTTAGGATGCCGCCGGGTCGAAGCTCGTCCCTCCGATGACACGTCTCCGCAAGCGCCTTCTCGCACTCGTCCTGGCGCTGATTGCGGTGCTGATTGTCTCCGCCTTGCTTTTCATGGCGGGAATGAGTCGGTTGGAGGGCAAGCCGCGAAGTTTCTCGCAGTCGATCGCGTGGGCGGCCGAAACGCTCTCGACCACCGGATACGGTTTCGACAGCAGTTGGCAGCACCCGCTGATGGTTGCTCTGGTGGTGGTGGTGCAGTTTCTCGGCGTCTTCCTGGTCTTCCTGATCTTCCCGATGTTTCTGATTCCCTTTCTCGAGGAACGGTTTGAAACTCGCCTGCCCGGCGACTGCGCGGATGCCCGCGAACACGTCTTGATTTTTCGCAACGGTCCGGCGGTCTCTTCGCTGGTCGAGGAGTTGAAATTGGCGGGAGTGAAGCCCGTGATTATCGAGGAGGACGAACCCGAGGCCCGGCGGGTGCAGGAAACCGGGACCCGCGTGGTCCATGGAAGCCTGGAAGGACAAGTGATGCAGCGCGTCGCCCTTGCCTCCGCCCGGGCGCTCATCCTCAACGGCAGCGACCACCGCAATGCGGCCACCGCGATCACCGCGCGCCAGCTCGGTTACCAGGGCAGCATCCTCGCGCTGGTCGAGAGCCCGCTGCATCGCCAGCCGACGATCCTCGCCGGCGCCACCTCGGCCTACACCCCGCGGCATGTCCTCGCCGCCGCGCTCGCCGCCCGTGCCAGCCGCAAGGTCAGCCCCAGCGTGGCCGGCACGCAGAAGCTCGGGCACAAGCTGCAGGTCAGCGAGACGCTCCTCGCGCCCGAGAGCGCGCTGGCCGGCAAGACGCTCGAAGAGGCGAGAATCGGGGAAGAGCTGGGCGTGACCGTGATCGGACAATGGCTGGGCGGCCACCTCATTGCACCGCCTACGCCCGACACGCGACTCGAGCCCGGAGGGATTCTGATTGTGGCGGGAAGCATCGAGAACACCGAACGATTCACTGACCTTTGTGGCGGATCCAGCGCGAGCCGCCGAGACGGTCCGTTCGTGATCGCCGGGTTTGGCGAGGTCGGCCGCAAGATTGCGGAGGTGCTGCACGACGCGGGGGAAAAAACCTGCGTCATCTCGGAGGTCGCGGCCGAGGGGGTGGACGTGGTGGGAAACGTGCTCGATCCCGAGCTGCTGGAAAGGGTCGGCGTGAAAGACGCGCAGTCGGTCATCCTGGCCTTGAGCGAAGATGCCACGACCTTGTTTGCCACCGTTATCCTCAAGGATCTCGCGCCGCATGTGCCCGTCATCGCCAGGGTCAACGGCCCGGAAAACGTAGAGCGCATCCACGGGGCGGGCGCGGATTTCGCCCTCTCGATCAGCCAGGTCACCGGCCAGATCCTGGCTCGCAAGCTCCTCGGCAAACAATCCCTGGCGCTGGACCAGTCGCTGCGGGTTTCCATGGTTGCGTCGCCGGAACTCATCGGCCAACACCCAGCCGACCTGCGCATCCGGCCTCGCACGGGCTGCTCGGTCGTGGCGGTGGAGCGCGGCAGCGAATTGATCGTCCATTTCGGCCGCGACTTCCGCTTCGCCGACGGCGACTCAGTCTATATTTGCGGCAGCGATGAAGACATCAGGAAATTTGTCGGCGTCTTCCCCGTGGGCAAGCCTTGACGGCGTCACGATCGGCGATGCGCCACGGGAACGCACTGATTTCCGGCCCAGGCTTCCGGCTTGTTCAATGTTCTAATCCTTAGGACTGACCCGATTTTTCCCCGCGATCTGAGCTCCCTCATCTGGTTCGACCGGCGTCGCAAACAACGCCAGCCTCTTACCGCAGCGTCTCGAAGCGTGCCTTTGTATAGCCGCTGAGAAAAGCGAAAGGAGGCGAAAGGGAAGAGGGAGCGAAAGGGGTCGAGGGAGCGAAAGGGGTCGAGGGAGCGAAAGGGGTCAGTCCTCAGGATTGAAAGCGCAGAGGGAGCGAAAGGGGCAGGGAGCGAAAGGGGTCAGTCCTCAGGATTGAAAGCGCATTTCTAATCTTTCCCCGGCGCGAGCAACTTCGAGAGGTTGGTCCATGTTCCCATTCCCAACCGCTGCGCGACGGCCTGCAGCGTCAGCGTGGTCTCAGCACGGAGTCGCCGGGCGATTCGCACTTTCTCCGGCGCCCCTTTGCGCCGAGCCCA
>JBBSPM010000029.1:0-61278 GCA_038258815.1 Chthoniobacterales bacterium
CACCTTCATGGTTCGATTCGCCGATGACTTCATCATGGGCTTCGAGAGCCTGGAGGACGCGCAGAAAGTTGAGCGGGTGATCGCGAAACGCTTCGCTCGCTACGGCTTGAAGATCAATGCGCAGAAGACGCGGCTGGCACGCTTCGGGCGACCGCCGCGAGGGGGCGCGAAAGCGGAGAAGAAGCCGGAGACATTCGACTTCCTCGGCTTCACCCATTACTGGGGAAAATCGCGCCAAGGGTATGCGGTGGTGAAGAAGGAAACCGCCAAGGGGCGGTTCAGTCGGGCGCTGCGAGCGATCAAGGAATGGGGCTGGGAACACCGGCATCTGCCTTTGAAAGAGCAGCAGTGCAAGCTCAACGAAAAGCTGCGCGGGCACGATGCCTACTACGGAGTCACCGGCAACTATCGCAAGCTCCACGAGCTGCGGTGGCAGGTGGCGAAGCTGTGGCGCAAATGGTTGGCGCGGCGCAACCGCGGCCACGGGCCGAACTGGCAGCAGTTTGGTTCCATGCTGACGGCGTTCCCATTAACCCCGGCGCGAGTTATCCACTCCCGAATGTGAACGAACCCGCAACTTGAGGAACCGGATGCGTTAATCGCGCTCGTCCGGTTCTGTGGGGGGCGTCGTCCGACTTTCGGGCCGGACGGCCCTATCCCGGACCAGCTATTACCGGTTGGGTTACGGAATCGCGGGCGGGGGTGGAGCCTGCACCGGCGGTGCCACCGCCACGGCTGGCGCCACGCCAACCCAGACATCGTATTCCAGCCCGAATTGCCTGATGAAAAGAAGAAGGTAGGCCTGCCGAAAGACGAAGATCGGCAACAAGATCACGGTCCCCACATATGGGATCGCTGCCAGGCAGCACGTCATGCAGGTGAGGAGGCAGGCAACGATCGCCACTGCGAGCGCCAGTACGAAGCTGAAGAGGAAAAACAAGATCACCGGCCCTGGCTCCGACACGATTAGACCCACCGATTCCCGCAGCGCAGCCCACGCGCGGCAACGCCGCCGATACATGATCGGGACCATAAAATAAGACGCTATCGCCCAGCCCAACCCGCCCACCAGCATTACACCCGCGAGCAGAACCACTCCCACGATCACGGTCGCTCCTTCCGGGAAAGACCCACTCAATGCCCACGGCAGCCAGATCGGCGCCCCGGCCAAAGCGAGCCCCGATAGGAAGGCCAAGCCCACCAGCAGTCGGCAAAAAAACAAACTGTCGCCTTCCCGCCGAAAATCCTTCCAAGGCTCGACGATCGCGCCGCGGTTATGCACCACGCAGTCGGTAAAAATGAACTCTCCGCGAGAGCGGACCCACATCACCACCACCGCAAAAATAGCGACGATTAGAACCACGCCGATGAGCAACGGGATCACCCAACCCGGCAGCGCGCTCAAGCCTCCCGTCGCCTCCGAGGTCGCGGAACGGACTTTGTGCCAGTCTTCGTTTCCCCAACTGGTGGGGAAATTGAATCCGCTTCCCTGCCCTAGCGTGGCCAGAAACGCCGCGAATGCGATCAGGCACCACTTCGCCAGATCGAACGGTTGAAACAAAATGCGCTTCGTCAGTTCCAGCGCGGCTTCGAAAGGCGCAAAAATCTCAATTCGCCGAGCCGTTTCTTCCACGACGCCATTTCATCGGCTGCTCCAGCCTTGTGCAAGCTTTCGCGCGCTTGGCCATCAGATAGTTACTAAAACATCCGAACATCGTTACCATCAACTACCTCACTGCCTGCGAGAACAGAAGGGCAGACATCTAGTTACCGCCGACGAGGAGCGATGTCAGGATTCCGACGAAGCGGGAGGGAGCCTTTTTAGCTAGACCCATCACTATTTCAACGGTATGCCGGATTGTGAATCATTCCCACGTCACCATTTCCTCAAAAAAATTCTTCTTCTTGGTCTTGGCTGTCATCACCCTCAGCTTTGTCACGAGGCAGGCCATGGCAAAAGTGAGCCTGGATGTCCTTCAACAGGACGGCTATGGAGTCGCTGAAATCCAGCGACCCACTCCCAACATCCTGACCGTGATCGCGGAGATCAATGGCAAGAAGGTGCGACTGCTTCTGGATACCGGATTTCAGCCCGGGGGAATCCTTCTCCACAGCGATCGGCTGAGCGGTCTGCAAATGCCGGTGGAGGAAATTAAAGATTCGCTCAGGGCTGCGTCCGGCCAGGAAATGACTGGCTTTAAGAGCGGGCAGGCCGAAAAAGTGCGCATTGGCAACGTGGAATTGGCGCGAGTTCCAGTCTTCTTTGGCAATCTCAAACCGCTCCGGACAGGCGAGAACATGCGCACCATGGGCGTCGATGGATTTATCGGGGCAGGCTTCATGAGAACCTGCTCGGCCGTCGTCGATCTACAGAATTTGAAGTTTTATCTGCGTCCTCCGGGCAAGGGCCATCGCGCAGTCTTGGGACCTGGGCTGAAAGCCGCCGGCCTAGCCGAAGCCTCGCTCAGTGGCAGCGCTCTTGTGGAGGTAGAAATCAACGGCGGCGCCGGAAAGATGGAGGTGGATACGGGCGCAGGGCATGCCGGAATCGACACCCGCTTTGGTGAAAAAATCAAAGCGGCAACGCGCGGTTCGCGTGTCGGCGTCCAGGATGCCTCTGGCAAGATAAGCTCCACGAGGCTGATGCAGGTGCGCTCATTCCGTATCGGTGGCACACCGGTAAAAGTTCCTGACCTGCGCCTCAGCACCTACGGGTTCTATTCCCCTTCTGGGGTCATCGGACTGCTGGGCATGGATATTCTCGGACCGAACGGCGCCATCGTCGACTTCGGCTCGGGCAAGCTCTATTTTTATCCGTCTGCCAGATGATCGCAGGTGGTATAGGTCAGGGCACATCGGTTCCCGCGTGCGTCGGTTTCGCGACCGCTGTAGCATGGCCGCGCCCATGACTCCCACCAGCACTGCCTCAGATACCGCCGTCACTTCCACCAGCGAACTCCGCAAATCATTTCCCGCTCTCGAACGACGGCATGGGAATCAGACCGTCGCCTATTTCGATGGGCCGGGCGGAACACAGGTGCCGCGCGCGGTGGTGGACGCGATGAGCGATTACTTGCTCCTCCACAACGCGAATAGCCACTGGGCCTTTCCGACCAGTGAGGAGACGGACGCCGTCATCTCATCCGGCCGAGAGGCTGTAGCCGATTTCCTGAACGCGTCGCCTAACGAGATCGCGTTCGGCGCGAACATGACCACGCTCACGTTTCATCTCGCTCGGGCGCTCGGGCGCGGCTACGCCGAGGGCGATGAAATTCTGCTCACGGAGCTGGATCATCATGCGAACATCGCGCCGTGGCGCGCGTTGGAAAAAGAGCGTGGCGTCACGATTCGAGTGGTGAAGATGATTCGAGAGACGGGCCAACTCGATTGGGAAGACTTCGGTCGTCGGTTGAATGGGCGCACCAAGTTGGTGGCCATCGGCGCGGCCTCGAATGCGCTTGGGACCATTACCGATATTCGGCGCGCGGCACAGATGGCGCATGAATTGGGTGCGCAGATTTTTGTCGATGCCGTCCACTATGCCCCGCATGCGCTGGTGGATGTGCGCGAGCTTGATTGCGATTTCTTGAGTTGCTCCGCTTACAAATTTTACGGCCCGCACCTCGGTTTGCTTTACGGCCGCAAGGATCTGCTCGATGGGCTGGATTTTCCGAAGCTGCTTCCCTCGCCCAACACTGCGCCGGAGCGCGCCGAAACCGGCACGCAAAATCATGAAGGCATCGCCGGCGCAGGTGCGGCGATCGATTTTCTCGCCTCGCTGGCCACCGGCGAGACACGACGCGCCCGCCTAACGAGCGCTTTCGCGGCTCTGCATAAGCGCGGTAGCGCACTTCTATCGCAAATGTGGGAAGGCTTGTCGGCCATCGCGGGCGTCCAGCTTTACGGCCCCCAGCCGGACGTTCCGCGCACACCCACGGTTGCCTTCACGGTCAAAGGTGTGCCGTCGTTGGAAGTGTCACGGCGTTTGGTGGATCACGGCGTCTTCGCGTCCAATGGCGATTTCTACGCCACCACCGTGGTGGAGCGGCTTGGGAAAACGCGCGAAGGACTGGTGCGCGCTGGCTGCGCTTGTTACACCACAGACGACGAAGTGCAGCGTCTCGTCGACGGCGTTCGCGCGATCGCTGCTTAGTAATTGTGCCGGATCATTACGCCACGCTCGGCCTCGATCGTCGCTGCACCGTCGCGCAGGTCCGAGCCGCCTATCGGGCGTTGGCCAAGCAACATCATCCCGATCTTAATCGCGATTCAGCAGAGGCGGCTGCACGCATGGAAGCGCTCAATGCCGCGCATGAAACGCTGAGCGATCCCGCGCGACGCCGAGACTACGACCGCGATCTTTTTGCCAAGGAAAAACCGAAACCGCGCGGCCGCATCCAGCGGAACATCACGCAGGACCTCCATCTTCGGATCGAAGAATTTTTCCGCGGTGCGACGCTCGATATTCACGTCAGGGACCCTGCGAACCCCGCCAGCGAACATTACTCGTTAACCATCCCGCCAGGCACCGCGCCCGGATCACGCTTCCGAATTGCGCGGACTGGCCCGTTCGAAGGCGGCAGCGTGCTCGTGCGCGTAAAGCCGTCGCCGAATTTTCGTTTCAAGGTGCGCGGTTCCGATCTCCGCTGTGACCTTCGGGTCAGCGCGGAACGAGCGCGGGAGGGCGGCGCCGAACACATTTCCAACGCGTTCGGCGGCGCGTTGCGGGTGAAGATTCCAGCCGGGATCGGCCGCGGCGAAATCATACGCATCGACGGCGAAGGCCTGCCGAAGAGCAGAGGCGGTCGCGGCGATCTGCTGCTGCGCGTCACCTACCGACCCGAGGTCCGCATTTCCCGTTCGAGAAACAGCTAAACGCTCGTGCAAGAAAGCTTTGCCTTTCGCCGCGAACCGCTACCGTTTCACCCAACCAAAACTCAGCACTGGAGAACATCTTATGGGCATCATGAATTTTATCCGCGGCCAACTGATCGAGATTATCGATTGGACCGACGATTCGCGGGACACAATCTCTTTCCGTTTCGAAGACAACGATGCCGAGATCAAACGAGGCGCGCAGTTGATCGTGCGCGAATCGCAGGTCGCGCAGTTCGTTTATCTGGGCGAATTCGGCGATACCTTCGGCCCGGGCAAGCATACCCTAACGACCGATAATATTCCGATTCTGACCACGCTGAAATCGTGGAAGTATGGGTTCGAGTCGCCCTTCAAGGCGGACGTCTATTTTGTCACGACGCGCCTCTTCACCGGGAACAAATGGGGCACGTCGAATCCGATCATGATGCGCGATCAGGATTTCGGGATCGTGCGTGTGCGGGCGTTTGGCACTTACGATTTCCGGGTCAGCGATCCGAAGTTGATGCTGAAGGAAGTGGCCGGCTCGGATCGGAATTTCCGCCTCGACGAGTTCACGGAAACGATGCGTTCGCGCATCGTCAGCATCTTCAGCGACGCGATTGCGAGTGCGAAAATTCCGGTGCTCGATGTCGCCACGCGTTACCAGGAAGTGGGCGAGGCATTGCTGCCGCTGATCAATCCCATCATCCAGGCGAAATATGGCATCGAGCTTGCCAGCTTCGTCCTCGAGAACGTCTCCGTTCCCGAGGAGGTGGAGAAGGCAATCGACAAGCGTTCGAGCATGGCCGCGGTCGGCAACTTGAACGACTACGTGAAATTCCAAATGGCGCAGGGCATGGAACAAGGCGGCAGCGCCGGCGGCGTGGCGACAGAGATGGCGGTCGGCCTCGCGATGGCGCAGCAGATCATGCAGCAGCAAAATTCCATGCAATCCACCGCGCCCTCCGGCAGTCCTTCCACACCGGGCGCAGCGGCTCCGATTGCTTCCGCGATTCCCGAGCTCCTCACTCCTGCGCAAGCCGCGGAAGCGTTGGGCGTGAGCGAAGCCGACGTGATGCAAAGCCTTGAGAGCGGCGACCTGAAGGGAAAGAAGATCGGCTCCAGTTACCGCGTGACCCGCGCGGCCTTGAACGAATTCCTGCAAAGCTGACTGCGCCACTGCTCCAAGCTCATCTTTCGTGCCCCAATTTATAAGAGGTATCTTGCCTGTGTTGAAGGCCTGGCTGTGGCTTCGATTGATAGGTGGCGGCAAGCGCTTTGCGAAACTTGTGAGCCTCTTCGCTGAGCGAGTTTGCGGTTCCAGACACGTCCCTATTTTGGCCGACCTTCGTCATTTGCATTGCCTCATGCAGAACGCTTAGAAGATATTGGTATCCATAGAGAACGTTCAGGCACTGATCGAAACCAAACATCCATAAACCAGCGTCAAATGATTTGAGCTTTTGCTCTTCCTCGTGACAGTTCGCCAGCAGAAGCGCAAGTTTTTCCTCCGTATCACAAGGAAACATTGGATTCTTGAACTTGGCGCGGTCGAATGTCCCATAACTTATTCGCAAGTCGAGAATCGCCGATTCGACACGGTCGAATTGCTCACCTAGGCGTTCCAAGAAATTCTGCTTTCGCCGCCACCGTTCTTTATCAAATTCCAGCGAACGCGACGAGCGGACAACGAAAAATGCCGTGAGAGCCGTGAGCAACGACGGCACCACGATCTTAATGGAATCTGACGCGACCTCTGCCCAAGTCACCTCTGCACGCTAAAAAATGAAACACCAAAGGTCCAGCCTTCTCTGTCGATCAATGCGTAACCGCACTGCGTGGTCGCATTCGTCCACGGCGTCGGAAAATACAGTTCCATTCCGGTGTTTAGAAAATCATTGGATAGATTTGTGATTTAGCGACGGTCAGAGTGAGCAATGTTATGAGTGACGTCATCGCCCGCGAACGTTTCGCGTGCCCGGCGTGCGGCGGCGCGGCGGAATGGAATCCGGGGAAGCAGGCGCTTGTCTGTCCGTTTTGCGGCACGGTCTCGCCGATGCAGCCGCCCGCGACCGCGGAAGGCTCGGTGAAAGAGCTGGACCTCGCGACCGCACTGTCCGCCATTCCCGAGAGCGATCGTGGCTGGGAAACCGCCACGCGCTCCGTGAAGTGCCAGAGCTGCCAGGCGATCTCCGTTTTCAAACCGGAACGCGTCGCGCAGACGTGTGACTTCTGCGGTTCGCCGGCGCTCGTGCCGTACGAGCAAAGCGAAGCGCCGATCCGCCCCGAAAGCGTGCTGCCGTTCAAGCTCAGTCAGGGAGACGTGCGGGAGAAAGTGCACGTCTGGTATCGTAGCCGCTGGTTCGCGCCGAATCGTTTCAAGAGTCGTGCGTTCACCGATACCATTCACGGTCTCTACCTGCCGTATTGGACTTTCGATGCGCAGGTGGCGGCACATTGGACCGCGGAGGCCGGCCATTACTACTACACGACGGAGAGCTACACCGATTCCAAGGGCAATAGCCAAACGCGCCAGGTTCAGCACACGCGCTGGGAATCCGCGAGCGGCGCGCTGGAACATTTCTTCGATGACGAATTGGTGCCGGCTTCACGCGGCGTGCCGGCTGATTTGTTGCGCCGGATCGAGCCATTCCCGACCAAGGAACTTGCGCCCTACGACGCCGGTTACGTTTCCGGCTGGGTGGTCGAGCAATATCAGATCGACCTCGTAGCGGCGGCCAAAAATTCTCGCGAAACGATGGACGCGAAAGTGCGCCAGATGTGCGCCCAGCAGATTCCCGGCGACACCTATCGCAACCTGCAAGTCGCGGCCGATTACAGCGCGCAGACTTTCAAGCACGTGCTCTTGCCGATTTGGATCCTGAGCTATCAATACAGCGGGAACGCCTATCGAATCGTGGCCAATGGAGTCACTGGAGCGATTGCCGGAAAATATCCTAAGAGTTGGGTCAAGATCGCCTTCCTTGTCCTCGCGATTTTGATCGTGGCGCTGATTATCTTCGGCTTCGCGGAGGGTTGACGGAGACACGCGATCTGGGGAGCGCACGCCTCCAGGCGTGTTGGTTTTCGCATTCTGCGAAAACAATCTTCCGTAACGTGGCGAAACGAAAGGTGCGCCAATTATTGTATAACGGTTCCAAAGCCTGTTGCGGCAGAATGCCGCAACCAGCACGCCTGGAGACGTGCGCTACCCGGAATCAATCAACGCCGCCAGTTTTCGCACGGTGGTCGTGTTGCGCACGGTGATCGGCACCCCAAGCAGCTTCTCCAACTTCGTGCCGGAGAATTCGGATTCGCTGAAGCGTTTTCGGCAAAGCCAGAAAATCTCGCGATCGCGAATCTTAAACTCGTCGATCACGCCCGAATGGCTGGCGAGAGCTTCGGTCGCTGCCTTCGATGGCGTCGACTTCGGAAAAGCCACGTAAACACTCGCACCTTCCGCCTCGGTTTCTCTGGACGGAAATGCCTTAGTGCCCGCGATCGTAGCCAGTTCCCCATCGGTCCGAACCATGGTGGCGACTTCGTACCCGAGCGCCTCGTGCAAGTGACGCTCGATCTTCTTCTCCAGCGCGCCAGTGTCCTTCGCGCGCGTTTCGAAAATTACATTCCCGCTCGCGATGAACGTCTCCACCTTCGCGAAACCCATCTCCGCAAAGAGCCCACGCAGCCGTTCCATCTTCACCACGCGCCCGCCCACATTGATGGCGCGCAGGAACGCAACGTATCGCGGCATGATTTCGAAAAGACTAGCGTCGGCCGCGACCGAAAGCGCGTTGCGGCGGCCGTGACGGGCGCGCGGCTGGAGCCGACGCACCGGGCACCGAGCCCGCGGGGCGATTGCGACGCTCGCGGACATCTCCGCGCGGCTGTCCCCTCACCCGATCTTCGCGTGGCGGTGCCTGCATATCGTAGTCGAAACCTTCTGCGCGCTTCCGCACAATCCCGCGACCGATAAAGCGTTCGAGCGAGCGCAATGGCCCGTGATCTTCCGGCGTGATGAAACTAATCGCGTCGCCCACCGCGTGCGCGCGTCCGGTGCGTCCGATGCGATGGACGTAATCCTCCGAGTGCATCGGGAAATCGTAATTCACCACGTGTGAAATCCCGTCCACATCGATGCCGCGCGCCGCGATATCCGTCGCCACTAACACCCGCACCACGCCGGATTTGAAGTCCTTCAATGCCCGAAGCCGTTGATTCTGCGAGCGATTGGAATGGATGGTGCCCGTCTTGATTCCTGCGCCTTCCAGCCGGCGTGCGATGCGATCGGCGCCATGTTTCGTCCGCGTAAAGACGAGCACGGTATTGAACTCCGGCTCCTTCAGCAGATGAAGGAGCAACGACGGTTTCAGCGCCTGTTTCACTTCGTAAACAAATTGCGTCACGGTCTCCGCCGGATTCGCGCGACGGCCGATCTCGATCACCTTCGGCGACTTCTGGAACTCGTGGGTGAGCGACTCGATCTCGCGCGAAAGCGTGGCCGAGAACATGAGCGTCTGCCGTTTCTGCGGCAACCCACGCACGATCTGCCGAATCGGCGGGAGGAATCCCATGTCCAGCATGCGATCCGCTTCGTCGAGCACGAGGAATTCGATCCCGGAAAAATTAGTGTGCCGTTGCTGCATCAAATCGATCAAGCGGCCCGGCGTCGCGACCACCAATTCCACGCCCGAGCGCAGGGCTTCGATCTGCGGCTTCTCACTCAGCCCGCCCACGATCGTCGCCATGCGCAGCGGCAAATGCCTCGCATAAGCGCGCACGTTTTCCTCGATCTGCATCACGAGTTCCCGCGTCGGCGCCACCACCAACACCCGCATCCCCTGGCGATTCCCCTCGCCCAATCGTCGCGCGAGGTGGTGCAAAATCGGCAGGACAAAAGCCGCCGTCTTCCCGGTGCCGGTTTGCGCGATCCCGATCACGTCTTTGCCCGCGAGAATCTCCGGGATGGCGGCCGATTGGATCGGAGTCGGTTCGGTGTAACCAGCTTCCTGGATGGCTTTAAAGATGCGGTCGTCGAGACCGAGAGATCGAAATGGCACGGGCCGCCGACTATCGCCCATTCCGGGCGAATCACACCCGGTTTTTTGTGCCGGTACTCACGCGCGCCGAGAGCCCGTCGCACTTCTTGCAGAGGAGAAACGTCCAATGCTGAACGTCCAACGTTCAACATTTTAATGAGGTAGGAAGGACTCTGCAGGTTTGCGTTTTGAGACGCATCCGAGATCGGGGCGGGACTCGTTTCATGGATATGGGAAAACTTAATGGGAAGAAGGTGGCCATCCTAGTGGCCGACGGATTTGAGCAGGTGGAAATGACAAAACCGCGCGAGGCGCTGAAGCGCGAAGGCGCGGAGACGACCATCGTCTCGACCAAGAGCGGGCAGATCCAGGGGATGAATCACGCGGATAAGGGCGACAAGTTCGACGTGGATCTGACGCTGGAGAAGGCGAAGGCGAGCGGTTACGACGCGCTGTTGATTCCGGGCGGATTGATGAATCCCGATGAACTGCGTTCAACCCCGGCAGCGGTGGAATTTGCGCGGCATTTCTTCCGCGCAGGCAAACCAGTGGCGGCGATCTGTCATGGGCCGTGGGTGCTGATCGATGCGGAGGTGGTGAAAGGCCGCACGCTGACTTCGTGGCCCGCGATTCAAACTGACGTGAAGAACGCGGGCGGAAACTGGGTGGACGAGGAAGTGGTGGTGGACAATGGCCTCGTGACCAGCCGCAAGCCGGACGACATCCCGGCGTTTAACGAGAAGATGATCGAGGAATTCGCGGAAGGAAAACACGAGCGCCAAACCGAAACCACGGCCGAAGCCAAAGCCGCTGCCCCAGTCCTGGAAACATGAGCTACATCAAACAAATGTTCGAAACGCACCCCTGCCGCCGTTGTGAGAAGGCCTGCGAAGCGCTCCTCGCAGAATAGGCGCTCCCCTCGCCTTTTGGATCAAGCGCCGCCCGAGTGAAAGCTCGGGCGGCTTTGCTTTAAGCCGCTTTGCGGTCGGATGTCGTCTTCGGGAAAGCAATCACGGGCGCCGGGGCTTCGGCCACCGAGCCGAGGCTTGCCTCGTAGCTGAGTTTTCCTTCGCCGATCTCGCTCAGCGCGATGTCGCTGAATCCCATTCCAGGCGGCGTCACGACCAGCGCCCGCTGGCCGCGAATCAATTGGCGCACGCGCAACCGGACCATGTTAATCAGGAGTTCGGTTTCGGGGATGCGCACGACCGCGTTTTTGAGCAAGGTGGGATTCATATGGGGATGTGGAGGCTTGCCGCTGGGAAAGCCGGCCGGACGCCTGGTCCGGCGGGCGGCACAGTGGCCCAGTTTCCGCAATAGACGCTACGAAATCGTGAAATCATTTTCGCGGAGCGGGTTAGCGTGAGTCGGAACCCGGTGGCTCGACCGTCTCCGGGCTTGGCGCCAGCGCGAGAAAAACGTAAGTCAGGAAGCATGGAAGAAACTCAGACATTGGTTCCCGCGCCGCGGCCGGACGACGAGCGCTGGCGATTCCTGCGGGATGTTTTGGTTTTCCAAATTAAGATGCTGGCGGATAACGCGCGCGATTTCGCCCTCATTCCGGTCTCGTTAGTCGCGGCCCTGATCGATCTGATTTTCCGGGGCGAACGCGAAGGCTCGCTCTTTTATCGAGTGCTGCGCTGGGGCGCGGAGAGCGAAAAGATGATTGATGTTTACAGCGCGATTGAGCCGCCGGCGGCCTTGGCTGATTCTAGCGGGAGCGACGCGCGCACCCTGAAGCCGGAATACAGCATCGATGCCGTGGTCTCGCGCCTCGAGCGCGTGGTGGTGCGCGAGTATGAAAAGGGCGGCACGGCGGCCAGCATCAAGGCCGCAATGGATCGCGCGCTCAATCAGATGCACCAGGAGACGGGACCGGTGCGCGAGAAGGCGTCGCATCTGGTGACACTGGCGGCAGACCGGCTCCGGACGGCGCGGCCGGGCGATTTGAAGGACGATGAGTAGTCCCCCGATCGGGGCGACCGAACGCGCCGCCAGCGCATACTCCCGCGACCGGCCTGCGAAACACCAGCCGCGTTTCGGAAAAATTCGTTTCGGTCGAATACCGAAACCAGGTCGCCGCGGCGACCGCTCCCCGGAATTGCCGACTTCGCGCGCGACAGCGAGAGGCGCGCGGTGCTTATTGGCGCATGTCTTCTCGTTTCGTCTTTTCCGGATGCGCGTTGTTTCTGAGTGTGATCGCCGGTTTCGCACAGGAACAACCTTCCCCCCTCCCTTCCCCTGCTCCGCAAGTGCTAGCGGAAGTTCCGCCACAACAGCCGGTCGCGCCGCAACTCACGGAGGTTCTCTTCAAAAACCTGAAGGCCCGCACGATCGGTCCCGCGATCATGGGCGGCCGAGTCTCCGATCTCGCGATCGATCCACGAAATCCCGGCGTGTTCTACGTCGGCCTGGCGACTGGCGGCTTGTTCAAGACGAACGATGGCGGGACCACCTTCGATCCCATCTTCGATAAAGAATCCACCCTCTCGATTGGCGCAGTCGCGCTCGCGCCTTCCGATCCCGAGGTCGTCTGGGTCGGCACCGGTGAAGCGAACGACCGCAATTCCTCCGGTTGGGGCAACGGCGTTTACCGTTCCACGGACGGCGGCAGCACCTGGCAAAACGTCGGCCTGAAAGACAGCCGCACCATCGCGCGCATCGTGGTGCATCCGAAAAATACCGAGACCGCTTACGTCGCCGCGTCGGGTCACCTTTGGGTCGATGGCGGCGAACGCGGCCTCTTCAAGACCACCGATGCCGGTAAAACGTGGAAGCCCGTTCTGCAAGCCACCGGCCCGCAAGCTGCGCGCACCGGATGCGGCGATGTCGTGCTCGATCCCGCGAATCCGGAAATCGTTTACGCCGTTCTCTATGCGCGCCAACGCACCCCGTGGGGCTTTACCTACGGCGTCTCGTTCACCGAAGGCGAAGACGTGGGCGGAATTTTCAAGAGCACGAACGGCGGCGCTTCCTGGAAAAAGCTCGGCGGCGGATTGCCCGGGCAAACCGGGCGTATCGGCTTGAGCGTCTCCGCCAGCAATCCGAAAATCGTGATGGCGGTCGTGCAAAGTGATGAAGGCGGCGCCAGCGATATCCGCGATCTGCACAGCCGCGCCGGCGGAATTTTCCGCTCGGAAGACGGCGGCGAAAAATGGACGCGCATGAGCGACATCGCGCCGCGGCCCTTTTATTTCAGCCAGATCCGGATCGATCCGGCGAACGATCAACGCGTCTACGTGCTCGGTTTCGCGCTGCTGGTTTCCGACGATGCCGGCCGGAGCTTCCGCGAAGATTTTTCCGAGAAGGTGCATCCGGATTGCCATGCGTTTGCCATCCAGGCCGGCAGCGCCCCCGCGCCGAGACCGGCCAAGCCGGAAGACAAAGACAAGCCACCAAAGCCGCCCGTCTCCCAGCACGTCTTGTTAGGCACGGACGGCGGCGTTTACCAGAGTTTCTCCGCCGCGAAGACATGGGATCATCTCAACAAGATTGCCGCGGGAGAATTCTACCGCATCTCGGTCGACGATTCGCAGCCCTACTATCGCGTCGCGGGTGGGCTGCAGGATAACTGCAACTGGGTGGGACCGACTGGCGTGCAGAGTAAAGACGGCATCATGAACGGCGAGTGGACGAACCTGGGCGGCGGCGACGGCTTTTATGTCGTCTTCGATCCGACCGATCGCGACATCCTTTACGCGGAAAGCCAGCAAGGGCATCTCCAGCGCACCAATCTCCGCACCGGAGAAATCCGCGAGCTGCGCCCCGAGTCCGCGGAAGGCGCCCAGAGTTATCGCTTCCATTGGAACTCGCCGCTCATCCCGAGCAAACATAAACCCGGCACGCTCTACCTCGCCGGCAACCGCGTCTTCCGCCTCACCGATCATGCGGAGAAGTTCACGCTCATCAGTCCCGATCTGACGCGGAACGATCCCGAACGCTCGAACGCCACCGGCAGCGGCGCGGAAAACTTCGGCGTCATCTTCTCGTTAGCCGAATCGCCCCTCAAGCCCGGCCTGCTCTGGGCCGGCACCGATGACGGACGACTCTGGGTCACTGACAACGACGGCGCAAAGTGGACCGAGCTAACCCAAAACCTGCCGGAGAATGTGCGCGGGCAATGGGTCGTGCGCATCGAGCCCAGCGCGCACGATCCGAAAGTGGCCTACGTGGCGCTGAACGCTTACCGCAGTGGAAACGACGCACCCATGCTAGTGCGCACGGCGGATGGCGGCGCTACCTGGCAGAGCGTGGTCGGCGAAGGCATCCCGGCCTACGCGCCGATCGAAGTCGTTCGCGAAGATCCAGGTAACCCGAAGCTGCTTTACCTCGGCACGCATTTCGGCCTCTTCGCTTCCGTTGATGGCGGCGCGAAGTGGATCCGTCTCGCCGATGTCCCGGCCGTGCGAGTGGACGATCTCGCGATTCAACCACGCACCGCCGATCTCGTGATCGCGACGCACGGGCGCAGCATCGGAATTTTAGACGACACCCGCCCGCTTCGCGAACTCACGCCGGAGATCGCGGCACAGCCGGCGCATCTCTTCACCGTCGCGCCGGTCAACGCCGCTTATCTCCTCCCCGGCTGGGAGGAGTGGGCGGGCAAAGGCGAATTTCGCGGCAAGAATCCGCCGCAAGGCGCGATCTTCACTGTCTGGGTCAAGGAATTCACCGGCGATGAAATCAAAATCGCGATCACGAACGCCGCCGGCACGCCGATCGCGAATCTGAAATCGCCCGCCACCCAAGGCCTCACGCGGCTGACCTGGGATCTGCTGCCGACGAAAGATGTCCTCACGAAATATGGGGGCGTAGAAGCGGATCGCCTCATCCCCGGCGGCGACTACACCGCCGAACTCAGTTTCGGCAAAACGAAAGTGAAACAAACCTTCCACATCAACGTCGCCGAAGGCATCAGAACTCGTTAGGCCACCGATCGCGGGAGCGATAACTCGCCCGCCCTCGCGGGTCATCCTGAGCCGCGCAGACGGTCGAAGGATCTCCCCGCCGGGCTGGCGTTACGCCGTTCACGAAGGGCGTGACCGTCAGAGCGATTGCGAGATCCTTCGGCGCGCTTCGCCTGCCTCAGGATGACCAGGCGCAAACGTTGCCTTCTGGAAACGGTCGCCGGGCTTGTCACGGAACGTTCTGCCGCCGATAACAGGCAAATGCCCGACCCTTCGGATCGCTACGAGCGCGAGGAAACGACCGACCTCGACGACGAAACGCCGGACGCGCCAAAGGGCATGGCGCTGCACACGCGCATCCTCATCGGCCTCGCGGTGGGAGTGGTGGGCGGCGTCGCGGCCAACATGCTGCTCGGCGGCGACGATCCGCGTGTCGTCTGGACCGTCTCGAACATCACCGAACCGATCGGCACGCTCTTTCTTCGTCTTCTCTTGATGATTGTGGTTCCCCTGGTTTTTTCCTCGCTCGTCGTCGGCGTGGCCGGCATCGGCGATATCCGGAAGCTCGGACGCGTTGGCTTGAAATCATTCGGCTACACGCTCGTCATCTCCGCCATCTCGGTGGTGATCGGCATCAGCCTGACCAATTTGATACGTCCCGGTGAGCGTCTCGACGCCGCCACCCGCGCCGGCCTCGAAGCGCGCTACGGCACCGACGCCGCGAAGCGCGTCGAGGAAGCCACCAAGAAACCGGCCGCGCCCGAATCCGCGCTCATGCAGGTGGTGAAAACGCTCGTCCCCTCGAACCCGATCGCGGCTGTCTCGAGCGACACGCCAAATATGTTGCACTTGATGCTCTTTGCCGTGGTGCTCGGGGTCGCGGCCACGCTCGTTAGGCCGGAAACCGCCGCACCGCTCCTGAGCGCGTTGCAGGCGCTCTTCGAGATTTCCTGCAAAGTCATCGATCTCATTATGAAGCTGGCGCCGTACGCGATCGCCTGCCTGCTTTTCAACAACACCGCCCGCTTCGGCCTCGACCTCTTAAATGCACTCGGCTGGTTTTTTGCTACTGCCATGCTCGGCTTCGCGCTGCACATGTTCGGCGTTTACTCGCTCTCGGTTTACTTTCTTTCGCGCATCAACCCGCTCGATTTTTTCCGCCGGATCAAAACGGTGATGCTGACCGCGCTCTCCACTTCCTCGTCTAACGCCACGCTTCCTACCGCGCTGCGCATCTCCGAGAAGAACCTCGGCGTCCCGCGCGAGATCAACGCCTTCGTCCTCACCGTCGGCGCGACGGCTAATCAAAACGGCACCGCGCTTTATGAAGGCGTCACCGTTCTTTTCCTCGCCCAGCTCGCCGGAATCGACCTCACGCTTTGGCAACAACTCGGCATCGCCTACTTCGCCATCCTCGGTGGCATCGGTACGGCCGGTGTTCCCAGCGGCTCCATCCCGTTCATCATCGTCATGCTCGCGACGTATGGGATAAATCCCGCGCTCATCGCCATCATTCTCGGCGTCGACCGCATCCTCGACATGTGCCGCACCGTCCTCAACGTAACCGGCGATCTCACTGTCGCGACTTACGTGGCGCGGTCGGAAGGGTTCCCTTTGTTAGGCCGGAAGCGCTGAGCCCGCGCCCTTGCGATCCCGGCCAACGGATTTCTTTATACCCGCAGGCTTCGCTTCTGATAAGGGGAACTCATGAACCTTTGTCGTTGTCTCCTACCTCTCCTTTTGAGCGTTAAGCTGGCCACAGCTGCGGAGACGAGCCTGACAATCTACAGCAGCAAGTTCGGCGTCGTGCGCGAAACGCTGCCCCTCGATCTGCAGAAGGGAGAGAACGACGTGCGGACCTCGCGCATCAGCAGCAATCTCGACCCAGGAACCGTTCTTCTACGGGATCCGAGCGGCAAGGTTCCCCTTCGGATTCTCGAACAGAAGCTGCGCGCTCAACCGCTAAATAAAGAAGCGATGCTGGCGCATTTCGAAAATCAAACCATTCCTTTTCGCGTCTACCGAAATCACGACAATCAGGACGTTCCCGGAAAAATCGTGCGCGCCGCGAGTCCGCGCACTTCTTCTCGGGACGCCGAATCCATTGTCGAGATCGAGGGACACTTTGAGTTCGACGAACCGGGAACTCCGCTCTTCCCCAGCCTGCCTCCGAATGCGGCCCTGGCGCCGGAGCTGAGTTGGAAGATTGCCTCCGAGCAAGCAGTCAAACTGGACGGCGAACTCACCTATCTGACCGATGGGTTGAGTTGGAACGCGGATTATAACGTGATCGTTTCCGCGACCGGAGATTTTACGCAACTGATCGGCTTGATGAGCATCAAGAACGATACCACGCGGACTTTCGAAAACGCCGCGGTCAAGATTGTCGCGGGCGACGTGAATCGAGTCGGCGCGGACGTTTCCTACACCACGGAGCGGGTAATTGTCACCGGGTCTTACATCCCGGCCGAAGAGGCCGAGGAAGGAACGGCGGTGCGGAGAGGGAAACTGGACGAGTATTACGCCTACACGATGCAGCGCCCGGTCACTCTCGAACACGGCACCAGCGTGCAGGTCGAATTCATGCACGCGAATGGCGTCAAGGCCAGCCGCTCCTTCGTTTACGTGGGTTCCGAACCGCGCCTCACCTACGAGCAGATGGGCGCGCCCAACTTGAATCCGCGCTTTGGCGCGGATTCCAACAGCAGCGTCGTTGTCCTCTCCGAGTTCATGAACGATCGCGCCAATCATCTCGGTGTCCCGTTGCCGCGAGGTCGGTTTCACTTTTACGACCAAACCGGCGATCGACTCGAATTCACGGGTGACGCGGTCATCCGCGACACCCCAGCGGGGGAAATGGTTCGGCTCATCAGCGGCAGCGCGTTCGACCTGGTCGGAGAACGTCGTCAGACGAATTTTCTCATGAACCCGGAGCAGCGCACGTTCGAAGAATCGTTCGAAATTAAGCTGCGCAATCACCGAAAGGAGGCGGTGGAGATTCGAGTCATCGAACATCCTTCGCGCTGGAGCGAATGGGAGATCACGGCGAAATCCGACGACTTCAAAAAGGTCGACAGCCGGACGATCGAGTTCCGTCTTCCAGTGAAAGCCGGGGAAGAAAAGACGGTGAGCTACACCATCCGCTATGGGAGACTGCCCGCAGAGAAGGAGCCGGCGAGCGTGCCGTGAAGCGAGCGACGACGAGAGCGACTTACCCATGAGGCTTTAGCAAATGGTGGCTGCAGACAAAAACGGATACTTCATTTTGCAAGGATTGGTTCCCGCGGATCGCGCTGCAGAGATGATTCCGCAGCAGGTCGCGCGCAGTTTTCACGGGACTAAACCGTAGCACCGTTGCCACCTGCGTCGGGCGCGCGGAAGGTTTCGAATTGCTGGGATCGAAAACACCCGGCGGCGAGGGAAGAGAGCGCCAGATTGCCGTGGGTGTGAAACATGTTAGCCTGGGGGCATGAAAACCGTGACGGTGCGCGATCTGCGCCAGCGCTGGCCGGAAACCGAAAAGGCGCTGCAGTTCGAGCACGAGATCCTCATTACTCGCGATGGACAACCGGTGGCGAAGCTTTCCCGGATCGTTTCCTCGGCGAAGCCGCGCCGGCGTTTTGATCCCGTGGCGCATCGCAAGTGGCAGCTAAAAATGAGCGGGGGCAAGGTGGTCCGATTGGTCGATAAATACCTCATGACCGAGCGCGCCGAGCGGCCACCCGAGGGTGCGATGCCGTGATCTATTTGGACACCAGTTCGTTGCTGAAGCTGCTCTACAACGAGCCGGAGAGCCCAGCCGTCGAGGTGGCCGTGGCGGGCGAACCGGAGGTGTCCCTTTCCTCGATCGCCCGACTGGAAGCCCGCGTGCAGTTAAAAAGCGCCTGGCTCGGAGGTGACTTCAGTAAACTTCGCTATCAGGCATTGGTCCGACAGCTGGACGAACTCGAAGCCGCGCAGCCCTTCCGCTCCGTCACGCTCGGCGGCACCATCTTCCGCACGGCCATCCGTCAAAACGCCGAGGCGAAAGAGTTGCATCTCCGCACGCTGGACCGACTTCATCTGGCGGCGATGGAGGAACTGGGGCTGACGCGTTTGATGACGCACGATGCAAATCAGGCGCTTGCGGCAAAAGCGCTCGGGTTCGAAGTCGCATCACCCGGCGTGGACTAATCTGCTGGCAATTCCATTGGCGCCCGAAACAGAATCCCTCGTACCTTCGCTCGCCAAGCTGGTGGTGAAGTCTTCCGGCATCAACGGCCAAGGTTGCTTCGCCGCGGTGAAGCTGAGTGCGCGCCGCAAGGTGGGCGAATTTACGGGCGAGCGAATTTCCAACCGCGAAGCGGCGCGACGGGTGGCGCGCGGCGGCAAGGTGATGATTTGTGAAGTGGGCGATGGCTGGAGCGTCGACGCCAGCCGCGACGGCAATGCGACCGCGTTTATCAATCACTCCTGCGCGCCGAATTGCTTCAGCCGGATCACGCATGGCCGGCTGCTCTTTTTTGCGCTGCGCGAAATTCAGCCGGACGAGGAACTCACGCTCGATTATACGCCTTCGCAACATCCCGGGCTGCCTTGCACGTGCGGCGCGCCCGATTGCCGCGGTGTGATGAGGTAAGATGAAGGAACTGACCGCCGCCGATCGTCAGTTTCTCGCGTCGTTCGAGGCGTGCGAAATTGGCGGCGCTGAATTCCACCACCGCGAGCATCTGCGCTTGGCTTACATATATCTGTCGCTCTTTCCGTATGCGGCGGCGCTGGAGAAAATGGAGACGGGGCTGCGCGATTTCCTCGCGCATCTGGGTGCGCCGGCTTCGAAGTATCATCACACGTTGACCGAGGCGTGGCTGCGCGCGGTGCAACATTTCATCGATCGCGCGGGGCCAACGGCGGATTTCGAGCAGTTCCTGGAAATAGCGAGCCAGCTTCTGGATAAGGAGATCATGGGAACGCACTACTCGCCGGATCTGCTCTGGTCGGACGCGGCGCGCGCTTCCTTCGTCGAGCCGGATTTGCAACCGATCCCGCTGCCTCGGAGTCCGACGGCGCTCAGTTGTTTATCCCCGAAGACGGTGGTGCGGGAGAGCCCGATTCACGGCCGCGGGCTTTTCGCGAAAGTCGCGATCGAGCGAGACGAGATCGTGGCGGTGAAAGGTGGGCACATCATCACGCGGAAGCAGTTGCGTCAGTTACAGCCGACGCTTGGCCCCGCGGAAATTCAGATCGCGGACGATCTCTTCATTTGTCCGGTGACGATGAAGGACCGGGAAGGCTCGATGATCTTCAGCAATCACTCCTGTGAACCAAACCTGGGAGTGAATGGTCAAATCACTTTCGTGGCGATGCGAGCGATTCAAGCGGGTGAAGAACTCACGCACGATTGGGCCATGACCGACAATGACGAGAGCACGACGGAGTGCCATTGCGGTGCGCACAATTGCCGCGGCACCATCACGGGCAAGGACTGGCAGCGGCCGGATTTACAGGCTCGCTACGGCGGCTATTTCTCGTCCTACTTACAGCGGAAAATAGCCGCCCAATCTTCATGACTGGATTGGCCCGCCGCCGTTTTATTCCTCTCGCCGCACTCTTGCTTCTAAGTGCGCGAACCCTTCTCGCTCAGGATGACATACCCACCGTGGAGGAAATCATCGTGGACGAGCCGTTCGATGTGCGGCTCCAGCTTCCGGAAGAATCGAGCGTGCAAATCATGATTGAACGCATGCGTTTGCGCCTTGAGACCGAGCGGGCCGAGGAGTTGAAAATCGCCCACCGCAATGCGGTCACACGTTTGCTCGACCTGACGAAATACAGCCCGATCCCACTGGGCGCGAGCGAGGATCGAGTCGATGCCTTCTTCCTGCAAAATGCGCTCCGTCCCGACCTCAATCCACGCAACGACGATCCGCTCTCGCTTCGGCGTTGAAACGAGGCGTGGTGACGAAGGCCCTGTAGCGGCGGTCTGTGACCGCCGAAAACGTGGATTCCAGGCTACGCCACGGCGGTCATAGACCGCCGCTACAGGGCCACTCCTGCGAATTTAGCGAATCGGACGCGGCGCTTGCGCCTCTTCCTTTCCGCCGGGAAAATAGCCCCGCATGTCTCTCCCCCTTTTTCGCATCGCGGCGGCACTTTGTTTTCTAGCTGTCGCTTTGGGCGCCTTCGGTGCACACAGTCTGAAAGGGATTCTGGAGGCAAATGGGACGCTGGAAACATGGAAGACGGCGGTGCTCTATCATCTGGCGCACGGCATCGCATTGGTGGCTTTGGCGTTGCACGGTGCCGCGAATCGCGGCGTGTCCTATCTCTTGATCGCGGGCATCTTCCTTTTTAGCGGAAGTCTCTATCTCCTCGCGCTAACGAATATTCGCTGGCTGGGCGCAATCACTCCGCTGGGCGGCATTTGTTTTCTCGCCGGTTGGGCCTGGCTGATCTTTGCGCCGCCTCGTTAATCGCGGCCTTTAGGTGGGAGAGAGCTTGTCCGCCTCCATAACGGGCTGATACTTTCACCCCGTAAACATGTTCGACACTTTTCTCGAGACGCAAAGGCCCATCGCGACCGGGCTGGCTTTCGTGGTGACGTATCTGCTTGCTCTGGCCATCGGCCGTTTCTTGAAACGCCGCGCCCGCGTGCGTCTCGGGATTTTCTACCAGCTCTTTTGTCTCACGCTCGCGTTTTATGTCGCGATCAGCGTTTGGGGATTGGAGGCGACCTGGCGCGGACATGTGGGCGCAGTGCTGGTGATCTTGAGCACGGGCGTCTTGGTGGCGCTGATCGATCGTTATCTTTGGGAATATCATTTCGGGACCCGACGGCAGGTCGTTATTCCGAAATTGCTCCGCGATACCGTGGCGATGCTGCTGTTCCTGATCGCGTTGCTTCTGGTTCTGAGCATCGGCTATCACGCGCAAACGCAGCTCAAAGGCGTGCTCGCGGGCTCGGGCGTGGCCGCGATCATCCTCGGGTTTGCGGCGCAGAATCTCATCAGCAGCCTGGTCGCCGGGATGTCGCTCCAAATCCAGCGACCTTACAAAGTGGGCGACTGGTTGAAGGTCGGAGAAACCTACGGCGAAGTGGTGGAAATCCGCTGGGGCGCGACCCGCCTGCGCACGAACGACGCGATCTACCTCCACATTCCGAACAACGAGATCGTGAAGCAGACGATCACGAATCTGAGCTACCCGAGTGCGATCCACGCCATGCGCATCCGAGTGGGCGTGGACTACACCATTCCGCCGAATCGCGTGAAGGACGCGCTCCTCCGTGCCACCACTCAGGCGAATCGCGTCCTGCCGGAGCCGCCGCCGAAGGTCTATCTGAGGGACTTCGGTGATTCGTCGATCCTCTACGAGATCAAGTTCAACATGACGAGCCACTCGTATTACAACGATGTCTGCGACGCCATCCGGACCAATATCTGGTATGAATTCCGGCGCCAGAAAATCAATATTCCCTTCCCCATTCGGACGCTGCAGGTGCAGCGCAAGCCGGCTTCCCCCACCCAGGGATTGCAGGAGAAAGCGCGTGAAATGCTGCGCCAACAGCCGCTTTTCTCCTGCCTCAACAATCAGCAACTCGAGGACCTCGTCAGCAATGGCGACGCCAACCATTTCGGCCGGGGCGAAGTGGTCATCGAAGAGGGCACGAGCGGCGATTCGATGTTCCTGCTGGTGGAAGGCACGGCCCACGTCTCCGTGGCGAGAAACGGATCACAGATCCAGGTGAGCGTCTTGCGCCGCGGCGATTGCTTTGGCGAAATGTCACTCCTTACTGGAGAGAAACGCACCGCCACAGTGCGCGCCGAGGGAGATTGCGAGGTCATGGAAATCAGCAAACCCATCATGGGTGAGTTGCTGCGTTCGTCGCCCGAATGTCTCGATCAACTCAGCAGCCTGCTCGCACAACGGAAGATGACTACAGAAGGCGTGCTGAAGGAGGCGGGCGCTCCCAATCATCATGCGAAGAAGGAAGCCGAGTACACGGCGTCGTTTGTGACTCGGTTGCGCTCGTTTTTTGAGCTTTAGTTAGCCGTTTCCTCCGCGTCGTCCTCCTCGTCCTCGGCCTCGTTTCCACCCCATTTCGAGGACGAGGAGGAGGACGACGACGAGGACGAAAGAGTGCCTCGCGCGAGGGGGAGATAGCCATTGCCAGCCGGGGAAAACTCCCTAAAGTCCACCACTTCCAATCCGACCCTATCTTATGACTCTTTTTGCTCTCTCAATCCTGGATTTTGGCGTCACGCTTTCCATGCTTTGCGCCGCGGCCGGGCTTGTCTTCGCCTATTTCCTCATCAAAGCCATCACCAGCCGCTCACCCGGCAATGAGCGGATGCAGGAAATCGCGGGCGCAGTGGAAGAGGGCGCGAAGGCGTACCTGCGCCGTCAGGTCATGACGATCAGCGCGATCGCGGTCGTTATTTTCATCCTTCTCCTCTTCTTTATGAAGGAAGCGGCGCTGGCGACGGCCATCGGCTTTTTGATCGGCGCGTCCTGTTCTCTCGCTGCCGGCTACATCGGCATGCGCATCGCGGTTTTAGCCAATGTGCGCACCGCGCAGGCGGCGAGCAGCTCGCGCACGGCCGCCATGCGGGTGGCGTTCAACGGCGGCGCCGTGACTGGCCTGCTCGTGGTCGGCCTGGCACTTCTTTCCGTGGCTATCTTTTACACCCTGGCGGTCAAGATGGTCGGGCCTGCACTCGCGGTTCGCAGTCTGATCGGCCTCGCTCTGGGCGCGAGTTTGATCAGTGTGTTCGCGCGGTTGGGCGGCGGCATTTACACCAAAGCGGCCGATGTGGGCGCGGATCTCGTTGGCAAAATCGAGAGCAATCTCGACGAAGACGATCCCCGTAATCCGGCCACCATCGCTGACAACGTCGGCGACAACGTCGGCGATTGCGCCGGCATGGCGGCAGACGTGTTTGAAACTTACGCGGTCAGTTTGATCGGCGCGATTCTAGTGGGCGTTCTGACCCTCGGCACGGGCAATGCCGAACTCACGCGCGCCGCGATTGTCTATCCATTTATCCTCGGCGGCATCTCTGTCTTGGGCGCGATCCTCGGAATCATCTTTGTGAATATCAGCAACATGAAACCGGGCACGGCTCTCATGGGCGCGGTCGGAGCTAGTGCGCTCGTCTCCGCGATCCTGTTCTATCCCGCGACACACCTGATGTTCCCGAACGGTGTCGTGGTCGGCAGCGTCGCGCGCACGGCCAATGCCCTCTACCTCTCCGCGCTCGTCGGTTTGGCGCTCACCTTCATCGTGGTCTTGATCACGAACTACTACACCTCGACCGCGTATCGCCCGGTGCGGAAAATCGCGAAAGCCTCGGAGACTGGTCACGCCACCAACATCATCGCCGGCCTCGCCATTGGTCAGCACGCGACTGCGCTGCCCGTTGTGTTTATCGGGCTCGCCATTCTTTCCAGCTATCACTTCGCCGGTCTCTACGGCATCGCGATCGCCGTCATGAGCATGCTCTCGATGGCTGGCATCATCATCTCGCTGGATGCCTTCGGCCCGATCACGGACAACGCCGGCGGTATTGCCGTGATGAGCGAGTTGCCCGCCGAAGTGCGCGGGGTCACCGATGAGTTGGATCAAGTCGGCAACACCATGAAGGCGGTCACGAAGGGTTACGCGATTGCTTCCGCGGGTCTGGCCGCGCTGGTGCTTTTCGGTTCCTATGTGGAGGAATTGCGAGCGCACTTCGCCGCTACTGGCCGCGCTTATACTTTCGATTTCTCGCTGAACGATCCCAAGGTCATCATCGGCCTCTTCATCGGCGGTTTGTTGCCCTACATCTTCACCGCTTTCAGCATGGACGCTGTGGGCAAAGCGGCCGGCGCCGTCGTCCGCGAAGTGCGTCGCCAGTTGACCGCCAAGCCAGGGATTTTGCGCGGCGAAGACAAGCCGGACTACGGTGTCTGCGTCGATATCGTGACGAAAGCGGCCCTCCGCGAGATGATCATTCCCGCGCTTCTGCCGGTGGCCTTCGTGCTCGCCGTGGCGGCCATTCCTTCGCTCGGTCCGGTGGTCCTGGGTGGCTTGCTCGTTGGCACCATCGTGACCGGCTTGTTCATGGCCATCGCCATGACCTCGAGCGGCGGCGCCTGGGATAACGCGAAGAAATATATCGAAGAAGGCAACCTTGGCGGCAAAGGCTCGTTCGCTCATGCGGCTTCCGTCACCGGCGACACTGTGGGCGATCCTTACAAGGACACCGCCGGCCCCGCGATCAATCCCATGATCAAGGTGGTCAACATCGTTGCCATTCTCATTATCCCGATGTTCTTTTAGCCGGCAACCCGGCAGCGGTCTCAGCGACCGCGTTTCACACGATGGACGAAAAAGGCGATTACCAACTCATCGCGACGACTACGCCTGAACCGACGAAGAAGGAGCTGGCGCTACCGGATGCGGGTGCCACGCCGTTTAAGGTGGTGGTCGATCCCGAGATGCGGCTCAAGCTCCGCCGCGCGCTGATCGAGCTGATCGATTACCACGATGAAGCTTTGGCCGAGCATTTCGCGGAGGGGAAGCTCGAGCTCGAGTCTTACAAGGAATACATCGAGCTCTTCGCGCGCAGCCTGAAGGAAACGATGGAGAGCCGCGAAGGTGTCGCCTATTTGCTCCGCGCAGTCGGCTTCGAAGTTCCGGCGGAGGACATCAATCTGAATCCCGAGCTGCGTTGGAAACATGGCGTGCCGGGCGCTTTCGGTTCGAGTTTGTTGTAGTCCGGGCATGAGGCACGCTTGGAGGGCAACGCTCCGTCGGCTCCGTCGTTGCCGGTCGCGCCCAGGCAATGACAGAGCCGACAGAGCATTGCCCTCCATTGTCCTCTGCGCCGCCATTCTCGCGTTCGCCACCACCGTTGGTGCAGAGAGCAAAGACGATAAGATCATCATCTATTCCGGAGCCGCGCTGATTGATGGCACCGGCGCGGCACTCCAACCAGACGTAGCGATTATCACCAAGGGCGAACGGATTGTCTCGGTGCTCCCTGCCGCAGAGTTAAAGGCGCCCGCAGGCGCGGAGATCGTGAATGTCGCCGGGCTTTTCGTCCTCCCAGGCCTGATCAACTCCCACCTGCATCTCGCGTTGGCGCCCGATCGAAAATTCGCGGAAGCGATGATGCGGCGAAATCTTTACGGCGGCGTGACCGCGGTCCGGTCCATGGGCGACGATCTGCGCGCGTTGAATGAGCTGGCCCGCGAAGCAAGAATGGGAGAAATCCCCGGACCCGATATTTTTGGCGCTGCGCTTTTCGCCGGGCGCGATTTCTTTTCCGATCCGCGCATGCTCGCCGCTTCGCAAGGCGTCCCGCCGGGCGAGGCGCCGTGGATGCGAGCGATCGACGACACCACAGACCTCGCCACCGCGGTCACGCTCGCGCGCGGCGCGGGTGCCACCGGGATCAAGATTTACGCCGACCTCTCCGCGAGTCTCGTGCGCAAAATTGTGGCGGAAGCGCATCGCCAAAACATGCCGGCGTGGGCGCATGGAGCGGTGTTTCCGGCCACCCCGCAGGAAGTCGTCGATGCCGGACCGGACACCGTTTCTCACATCGGTTATCTCGGTTACCAAGCGATGGCGAAGCGGCCGGCAAGCTATGAAGAACGCGACAATTTTCCGCTCGATCCAGACCTTTTCGAACACGGCGAAAATCCAGCTCTCGCTTCCCTCTTTGCCAGCATGCGCGAAAATGGCGTCATCCTCGACGCCACGAATTTTGTCTTCCACACCATCGAACGCATGCGGAAGCGAAACCCACAAGACGCGCCGCCGCCTCCGTATTGCTCGTCCGAATTGGCCGAGCGTCTCTGCGCGCAGGCGCACCGCAGCGGCGTGCTCATTTCCACCGGAAGCGATAGCTTCGCCGAGATGTCCGATTCCTATCCCGCCGTGCAAAGCGAGATGGAAATCCTCGTGCGCAAAGTCGGCATGACTCCGCTGGAAGCCATCAGTTCCGCGACTCGAATTGGCGCCATGACGATCCGACAGGAAGCCGAGATGGGAACGATCGAGCCGGGCAAACTGGCCAATCTGGTTTTCCTTTCCGAGAATCCGCTGACCGACATTGCGGCCATGCGAAAAGTCACGCTTACGGTAAAACGCGGCGTTAGATTTCCGCGCAGCGATTATCGCCCGCTCACGCGCGCCGAGAAAAAAAGCCACTTCTAGCCAGCACGTTTGCGGCTTTCGAGGCCAGAGAAAGTTCCTTGGCCCGCGATTGTCTTTACACTAGCCTCTCACCGAGAATCTTACGCCTCATGCCCTCAGTCCTATTAATCGAAGACGACGACGAAGCCCGCCGGGCCACGGGCGAACTCTTCGCGCGCGAAAATTGGACGGTCCTGCAAGCCGGCGATGGCGAGGCGGGAATCGAGATGGCGATGCTGAATCGGCCGGACGTCGTCCTGTGCGATTTGCTCATGCCGAAGGCGAACGGATTCCAGGTCTGTCGCGCTTTGCGTCAACAGCTCCAGCGCACTAAGATCATCGTCATCTCGGGGCGCGATTACGGCGTCGATCGCGACAGCGCACTCAAAGCCGGAGCCGACGAATACCTCGTGAAACCGGTCACGTGGGAATCGCTCTCCGCCGCGATCGATCGCATCCTGCCCGAGCGAACTCTTGCCGCGTTTTCGGACGGAACCGACGTCCCTTTCTCGCCTGCCACCCGGATCAAGCTGTGGGGCGTGCGCGGTTCCATTCCCGTTCCCGGAGCCGCCACGGTGCGCTACGGCGGAAACACCAGTTGCGTGGAGATTCGCGCCGACGGCGAACTCATCATCCTCGATGCCGGGACGGGCATCCGCACTCTGGGGATGGAGCTGAACAAGGAGTTCGGCGATCAACCCATCCGGCTCACGCTCATTCTCACCCACACCCATTGGGATCACATCCAGGGTCTTCCTTTTTTCCTCCCGGCCTACAACAAGAAGAACGATCTTCGCGTCCTCGGCTACGAAGGCGCGCGCGCTGGCCTGGCCGCGATTCTGGCCAACCAAATGGAGACCCCGGTTTTCCCGGTCAACCTGCGCGATCTCCCGAGTCATATCTCGATCGAGGAACTCAAGACGATGGAGTTCGCGGTCGGCAAGGTGCAGGTGCGGGCAAAATTCGCCAACCATCCCGGCATTTGCGCGGGCTATCGCCTAACGACCAGTGCGGGCTCGATCGCGTATTTCCCGGATAACGAGCCCTACGAACTCCTGAAAATGCACCTCGCCGATCGTGAAGAAGCCAGCATGCAGGAAGCGCGGACCTACGCGAAAGCGGAACGCGCCAAACTGGCCGACTTCTTGCGCGAGGTGGACGTTCTCATCATCGATGCGCAATACACCGACGACGAATACAAAGATCACATCGGCTGGGGCCACGGCTCGCTCAGCCGCGTCGTTTCGCTCGCGCTGCAAGCCAAGGCCAAAAAGCTCATTCTCTTCCACCACGACCCGTCGCACGATGACGAAAAGCTGGACGAGATGCTGGAAGGGGCGCGCTTGCTCGTGATCGAAAGCGGACAACCGATGGAAGTGGAAGCCGGCCGCGAAGGCGCTGAAATCTGGCTGGCGCCGAAGCCCTCGTCACATGGCTCGGCCGAACGTCCGGCCCGAACGTCGAAACGCCCTCGGCGTTAGACTTGCGAAACGGGCCAACCCGGCTTTAGGTCTCCCCCTCCGCACCCCTGCCTCGTGGTGTAATGGTAGCACAAGAGATTCTGAATCTCTTTGTCAAGGTTCGAATCCTTGCGAGGCAACCATCTCATCTCTGATTTTTGATGGCTGATTTCTGCGGCGCATGGTCGCCCTGTAAGCGATGGATATGCTCATGTTTTATCAGGCTGTATCTCTCCTCGGTGCCGTCCTCATCCTCAGCGCTTACATCGCGCTCCAAACCGGCCGGATGGATCGGCACGATCGCTGGTTCAGCGTGCTGAATTTCGTCGGGTCCGTGCTTTTGACGTGGGTGGCCGTGCTCGATTGGCGCATCGGCTTCATCTTTCTCGAAGGTGCTTGGGCGTTGCTCTCGCTGCCCGGCATCTTCAAACGAGTGTAGCCACGTCCCTGTGGGACGTGCGAGATCGGCGCTGTTAGCCGTTCAGCGTTCCGAGAGATCACCGTCGCTCCACACGTCCCGCAGGGACGTGGCTACACTTCGCTGGCTTTGCTGCGTTCGCGAAAGAACGCCTGCAACAATGCCGCCAATTCATCCGCCATCACGCCCGTCCTGATCTCGCCCTGATGATTTAACGCCGGCATCTGTAGCAGATTAATCATCCCTCCAACGCCGCTACTGCGCGCGCCGCGCGCAAAACTTTGGGGTGCCCTGCCCGCCTCAAATCTTTGCGCCTTCGCGCCTTTGCGTGACACCACTGGGATTAACCATTTTTTCACGCCAAGACGCCAAGAGGAACGGGAGAACGGGAGAACGGGGTCGCGCGGGGTCGGAACAAGGTCGCGTCTTTGAGACGCGACCCCCCATTCGACCCCCCCCATTCGACCCCAATGCCGCCGTCGGGAGTCCGAGGTCAGTCCTAAGGGAGTCCGAGGTCAGTCCTATAAGGGAGTCCGAGGTCAGTCCTAAGGAACTGCTCATTTCTTGCGTGCGACAGGCAGAGTGCCGCATCGTGTTTCGATGCTGAGAATATTTAAAAATGTTTCAATCCTGAGGACTGACCCCGCTTCCTCCCGGTTCCGGTTCCGGTTCCGGTTCTCACCACACCGGTTGCAATTTGCATTGACCTCGTGTGGCCAGAGGAATTAACTGACCGACGGAATGAAAATCCTCCTCGCCTGCCTGATGTGTCTGGTTCTCAGTGTTGCAGAATGTTTCGCGGTGAAAGGAGGCCCCGATTACACAAAAACCCGAGTATCTACTACCGGAAACTATGCTGGCGTGTTCGCGCCTACGATCATTCCCGGCGATCCAGACGCGACGCCTCCCACACAAGATCAGGAGGCCGACAACTCGCTAGCACTCTTCTCCGTCATGATTCCTGCCACCGGTCTAGGAACCGGCAGAGTCGTGGTTTTCCGCGAGGGAAGGGTTTATCGGGGAACAATGGATGCCACGGCCGATCCGGACTCTGCGAAGCTTTTCGCAGTTATTGAGACGTCGTTCATTGACGTTGTTTCAAGGATAATCTTCTCGGCCAACGGGAAAATCCCAGAGCTGAGAGGAATCGTTATCCGTCCAAATTCTAACATCTTCAGCAGCGCGAGCGCACGCTTGAAGGGTGAAGCTCGACTGACATATACACCGAATCTGTCCGGGGGGGCGCCGGTTGAGGTGACATATTCTGTCATCGGTTTCAAGCAGGGCTAGGCGAGGCGGCCCGATTCCTGTGGCGAACGATTGCAGGCCAAACCTGCCTCGCGGGCTTACCTTGCTTGAGCTCGTCGTCGTGGTTGTCGTGATTGCGATCACTGTAGCGATTTCGCTGCCAGTAATCTCGAAAGTGCGCGCACGCGCCCAGCGCGCGCAGTGCAGCACGAATTTGCGTAACCTCTACGTGGCGGCCGAGCTCTACTTACAACAAAACGGGAGCTGGCCCCAGATTGCACGCGCGCCAGCCGATGGTGGATCTGAAGAATGTGCTCGCGCCTGGCAGGAGGCACTTCAGCCGTATGGGCCAACGGCTAAAACGTGGATTTGCCCGACAATACAGGGACTTCTCCATAATCCCGACTACAGCAAGGCCGAGAATGCTCGCACCGATTATGTCGCGATGCCTTTCGACGACAAGCCGGGGACGCCTCATCGCTGGCCGCGCCAACCTTGGTTCGTTGAAACGGGCGACGTCCACGGCAATGGAAATTTGATTATCTTCACCGACGGCAGCATCGGAGATCTCAAAACAGTGTTGGCTGGCGCTGGAAGAGCGGGAAACTGACGCCCGTTCTCAGCCGGATCGCTGCTTCGTTCCTGGACTTCAAGCAACTGCCGCTGACACGGCACCAGCAAGGCGGCTGCGCTCTTGATCTGCCGCGATGGAATCAACGGTCGCGCGCGGTGCGATGAAGGACGGATCGAGTCCGAGTTCCTGCGCTTTGGCGTCGCGGCGTTTTCTTAGATCTTCTGACAGGCGTTCCATCTCCTGTGTCGGACGCGTGCCTTTGCGGCGGACGCGGCGTGGCAATTCTTCGTCAGGAATTTGCATTGCCTCCTCCGCGGCATTGATGAAACCCCGCAGCCGGCAGCGTTGGTGATCTCAAGACGGCAGTCGGTCGGCAGTGAATCAGAGCAGATCGAGGGCGGTTTGGGCTTGCATGGTTGAATGGGGTTTCGACATCTTCTCGGTCTAGCATGAAACGCCTCGCCATCTTCGCCGCCGTTATTTGCCACGGTATATCGTCGGCAGCCGGGCAACATGAGGCAACGGGGCTTCTCGTCGTCGGCGAGGGAAAAACTTCCGCGGCGGAAGCGCTCGAATATCGATCAATTCTAAAAGGGAGCGCGAATTTATGGGTGGTCACAGGCGCGGACGGAAATCAGAAGCGAATCAAGGCCGATTCCGTGAGAGCGAATATTGACTATCCCCCGAATGATTTCGATCAAGGCCTTCCTAGCCTGGCCGCTTCCGCCCTCGATAAAATTCGAGCGCTCGAAGGCGAGTGGCCGCGGCTTTCTTTGCCGCTGGCCAAGGCCCGTGGAAAATGGGAGCGCGCACTGAGTTCCTACCAACAGACGAACAAGAAACCCGATGTTTCCACGGAAAGTCTTCCGATTTTCGAGGTCAATAAGGCTCGCTATTCCAACGTGCGGATGACTAGCGCAAATTATGAAACAGCCACGATCACGCACAGCACCGGCGTGACCCGGCTCCGCATCGCTGATCTCACGACGCCGCAAATAATCAGGCTGAACCAAACATCGGACTCGAGACAGATCGGCACCGCTGCCGCGGATGAAGCAAGAGCAGTCGCTCGCGCCGGAAGTACTCTGACGACAAAGCTTCGAAAGAAAGGCATGCGATTATTGGAAATTTTCGCGGAAAGAATAGGTCTGGAGACACATGTCATGACCACGTGGCTTATCTTTGTCATTTTCCCTGCGTTGATTATCGGGCTCGTTGTCGGCAACGTCGTGCAGTCACGAAAAATGCGCAGCTTAGTGCTCAAACCCGCCCGGGGTGTCCGGACGTAAGACCATCAACGATGCGACTCCTATTTGAACTGTTTCTGGCGATTCTCTTGGTCACTGTGGCGTGGCAGAAGCCATACCGAGAGTGGTTCGGCGCGAAGCCGCCCAAACCGAGAGTCGTATACCTCCAACAACCTCAGCGACCGTCCCCTCCACCGAAGCGGACGCATTGGATGTGGGATCCAAATCGCCAGACGCCCTTGGATAATCCTGCACTGGCTAGCCCAAAAACGAAGGCGCAGGGCAAACGCTAAACTTCGAGCAACTCCCGCTGCCAAGGAACCAGCAGAACGGCGCTGCGTTCCTGATCTGCGGCGATGGAATCCACCGTCGCGCGCGGCGCCATGAAGGACGGATCGAGGCCGAGCTCCTGTGCTTTTACGTCGCGACGCGGCCTTGGGAAAAAACCCGACCGCAGCTATTTCGTCGGCGGTGCAGGCGAGTCGCTGGCATTGATCCGCGCAGCCTTCGTGGCGTCGCTGCCTAGCGTGATGCTGACACCCATGCCGGGTTGCAAGGCCGCCAGCGTCGTGCGCTGCCCTTTGAACAGGATTTCCGTGAACTGGGTGACGGAGTAAGTTTTGCTCACACCGTTATCGGTGATTGTGATCGAGTCGGGACTCACGCTCGTAATGACCGTGCCTAATGGTTTAGGCGGCTCTTTCTTCTTTTTGCTTTTTGCGTCTGCGACGGAAACAAAAGCGAAAAGGGCCAAGGCGACGAGGAAGAGGCGCGGGAGATTATTCATGATTTTAACTTCGGTCCGGTAGGTTTTTGAAATCGAGTGGGCGACTGCACTACTTCTTATACATCGGCACTGGCGGCAACTCCGGCGGCACAATTACATCTTCGGATTCTTCCTGTTCGTCAGTTTGATTCACGAGTTGGCCGCCTGGGTTTACGAGACGCGCGGTGACGAAGATGATCAAATTTCGCTTCAAGCGTTGCTCCGTGTTGGTCCGGAAAAGACGCCCCACCACCGGGATGTCGCCGATGATCGGAGTGCGATCCTCGGTCTTCTGCACATCTTCGCGCATTAGCCCGCCCAAAACGACCGTCTGGCCGTCCCAGACACTGACGCTCGTCGTGACTTTGCGGGAACTGAAGATTGGCTGGTTAATCACGTTTTCGGTCAAGGTGATGCTTTGATTGCCAACGAGAGAAGAAGGGAGCCCGAGAAGGCCGCCGAGGAGTGAAGGATTGATCGTCCGGATCGGGCTGCCGTAGTTGATGAAGCCCTCAAACTCGACCACTTGCGGCACTAGGTTCAAATCGATCGAGACGCCATCCGGTCCCACCACCGGCTCCACCTCCAGCGTGACTCCTGTATTCCGGGTCTCAAACGCGGAGGGCGTGGAGGGGCCGACGATCGGAAGGGAGACCGAGATTCCAGAACCGGCCGATCCGCTCCGAATATCGGGAATCTTCGGTTCGGAGAATTGTGTCGGATAACGAAACTCGCGCACGATCTCGATCAGCGCGCGCTGCCCGCTCTTCGTCGTCACGCGTGGCGCGGAAAGCAGGTCGACCCCTTTTTTCTGGTTCAGGGCGCGCACCACCACCTGAAATTGCGGGTCGGTAAAGACTCCGCTCAATCCGAAAATGCCCGGCGCAAGGGAAGTCCCGCCAGTGACACCCGCCAGCAAGGCGTCGATCGCGCTGGCGCTGATCGCGTTCCGCCCGCTGCGATTGCCGGAGGTCACAGGAAATTGCCCCACTGGGTCACCGCCAGGAGGCGCAAACGGAAAATTGGCGTTGGTCACCGCTGGGCCAGTGCCCGAGGTGCCGCCGCCACCAAAGAGTCGCTCGTTCCCGATATTGAATTGACCGAGCAACCAATCAAATCCGAGTTCTTTCAGATTGCTCTGCGTAATCTCGACAAACTTCGCCTCAATCTCGACCTGTTTCGGGATGGATTCGCTCGCCTGTTCGACGAGGGCATCAATCAAATCCAGATTGTCTTGGGTGTTCCTGACGATCAAACGACTGCTTTGCGGAAGGAAATTGGCACTCGCGCCCGGCGGAAAGGCGACGCCTTGCGCCGCAAGATAGTCTTTCGCCGTCTCGCGCCCCACCAATTGCCGGCCGCCCGTCGATTCCTGCGTATCCCGTCCGGTTCCGGCCGGAGCCGCGCCCAACCCCGGGGCGGGCGCCGTATTCAGCGCAGAAGAAGACGCTCCGAGATTGACGGAAGTGGTAATGAACCCTGGCGGGACCCGATATTCCTTCGTGAACATGTCATTGCTCTGCTCATTGACCGGGATAACCGAAACCGCATAAGGCTCGACCTTCACCTTTAGGCCCGCCTGGCTGGTCACGTAACGAAGCGCTTCCCCCAGCGGGATATCATTGAGGGTGATCGTGATACGCGCATCTCCGGGGGAAACCGCAGGAACGGACGGCGCCACTTCGGCGATCGGTGCCGAGACCGCCGCGACTGGCGTTCCGTTCTCATCCGCCGTCTCCGCACCCGGCAGTGGTGCGAGTGCGGCCGGCACCGGCTCGGGAGCGCGGCTCGGCAGCGAATTTATTCTCAAGACGATATCGACCCCTTTGCGGCCATCGAGCGCGGGATCGTTGGCGGCGGCTTGCTGACGCAGGAAATCCAACGCTTCGCGAATACTCGCGTCGCGAAACTCGATCTTCGGGATGATGATAGTGGCCAGCTTATTCGAAATCCGAGCCGTCCCGGTGGCATCACGAGCGAAAGCTTCCACCCCAGGAGCGGTGGTTTCACCGTATTTGCGCACGGGATTCTCCCAGCCCTGCTGCACCTGCCAGACGGCGCGCGAGCGCGTTTCGTTATACGCTTCCTCGCCGTAGCGATTCTTCTGGTTGTTGATCTTCTCCTGGCCCCGACGAGCGGCGGTGTTGTAGGGATCGAGCGCGAGAATCTGCTCGTATTTCTTGAAAGCGAGATCGTAGCGGCCGCTGTTGTAATAGCCATCGGCATCGGTTAGGAGGCGCCGCACTTCCTCCACCTTGTTGATGAACTTCGGGCCCATCGTCCGGTTGATCTGGCCCGGCTGCTGCAGCTTCGCGAGCAACTGCATCGCCTCGCCGCAGTTCGGATCATAGCGATCGCTCAGAAGCTCGCGGCACATTCCTTCGGCCTCGGCGTATTTCCCTTCCTGCACCAGAATCTCGGCGAGCTTGATTCCGCTCTCGCAAAAACCCGCGACCGCCTCCTCGTGTTCTTTGCCGCTCACCACCGCGTCCGGCAGATACGTCACGGCCACGCGGAAATCTTCATGCGCCTGGGCATAATTCCGCGCGGTCATGGAGATTTTCCCCCGGGCGAGCGCTTCATTGCCACGCGGCAAGGCGGCTTCCCGGCGTGCAATCTCGCGCTCGGCCGCGCGTTCCGCCGCGCTCTGCGCTTGCGAGCCGGGCGAGGCCAGGATTTGCAACGCCGCCACCGCTGCGGGCAGAAGCAAAAGAAGGAAACGTGATCGTGGCGTCATGGAGTAGGGTCAAGCGGGGCGATTTCGATTCGCTCCTCTGGTTTTTGCGTGTTGACGATGACCGCTTTGTCCGGCTGCACGTCGATCAGTTTGTATCTGATTTCGGACTCGGGCGGCAATGAGAATTCCTGGTCTTTTTTAATCACCAACTCCCGCGGCGTGCCCCAGAGATAGACAAAGTTGCCGACCGACTCCGGTGAGATCATGATTTTTTCCTTCACCAGCGCGAGTTGTTCCTGCGTCTCGACGTTCTCGATTGTCAATTCCGAGACGTCCATTTCGCCGCCGCTCTTCTGGTTGACCTCCGTCTTGGGCGTGAACTTGACCAGTTTGAACTTCGTCCCGCGAATCTGGTCGCCAATTTTCAAAAACTGCGTGGGCTCTTTCAGGTCGCTCGTGTTGACGAGGAAGGTGTCGTCTGTGCGCGAGGCAAAGACGAGGCGGAACGGCTCGCGGTTGAAGGATTTCAACTTCAGCTTGGCGATGAAAGCGGGATGCGAATCCTTCGCGGTCGGGTTCGTCTTCCCCTGCCATTCTTCCAGATTGGTGAAGCCGTCGGTGTCCGGGTCCTGCGTCAGAACGTCGGCGTCCGCGATCGGAAGACCGAACTCCTCCAGCCATTCGTTAGGCACGGGTGGATGGACCTCGGTATTCTGCAGCGTGGCCGGCAAACCGTCGGGACCGATGAAATGCTTCTCCGGCACGAAAAGGCCCGAACGCCCGCCGAAAGTCCATTGCGGCGGCTTCTGCAAATTTGCGGCGGCGGTTTGCACCTCAAGCGCGTTTTCCGTGGGCGTGGCCGGCTTCGGCGGACCGGATGGCGGCATCGGCGCGAAGCTTTCCTGGAAGCCACCCGCGCTCTGCCAAATGAAAAACGCGCAGAGCAAAAGGAAAAGCGCACCTGCCAGGACGGCCACGCGGTCGTAATTCGTACGGAGCCAGTTCATGTGGCGCGAATTTCCAATTTGCGAGATCCGAAGCGGCAAGTTGGAAACTTGCCCCACAACGGAACGACAGCGGACATCGTCTTCAAAACGTGAACCTCACCATTTCGATCCGCGCCGCGGTTTGGACCAGTTCGGTGCCGACAATAAAATTGAGCGCGGTATTCGGCGGCGGGCTGGCCGCCGGCGCAGCGGGAGCGGCGCCTGCGCCCACGCGGGGCGGGCCGGTGTCTTTTTCGTTTAAGATGTGCAGCGTCCGAATCACGTAGAGCTGGTCGTTCGCGGTCGCGATTTGATTCAAGGCTCGCCGGGTCGCGCCGGGCGTGCCCGTGAACGCCAACTCGATCGCCGGTTTCTCCAGCAACTTCTGCTTAGCCGCTGCGGCAGGAGTGGCAGCGCGTCCCCCAGCTTTCAGCGTCGGCGTGGGCGTCGCGACCGGCTTCACACGTTTCAACGATGTGATCGCCTGCACGCGCGCATCGATCAGCATATTCACGAGCAACTCCACCTGCGCGAGTTCCTGCCCCAGCTTCGGCGCGGCCTCTGTATCCGGCAGCGCGGCGCCAAATTCTTCGAACCCGAGGAAGAAGACTTCGGGCAACTGCACTTTGTTCGCGCGCGCCTTGTCCGTCACGCTCGTCATCGCCTCCCGCAGACGCGCCTGGAATTCGTTCGGCTTCATTTCCGCCGGCTCCGCTAGCACGTGCGTTTTGAGATCTTCTTTTAACGCCGCGAGCTCCTTCGCGTAGTCCGCCGCCTGCGTTTTCACTTTGCCCAGGTTTGCCTCGGTCGGGAACGGATTGTGGCGTTGGAGCGCAGCCATCTCATTCGCCTTCTGCTCGAATTGCCCCTTGGCCTCGCCAAAGCCGCTCTTGGCAAACCAGATAAAGATCAAACTCGCCACCGTCGCCACGCCGAGGACGGTGAGGAACGTTCCGAGAAAGCGATTTTCTTCGAACCACTTCATGGCAACGGCCTCGGTTTCTTCAAATCCAACCGGAGCTCGTACGGGAAAGCCCACTCCGTGTTGTTCGGCGTCGTCGGCCGGATCACTTTCGCCTGGTTGTTCGGATCAATCACGAAATAGGGCGACTTCACCAGCTCGCGGAAATAATCGACCACGATTTCCTGCTGCTTCGGATTGAAAAGATAAAGGCCGCGAATAAAAATGCCGTCGATCATCGGGTCGGTCGGCTTCGCCGGTTTGCCTCGCGCACCCGCCAGCGCCGGAGTCGGCCGCACGACTGGCGTTGGAACGGGCACCGCTCCTGGCTGACTCACACGCAGGACATCGCCCACCGGCTTCCCTTCCGAAGTCGCCACCAATTCCGTGATCCAGATGTTTTCCTTCGGCAGGCGTTGATTCAGATCTTCGACAACCTCCACCCAAAAACTGCGATCGTTCACTGCCGCAGTCAGCGGCGTTGCGTCCTCATCCAACGCTCCCGTCTCCTTCCGCACCGCATCCATTTGCGTCGTTAGGCGACGCATTCCATCCACCTTCTGGGTCAGGTTCGCCGTAGCCCGTCGCGTCACGCTGGCCGCGCGCACATAGTACATCCCCCAGCCGAGCAGTCCCAGAATGAAGCAGGCCGCCGCCAGGATGAAGAACGGCCGCCGCCGCGTCAGATCCTGCGCCCGGACCACGCTCGCGGTGCGCAGGTTCAGCTCCATCGGACAGGTCGTGACCGTGCGCAGCGCCAGCCCCACCAATTCGCCTAACAAGTGCGACGCCTGCGCCACCTCCGCCGCGCGGGCCGCGTCGGCTACCGTGACGTTGCGCAGCGGATGGAAGAACTCGACCGGCAACTGCAGTTTCTCGTGAAAGAACTCGCGCATGTATGGCATGCTGGCGCCGCCGCCACAAAGGAACACGCGCAGGGGCGCATTCCCCTGCTGCTGCGATCGGTAGTGACTGATCGAGCGCATCAATTCCGCGTGTAGTCGCGTCATCGTGCTGCGGACGATTTTCGACACCCGCGCCACTTCCGGATCGGACGGCTCCGCGTAGGCGCCGCCCAGACTAACGAATCCATCCCGACGTTTTCGAAACTCCGCGACCGCGCTGGGTTCGTTGAATTCTTTCGCCAGGGCGGCCGAGATCGAGCCGCCCCCAATCGGGACGCTGCGCGAGAAAACTTTCCCCGGTTCGATGAAGAGCAAATTGGTCGTGCGCGCGCCGAGATCGACCAGGAGCGAACAGTCTGTCAGGTCGCTGTAGTTGTAGCGAAAAGCGTTGTAGAGCGCCATCGTGGCCACATCCACCACCGTGGTGCGCAAGCCGGTTTCCTCGACCGCGCCGTTGATTCCTTCGAGCAAATCGCTCTTGATCGCGACCAGCACGACCTGCAGTTCCGCATCGGAACTGCTGCCGACGAGTTGATAATCCCAGACCACTTCCTCGATCGGGAACGGCACGTTCTGCTGCGCCTCGAACGCGATGATGCGCTCGATTTTCTCCTCTTCCACCGAGGGCAGTTTCACGAAGCGCGCAAAGACCGATTGCGCCGCCACGCAATAATTAACTGTCCCGGATTTCACCTGCAATTCCGCCATCATCTCGCGCAACGCGGCGGCGATTTGCAGATTGCGCGCGGTCTCGTTCCCGGCCTCGGCCAGGATTTCACGCAGCGCATAACCGACCAGCACCAGCCCGCCCTGCGCCTGAGTGCGGAACTCCGCCAGGCCCACGGTTTGGGAACCAAGGTTGAGGCTGAAGATGCGTTGCGGAGCGGCCATGAAATTTCGCCTAACGAGACTTGATCTGCTCGTATCGATCCCAATACAGCGGGGCGAAGGGCGTTTCGTTCTTATTCAGAAGGAAGCCCGTTACCGCCGGCACGGCCGCGAACCATCCCGGCGCGGCGCGCTCCAGGCTGGCCTCGCTTTTCACCGCGCCGCCTTGCACCAGTTGCACCGCGATATTGCGGATGGAGTTCGCCGCCAGAGGGCGGTCGCCGTTAAAATGCGCCAAAGTTCGCGGTGGGACATACATGACCGAGCGCAGCTCCCGCCCCGCGGGAACATTCACGTGCGTCACTTCTCCGGTCAGCAGTTTTCCATTCAAGAGGATGAAATATTTCGCCGTCAACTCGTCCGTCCAGGCCGGCGCTGCGGCAAATTCGATCTCCACCTCCAGCCAGAGCGCGCGTCGATCCGCCTCATATTGTTGCGCGCCCTCGTGGTTGAGCAGCGGGGCGGTGATCAGATTCTTTGTGATCTTGGTAATCTGAAACTCCACCGGCGGACGTGACTCCGCGGAGCGAGACTGGATCGTTCCCAGAAGCAGCATGGTGAGGGAGAGGGCGGCGAATTTCACGAAGATGGGGCAACGGGACGCGCAATGTTCTAGCGTCTCCACAACCGCCCCAGCAATGAAAAAGCCCGTCAAATTCCTTTTGAGGTCTCCTCCCACCTGTGTCATCTGCGCAATCTGCGGTTAAGAATTCTTTTTGCCTCGCCCTTTTCCGGCCTTCGGAAGTATCCCCAAACTGAGGTGCAATCCGCGTGGGCCGAGCCTCCAAAAAAGAAAGAAAAGCAGATGCCGGCCGCGAAGAAGACGGTCCGACCTGGCTGACGGTCCGACGTTCGCCGCTGCCGCGAATTCGCTAGGCCGTCGGCTCCGTCCGTTCGCCCAGCATCCCGCGTTCTACACAGCCGCGGAAATACTCGATCGTTTCGCGGATGCCCTGGTCGAATTGCACCTTCGGCTCCCAGCCGAGCACTTTCTTCGCACGGGTAATGTCGGGTTGCCGCACCTTCGGGTCGTCCACCGGCAAAGGTTTGTAAACGATCTCCGATTCCGCGCCGATGATGCGCCGGATTTCTTCGGCAAACTGCTTGATCGTCATCTCGCGCGGGTTCCCGATGTTGACCGGCTCGTGGAAGTCGGATTGCGAGAGCTTGAAAATTCCATCGATCAAATCCGAGACGTAACAAAACGACCGCGTCTGCGAGCCATCGCCGAAAACCGTGATCGGATCGCCCGCGAGCGCTTCGCCGATGAAGGCCGGCACCACGCGCCCATCGCGCAGACGCATCCGCGGGCCGTAGGTGTTAAAGATGCGCACGATCTTCGTGTCCATCTTGTGGAAGCGGTGATACGCCATCGTGATCGCTTCCGCGAAACGCTTCGCCTCATCATAAACGCCGCGCGGGCCGATCGGGTTCACGTTCCCCCAGTAATCTTCCGTCTGCGGATGCACCAGCGGATCGCCATAGCATTCCGAAGTGGAAGCGAGCAAGAATGCCGCGCCTTTCGCCTTCGCCAGGCCGAGCGCGTTGTGCGTCCCGAGCGCGCCCACTTTCAACGTCGGGATCGGCAATTCCAGATAATCGATCGGGCTCGCCGGGGAAGCGAAATGGAAGACGTAATCGAGTTTTTCTTCCGGCAGGAAAATGAAATTCGAGACGTTATGCTTTACGAAGCGGTAATCCTCGTTCCCCGCCAAATGCTCGATATTCGCCAGGTTGCCGGTCACGAGATTATCGATCGCGATCACCTTATGCCCCTCCGCGAGAAGGCGATCAGTCAGATGCGAACCGAGAAAACCGGCACCACCGGTGACGACAGAGATGGGTTTGGAAGCGTCAGCCATGTGGGCGCCTATCTACCGGCGACGATGCGGTTTTGCGAGAAGTTTCGCGGTCAGGCATCAGCCCGCGTGCGGTCCAAAAACAGAACCTCACGGGGTCGTCGCGCCGCCTCTTTCGAGACATGACCACACACGCTCATAAAACGCCCCGGCCTGCCAAACTTGAATGCATATGCATTCAAGTTTGGCATTGCGATCCGCGCAACTTTTTCGTTACCGTCTCGTTTTCGTCGCCGTATGAAACCGAAAACGGAAGAGCTCCTATACTTCCTCCTCTGGTCGGCCGAGGGATTGAGCCGGCCAAGTTTTCAAAATCTGAATGATTCTTTCGAGAGTTGGGCCTATCGCCATGGATTGCGACGCCAGGTCAGCCGGCTCGAGAAACAGGGGCTCATAGAACGCAAGTCGGCGGAACCCGACGACCGCGTCTATCGCCTGACTGACCTTGGGCGCTTGCACGCTTTGGGCCATCGGGACCCTGAAACGCGCTGGTCCCGGCCTTGGGACGGACGATGGCGACTCGTCCTATACGACCTCCCCACGACGCGAAATGGGCAGCGCAACCGGCTGCGACTCTATCTGCGACGCCGGGGCTTCGGGTATCTCCAGAACAGTGTTTGGATTTCCCCCGACCCGATGGAGCCCGAGGTGGAAGTCATCCGCGCTGGGCAAATTGATGTGGAGGCGCTGATTCTGATGGAAGCCTCGCCCTGCGCAGGAGAATCCGACGACGAAATCGTCGCGGGAGCATGGAATTTCCCGCGGATCAATCGTCGCTACAGGGAGCATATGGCAATACTCGCGCAAAAGCCGAGTGGACGAATTGATAACCATGCGAAGGCCACGGCCATTCGACGCTGGGCGGCGGCGGAAAGGAAGGCTTGGGCGGCGGCGATGCATGCGGACCCGCTCCTCCCGCAGCCGCTCCTGCCTTCGACTTACTTGGGCCAGGAAGCCTGGCACAAGCGATCCCTCGCGCTGGGCAAGGCCCGGAAGGAACTGCGCGCCTTCGCCCCCTAAACACGGGAGGCATGTGCCAAACTCTGATGCATATGCTCAAAAGTTTGGCACATAGCCTGCCGTCGCTGCCGTCGCCGTTCTGCGTTGGACGACGGACGATGGACGACGGATGGTCGCCTCTTCACCCATGCGCATTCTCTCCGGCATCCAACCCAGCGGCGTTCTCCATATCGGGAACTACTTCGGCATGATGAAGCCGGCGATCGCGCTCCAGGCGGAGGGCGAGGCCTTTTATTTCATCGCAAATTACCATGCTCTGACCACGGTCCAGGATCCGAAGGCGTTGCGCGAAAATAGCCGACGCGTGGCGCTTGATTTCCTGGCTTGCGGCCTCGATCCCGAACGCAGCGCGCTCTTCCTGCAATCCGACGTGCCGCAGGTGACGGAGCTGTCGTGGATTCTCTCGACGGTGACGCCGATGGGGCTGCTGGAGCGTTGCCATTCCTACAAGGATAAGACGGCGCGCGGCATCCAGGCTTCCGCGGGACTTTTTACCTACCCTGTCTTGATGGCCGCGGACATCTTGATCTACGACAGCGATGTGGTGCCGGTCGGCAAGGACCAGAAACAGCACGTGGAAGTGACGCGCGATGTCGCGGTTAAAATCAATGAAATCTACGGGTCCGAGCCGGACGGGCAGATTTTCAAGCTCCCCGAACCCCGTATCCAAACCTCGACCGAAACCTTGCCCGGCCTCGATGGCCAAAAGATGAGCAAGAGCTACGGGAACACGATCGACATTTTTGGGGAGGAAAAGGAAACGCGGAAGCGCATCATGAGCATCGTGACCGATTCTACGCCGGTGGAAGCGCCGAAAAATCCGGAAAACTCAACGATCGTGCAGCTTTATTCGCTCTTCGCCAGCGCCGAGGAAGCGAATGAGATGAAAGATGCCTTCCGCAACGGAGGCACCGGATACGGCGAGTTTAAGAAGCAACTCGCGAACAGGCTTTGGGATTACTTCGAACCCATGCGGAAGCGCCGGGAGGAGATTCTGGCAGATGCCAACTACATCGATGACGTTTTGCGACAGGGTGCCAAACGCGCGAATGAGATCGCCGATCAAGTGATGGATCGCGTGCGGACGGCGGTCGGATTGTAGCTTGTGCAGCTTCAACAGGCTGTCTGCGCGCGAGGTCCATTTCAACCTTCGGCGCGAGGGCGCGCCGGCTCCAGCGCCGCCTCGTTGGAGCCGGCCCGCCCCCGGGCCGAAGTGTCATGCACAAGAACCATGGCGATTTTCATGCTTGCTCCGAGTGCGGCGGACCTTCTCAAATCTTCCCTGGTCGTCGTTACGAAACCCACTGTGCCAGGAAGTAAACGCAAGCCGCGCCGGCTCCGCTAGACCGTGCCGCCGAGATAGGACGTGAGCCGCAGCAGATCGGCGAAAACACCCGCGGCGGTGACATCCGGTCCCGCACCCGGGCCTTGCACGATGAGCGCTTGGGTGTGGTAACGCGCCGTCGTGAACGCGACGATGTTGTCGCTCCCAGTGGTCCCTGCGAAAGCATGCGTGCGCGGGTAGCTCTGCAAACCGACGGCGCAATCCCCCGCTGGATCGATCACGCCGACGTAGCGCAAGACCTCTCCCCGCTGCTGCGCTTCCTCGAAAAGCCGGGCGATCACTTCGTCATGCTCCGAAAGCCGTGCAAGGAAATCCTCTACTGATCCGGCGCGCAGCGATTCGGGCACGAGACTCTCGATCTGCACCGCGTCGAGCTCGACCACGAGGCCAATCGCGCGCGCGAGAATGACGAGTTTGCGCCCCACGTCAGTCCCGGAAAGGTCATCGCGCGGATCGGGTTCAGTGTAGCCTTTTTCGCGCGCATCCCGCACGAGATCGGAGAAGGGAACACTCCCATCGTAGGTGTTGAACAAATACGAGAGCGTTCCCGAAAGGACGCCTTCGATCTTGCGCACGGCGTCGCCGGTTTGCACGAGATCGCGCAGCGTATTCAAAATCGGCAGCCCGGCGCCGACCGTTGTCTCGTAAAGATAATGTCGGTTCTGCGCGCGCGCCGTGGCCTGCAGCTTCCGGTAAAATTTCATCGAACCGCTGTTCGCTTTTTTGTTCGGGGTGATGAGGTGAAGGCCGCGCTCCAGCCACCGCGGATATTCGTTCGTCAATTCCGCACTCGAAGTGCAATCAATCAGAACGGCGTGGGGCAGATGATCGGCCTGCACGTGATCGGCAAACGACTCGAGATCGCGCGGCACGCTGTCTTCTGTCAACCACGCACGCCAGCCCTCCAACGAACGCCCTTCGCTCAACCACATGCTCTTCGAGTTCAAGATGCCGCGCACTCTCAGATCGATCTTGAACTCATCCTTCAATTTTCCGATCTGCGTCGCGAGCTGATCGAGAAATGTGCCTCCGATCAAACCCGGTCCGATCACGCCGATCGAGATCGTCTGCCGCGAAAGATAAAAAGCCGCATGCACCGCGCGCAGCGCTCGCTGCGAATCGACGCGATCTATCACGGCGGAGATGTTCCGCTCCGAGGATCCCTGCGCGATGGCGCGAATATTGATCCGGGCTTTCCCGAGCGCGGTGAAAAATTTCCCGGCCACGCCGGGGTGATCCACCATGTTATCGCCCACCGCAGCGAGGATGCTGCAATTCGGCGTCACCTCGATTCTCTGAATCTGGCTGTGATGCAGTTCGGCAAAAAACGCCCGCTCCAACGTGGTCCGCGCCAGCTCCGTTTGCGCCTCCGGAATTGCAAAACAAATGGAATGCTCCGAGCTGGCCTGCGAAATCATGACCACGGAAACACTCACTTCGCGCAACGCGCCGAAGAGTCGATTGGCCACGCCCGGCACCCCGATCATCCCGGTGCCTTCCACGTTGACCAGCGCCATTCCATCTACCATCGCGAACCCTTTGATGGCATCGCGGGACGCGGAGCGCTCATGAATTTTCGTCCCCGGCTGCGCCGGATTAAAGGTGTTGCGAATCCAAATGGGAATCCTGCTCTCGATGGCCGGCGCCATTGTGCTCGGATGCACCACCTTCGCGCCGAAGTAAGCCAGCTCCGTCGCTTCCGCGTAGGACACATCTTCGAGCACGACCGCTTCCGGGACGAGCCGCGGATCGGCGCTCAGCACGCCGTCCACGTCGGTCCAAATCACAATCGCGCGCGCGTCGAGCAGCTTGCCGAAAATCGAGGCGGAGAAGTCGCTCCCGTTTCGCTTCAAGGTCGCGGGAATGCCATCGGCGGTGGAGGCGACGAAGCCGGTGATGACCACCCAAGCACTCGTTAGGCCAGCGCACCATTGCGTAGCCAGGGTTTGGGAGCGCGGCCAATCCACCGCCACGCTGTTTTCACTCGGTTCGACGGTCAGGACAGTGCGCGCGTCGAGATAGCTGGAAGAAATCCCCTCCCCGCTCAGGAACAGATTCAAAAGCTGCGCAGACCAGAGCTCGCCGTGGCCAGCGATCAGGTCGAGCGTGCGATCGGAGCACGTGCGGCTCAGATAGACCCCACGCAGCAGTTCGCGAATATCTTGAAAATCGGATTCCAGGATCACGCGAAACGCTTCCTGGCGATCCGGCGAGAGGAGCGCCTCCATCGTTTGCACGTGGCGCGCCTTCAATTCTTCCAGGCGCGCGAGATAGTTGTCGTCGCGCGTCCGCGCGAGTTCGATCAACTCGATCAAGGCGTCGGTCACCTTTCCCATGGCCGAAACCACAATCGCCTTTAGCTCGCCTTCCTCCGCGCGCAGGATCGCAGCGACTCGACGAAAGCGTTCCGCGTCGGCCAGGCTGGTGCCGCCAAACTTGTGGACGATCCATGGTGAACTCATGCGGCGATTCCGTGCTCCGAAATCAGCGAAGTGCAAGCGCTTCCGCCGACCAAGACGGCCACATGGTTGCGCCGGCGCCGCAATCAATGCGCTGTAGCCGCGGCGTTTAACCGCTGTAGCCACGGCGCTGCGTCGCCGTGCGACGCGTAGACCGCCGGTGAGAGCGTGGCGCCTCGACGCAGCGAGGCGGCTACAGCGCAACCGGAACGCCGCGCCTGAATTCTAGGCACGCGTCTGGCCAGTGCCACGCACCACGTATTTGAAAGTGGTGAGCTGCTCCACGCCGACCGGCCCACGCGCATGAAGTTTGCCGGTGCCGATGCCGATCTCAGCCCCCATCCCAAACTCGCCCCCGTCGGCAAACTGCGTCGAAGCGTTGTGCAGGACGATGGCAGAGTCCACCGCGGCGAGGAAGCGCGCGGCGGCTACCGCATCCTCGGTGACGATGCACTCGGTGTGTTGAGAACCGTGGATCGAAATGTGCCGGATTGCGTCCTCGATACCGTCGACCAGACGCACCGCGATGATAGCGTCGAGATATTCGGTGCCCCAATCCTCCTCGGTGGCCAACCGCGCGGTTGGATAAACGGCGCGCACTTCTTCAGCGCCGCGAATCTCGCAGCCGGCCTGCGTGAGGTCTTCGAGAATCGGGCATAAATGCGAGGCCACAATGCTGCGATCGATGAGCAGCGTTTCTGTAGCGCCACAAATACCCGTGCGTCGCATCTTGGCGTTCAGAACGATGGCGCGCGCTTTCTCGATATCCGCCTGGGCGTGGACGTAGGTGTGGCAGATGCCTTCGAGATGCGCGAGGACGGGCACGCGCGCTTCTTTTTGCACACGACCGACCAGGCTTTTCCCGCCGCGCGGGACGATCAAATCAACCGCACCGGAAAGACCGCTCAGCAGATAGCCGACCGCACCCCGGTCCGTCACCGACACCATTTGAATCGCCGCCTCCGCCAAGCCGGCGAAACGCAAGCCTTCCACCAACGCCGCATGAATCGCAGCGGAAGAACGCGCCGAATCCGAACCACCACGCAGGATGACGGCGTTGCCGGATTTCAGGCAAAGCGCTCCGGCGTCGGCGGTCACATTGGGGCGACTCTCGAAAATAATCGCAAGCACGCCGATAGGCGTCGCGACTCGTGCGATATCCAAGCCGTTAGGCGGCGTCCACCGCGCGAGTTCGCGGCCCACTGGATCCGGCAGCGCCGCCACGGCTTCCAACCCTTGCGCCATCGCTTCGATGCGCTCCCGGTCAAGACGAAGCCGATCGAGCAGCGCGGACGAAAGGCCGCGCGCTTTCGCGGCCGACACGTCCTCATCATTGGCCGCGCGAATTGTTTCTGCGCTAGCACGGATGGCGCGGGCGGCAGCGAGCAGCGCGTCGTTCTTCGCCTCCGTGGATGCTTCTCGGAGCAACGCCGCGGCCGCCCGAGCCTTTTCCCCGAGCGCGTGCATCGCGGCCTCCAGCGTTTCGCTCATGACTCGTTCTCGTTGCGGCCAGTTAACACCAAATCATCGCGATGAATCATTTCGTCGCGGCCACGGTAGCCGAGAATGCTTTCGATCTCGACTGTGCGCCGGCCGAGCAGGAGGCGCGCTTCTTCCACATTGTAAGCGACCAAACCTCGCGCGAGTTCGTGCCCCGCGGCGTTTCTCACGAAGACGACATCGCCCCGCTCGAAAACGCCCTCGAATCCGACCACGCCCGCAGGCAGCAGGCTTTTCCCCGCGAGCAGCGCGCGTTCCGCTCCCGCGTCAATGACGACCGCCGCGCATGCGGAGAGTCCGCCCGCGATCCAGCGTTTGCGCGCCGTCGCGGGCGAAACGTGCGGCACAAAGAGCGTGTGCCGCGCACCCGATTCAATCTCGCGCAAAGGGTGCAACGCGCGTCCGTCGGCGATGAGAACCAACGAGCCAGCCGCCGTGGCAATCTTCGCCGCCACGATCTTCGATTCCATTCCGCCACGGCTGATCTGAGAAAGCGGACCCTTCGCCATCGCTTCAATCTCGGGCGTGATCGCACGCACCTCCGGAATATGGCGCGCGTTGGGATCGCGTTGCGGATTTGCGGTGTAAAGGCCGTCCACATCTGAGAGCAGCACCAGACAATCCGCTTCCACCATTCCGGCCACGCGCGCGGCGAGCCGGTCGTTGTCGCCAAAACGGATTTCGGCCGTCGCCACGGTGTCGTTCTCGTTGATCACTGGCACGGCGCCGAGCGCGAGCAGAGTACGCAAAGTTTCGCGCGCGTTCAGATAACGGCGTCGCCCTTCCGAATCTTCGAGGGTGAGAAGAATCTGCGCCGCGGTGAGGCGGTGCATTTGGAAGGCCTCGACATACGCCTGTGCGAGGCGCACCTGACCGACGGCAGCGGCGGCCTGGCTTTCTTCGAGTCGCAATCCACCGGTCTTAAGATGGAGCGCGCGGCGGCCCAGCGCGACCGCTCCCGAGGAAACGAGCAGAACTTCTTTGCCTCCTTTTTTCAAAGCGAATAGATCCGCCACTAAACTGGCCAGCCATTCTCGCTGCAGCGTTCCGGATGCCGCGTCGATGAGCAGGCTGGAACCTACTTTGACGACGATGCGGTGTGCGCGTGAGAGATGATCGCTCATGGAGACGTGGATTGCTCAACCATACGACCAATGGGAGCTATACGACTCAAGACATGATTCGCGTCGAACCGATTTCCGATGAGCAATGGCTGGTCACGGTCGAAGGGATAACCACCACGAAACATCGCGTCGGCCTTAGTTCTGAGATCCTCCACCGAATCGGAGGTGGCACCCTGACCGCAGACGCCGTCCTCGACGCGAGCTTCCGTTTCCTGCTCGATCGCGAACCGAACACCGCGATCCTGCCGATGTTCGACCTCATGCTCATCGGGCAATATTTTCCGGAATACGAGAAGGAGATCGCGCGCTACCTTGCACCGCACGCGTCACACCGTTGGCAAGGAGCGGCGCGCTTCCAAGCCGCCGCCGGGGGCGTTTTGGAAAACGCCCCTCCTTGATCACCCCTTCGCGCCGATGAAAAGCTTCGCTTCGGGCACCAAGCAGTGGCTGGTCACGCTTCCTGCATCCAGAAACTCCTCCGATGCGGACATGATCGTTTTGCCCGAAAGCCTGTTCCCGCCCTGCTCCATCTGGAATGGAAAAATCTTCGTAGGTGACGTCCAGCAGATACGAGATCGGCACTTGGAGAATGGCGAAGCCGCCCGGCTTCAACACCCGGAGGAACTCAGCCATCGCTTTCCGATCGTCCTCCACGGGATCGAGTGCATGGTTGCAGATGATCACGTCGAAAGAATTATCCGGGTTCCGGATAGCGCTCTCCCGGCCGAACGCGGTCCTCTAAACGGCGCTTTCCCTTGGCCTCGCCGGTGCCGAGGAACCGCGCGGCGCGTTGCCTTTCAGCTCGGCGAAGACCAACCGTCCCGCAGCCGATTGCAGCGCGCTTGAAATTATCACGGTCACGGTGGAGCCGACGTGCGCGCGGGCGTGATTGACCACGATCATGGTGCCGTCGGCCAAATAGCCGACTGCCTGGTGCGCATCGCGGCCTTCTTTTACGAGGGCTAGCTCCAGTTCGTCGCCAGCTAGGACCACCGGCCGCAGGGCGCGGGCGAGATCCGAGAGGTTTAGCGTGGGCACCTGCTGGAGCCGGGCCACTTGGCACAGCGCGGCGTCGTTGGTGAGCAGGCGGGCTTGGAGAATCTTCGCGATACGGACGAGACGGGCGTCCGTCGTCAATTCGGAGTCGTCGATCGTCTCGTGAATCGTCAGTTCCACTTCGCGAGAGCGTTGGAGCTGATTCAGAATCTCGAGACCACGGCGGCCGCGTTCCCGTTTCATCGGCTCGCGCGCGTCAGCCAGGAGCTGCAATTCGCCAAGAACGAAACGGGGCACGATGAGCGAGCGGCTGAGGAAACCGGTCGCGCAGAGGTCGGCGATCCGGCCGTCGATAATCACGTTGGTGTCGACTACGAGCGGCTCGTGCTGGGTCGTCTCCCGCGCGAAACGCACATACGGGATGATGATGGAGAATTCGTCGCGATTGCTCCGCATCGCCAGCATCATGCCGAGATAGCCGAAGGTGGAATAACCAATCAACCGCACCACCCAGCGGGTCGCTTCCGGTTGGAAATGGAGGACGTCGGACGCGACCAGCAGGTTGGTGAAAAACAGGCCGAGCAGGAGTCCGAGCGTGGCGGAAGAAAACGCGCGGAGGGTGACGCCTTTCAAGACGCGGTCGATCAAGACAATGATCAGCCCAAAAACCGCGCCCATACCGATGCCGGGGACGACACGGTCGATCGTCTCTGACGTGATGATCCCGCCGATGGTGGCGCAGAAGACCACGAACAGAGCGCGCAGCAGGTTGAGCGTAAATAAAGGCGTCATGGTCGGCGGCTGCGGCGCTGAGGCTGGGCTTCCTGCCGGGCACGCTGTTCGCGTTCCTCAGCCTTCCGCGCGCTGTCGCGATAGAAGAGGATGCCGTGATCGCGCAGATTACTTACCAGCGCGCGGATGTCGTTGGCCATGGCTTTGTCACTCAGAAGAGTCGCAAGCAAACCGTCGCCGCTTTTCGCATCGTTGATCAAATTCGTTGCCGCCGCCAAGGTCTTCCGCGCGTCGGCGATCATGACCTGCAAATCGTCCGCTGCCTTTTTGGAGGAGGCCATGGTCTCGTCCGCTTTGCCGAGCACGCCTTCGATCTTTTTGGATGACTCTGCCAGCGTGCCGCTGGTTTCATTCAAACGCTCAAGGGTGGATTTCAAGCTGTTCATGTTCGCCTGCGAGAGCGCTTCTTCATTCAAGCGCGTGAAGGTGCCGTTGATATTTTTCACCGTGTCGCGCAGGTCTTTCACGAGGGCCCCGCCTTCGCGGGTCAAATCGTCCATGCCGGTCTCGCGCGTTCCGGCAATCTGCGCGTTCGCGTGCAAGAAATCGGTCGGCTTGCCTTTCGGCGGCTGCACGTCCACGAAGCGATCTCCCAGCAAACCGGAACTGCCGACGAGAAATTTACTGCCCACCGGGATTTGCACGTAATCGAAAATGCGGAGCGGGACGAAGACACCTTCGTTTCCTTGCCGCAGCTTCGGGCCCCCGGAGACGCGGCCGATTTTCGCGCCGGCAAGCAGGACGTCCGAGCCCTTGAGCAGGCCACTCGCGTTCGGGAACTGCACGGTCAGCGTGTAGTAGGTCTTGAAGCCTTCGTTCACGCGGCCGAACTGCACGACCAACGCCGCCAACACCGCCAGCCCGACGAAGACGAATAAACCGACTTTAAACTCTAGACCTTTTCCGCGCTGATTCATGACAAAGCGCGCCCGCAATTCTTCCCGGGCGCTTCGAAGTTTACCATGCCTTTCCGCATCGTCAGGAGGATAACGGCGCAGCGGCGCCTCCGTTGGAACGGCCTTGCAGAAAATCCTGAATCAGCGGGTCGCTCGAGTTCTGCAACTCAGCCGGTGTGCCGTGGAAGTAGATCCGGCCTTCGTGCAGGTACGCGATGTGATCGGCGATGTGGCTGGCGCTCTTCATGTCGTGCGTGACGACGATGCTGGTGACGTGATAGCGCTCCTGCAGCCGCCGAATGAGAAGATTGATGCTGTCGGAAACGACGGGGTCGAGGCCGGATGTGGGCTCGTCGTAGAGGACGCAGGAAGGTTGTCGGATAATGGCGCGCGCCAGGCCTACGCGCTTCTTCATTCCGCCGCTCAAATTTACCGGCATCTTCTCCTGCTGGCCTTCGAGTTCGATCACTTCCAGCATCTCGTCCACCTTCGTGCGGATCACGTCCGCATCGCGCTCGCCGGCTTCGCGCAAAGGGAACGCGATATTTTCTTCCACCGTCATCGAATCGAAGAGCGCACCGCCTTGAAACAGAATCCCGACCTTACGCCGAATGGCGGCCAGTTTGCGTTCGCTGAGACCGATAATGTTCTGCCCTTCAATCCAAATCTCGCCGGTGTCGGGTACCATCAATCCAATCAGATGCTTCAAGAGTACACTCTTGCCGCCACCGCTGCGGCCGATGATCACCAGCGTCTCACCCTTCGCGACATCGAGGTCGATCCCGCGCAAGATTTCCTGGGCCCCGATGCTTTTTTCTAAGGAACGGACCGCGATCATGGAAGCGGGGGCGGCGACGTTGTAGCTGCCGTCCGTCATCGGCGGCAGAGGCGCACCCTCCTTCTCGATCCATGTTGCACCCGGCACCCCAGACTCTCCAATATCGAACCGGCGATTCAAACCCGATCGATAGATACGATCTCACCAGCGTAAGGCCATTTATCGGCGTGCCTGACCAATCCCGCCCGCACGGGATTTTGCTCCACATAATTCCACTTCTGCGAATAGCTGTCCGAGTTGCGCAGCAAATGATCGAAGAACCCGCGTTGCCAGATAGAAGGCGCGTAGCCTCGAAAAACCGTCTGTTGTAGCTGCCGTCCGCCTGCCCTGCCGTAGCCGGGCGAAGGCGGGTCATCGGCGGCAGGGGGTTGGGCCCGTTGCGAGAGTCGCCCCCCTCTGTCGCCGACGACGGCGACAGCTACAACGGCCGGGATAGCAGCCGAGAGCGCGCGTTTGAGTCCGCGCATCCAGATGCCGAGCTGGAATTCATGACTCCCACGGACGAAGAGATGGATATGCTCCGGCATGATGACGTAGCGGCCGACGGCGATATTCCGTTCTTCAGCAGAGCGACAGTATTTGACGACGGCCGCGTGAACCGTGTCGTTCGCCAAAATCTTCCGCCGTCGAGCCGTGCAGAAAGTGACGAAATACAGCGGCGGATCATAAATCTGAAAAACTCTTTCGAGCCGAGGCGGCTGTCCGGCGCTCACGCCACCGTTATCTTGCAAGCGTGAAACGTTGTCACGTCTTGTTGTAGCTGTTGCCGTCATCGGCAACAGAACGCGCGCAGCGATGGCACGCTCAACCCCTGCCGCCGAAGACCCACCTTCGCCCGGCTACGGCAGGGCAGGCGGACGGCAGCTACAACAACTACTGGTACCCCGCGGGATAGAAAATGTTGAGCAGCATGGTCAGGAAGAAATTGAAAATGAGCACTGCGAGCGACGCGTTCACGACCGCTTCCGTCGTCGCCTTCCCCACCCCGACCGCGCCTTCGCGGGTAGTGAGTCCTTTGTGGCAACTGATGAAAACGATCAACAACGCGAAGCAAAACGCCTTCGACAAACCCATGGTGAGGTCACGGGTGCCGGTCCAGCGCACCATGTTCGCCATGTAGTAGGTGCCGTTCACTTCCAGCAAACCGATCGCCACCAGATAGCCAGCCAGGATTCCGACGCCGATGCATTCCGCCACCAGCAGCGGCATCGAGATCATCATCGCCAGAGCTCGGGGCACCACCAGATAATCAATCGGATGCACCGCCAGCGAACGGAGAGCGTCAATCTGCTCGGTCACCTTCATGGTGCCGATCTCAGCCGACATCGACGCGCCCACGCGACCCGTGACCATGAGGGCTGCGAGCACCGGCCCGAGCTCGCGACAAATCGACACCGACACCACCGCGCCGACGGCCGATCCCATGCCCAGTTTGTTGAATTGAAAAAAAGTCTGCGCGGCGAAAACAGCACCCGTAAACGCTCCGGTGATCACAACCACAGATTGTGAACGCAACCCGATCTCGACGATCTGCTGCATGAAAAGACGCCACCGAATCTTCTGCGTCACGATGGACCCGAACGTGTTCCCCGCCAGCACCACCACTTCTCCCAAGTAGGTGAGAAACGAGATCACCGTCGCGCCGAGCGCGGTAATGAGTCGGACCATGATCGAAATCCCGAAAAAAGGCAGAGGCTCCCGTTTCGACTAGGGTCGTGAAAATGTCGCTTCGGCGACACGGTGGCCAGAGCGATTATCAGCGGCGGCGGCGCAAAATCGGCGAATTCTGTAGCGGCGGTCTATGACCGCCGACGGCGTAACTTGCAATCCAGGGTTTCGGCGGTCACAGACCGCCGCTACAGGGTTGGCCGCACCGTCCCGCGTCCTTTGTCTCCGTTTCATCGGTTACGTCTCGCCTAAGCAGTGAGAACCTGGGTTTTGATCTTCGGACGGAGCTCGCTCGGGATGGCACCGACGAAACGCGGCTCCAGACCCAACTTCCGAAACGCCGCCCGAATCTCACGGAAGGTCACCGTCGCCTCCTCCAGTTCGAGATAAACGAGGTCGTGATTGCGATCCACCTTGTAGCGCAGGCCCGGCAGCGTTTCCAGCTCGTGATCCAGCTCTAGAATCTTGTTCAAATCGCGCACTCCCGCGGCGTAAACTTCGAGTTCGAACATGGCCGGAACCTAGAAGTGCAGGCCAGCGGATGCAAAACGGACTTTGCCTCGCAGCTCGCCCGGTTGCACCGATCACGGCTGTGCGATACAGGAATCCGTTGTCCCCGCTCATGAAAAACACGCTTCGCCTGCCACTCCCGCTTTTTCTTTTTGCCGCAGCTCTTTTCCTCGGGGCGTGCGCCGGCCCCACCACCAACGGCATCCAAAATTCCCGCCGCGAGGCCACAGCCGTTCGCATCGCCGCCGAAGTCCCGGGCAATTACTGGGTCGGTCGTCGTTATTACAAACCGCAGTTCAAAGTTTGGGGCTATGTGCGGCGACCGGGCCAGCCTTGGAGCACTTCGAAGCTCATCATGATGAACGAGAAACAAAAACTCGCACCCGACCGCGAAGCCAACAAACTCGGCAGCGATAATAACTACGAGTACAAGCTTTACGGCGACTTCAGCGGCGACACCGTTTACGAGCCGGCCAGCAATGGCATGTATCCCGAATTCGTCCTGAAAAATTACGAACTCGTTTCCACCACGCCGCCGCCCATTTTCAAGAGCCAGCTCGGTGGTGGTCCCAGCCGTGTCTGGATTGAAAAACCGGAGTAGCGAAAAGAAAGCGCCGCCCGCCCGCGATCCGCTGGCGGAGGATTTCTTTCGTTACCTGGAGGTGGAACGCAACTCTTCGCCGCGCACGCTCACTGCTTATCGGCAGGCGCTGGCGGGCTTTCACGCGGTGGCGCCGCCGTGGAGGAAATGCGTGGCGGATGATTTCCGCGACTACCTTTTTAACGCGATGAAAAAGCGGCAGGCCCGCTCCTACATCCGTCTGCAATTTTCCGCCTTCCGTACCTTCTATCGCTTCCTCGTCGAGCGGAAAGGCTTCCGCCGCGATCCGGTGCGCGAACTGGAGCTGCCGAAGGCGGAAAAGAAGCTCCCGCTCGTTCTCACCCGACCACAAATCGACGAGCTTCTGACCGCGCCGCTGCGCGTTCCGAAACATCGCAGCGCCCCGACTTGGATGCCGCTGCGCGATGCCGCGATCATGGAGATTTTCTATAGCAGCGGATTGCGTTTGAGCGAACTCGCGTCGCTCAATGTGGCGGACGTGGACGATTACACGGAGTCCGTGCGCGTGCTCGGCAAGGGACGGAAGGAGCGCGTCTGCCCCGTGGGTGCGCCGGCTCTCGAGATCGTTTCGCATTACCGCTCTGCCGCCAATGTGCAAAGCGGCCCGCTCTTCCTTAATAAAACGCGCACCCGCATTTCGCCGCGCTCGATTTGGCTGATCCTGAAACGCTATCTACAGCACACCAGCATCCCGATCTCACTCAGCCCACACAAGCTGCGGCATAGCTTCGCCACGCATCTGCTCGATGGCGGCGCAGACCTGCGCAGCGTGCAGGCGCTGCTCGGCCACGCCAGTCTATCGACGACGCAGATCTATACGCATGTCACCGTGGAGCGATTGAAGCAGGCCTACGACAGCGCCCACCCGCGAGCGTGATCGTGGCGCAAGTTTCCAACTTGCGGTCTTGGAATCCGCAAACGCCCCTTCGTTCCTCGATCAGCACGCAAGTTGGAAACTTGCGCCACCGTCAGCTCGCGCCCGCCGGCTCGCTGTTCTGCGGCTCCGCGACCTTGAAGGCGAGCTTGCCCTCCTCCACGGTCACTTCCACAAGATCACCACCTTTGACGGAGCCCTTAAGCAGTTCTTCGGCGAGCGGATCTTCCAGATAACGCTCCACCGCGCGGCGCATCGGGCGCGCTCCGTAGGTGGGATCGTAGCCTTTTTCGATCACGAATTCGTGCGCCGCAGAATCGAGCGAGATCTCGATTTCTTTGATCCGCAGACGGGCTTTCACCTTGTCCACTTCGAGATCGACGATCCGCATCAGGTCCGGCTTAGAAAGCGTGTGGAAAACAATGATCTCATCGAGACGATTGAGGAACTCCGGTTTGAAGACGCGCTTCGTCTCTTCCAAAATCTTGCCACGCATCGTCTCGTAATCGCCAATATCCGAAGGCGCACCGAAGCCCAGCGTGGTCTGACGCTTGATCAGATCCGCGCCGACATTCGACGTCATGATGATGATCGTGTTCCGGAAATCGACTTTTCGGCCTAACGAATCAGTCACTTTGCCGTCTTCCAAAATTTGGAGGAGCAAATGCATCACATCCGGATGCGCCTTTTCGATCTCGTCGAAGAGCACCACCGAGTATGGCCGACGCCGGACGGCTTCGGAAAGCTGGCCACCCTCCTCGTAACCGACATATCCCGGAGGAGAACCGATCAGCCGCGAGGCCGTGAACTTTTCCATGTACTCGGACATGTCGATCTGGATGAGCGCATCCGCGTCGCCGAACATGAATTCTGCCAAGGTCCGGGCGAGATAAGTTTTACCGACACCAGTCGGCCCGAGGAATACGAACGAGCCAATCGGCCGCCGCGGATCCTTTAAATCCGCTCGCGAGCGACGCAGCGCCTTGCTGATCGCTGTGACGGCTTCGTCCTGACCGATGACGCGCTGCTTCATGTCGCCTTCCATCGCGAGGAGCTTGGCGGTTTCTTTCTGCTCCATTTTCTGGAGCGGAACGCCCGTCATCTTCGAGATGATGTTCATCATGTCGTCCGCGCTAACGAGCACTTCCTTCTCCTCCCGCTCCTCCCGCCAGGCCGCCAGGATGCTTTCGAGCCGATCCTTGGCCTGCTTTTCCTTGTCGCGGAGTGAAGCCGCTTTTTCGAAATCCTGCGCTTTGATCGCGCCTTCTTTTTCAATCCGGATTTCTTCGATTTCGCGCTCGATTTCCTTCACGTCCGGCGGACGGGTCATGGCGTTGATCCGCGCCCGCGCGCCAGCTTCGTCCATGACGTCGATCGCTTTATCCGGCAGGAAACGTCCAGAGATGTAGCGGTCGGACAGTTTGACGGCCAATTCGAGTGCTTCGTCAGTCAGCTTCGCTTTGTGATGCGCCTCGTACTTCGGACGCAGGCCTTTCAGAATCTGGATCGCCTCATCCACCGTGGGCGCTTCCACCTTCACGGTTTGGAAGCGGCGCTCGAGGGCGGCGTCCTTCTCGATGTATTTGCGATATTCGTTCAGCGTCGTGGCGCCTATGCACTGCAACTCGCCACGGCTCAAAGCGGGCTTGATGATATTGGACGCGTCCATCGCTCCTTCCGCAGAACCTGCGCCGACAATGGTGTGCAGCTCATCAATGAAGAGAAGCACGTTCTTCGACCGGCGAATCTCATCCATCACCGCTTTGATGCGCTCTTCAAACTGGCCGCGATACTTCGTCCCGGCGACCATCAGCGCGAGATCGAGAGTGATCACTTTCTTGTCGCGCAGCAGCTCCGGCACATTGCCGCTAGCGATTTCCTGCGCGAGGCCCTCCGCGATGGCCGTCTTCCCAACGCCCGCTTCACCCAGTAACACGGGATTGTTCTTCGTGCGGCGGCAGAGCACTTGAATCACACGCTCGATTTCGTTGTGCCGTCCAATGACGGGATCCAGCTCGCCCTTTTTCGCCAGCTCTGTCAGATCACGTCCGAACGCGCGCAACGCCGGCGTCTTCACGTCTTTCTTGCCCCCCGACGTCACTTCGCCGCCGTTCTCCTCCGATTCCGGTGGAGTGAAATTCGGATCGAGTTCCTTCAAGATCTCGTTCCGGGTCCGCTCGATATCGACTTCGAGGCTCTTCAAAACACGCGCCGCCACGCCTTCGCCTTCGCGCAAAAGGCCAAGCAAAATGTGCTCCGTGCCGACGTAAGAATGATTGAGCGCCTTCGCTTCCTTGCCAGCCAAAGCCAGCACTTTCTTCACCCGCGGGGTGTACGGGATGTTCCCGACCATCTTCGTTTCCGGACCGGAACCGACCTGCTTCTCCACTTCCATCCGGACGGTTTCGAGATCCATGCCCATCTTTTGCAAGACGTTCACGGCCACGCCTTGCCCCAGTTTGATGAGGCCGAGCAAGAGATGCTCAGTCCCAACGTAATTGTGATTGAAGCGATCCGCTTCTTTGCGAGCGAGCGCCAGAACCTGTTGGGCTCGCGGAGTAAAATTATTCATTGGTAGGAGGCTCGGAAGTCGCACCATTCCCCGACTCACGGGCCACTTTATTAATATCAGGTTTAGGGAACACCCGCAAACGGTCGCGGATGATTTGGGCGCGTAACTCGTCGCGTTCTTCGGCGTTCAGTTTCTGCTGCGAACTTTTTTGTAAATGGGCCGGCTGCGTGTCGATAAAGAGTTCGTCGATCGGCAAACGTCGATCCTCCGGGAACGCCCCGAGATCAACGCCGAGTTTGATGATGGAAAGCAAATTAAGTGCCTCCTTTGAACTCATGGCGTGGGCAAAAGTGAGCACGCCATACGCGCGCCCGATCTGATCCCAGAGCGTGTTCGACTTGCGCTGAATCAAGGTCTGCCGCGCGTCGTGCTCCTTTTCGATGATCGTCTCGATCACGCGGCTGAGTCGGCTGATGATTTCCTCTTCCTTTTCGCCCAGCGTCGTCTGATTCGAAATTTGAAAGAGGTTCCCCATCGCCTCCGTGCCTTCGCCGTAAAGGCCGCGCACCGCGAGACCGATCTTGTTCACGGCCTGGATGACCTGATTGATCATCTCGCTCAAGACGAGGCCCGGCAGATGCAGCATCGCGGAAGCGCGCATCCCGGTGCCGACATTGGTCGGGCAGGCGGTCAGGTATCCGAGCTTCGCATCGTAGGCGAAATCGAGTTTCCCTTCCAAAGTGCTGTCCACTTTATCGACTAATTTGAAAGCATTCTTCAACTGCAGCCCGGACCGAATCGACTGCATCCGCAGATGATCCTCTTCGTTCACCATGATGCTGAGCGTTTGCCGGCGATTCATCACCACCGCGCTGCCCACGCTCTTCGCCGCCTGTTCGCGGCTGATGAGATGGCGCTCCACCAGCACCTGCTTTTCCAGCGCCGAAAGATCCTGCAGCAGTTCCGAAAAGGAATCCTGCATCTCCGGCAGCTCCTCCACGCGTGGCTTGATCAATTCCAGCACCTGCGTGCGTTCCGCCTTTTTCGCCCAGCCGGGAAAGGCGTGATGACGAAGATTCCGCGCCAGCCGCACCCGACTGCTGATCACGATCTGATGGTGCGGGCCTTCGCCGCGAAGCCATTCGCCGCCGCTGGCCAGAACGTTGGAAAATTTCATCGTCAGTCCGTCAATTGCGTTTCGAGTTGTTTAATCTGATCGCGCAGCGAAGCGGCTGATTCGTAATTCTCGTCCGCCACCGCCTTCTGCAAATTCTCCGTCAGCGTTCGCATCCGGTCGCCGAATTCGATCTCACGGTGCGCGCGCTGCGGTAATTTGCCGACGTGTTCGGTGCCTTTGTGCATCGCTTTCAAGAGGCTGCCCAATCCTTCCGCGAAAGTAACGTAGCAGGCGCTGCACCCCAGCCGGCCCGTTTTCTTAAAATCTGCCTGGGTGAATCCGCAGATCGCGCATTTCTCGGTCGGCGTCCCCTTTTCGATCTCCTCCGCCGCGCCGATTCCTAACAACAAATCTGCCAGCGCAAACCCAGTCGGATCCTGCACGCCCTTCTCTTTCGAGCAGGCGTCGCAGAGGTTCACCTTCTGCATCTTCCCTTCCAGGATTTGCGTCAGGAAAACCGTCGCATCATTACATTTGCAAACGTCGCACAACATCTCGGTAAGTTAGACCTTTCCCAACCGGAAATATTTCAACGGCTCTTGCGCAACCACGATGCCGGAAGGCAGTCCCACGCGTCAGGAATAGATCGGCGTTCCCTCCGCGCGCGTCAGCTCGCGGAAACGCTTGATCATGCGCCCGCTCAACTCGCCCGGTTTGCCGGTTCCGATGACCCGCCCGTCAGCCTTGATCACCGGAATGACCTCCGCCGCCGTGCCCGTCAGGAAACACTCATCCGCCACGAAGACGTCGTGCCGCGAAAGGTCCGTCTCGGTGATTTTGATTCCGAGTTCGTCCGCGATTTCGAAGACCACCGCGCGTGTGATTCCGCGCAACGCTCCCGCGCTGATCGGCGGGGTGAAAATCTGACCCTTCTTAATAATGAAAACGTTGTCGGCTGTACACTCGGCCACGTTGCCGGCATCGTTTAACATCAACGCCTCGTCCGCGCCGGAAAGGTTCGCCTCGATCCGCGCCATCACGTTGTTGAGATAATTCAGCGACTTCACCGCCGGATTTAGCGTGGCCGCACCAGCGCGCCGCGTCGGGCAGGTCACAATCGTTAGACCGCTACGATAAACTTCCTCAGGATAGAGTGCGATCGTAGCCGCGATGATGATCACGGTCGGTTTTTTACATCCCACCGGATTCAATCCCAGATTCCCCACCCCCCTCGTCACAATCTGACGAATGTAACCGTCATGCAGATCGTTCTGCCGGATCGTCTCCAGAAGCGCTTCCGTCATCGCTTCTTTGCTCATCGGGATCTCGAGACAAATCGAGCGCGCGGAATCCCACAGCCGATCGTGATGTTCCTCCAGCCGAAAAACGCGGTCGTTGTAAAAGCGAATGCCTTCAAAAATCCCGTCGCCGTAGAGTAAACCGTGATCGAAAACGGAAACCTTCGCCTCGCTCTCCGGCACAAACTCGCCGTCGACAAAAATCGTCAACGGTTTCTTCGCCGTGCTCGACTCGTTCGCCGGCTTCACCGCCTCTTTCGCCGCGGGCGCGCGCAATTCGGGTTCATCGATCACCATCGTATCGCCATCACTAGTTTTTGTAGGCACGCAAAAAGGTTCGACCGTTCGCAAGCCAATTCAAGGATAAATCCTCGGCGTCCCTGCGTCGGGGCAAGAGCGCCGTCCAACAATCCGCGGCTCGCGAGCCTCGCGCGTCCCTGCGTCCCTATCGAAGGGTGTTCGGGGTCAGTTCGGGGTCACATCTTTGCATTCAGTGCGCCCGTGGAGCAGGCGTCAACGCGGGTGAAAGTCCCGCCGGTGCAATTAGACGGTTCAGCACCGAAGACCGTGCCAACTGCGTCGCCGTGAGGCGGGGTGGAGTCCCCGCCGCGCCACGTCCGTCTATAAATTGTGTAGAGTAGGCAGGAAGCGACGGATTGAGAGGCCGTAGCCAATGACCGTCTGCTTCCCGCCCCTCATCAAACCGGACGGGCGGTTTTCCCGCATCCGGCTTTCCGAGTTCCATCTCCGGA
>JBBSPM010000030.1:0-56058 GCA_038258815.1 Chthoniobacterales bacterium
GACGGTTCAGCACCGAAGACCGTGCCAACTGCGTCGCCGTGAGGCGGGGTGGAGAGCAGGCATGGAGTCGAACCGGCAGGTCGCAATACAGATGAACCACAAAGATGAGCCTCGAAAAAGTACTCCCGGCAGCCGAGCCTCTTGAATGCTGGCGAAGGCCGCAGAGTTCGATCCAGACCAACCGTCGTGGGTCGGGCAATGGACCGGCGGGGTCTGCGTGGGTGACATGTCGGGAAGTGACGCTCGGATAAGCGGGGAGATCTGCCATGGCGGGGAAAGAAGCCTCAACTGACGGCACAACCTCACAAAAGGGGGAGGCCGCGCGGGCCAGGGCAGAAGTCGGAGGCGTTGGTAGTAGTGCTGATCCCGTGCCGGACCTTTGGTTCGGAGAACTCGCGGGGGAGCGAAGCGACGCCACTTGTTCCGCAGAGGTGAAGCGCAGGGAAGGAGATGGTGACGGTCCCGCGACTGCGGGACTACAAGCGCCTGATAAACTCCGGCAACTGCAAATCACACTGTATCGGCCAGCGAGCAATCGCGACCCGGAGATGGAACTCGGAAAGCCGGATGCGGGAAAACCGCCCGTCCGGTTTGATGAGGGGCGGGAAGCAGACGGTCATTGGCTACCGCCTCTCAATCCGTCGCTTCCTGCCTACTCTACACATTTGCATCCGGCCGGCAGCGCTCGGTCCCTTTGAGGATTCTGCAGTTGCTCGCAAAGGACCACCCGTTTGACCGGTCTCAAGTGGTGCGCGCGCTTGCTGGATTTTCGCCTCCCTGATACACTACAAGGCTGACCCAAGCAGTCGCCCAAATCCTGAGCGAAGTCGAGCGTCTCTCGATCGCTGAGCGCGTGGAATTGCGCCGCGCCATTATCGATACCACTCCGATGTCTGGCGATCTTACCGATGATGATTTTGGCGCTCTCGCCGCGGAATCCTTCGGTGTCCTCGACGACGAGGAGGCGGCCCGTGGTGCCTGAGCGTGGCGAAGTCTGACACGGGGAAACGGAGAGGGTCGGTCCTAGAATCGCGGCAGAAATTCGAGCACTGCGCTCATTGGCCGGGAGCGATTTCTCGCAACCGGGCAAAAACTTGCGCAGCGGGAATCGCATGAGATTCCCCGGAATCAAAGCGTGCCATCCGGCGTGCGATCTCAGCCTCCCAGGCGGCGTCCGCGCCGGGCTCGGGGTCGGGCTCCACACTCAGGAGAAGGCGATGGGCGAGAGCGAGACGCTGATCTACCGGCAGAACAAGCGCATCGTGGGAGATCGCTTCGAGCGTCGCGGACATGAATCCAGCGTATGACGATGGATGGGAGTTGTCGACGCAGAAGAGAGAGTCCGCGGACGTTTCCTCCTATCGATCGGCAGAGCCGGACTGCATTGTCTCGCCGCCTGGAATCGGCTACGCTCTCCGAGCATGAGCGTTAAAGAACAGGTCTTGCAGGCTATTAATCGCCTTCCGGACAACGCCGATTTTCGTGATGTGAGCGAAGAGATCGCCTTCCTCGCCGCCATGAAGGAGGCCGAGCAGGATATTGCGGAAGGTCGTCTGATTACCAACGAGCAGATGAAGACTCGGTTGGACGAATGGACCGGAAGCTAATCTGGACGGAGCAATCTTCGCACGACGTTGAAGCGATCGTCCGTTACATCGCACGTCGAGACCGGGCTGCTTCCGCGCGTATTGGGTTCGGGATCTACGAACGCGCGCAAATTCTCCTTCAACATCCTGAAGCGGGAACGGTTCTCGAAGAATTGCGCGACGGCGGTTGGCGGAAGCTGATCTTCCGACGCTGGAAGATCGTCTATACCGTGCGCGGCGAAGCCATCATCATCGGCCGGGTGTGGCCAGCCGCGCTGGGCGAAGCCGATTTCGAGACCACGCTCTGACCGACAGCAAAACGGCCGGATGTTTTCACATCCGGCCGTTCGAACTCGGTTCGTGCGGCGGCAGCGCGCGGCCCGAGGGTACACTCGTTAGCCGCCGACCAGGCGCCATGGCGCCGCAGTGTTGGCTTTCGCAGCGAAGCTGAAAATACTCTCAAACGCGTACGAGCCGACTACCGAAGGAGCGCGTGAACCTTGGCGAGGATATCGTCAGTAATCAGGGTGGGGAGTTTGGTCGCGAGACGGCTGCGCCGTGCCGCCCAATCGAGACTCTTCACTTGATCGCAGAGGACGGAGCCTTGGACCGGCAGACCTGCGGGAAGATTGACTTCGAAGGGATAACCTTTGGTCCGGCTCGTGATCGGACAGAACAAGGCGAGACCGGATTTGTGATTGTAAGACCGCGGGGAAAGGACGACCGCCGGACGATGGCCCGCCTGTTCGTGGCCGGCTTGCGGGTCGAACTCCAACCAGACGACATCGCCGCGGTCGGGAACGTAGCGCGCTGCCATTCTACCAAGCTTCTTTGCCCCGCGCGCTTCCGGTCGGAGTCTCCGTGTGGCGATTTTTCGCGGTAATGCCCGCCACGAGATCGGACAGCTCATAACGCTTCTTCGTGACGGGCGCGACGAGCAGGCGACCCTTGGTCACCTGGAGATCGACTGCGTGCCCTTCGCCGACCGCGATCTCGGCTGCGACCGCGCTGGGAATGCGAAGCGCGAGGCTGTTGCCCCATTTCTGCAGAACCGTTTTCATGTAGATACATTGACGATACGTCAGAACACGGGGCAATGACAAGTCCGCCGGTGGCAAAGCAGCCGGAAGTTTGCACCTCAGGCCGCAGCGATCTGAGGAGTGGCGCGTTACTGACTTGGGGCACGGGATGCGGGCCGCCTCAACGGAGTGAGGCGACTACAGACTGAAATTCACGCGTTTCGGTCTGGTGGACTCTGCGCTGGCGCCGCGTAAGGTGTCGGCCTCATGAAAGTAGAAATCTTCACCGTGTGCGATGCAGCGACCTCGGATTCGGGCGGGAAATTGAACGTGCTGGGCTCGTTCGATCGCATTAATGCGGCGTCGGTGCCGGTAACGCATCCGCTTTGCGCGCTCGCGATAAAGATGCGTTTCGAGCGGTTGGAGGAAGGACAGAAACGGGTGCGGATTTCGTTTATGGATTCGGATGGGAAAGCGGTGATGCCGACGCTGGACGCGGCGACGCAGGTGATGTTCCCGCCGGATGAGCCGAGCGTGACGGCGTGTCTGGTGTTGCAGATTCAGCAGCTCAAGCTGCCGAACTTCGGGGAATACTCGATCGATCTCGCGATCGATGGGCGGCATGAGGCTTCGATTCCGCTGTTTGTGCGGGAGATGCCGGGCGCGCCGCAACAGCAGTTGCCGCCGCCGCAGGGATAACGCGAGCGCGTTGTCATCCTGAGCCTGTCGAAGGATCTCGCAACGGGACTGGCGGCGTTCTTTCGGTCGGGAGCGAAACTGTCTGTTCGGCGTTCTCCCGTGCGTGTGCCGAGTGCTGCGTCGGGGAGATCCCTCGACGGGCTCGGGATGACAATCGAAGCCCGTTATTTCGCGGGACTGTCGGCCGGCTTCGCGGCCGGGCCTTTTTTGCTGGCGATCCACGCGTCGACGTTTCGCTCGAGGATGTCGAGCGGGACGGCACCGGAGAGCAGGACGATGTCGTGGAATTCTCGGAGATCGAAGCTTTCGCCTAGGGCAGTCTTGGCGCGAGCGCGCAGTTCTTTGATTTTGAGTTCGCCGATTTTGTAGGCGAGCGCCTGTCCGGGCATGGAGATGTAACGATCGATCTCGTTCACGATATCGATCTCGGTTTTGGCAGCGTTGTCTTTGAAGTAATCGATCGCCTTCTGGCGATCCCATTTCATCTGGTGCATGCCGGTGTCGACGACCAGCCGGACCGCGCGCCACATTTCGTAGGTGAGCTGGCCGAACTTTGCGTACGGATCTTCATACATGCCCATGTCTTCGCCTAACGACTCGGCATACAGCCCCCAGCCCTCGACGAAGGCAGTGTAGCCGCCATAGCGGCGGAACTTCGGAATCTCGCCGAGCTCTTGCGCGAGGGAAATTTGCAAGTGATGGCCAGGGACGGATTCGTGGAGTGAAAGCGCCATCATTTCCCATTTCGGGCGGGTCTCGGGTTGGTAGAGATTGACGTAATAGCTGCCGGCGCGTGAGCCGTCGGCGGCGGGTCCGTTGTAGTAGGCGGTAGTGGTGTCGGGCGCGATTTTATCGGGAATGGGGATGACGCCATACGGCATGCGCGGGAGGGTTTTGAAGACTTTCACGAGGTTGGGATCGATCGTCTTTGCCATCGCGCGATAGGCTTCGAGGAGCTCTTCGGGCGTCTTGTAGAAGAACTGCGGATCGGTGCGGAGTTTGGTGAAGAACTCCTGGAGCGTTCCTTTGAACTCGAGCTTCTTCATGATCGCCTCCATCTCGCCGCGGATGCGCGCGACTTCGCTGAGGCCTTTCTCGTGGATTTGCTGCGGCGTCAGGTCGGTGGTGGTGTAACGGCGCGCGAGGTAGGTGTAGAAGGCGTCGCCATCGGGCATTTGCCAGACGCCGACCTCGGGGAATGCGGCGGGGAGGTATTCTTTTTCAAAGAACGGCTTCAGTTTCTGGAAGGCCGGAATGACGGCGCCGCTGATCGCTTCGCGGGCGGCTTGCGTGAGGCGTGCGCGATCGGCGGCGGCGATGTCGGGCGGGAAGGTTTTGAAGGGCTTGAAGAACGGGCTCTCCACAGGATCTGAGACGATCTGTTTGTCGATCTGCGCGGGAACTCGCTCGAGCACGATCTTTGGCCACATGATTTTCGACTTCATGCCTTCGTACATGAGAGTGATTTGTTGGTCCATGGAAACGGGGAACGCCTTGAGCCGCGCGAGCCAGTCTTCGTAATCCTTTACGGTTTGGAAGCGGAGCAGGTCGCCGAGTTCATCCGCGGTCTGGATGCCGCCGCGCTGGTTGATGGGGAGCAGGTAGCGGCGGAAGGGGAAGCCGGCGATGTCTTGCTCGAGGTCTTTCTGGAAGAGGTCGTAGTTGAGTTGATCGGCGACAGAGAGGTTGGCGCGGTCGATTTTCTTCAGGCGCTCCAGCGTGTCCTTGGTGTGCGTTTCGCGTTTTTGGATCGCTTCCAGGCTGTCGTCGTCCCAGCGATCGTTCCAACGGCGGTCGCCCAGCGCGGAGGCGCGGGTCGGGTTTTGCTCCAGTTCGTAATCCCATTCCGCGTCGAAGAACCGATGGAGGGCCTTGGCGGAATCGCCAGCGACCTCTGCGGCGGCGAAGGCAAGCGACGAGAAAAAGAAAATCGCGAAGAAAGGAAAGGTTTTCATGACGGAATGCGACGGTAACGAATGGTGGAGCGCCTTGCGACAGCAATATCGCGCGCGGAGTGCGCGGCTACGGCTTGCCGAGCAGTATCTGGCGAACATTGCGCGCACCGTACTCGGCCAGGTCGATCTTGCCCACGCGGAGGTTGAAAGCGCGGATCGTGTCGCTCGCGTAGGCCACGCTTCGCCCATCCCGCACGAGCTGCTCCATCTCGGCGGCGGAGAGCAGGTAGACGTAATCATTGTGCGCCGTGGCCGCGATCGGCAGCTCGGAAATAATGGGCTCCCAGGCGCCGACCACCACGGTATTTTCCCCAGGCAACACCTGCTCGGTCATCAAGACAAATCGCTCGACGTCCTGGAGAGTTTGCCGGCGCATTCGCTGGTCAGCGATAATCGCGCCCGCGGCGATGCGTCCCTGCGAAAAATCGATCCACGGCGCTAGTAACAGACAGACGCATGCGATCTGAAACGCGAGGCGCGGCGCGAACCTGCTCGCGAGCAGCAGCACTGCCGGAACCATGGGAATGAGATAACCGGCCTGATCAGGCAGACGGAGATACGCCAGGAGATAGAGCAAGACGGTCACCACCAACCCGGGCACCACGAACCGATTCGCCGGCCGGGGCATTGACGCCGGCAATGCAAATCGGCCTCGTAAAATCGCTCCCACGATAACAATCGCCAGTCCCGCGAGACCGAGCGCGCCCCACACTTCGGTGCTGCCGCGAAGCAAAATCGTCGCGGCATCCGGCCGATCATGCGCGTCATAGAAAGTGAAGAACTCCCGACCGTAGCGAATCCACACCGGCAGAAACATAAGTGCAGCCGTGAAACCCGCGCAGAGCCCGAAAGGAATGATCACAGCCCGCCACGATTTGCGCTCCGCCGAACCGGACAAAACCATCGCCAGCGGAATGATCATCGCGCCCGATGTGATGCGACAACCGATCGCCAATCCCAGGAGCACGCCGCAAAGAATCGACCGGCACTCGAGCGCCGCGTAGAAGGCCCAGAGCACAAACGCGATCGCCCACACGTAATCCTTGGCGGTCACGCTGTTGAGAAAAAATACCGGCGTCGCGGCCAGGGCCAATGCCAGGAGAACCGCGTCGCGACATTCCAGCCTCCGCGCGATTAACCACGCCGCGACCACCGCAGCGACGCTAAACAAAGCGCTCAACGCGTTCAATCCGACCGCCCCGAAACCGCGGACGAACGCGCAAGTGATCTCCTGGACCGGATATCCGGGAAACCGGGAGACCTCGTAAACGTGGGTCCGCGCGATGTGTCTCGCGGCCCGCGCCACGCGCCAGGCGTCCACATTCTCGCCGTAGCCAGCGCTCAGAAACGGCACCCGGCTTAGAGCAACCACCGCGGCCAGCAGGACGATGAGCAACGTGGTGCGCATGCGCGTCAAAAGCATTGCGCTAGCACCTATCACCCCTCGTGTCCGATGTCGCGCTGAAAACAGAACACCCAAATTACCGGTTGTCGGGCGCGCCAGTTTCGCCGCTCGATGGGGTGGTTTCATTCGCGACCGTAGTTGTCGTAGAGTCCCGTCGTGGAGGAAACGAGAACCACATCCGAAGAAAACGCGCGCAGTCTGAGAGCCGAGATGAAAAGGCGGTGGAAAGAACGGCCCGGCAACCGCTTTTCATCGAACGAGATGAAGCGTCTCGCCGCGGTCGAGTTCACCCTGGAGCGGCCTGCCGCGCGTCCCGTGCTCGAGGTATGACCGAGGCGGCGGGGTAGGGATGCCGCGCTGCGGCGTCCGAGGCGCGTGGCTTTACGTCTTACGATCGTCCGGGCACCGGGAGAGCGGCCCATGCCTCTTGGACAGCGCAGCCGCGCTGTCCCTACCGCGCTCTCGCGCGAGGGCCGATCGGTGCATGACCCGCTTCTAGGAACCCAGGCGCTAAATTACCGGTTGTCAGGCAAGCCAGTTTCCACGACTAATCTGCCGCGGGATTTGCTTGGACGGAACGGCCGGCTCCCCGCGCGTCTCAGGCATCCCAGCCCCCACGCACGACGATTGTGACTTTATGAACGAAGTAGAAATTCAGCGGCAAAAAGAGATCAAGGAAGCAGAAGAGCTACTCTTCACCGGACCGCAGGCGCTGGGGTTCGCGAAGGGGCTTTTCCTCGGGCAGTTCGTGGCGGATTGGGCGATGCCGTATCCGCGCGCGACGGCGGCGCAGCAGAAGGAGCTACAGCAATCGTTGACGGAAGTGCGCCACTTTTTGGATGAAGAATTGGATGCGACCGAGATCGATCGCACGGAGGATATCCCGCAGAGCGTAATCGACGGCCTGGCGCGGACCGGTGTGCTGGGAATGACGGCGCCGAAGGACTTTGGCGGCCGCGGTTTCACGCAGATGGCCTACTGCAAGATTCTCGAGGAGATCGGCGCACGCTGCGCTTCCACTTCGGTATTTACGAATGCGCATCACTCGATCGGGATTCGCGCGCTTTTACTTTTCGGCACGAATGAGCAGAAGCAGAAGTGGCTGCCGCCGCTGGTGAGCGGGAAGCAGTTGGCAGCTTTCGCGTTGACGGAGCGCGAGGCTGGCTCGGATGCGGCCAATGTGCAGACCACGGCGACGCCCAGCGAGGACGGTTCGCATTTTATCCTCAATGGCGAGAAGCGTTACATCACGAATGCCTCGATCGCGCAGGTGCTGACGGTGATGGCGCGGACGCCGGTGCCGGGAACGGATAAGACGGCGATCACCGCGTTTTTGGTCACGCCCGATATGCCGGGATTTGAAATGATCGAGCCGCGCATGCCGAAGCTCGGAATTCGCGGAACGGCGACTGGGCGCTTCGCGATGAAGGACATGAAGGTGCCGAAAGAGAACGTGCTCGGCAAGTTGGGCAAGGGCTTGAAGGTGGCGCTGACCGTGCTGGATTTCGGCCGCACGACCTTCGGCGCTTGCTGCACCGGTGCGGCCAAGACCTGCCTGCGGATGGCGGTGGAGCACGCGAATACGCGTCGGCAATTCAAGAAGACGCTGGGCGAGTTCGATCTGGTGAAGAAAAAAATCGGGCGCATGGCAGCCGATATTTATGCGATGGAAGCGATGACCGTGGTGACGGCGTCGCTGATCGATCGCGGGCTCGAGGATTACATGTTGGAGACAGCGATGCTGAAGGTCTTCACGACCGAGCGACTGTGGGAAGCGGTTAACGACACCTTCCAGATCCACGGTGGCGGCGCCTATTTCAATGATTCGCCGCTTGAGCGCATGCTGCGTGATGCGCGGATCAACCAGATCGGCGAAGGCAGTAACGAGGTGCTGACTTCTTTCGTCGCGCTGGTGGGAATGCGCGGGCCGGGGATGGAGTTCAAGGAAATTCTCGACACGATGCTAAAGCCTTGGCGCGAAGATCGGATGAAGGCTTGGGGCGCGGGCATGAAGCGTCTGGGCGCGGCGGTGAAAGTGCCGGGCGTGCCAGTGAAAAGCGACAGCCTGCGCTCGCGCGCGGCGGAACTTGGTCGTTTCGTTTGGAAGTTCAATCTGTCCGTGAACCGGATGCTGATAACCTACCGTGAGCCAATCATGGACATGCAGCTGGTGCAGGAACGCATCGCGAACGCCGCGATGGAGATGTTCGCTTCGGCGTGCGTGCTGAGCCGGCTGGATGCCGAATTGCAAGGTGTGGGTCAGAACGGGTCTTCCGCCCCGGGTAGCCATGAGGCAGCAGAGCTCTTCCTGCGGCAATCGTTCGGGCGGATCCGGAGCTTCCTCAATGATCTGACTGGCAACGACGATCGCGCGCTGCTGGCAACGGCCGACGCGGTGCTCGGGAAAAGCTGATCGAGAGCGCAACGGCTCCGACGCTCGGAGGCTGAGACGGAATTTGGCTCAGCTCAGCCTCGCCGGTGGACTGTTCGAGCTTGTGGACGACGGCCTGACCCGTTTGCAAAACGAGCGGCACCTCCTGGCTTATCGGAGAAAAATTCCTCGACTGCGGCACGCGCACCCGGACATGAGGCAAAGCCATAGTCATCAAACACGATGACGCCTCCCTTGCTCAAGCGCAGGCAGATGAATTGGCAGCAGTCCAGGATGCTTTAGTGGAGATCCAGGTCGATGTGCGCGAAGCAAACCGCAGGTCCTCTAACGCGGCAAATGCCGCCGGAATCCACCCGTCGCGATATTGGATAAAGCTTCATTCCCCGCCATCGCGGGACGGCCGAATCGAAGCACCCGCAGATGCGGAGCGATGGCTGGCGCGGCGGAGAGGCGTGCTCGGCGAATCTTTGGAAATTCAACCTCTCGCCCGGCCACCGTGTAGCGGCGGTCCCGCCATTGTGGGACCGCCGGATCGACGGAGCCTGCTGATAGCGCACGTGAAATACTGGAAGCCCCGGGACGAGAGGTGGCGAGTGGCACTCCCGTGCTCCCAAAAATTTTCCGATTCGAGAAGGGTCAGCGGCACGAAAAATGGTTACTTCAAGGCCCACCCCCGCCTCTCAATGCCCGGTCCTACCCTCACCATTCTCATCCCCTGCCTGAACGAGGAGTTGGGCATCGGCTCGGTCGTGCGCGAATATTCGGCCGCCTTTCCCGCAGCCGACATCCTCGTGGTGGACAACGGTTCGGAGGATGGAACGGCCGCCGCCGCTCTCGCCGCTGGCGCTCACGTCATGAAAGAACGCCGGCGCGGCAAAGCTACTGCCGTCGCCACCGCCCTGGGCGCGATCGATACCGAACTGGTTCTAATGGTGGACGGCGATGGCAGCTATCCCGCGGCGGGCGCTTTGCTTCTCTACGAGGAATATTTGCGCGAGCCGGTCGACATGGTAACGGGGATCCGCAGCGCGCAACAAGCGACCGAAGTGTTCCGTCCTATGCATCAATGGGGAATGTCCATTTTCGCCGGCGTCTTGAAGTCGGTTTTTCGCTTCAAGCCACTCGATCTCTTTTCCGGTCTGCGTCTTTTCTCGCGCCGCTTCTACAAACACGTTCCCGTCCTGTCGCGCGGCTTCGAGTTGGAAATTGAACTGACCATCCAGGCGGTCGACAAAGGCTTCGCCATGACGGAAATCCCGGTGCCGTTTCGTAGCCGGGCTGAGGGTTCGAAATCAAAATTGCGCACGGTGCATGATGGCTCGCGCATCCTGCGTTTGCTCGTGGTCTTGCTGCGCGATTACCGGCCGCTCACCTTTTTCGGCGGAATCGCGACCTTGGTCGCCGTCTCCGGCCTCAGCGCCGGTTCCCTCCCGGTCGTCGAGTATTTTCACACTGGTCTGGTCTCGCGCCTGCCTCTGGCCGTTCTTGCAGCCAGCCTGATGACTTTGTCGGTTATCATTTCGCTCGTCGGCGTGCTGCTGGAAGCGAACCTCCGATATCATCGCGAGGCCTATCACATTCAGCTGCGCAAGTTCGGTGCGCCCGCGAGCCACAAGCCGGCGCCGCGATATCAAACGGTTGCGGGTTAAACCTCGGGAGATGGCAACGGTCCACATCCTGACGCAGTACATTTGGCCCGACGCAGCGCCAACGGGCCTGTATGCTGAGCAACTGGCGGAGCGCTTGCAGGCGAACGGCTGCGAAGTTCGCCTCGTCGGCGGCAGGGGCGGATATCGTGCCCTCCATCGAGCAAAGCCAGACGTGCCGATCGTTTACCTGCCGCACCGCAAAGGCCAGCGCGGGAGCTTGCTGCAAACCTTCGCAGAGTACGCTTCCGTGACGCGCGCCTTCAAGGATTACATCGGACGCCACGTGCGCCCCGACGATGTCGTGATCGTCAGCAGTGCGCCGCCAAACACGGTCGGTTTGGCGCGGGCGATCCAGCGCCGTGGCGCCCGCGCCATTTATTGGTTGCAGGATTATTACCCGGAGCTGATCCGCGGCCTGCGCGAATATCCCGCGATGATGCGCCGCGCATTCCGGCGTTACTGGGATCGCCGGCTCGGACGGTGGGATACCGTGGTCAAGATCGGCGCCAACCTGGGCGGCCCCGAGCGCAATGCAGTCGTGATCCGGAACTGGCCCACGATGGAAATCGATGGCGCCTCGATCTCGCCGGAACCGATGACCGCCCTTTACTCCGGCAATCTTGGCTACGGCCACGACATTAGCCTGCTCGTTCAAGCTTGCGAAAAACTGCGCGACGCAGGCTATCGCATCACGATGCGTTGCGACGGCCGCGGCGTGCATCGCCTTCCCGCCTGGCTCAAACCCGTGCCGTTACACGACGACCCCGCCGAGCTGCGGGACGATCTCCTGCGCCACGAAGTTCATCTCGTAGCCGCCGATCCGCGTATCACCGAAGCCGTCTTCCCTTCAAAGATATGGAATAGCCTCGCGGCCGGACGACGCCTGATTTGCACGGGCTTTGCCGCCAAGATGGCAGATGAACTCGAAACAGCGAGCATCACCTCGTTCACGACACACCTTGATCAGTGGGCGGATTTGGTCGCCCAGTTAGGCGAGCCGCAGCCATCCAGCGCCTGGCCGGCTTCGGAACCCGCGCTGGCATGAAAAATACAGCGAAAATCTTCGCCTCGAACAGTCTCTGGTCGCTTCTGAATCAAGGAGCACGCGTCGGTTCTTTGGCAGTCGTCACCATCCTGCTCAGCCGACACTTCGGCCCTCAACGTTTCGGGGTGTTGGCTTTTGGGCTCGCCTTCGTGCGAATTTTTGCCGTCATTGCGGTCTTCGGTCTCGATCGCATACTCGTTAGGGAGATCGCCCAGGGGGGGGATCGGGCGCGAATACTCCGCGGAGCTTTCCGGCTAAAATTCGCAATCGCATTTGCCAGCTATCTAGCTCTGCTCGGCCTCGTCTGGCTTGTCGATGGCCAGGACCGCCAAATTCTGACTATTGTTGGCCTTGCCGGAGTAGGGTTGCTCTTTCAACCATGCGACGTTTTCGATTACGCCTTCCAAGCCGGAAACCGGTTTGGCCTCACATTCCTAGGACGCGGCCTTCCCTTGATGATTTCCGCCGCGATAAAGATCGGGGCACTTTTCGCCGGCGCACCCCTTTTGGTCTTTGCCCTTCTGGAAACCTTGGAGGCTGCACTCATCGGCGGAGCACTTCTCGTGATTCACTGGAAGACTGGCCGGCCGGAGCCAAAATCTAACGGGCTGGAAATTCCTTGGCGGCCCTTCCTGTCTAAAGGATTTCCTCTCCTCCTTAGTTCATTGGCCGTTATGATCTACATGCGCACCGATGTGCTGATGCTCGGTAAGATGGCGGGCTACGAAGCTGCCGGCGTTTACTCAGCAGCCGCACAGATTTCCGAGGGATCCACGTTGGTGGCAGCCGCCCTGCTCCCAGCCCTGTTTCCTATTCTACTGCGTTGGCGAATTTCGGGGTTGGTCTTTTACCGGCGGCAGTTCGAGAAGCTTTTCCTAGTCGCCATCATCGCCGGAATCCTTGTCGCCGGACTCCTCACCATCTTCGCTCAAGACCTGATCAGTGTTCTTTTCGGTCAAGCCTTCCTCCCGGCGACTAGCGTCCTTCGTATCCTTGCCTGGTCGCCCATTTTCGTTTTTCTCGGAGTGACCCAAAGCGGCTATGATATCACGGAAGGTTTAACCTGGCGGGCGACTCTGCGGACCGCCCTCGGAGCATCCATTAACGTGACTTTGAACTATTTTCTAATCCCGGGATATGGCCCTGTAGGAGCGGCCACCGCCACTGTGGTCTCCTTCGGTTGTTCGGCCTTCCTCCTCAATCTGGCCCAGAGAGCGACACGCCCCGTTTTTGCCCTGCAGTTGCGCGCAATGCTGCTTTTCCCAATCTTCCTCCGTCCACTTCGCTATGAGTGATACCGCTCTGCTCCCCACAAATCGAATCACGGCAGGGTTCGAAAAAGCGCTTTGGCTGGGTGGACGAGTTTTTCATCTGATTCCGCCCGAGCGAGCCATGACTATCCCCGTCGGCCTAAATCGGGGGCGACAGTGGATACGCGGCGCCGCCAACGCTCCCGAGTGGATGGGAATCTATGAACTGAGCAAACAACGCGCCTTGCGGAGGCTCGTCTCATCGGGGACTACGGTTTGTGACATCGGCGCCAACGCTGGATTCTATTCCCTTGCTCTTTCGCGCTTGGTCGGCGAAGCGGGACGCGTGCTCGCGTTCGAGCCGCTGCCGCGCAATGCTGAGAAGATCAGGCGTCACCTTACGCTTAACCGCGTCCAAAATGTCGCCCTTCACCCCTGCGCGCTCTCTGATGTAAATGGCGTGGTTCGTTTCGCTGAGGGCGAAAACGATTTCACGGGCAGAATATCCGAGGATAACGGCGGATTCGAGGTGCAATCCATTCGACTCGACGATTTTCTCTCTGACCAAGCCGGGGATGATCCTGCGCTCTTGAAAATCGATGTAGAAGGAGCCGAGGCTCGCGTCCTAATCGGAGCGGAAATGGTCATCGCGCGCGCCCGGCCAACCGTTCTCCTGGCTCTGCACGGCGCCCAACAGCGGCGACAGTGTTTCGACATCTTGCGCTCTTACGACTATCGGATCGCGAGCTTGGACAACGCCGCAATCACCACACCCGCTGAGATGCCGGACGAAATTGTCGCTCTTCCCGCGAATGCAGATTTCTAACGACTGCGAAACGCCGGTCGCCTTTATCGTCTTCAACCGTCCAGAGGTGACGGCGCGAGTGTTCGCAGCACTCCGTGCCGCACGCCCATCGACTCTCTTTGTGATAGCAGACGGCCCACGGCCGCATGTCGCCACAGATGCCGCGGCGTGTGTCGCCGTCCGCAAGGTGGTGGCAGCGGTCGATTGGCCTTGCCGGCTTCTGCAAAAACTCGCACCGACCAATCTGGGCCTGCGGCAAAACGTGTCCGACGGGCTGGCCTGGGTCTTCGAACAGACAGAAGAAGCGATTATTCTGGAGGACGATTGCCTGCCTGACCCCAGCTTCTTTCCGTTCTGCGAAGAACTGCTGGAGCGGTATCAAAACGACACGCGGATTGCGCTGATCGCAGGGACAAGCCCGGACTCGTTGCGCTCCCCGCCCGCTGGCGACGAGAGCAGCTATCGCTTTTCGCGCTACCCCCACATTTGGGGCTGGGCAACTTGGCGTAGGGCCTGGCAAGGTTACGATGATTACATGACACCTTGGCCGGCGTTGCGCGATAACGACTGGCTCGCGGGAAGAGGTCTCACTCCGAGTGCGGCTAACTTCTGGCGCCGCCAATTCGATGATTGCCTTACGGACCGTCGTGACGCTCTCAATACTTGGGATATGCCGTGGACCTTTGCGTGCTGGAAGAACGAGATGCTCTCGATCGTTCCGCGAGAAAATCTAGTGGAAAATCTTGGCTTTGGTCCCGACGCCAATCACACCAAGCGGATGTCGCCGCTGGCCACTCTGCGGCCCGGTCGAATGGAGTTTCCCCTGACACATCCACCGGTCGTCGCGGCGGATGAGGCCGCTGATCGCTGGGTGCAAGACCATATCTTCGAAGGAGCCACACGCATGGAACGTCTCTTTTGGAAATTGCGACTCCCCATTCCCATTTGGTGCGTCCGACGTATGCAGAGGTTGCTTGCCGCCTGATGGACGCCCGCATTTACAAACTGGGTATGGTGGGGCTGCGCTGGCTATCGTCGTTCGAACCATTGGCTCGGCCGCTGGAGAGCGCGGCGCGGGTGGTTCAGCGTCACCGGAAATTGCACCTGCATTTGCGCGCACAGAATTTTGACGGAGTGATCGATGGCGGTGCCAACGTAGGCGAATTCGCGCAAATCGTGCGCGCCGCTCTGCCTTCCGCCGACTTGGTTTGCGTGGAGCCCAACAAAGCGTGCGCGGCAGCCCTCCGTGAACAGGGTTACCGCGTGGTGGAGGCAGCGCTCTGGTGCGAGCCGACCACTTTGACCCTGACGCAGCCAACTGCTGCATCAACTTCGGGAACCGTGATGCCGGGCGACGCTACGAAAGCTTTGAGTCCTGAACAACAATGGGAGGTGACTGCAATGCGGCTGGACAGTCTGGAAGTTTCCGGGTCGCGCATTTTGGTAAAGCTCGATCTGCAGGGGGCGGAGTTCCAGGCTTTAGAAGGAATGGGTGACCTTTGGACCCGTTGCGCCGGACTGCTCCTGGAGGTTTCCATCGGGGCCGGCGGAACCTATGAGCGCATGCGCGCGCTCTTGGGGGAACGTGGATATCGCGAGGTTTCGACCACGAACGAGCTCATGGGAGATGGACGGGTGATCGAGGCCGACAAACTCTGGCTGCGCGAGAGCTGATGGGTGTCGCGCAGCTCCACATCATCGCGCCCACCTTCGATCCGGTGACCGTAGCTGGCGCGGGCGTGAGCTTGGTCGAGCTGGCCTCACGCTTCCTGGAGCGTTTGCCGGAGACTCGAATTTACCTTAATTCGCAAACGGCGAGCGCGTTTCCGGAATGGCGCGATGCGACGGTAGTGGTCGACACCGGATCGATGGCTACTCCGGCGCGAAAGTCGTTCTCGATGCTGAAACTGCAGCTCGCCGCATTTGACCGATACCCACGCGAAGGCGTGTGCTGGTTCCCCTTCGGTCCGATGCTGCCCCTTACTTTCCGCGGCCGTGGCGTCTCCACCATCCACGACACCCTCGATTTGGATCTGCCGTCGCTAGTGGCGCCGATGGAGCGAGTTTTCCGCAAAGTCATTATGCCGGCTACAGTGCGGCATACCGCCGTCGTGACCGATTCGAATTTTAGTCGCGATCGACTCCTTCACCATTACGGAGTGGACGCACGGGTGATTCCATTAGCCGTACAAACATTCCCTTCGCCCTCGAAGGCAAGAGTGCCGGTTACGCCTTACGTGTTTTTTCCCGCGAATGGTTACGCGCACAAGAATCACCGTTTTTTGATCGAGTTGTGGCGAACACGGCCGGAACTCCAAGGCCTGTCGCTGGTATTCACGCTACCGAGCGGGTCCGCCAGACTCACCCGGGTCATAGCCGACGCCCGCAACCAAGGCGCAAATATCATTGTGACCGGGCGCGTCAGTCGGGAAGAGCTCGCCGGTCTTTACCGGAACGCTGTCTGCACCGCTCTCCCAACTCTTTACGAGGGGTTCGGCTTGCCCATCCAGGAAGCGCTTATGTGCGACTGCCCCGTTGTGGCGAATGAAGCGTGCCCTTCGCTTCGAGAAACTGTTACCGACGATTGTCCCTATTTTTTCCCGCTAGACCCAGAGCGCTGGAGGCAAGCCATCCTCCAGATGGCCAACGCACCACGGGAGAATCTGCAGCGCTATGTCAAGCCGCGGACCTGGGATGAATGCGCGCAGGACTACATCGAGGCCTTCGCGGCTGCGTAGTTACGCCAAGCTCACCCCAGACAGCGTGATTTGAAATTCATCGTCTGAAATACCACATGCTTGATCCGAAAATGTCGTCGGAGATGAGTTTCCAGTCGCCGGGGACGAGATCGCAGGGAAGGCGCGCCGGCCGCAGTTCGTCCGCGTGCCATTCCAAAACTAGGTAACGCACATTCGCAGGCAGACCCTTCTCCAGAACGCTCGACTCGCCGCCCTCGATATCCATCTTCACCAAGGCGGGTCTGTCAACGAGTTCATCCAGAGCGAGCACGGGGATGGGCGTTCCCGATTTTTGACCGGAAAAATCAACGTAGTCGCTCACTGAGTTTTTCCCGCGGATGAGCTGCGCGATGCCAGCATCGGGCCCGACCGCAGCGTGGTGGATGGTGAGCCCTTTCGCGAATGGCTGCCTCCGCAGAAATTCCACGTTGCCCGTGTTTGGTTCGATCGCAGCGATCATCGGTTTTCGCTTTGCGTCTCGCGTGAGCTGACCGACGAGGAAAGAAAACGCGCCCACGTTAGCGCCCAGATCCAGCACTAACTCGACGTCAGCCAAAGCTCCTCGGAGCAGGTCGACAGGGTAGTCTTCGAAGAGGTTGGCGAAGGTATAAAGGTCTCCTTCTCCCCAACGCACCCTAAAACCAGGAAAATTTCCAGTCCGCCCGCGCCAGAGTCGATTGAGCAGCGGCGAAAGTGCATAGCACAACCACGCTTTACTCCAACCGCCCGGAAAGACTCGGAAGCCATCGAGGGCTTTTCCGATCCGCCTAATGTGGTCGATGAGCTGACGTCCGGGAGTGACGCGACTCGTCCCGTCAAAGTCCACGGCCAAGGGCGAAGGGGTCATTTTCAAAATCGTTGAAGCGGGCCGTATGCAGGCCGAGCCGAGTCATGGCCGGGCGGTCGATGACCTGAAGTTTGCCCGCCGTTCTCAGCACGGCAACTGCCTCGGGGTTCAGGCCGAGGCGCACGGCGACCAAAGGGCGCTCTTCCAGATAAGGATCGTTACGAAGTAGATCTGCGGAGTACCAGCCATCGAATGGATCGAAGAGAACCATGTCAGCCGGCACGGCGTGCATGACCGCCGCCGTGCGAGCGTATGGGCGAATAAAGGATTCCGCCTCCATGCTCCGTAGGGGCAATTGGATCAGGAGCGAAGCGGCCAAACCGACACCCAAAAATGACTTCGCAGTCCGCTCTCCTACGCACTTAACGAGTTGATCCCATCCCGCAACCGCCACCAGAATCAGGCAGCACAGACTTCCGTGGACGTATCGATAGCCCCAGCCATGCGCCTGATCCAGGTAGAAAAAGTAGTAGAACCCGAAGGTAAGCAGAAAACTTAGGGCTGCATCTTGCAGGATCGGCGGCAGACGGAAGAAGCGACGCGCGCCCAGCGTAGCCAGCAAGGGGGTCGCCAACGACGCCCACCCGATGATGAGGAGAAGGTTCATCGGTTGAATGATGGCCATACGCGGATTGAGCAGTCTGAAGATGGAGGCGACGCCTCCGCCGCCTTCGCCTTGGAACATTCGCGACCAGGAGAACCAGATTGCGCAACCGACGAGATAGATGAGGGCGAAAACGATGGTCGGTCTCCATTTCCGCTGCAAAGGCAGACGGACGAGGAACGGGGTCGCGAAAAGGGCGTGAACGATCGGTTGATGCAAACCGATCGCAAAAATGCCGACGATCGGCGCGAGGTAGAATTTTCGTTCGTTTGGACGTGAGTAGAGCCAGAGCCAGACTGTGTTGAGAGCAAGATGGGCCGGCATGGCATAGGACGTCATGGCCATGATGAGGACTTGCGAGGAGCTGCCCAGAAGGGCGGCGGCGATGAGCGCGTTTTCATCTTTCTCCGGCCAGATATTCCGGGCCGTTCCGTAGAGGGCAAGAACGGAGACGGCCGCGATCAGCGGATTAAGCAGTGCCTGAAGACCGACGCTTTGGAAGATGGCCCGCATGGCCGCGAACACTGGCAGATATTGGGAATTCCAGCTCTGAGTTGCCGGATGGTAGGCAACAAAAGTGGGCTTCAGGTTCCGGAGCAGCGGAAGCCATTGATCGGGCACGCGAGCCTGGAGGGTGCCATGCAAGAATATCTTGGCCTGGAAGTCCGCCAAGTTTTCGTCCGCAGTCAGGGCGTAATTGTGACAAACGATTTGTGTACCAACGGCGCAGATGAGGAACACGCCCACCAGCAGCACCGGCAGAAACCACCGCGAATTGAGAATACGATCGAACGAGGCCACGGCGCCCAAGGACCGCTTTCGAAAAAAAATGAGCGCGCTCGCGATACTGAAGAGCGCCACCAGCCCGAGTCCCAGCGGCTCATTCCGCGCAAAGAGGACAAAGAAAGCGTTGAACCAAAGACGCGGATCTGGGATCCCTGCCGGCACCCCGCGCAGCCAGAGCGCGAAAGCGACGCCGGCCAATGAAATAACCGCTAGCCCCAGCAGAAGCAGGCGGGGCGCATGCGAGAATGCGGCCTCCGCGAGAGGGGTATTGGGCCGCGTCTGGGCGATATTGGACGGTAACGAAACGAGAGCCTCGTCATTGGTACGGCCGGACGGCCAGTCCAGCTGAGGGGAGTTCGGCATCGCTCCATCTCCTTAGCAGTGATTGCGCCAAACCGTGCGCGGAAGTCGACCCGCGCAAACACGGCGACGCAGCGCCGTGGCTACAGCGCTGGCGTATTCAGGGCCACAACGCCAGGATTATTGCGCTCGCGCCGTATCACTTCCAGCTAGCACGGGACTTGCAGCAGAAGACGAATGGAACTCTCCCTAAACAAGGCGACTTTTCCGCCGCACTCGACGGCGGCGGCTGTCTCCAAACCGCAAATCAGTGAAGGGATACGTTTGGCATCAGGTCGCAAAAGCGCCACCTGGCTGCTCATGATTCTCGTTCTCGGGCTGGGCGTATTTCTCCGGATTTATCCTTCCGCGGGATTCAACCGAATCGGCTACGATGAACATGGCTACATGGTTTTCCTGCAGCAAATCGAGAAGGTGGGGGCGCTGAATTACGACGCTGTCGTCCAGTTTTATGTGGAGAACCAGTATCAACGGCCGGATGCGATTGTTCCCGCCACGCGGATTGGCTTTCTCCTGCCGGCTCATCTGATCCGCCGGGCCTTGCATTGCGACCCCTTCGAGGCGCTCCGCACGGTTTCGTGCATCGCCAGCATTCTGATGCTGGGGCTCTGCGCCCTCTTCGCATACCGGGTCGGCGGTGCCATTCCCATGCTGGGGATGACAGCGCTAGTGGCGACCGCACCGCTCCAAATCTACCTTTCGCAGCGGGCGCTCATTGATGGCTATTTTGCTTTTTGGGCGGTGGCGGCGCTTTGGCTGGCATGGGAGAATTTGCAACGCCCCAAACATTGGGGCTGGCTGAGTGCCTACGCGTTTTCGCTCGCGGTGCTTGTTCTCACGAAAGAGAACGCCGCGTTTGTCGTGTTTGCGATCGGCGGCGTGCTCGTTCTGAACCGCTTCCTCCGATCCGGAACCGTCACGCCACAGCTGTTCGCCGCCACGGTGGCCGGCCCGGCCGTGGCAGTGTTATTCCTGGCCTGGATGGTGGGTGGGGTCGGGGAGTGGATTCAGTTTTACCAAATGTTCGTGGCCAAATCGCGCACCAATCCGTATTCCATCCTTGCCCAAGATGGGCCATGGTATCGCTACCTGGTTGATTTCGTTATTCTGGCACCGCTTCCGGTGCTCTTCGCCTGTGGCCGAATCTTTCGACTGCGCCTGGCCGATCGCGCGGAGCTTTTCCTGACGGCATTTCTCGGGCTCAGCTTTCTTTGCATGGCGAACGTGACCTACGGGATGAGTTTGCGTTACGCGGCTTACTGGGACATCCCGCTCTACGGACTGGCCTGCTCGCAGATCATGCTTCAGAGTCGGCAATTTCCCAGAGTTCGCCCGGCTATTCTCGCGGCTGGATTGTTTCTGATTTTGGCGGTGAGCGGTCTCAACCAGTATCACCGCTTCTTCGTCAAAGGCGCCATCTACGATCCGACCACGGCGGCGATGGTGTGGGCGGCCGACTTGGAAAAAAGGTAAGCGAAACTACGGTACGGCGCGGAGTTGCTTCTCGAGATCGAGGAATTCGGGTTGCGTGGGGGCCAGCCGCAAGGCCACTTCCACCTCCGCTTGGGCGCGGTCGCGGTCGCCGGTTTCAAGCGCCGCTCGGGCCAGCAAATAGTGGCGCTTCGCGTCATTCGGCTCGATCTCGATTGCGCGCGCAAAAAGGTGCAACGCTTCTTGCGCCCGGCCTTCCTGGAGCGCGATGACGCCGAGATTGTTGAAGGCACCGGCGTTTCCTGGTTCCAGTTCCAGCGTCTGGACATACCATCTTTTCGCCTCCTCGAGACTCACTCGGGCCAGCGCCAGATTACCGAGGGCGAAATTCACCTCAGCGTTTCCTGGCACGTAGGCGTGGGCCAAGGTCAATTTTTGTTCCGCATTTTCGAAATGATCCGCCGCGAGGGCGTGCAAGCCCGAGTTGTACGGATCGAGCGCCCAAAGTTCGGCATCCCCGCGGCGGCAGGAGACCACCCAGGTGGAAATGCCGAGAAGCACAACGTAAACGGCAATCTGCCGGAAGCGGGCAGTCCGACAGCTCTCCCATAGCGCCCACAGTCCGAACGAAGCAAAGATGAGCAGGCCGGGCACCGCCGCCAGCCGATAACGCTCCGTGACGAAGACGCTGAGTAGTGATGCCATGTGCAAGAGCACCGCGGCCAGAATCCAGCGCGCCGCGGGGAAGGCGATCACCGCGAGAATCATCCCCGGGAGCGCCAGCGCCGCGACTATTCCGAAACGAAGGCCGGGAAAGATAACGCCCTCCTCCCGCAGACTCGTGATAATGCTGAGATCGTCGTATTGGAATGCATTCCAGAAATTCGCGATCTTCGTTCCGAGCAAACGCAGCCATGCTCCGGGATTTTGTGCGATAAAGGCTTTGGCTTTGGCGGACCAGTAGGCGGAAACTTCCGAGCGCTTGAGCGGTCGCCCGGCCGCCGCCTCCGCTCCGGTAATCGAATCGGCCAGCATCGCCTTCTGCCCCGCGCGCAGGCCGGGCGGGAAATGGGGGTAGCCATTCGCCTCCGGGTTATTTCCAATCCAGAAATTGACCCCGCTGTGAGCGGAGAGGAAGACCGGATCGTGCGCGACGAAACGATTGTGCAGCCACGCGGGTGAGGTGCCGATCGCCACCCCCAACAAAAGCAATGCGGCACCTCCGATGCGATGGAGCCACGCGCGATGATGGCCGCGCCAGCGGAGGAAGAGCGCAGCGATCCCTAGCGGGAGCAGAAAAAGAATGGTGGCGATGCCGGTGGCGGCAAATCCGATGAGCAAACCGAAAAGAAAAAGCGCCCCAAGCGACGGAAGGGCGGTCCGACTGATGATTTGCCAGACCAGCCGCCAGAAAATAAAGAGCAGCCAGGCAGTTGGCATCATGACAACAGAATAGGCCTGCGCCGGGATGAAGAACGCCCATCCCGTTGCCGCGAGCAGACCGATGGCCTTGCCGCGGCCGATAGCGGGACGGGAATCCAATTGCCCGAAGACTCGCGCTGCGATCAAAAATATGAGTGCCGCTGTCCCGCCTTCCAAGGCGGCCTGGACCAAGCCGGGAACAAACGGACTGAACCCAAATAGCCGGTAAAACGCCGCCAGCAAAAAAGGGTATAGCGGCAAGCCGTAAAATGCCTGGTAATCCGTGAACTGGCCCTGAAGAATGCGCTGCGCCCATTCATTATAAAAATGCATGTCGCCCCGTGCGGGGAGGAGAAACGGCGACTCAGTGAGCCGCACCAAGACGATGAGTCGCAGAACAAAAACAAAGAAAAAAACGTAGGCGACGAGCGGCACGCCCCGCAGAGACCATCGGGTTCGGGGTTGACTCGTTGTGGCCATGCGCAGGAATCCCAGCGCAAGGTTTATTCCACGAAACAAACAAACGGGATAGAGAGAATCTCAACCCAGGTTGCCGCGGGCTTGCGAGTTTAGTCCTGGCGAAAGAGGCTCGCGCGGTTCAATCACCCCTGCCGGTGATTTCCACGCGCCGCGTTGCGCCAAGAGAAGAAGGGGCGGCCAGGAGAGCGCCCCTCCTTGCTTATCTCGCGCTCCCTGGGCTCGACCGCGTGCACTTTAGAGACAGCCGTCCTCGGGAGGCCGGCCGATTCTAGAAATTTTAGAAAGACGGAGGCAGTTGGCATCAAGACTGCTTAATAAGCGTTCATCTGCGGTCTCCTGATCGCGGACGCAATCAAAACAACCAAGCAATAAAGAAACAAACAGCATGTTAAACAAACTCAGCAACCGTCGCGGGGGTTTCACCCTCGTTGAAATCATGATCGTCGTGGCGATCATCGCCCTCCTCGCAGCTATCGCCGTGCCCGGATTCCTCCGTGCCCGGAAACGCTCCCAGGCGAGCCGCGTCCTCAATGACCTCCGCCTGATCGACTCCGCAGTCGATCAATACGCGATCGAAACCAATAAGAACTCCGGCGCGACCGTTCTCGTGGGTGCGTGGACAGCCTACCTGAAACAGGGGACTGCGCTCTACAACACGGGCAACGATATGTTCGGAAATTCCTACTCAACTCAAACCGTAGACACGCTGCCGGTCGTGCCTGCGGCGACGTTCAACAACCTTTCGGATGTAGCTCCGTCGACCTTCTGGGCACCTTACTATCGGTAATCCTCGCAGTTCATACACCCGCACCGTCCCTTGGACGGGGCGGGCAATGAGCCGCGAATCCCGTAGTTTCTGTAGCGGCGGTCTTGACCGCCGTTCTCCTTTTGCAGCGCAAGTCCGATCGCCTATTCATTTCCGGAACGGCGGTCATAGACTGCCGCTACAGGGCCTTCCAGAAATTGGAAAAACGGCAGGTGGCTGGCATCCACACTGCTCTACATGAGGAACAAACTCCGCAGCCAAACCGGGGATCCGAAATCAATAAATAAAATAATTCCTCAGAGAAAAGGCAGCCCTCAATGTTACTTAAACTCAATCAACGCCGTGGGGGTTTTACTCTCGTGGAAATCATGATCGTGGTGGCAATCATCGCCCTGCTCGCCGCCATCGCGATCCCTGGATTCCTTCGCGCTCGCAAACGCTCCCAAGCGGCCCGAGTTCTAAACGACTTGAGATCGATCGACTCCGCAGTCGATCAGTATGCAATCGAGAATAGCAAGGTAAGTGGCGAGCCGGTCCCGATCGCAGCCTGGACGCACTATATAAAAACCGGCTCGGTTCTCTACGAGACTGGCGGCAATCCCGCTTACGGCGCCTACGGCCCACAGACGGTGGATAAAGTGCCGAGCGTACAGAACATCGGCACCCCGCCGGGTGCTGTCTTCGCCGCCCTGTCCGACGTGGCTCCGTCGAGCTTTTGGGCGCCCTTCTACTGACGAAAGGATGAAAATCCATCCCATTTTGGGAAGCGATGGCCCTACCGTGGAGCGGGTCTGGAGTTCGCCCCGCGAGGAGCGGGTTCGCGGTTACCTTGCATCCCTCCTGATCATCCTTCGGAAGACCTGGCTGCGTCTGGTCGTCCTGATCGCGGCGGCCTTTGTCGTCCACCTCCCCAGCCTCCAGGGCCAACTCATCTGGGACGACACCTATCTTGTGGGAGAGAATCCGTTTTTCCGGGCCCCGATTTTCTCGCTCGAAGTCTTCCGGCACCACCTTTTTCTCGATTCTTCTTCAGGTCATTACCGGCCGGTCCAGAACCTTTCCTACATGCTGGATTATTTCGTCTGGAACGGGAATCTCTACGGTTACCATCTTTCGAATATCCTTTGGCACGCGGCGGCTGGCGTCCTTCTTTTTTTCCTGCTCCGGAAACTCGTCGCGTCCTGGATGGAGGTAGCGCCCGCGAACTCCGAGGCCGCTGGGACTGGGGCCTGGCTCGTTGCCCTCATTTGGGTTCTGCATCCCGTCCACAGCGCGGCCGTGGATTATATCTCCGGGCGTGCCGACAGCCTCGCGTTCGTATTTTCCTGCGGTGCCTGGCTGCTCTATTTACGAGCTTCAACTAGGGCGAGCCGCAGCGTAGGCGTCTCGCGTAGCACGGGCATCTTGCCTGTGGGGACATCGGGCGTCTCGCCCGATGAATCCGTGCCGGAAGCGGCAAGTCTAGACAAGGCGCCGGGCAGGATGCCCGGTGTCCCCACAGGCGAGACGCCCGTGCTACGTGGGACGCCTATGCTACGGGAGAAGCCCGTGCTACGAGCCGCTGGTTACACGGGCGCGGCGCTTTTGTTCCTCCTCAGTCTCTGTTCTCGTGAGATCGCCGTCATCTGGGGAGTTCTCTTCGGGATTCATCTGCTCTTCTTCGGCAAAAAATTCTCCGCCCGGCACAGATTGTTCGCGCTCACGGTCTGCGCGTTTGTCCTGGTCGCCTACGGCGGCCTCCGTTCTTTGACGGAAAATCGTAACCGTCCTGCAGCCGCTGCGGGTTGGGGCGCCCCGGCCCGTGCTGGACTGGTCCTGCGCGCTTTGGGCGATTACGCGGGCCTGACGATTTGGCCGGCCAACCTCCATATGGAGAGAACGCTGCTGGAAGAGCGCATGTTTAAGTCTCCTCCCACCTGGCGCGACCAATTCGCGTTTGGCCGCCTGACCCTTCTGGGTCTTCTTGCGGGCGGATTCCTTCTCGCCGGTCTCTGGAAGCGAGGCTTAGGACGGCCGCTGCGAATCTTCGGCGCCGTTTGGTTTACCACCGGCTTTCTTCCCATCTCGAATCTGGTGGAGTTAAACGCCACTTCCGCCGAGCACTGGCTCTATCTCCCGCTGGTCGGCTTGCTTCTGGTCGGACTCGGCTGGCTGATCGAACTTCCTCAGCGCGGTCTGCAATGGGCTGCAGCGCTTTCGCTCATTTTTGCCGCGGCGCTGGGCGCGCGCAGCACCGTCCGCAGTTCCGATTGGCTGAACTCACAGCATTTCTATGAACGAACGATCGCCACCGGAGGCTGGAGCCCCCGGGTCGCTTTGAATCTTGCTTTTATCTACGGGAACCAGGGTCGCTTGGCGGAATCCCGACGCCTCCTCGAACGCACTTTGGCCAGTTGGCCGGATTATCCCCAGGCGCAGAGTTACCTCTCGGTTATTCTCCGCGAGCAGGGCGCGGTCGCAGCGGCGGATCGCTTGCTGGCGCGAGCAGCCACGCCTTCTCCCGCGCAAAAGGAGTATCCGCGTTCCTGGGTGGCGGCCTTGCAACTGGCTCGCACGAAATTTAGCCTGCACCAGTCCGAGGAGGCGTTGCGCGTGCTTGCAGTCGCCACTGCGGCCGAGCCGAAGGTCTGGCCTCTGGCAAAAATGCAGGCGGAGATTTTGCAGAAAGAAGGTCGCGTGCAAAGCGCCTCGCAAATCATCCAGGATTTTGCGGACCGCAATTGGTGGCAATACCCCGCCTACCTCGCCTTGGGGAAATTGAAAGCCCAGCAGGGCGATGGTCCCGGTGCCCTCGCCGCGCTCCGACACGCCTGCCGCCTGGATATTCGCGAAACCGAAGCGCTCAATCTCATGGCGCGAATCGAAATGCGGGCAGAGAATCTGCCGGCGGCGCTGGCCGCGCAGGAGCGCGCCGTCTCGCGTCAGCCGGACGAGCCGAGCCAGTATATTCTTTACTCCGAGGTGCTGCTGCAAATGGGCCGGACGGAGCAGGCGCAGAAAGCGCGTGCGACCGCTGCGCGGTTGAAAGAAGACCAGGCTTCCGCTTAAGCCCGCACGGCGGCGGAGGCCGGGTTTGTAACCCGGCTGGACGGCTTGCAAAGCCGTCCTCCGTTTTCAATCGCGCTTTCCGGCTTGCGGTCTGCTCGGTCCAAGCCAGAAGCTGGCACCCCGATGGATCGCCTTTTCCTGCGTCGCCACGCGCTCGCGCTTTTCGCGTTCATCTTTACGCTCGCGCTTCGGCTGATCGCGCTCGGTCGCCTCGTCGACTCGCCCTACTGGCTACCAGTCACGGGCGACATGAAGTTCTACGCCGATTGGGGACGCCGGATCGCAGGCGGCGACCTGACCGATTTCCACGCCTTCTATGGCCAGCCGCTCTATGCCTATCTGCTCGGCGCCATTTTTGCCCTCGCTGGCTTTCAACCGTTCTGGGTCGGACTGCTCCAGGCGCTGCTCGATGCCGCGACCGCCCTTTTCATCTACAGAATCGCGACCCACGTGTTCGCCGATTCGCCGCGCGCGGGAGCGGTCATCGGCTTGCTCGCTGCTATCGGATGGGCGCTTTATGTGCCGGCGGCGGCGTATTGTGGACTCCTGATTCCGTCGGCGTTTATCACGGCAAGCTGGTGGTTCACCGTTTGGTGGCTCCTCGGCCGGAGCGCTACGGCGCGTTGGTTCGAATGGTTTGGGATCTCGCTTCTCATCGGGCTGGCGGCGTTGATCTCGGCCGCCATACTTTTTCTCCTCGTTCTGTTGGTGGTGGCGGCGCTTCACCGCCGAAACGGTCTCGCGCTCGCGGTGGTGGCCGCTGGCCTGGCTCTCGGGACGGCACCCGCGTGGGGTCATAATGTGTTCATCGCGCGCGATCCGGTTTTCATTTCCGCGCACGGCGGATTGAATTTTTGGATCGGCAACAATCCCGAGGCGAACGGTTATCCGAAAATTCCCTCCGCTCTTCCCAGCGACCAGGCAGCGCTCTTGCAGGAGTCCATCCACCTGGCCGAAAGGAGTGCCGGCCATTTCCTCCCTCGCTCACAAGTTTCGAACTACTGGTCAGCGCGCGCGCGGGATTACATCGCGGCCCATCCGCTGGAATGGCTGGCCCTCCTCGGCTTGAAACTGAAGAACTTCTGGAGCGCCTTTCGCTACGACGACCTGAGTTCAATCACGCCGTTGCGCGATGCTGGCATTATTCTGCCTGGCCTTCACTTCGGCGTCCTGGCCGCGCTTGGATTGCCGGGCGCGGTCTTCGCTTTCCGGAATCGCAAAGCGCGCTGGATCATCGCCGCCGTCACGTTGCAAATGCTCGCGCTTCTACCCGTTTTCGTGAACGAGCGCTATCGCCTGGCCGCCGCCCCGGGTCTGCTCCTGCTCTCGGCTTTTTTTGCGGTAACAATGTGGCTGTGGCTCGTCGCGCGGCGCTGGCGCCTGCTCGGCATGGGGGCGCTAACTTTGATTGCATCCACCATCTTCGTCGCGCTTCCGCCCGCCGATCCGGCGCTGCGCTCAGTGGACGATTTCAAGGCGGGGCGACGTCAATTAATCGCGAAGGATTTCGGCCGCGCCGAGACGCGTTTGCGCCGGGCCGCCGCCGCGGTTGTCCCGCCGGGGGAGACGACGGCGATGGTCGCGAAATTGTTTGCGGAGTTTGCGCTCGAAAAATGGCGGGCCGGCGACCGCGAGACTGCGGTCGGCGTCATGACCGCCGCGTGTCGCATCAATCCCGCGGACGAAAAACTGCGCGAGCTACGCCACGAAATCGAAACCAACGCGCACCCATGACCAACGTGTCGCCGTTGCCACGCAATCGCTTCCGCGCTCTCTTCGGTGTGAATGCCGGCGCGAATTTACTCCGATCAGGATGCGGACCTGAAAGTATTGCGCGGTAAAACCTGCGCCGTCATCGGCTACGGTGCGCAAGGGCAGGCGCACGCCCTTAACTTGCGCGATAGCGGGCTGCGTGTCCTGGTCGGCACGCGGCCGAAAAGCAAGACTTGCGCGCTCGCGCGAAAGGAAGGCCTCACCGTGGTGTTCACGGCCGAGGCCGCGCGCCGCAGCGACGTAATTTTTCTCGCCTTATCCGACACCGACATGCCGGACATTTACCAACGCCAAATCGCACCACACCTCGCCGCCGGAAAGACGCTTCTTTTCGCGCACGGTTTCGCGATTCACTACCGCACCATCGCCCCGCCTAAAAATGTGGATATCATCTTGGTGGCGCCGAATGGCGTCGGGCCGATGGTGCGACGCGAATTTGTGGAAGGGCGCGGCGTTCCGGGAATGATCGCCGTCCACCAGAACCCAAGCCGCCGTGCGAAAAAGACCGCGCTCGCCTGGGCCAAAGCCATCGGTCTAACCCGCGCCGGCGTTCTGGAAACCACCTTCAAAGACGAAACCGAAACCGATCTCTTCGCGGAGCAGGCGGTGCTTTGCGGCGGCGTCAATGCGCTCGTGCGCTCCGGATTTGAAACGCTGGTCGAGGCCGGCTACGCGCCGGAAGCGGCTTACTTCGCGTGCCTCCACGAGCTGAAATTCCTCGTCGATCTCATGCACGAGGGCGGCATCAGCGGGATGCGCGCCCGTATGTCGCCCACCGCCACGTGGGGTGATCTCACGGTCGGGCCGCGCATCATCGATCGCGCGGTGCAGAAGAAAATGGCCGCCGCGCTGAAGGAAATCCAAAGCGGCAAGTTCGCGCGCGGGTGGATTCGCGAGACGAAGGCTGGGAAGAAGCGTTACACCAAACTTCTCGCCACTGCCGCGCACCATCCAATTGAAAAAGTGGGGCGCCGCTTGCGCGCGCTCGGCGAGTCTTAAGGCAGACGTGGACGCTCGCAGCTACGGGAGCGGTTAATTAATTCGTCAGGCAACGGAAATGCGCTACTGCTCCCAGAGAAAATGCTCCAGCCGCAGTTGATTCAAGCGTGACTTCGCCTCTTCGCTCCTCGCCCCGCCGGCAAACGCCAGCTTCTCATAGACCGCGGCTGCTGGTTGCCATTTCGCATCTTCTTCCAGGAGCCGCGCGGCATTGAAGCCAGCTTTGTAATACCAGAAAAATTCGCGTTGCTGCTCCGGGCGCCCTTCATCGCCAACGATTCGATAAAACGACGCGAGCGCTTCTGCCGGCTCGCTCAGTTTTTCCAGGCACATGCCTTTTTTAAAGAGCGCCTGATTCCGCCAATGCGCTGAAGTCTCCGGTTGATTCGCGAGTTGATCGTAGAACTCGATCGCGCGTCGGTAGTTTTCCGGATCGGTCGCACCCTGCTCGTAGAGAATATCGCCCTTCGCACAAAGCGCCTCACGCTTCTCCGCCGGCTGCGCGTCGCCTTTCACGACCTCGTCATAAAGCGTCACCGCGTCCTGCGTCTTCCCCAGCTTCCGTTCGATCACGGCCTGCTCGTTCCGCGCCGCCCATTTCAACTCGCCGTTTTTCTTCACCACTTCATCCAACAAAACCAGCGCGTGATCGAGCGATTGCGCGGCCATGGTTTGGACGGCCGACTTGGCCGCGAAGAAGAGTGCCTTTTCCGCGATCGACGAGTCCGGATTGCGCTGCGCGAGAATTTCAAATTGCGTCTGCGCGCTCGCGAAATCTTGCCGGCGATAATGAATCTCCGCCAGCTTCAGACGCACATCCGGCAAAGAGGGCGACGCGTCATATTTCTGCAGAAAATCCTGCGCGAGCGCAATCACCTTTGACTCGTTAGGCTCCGGCGCCGCATCGGCCAGCCAGATCATGAGATAATCCGCACGCTCGGCGGCAGCCGGCGTCGGCTTGTTCTCGGACGCGCGCGCGAGATTTTGACTGGCCTCTTCCAAACGCGGCGGAGCGGCGTGAAACGCCAGCTCTGCCAGCGCGACAAAAGCTTCCGAAACTCGCGGATGCTTGGGGAACTCACGCGTAAATTTCTGCAGCGACTCCGTCGCCTCCTTGTCGCCGCGCGCCGCCCGCAGCAGCGCCTCATCCAACCGTAACTCACCGCGCGTCTGTTCGTCCGCGCCGCTTTTCCTTAGCTGCGCACCCGTGGCTTCCGCCTGCGTCGCGTCTCCAGCTTGCAGCCACGCTAGCGAGGCGTTGAAAAGCGCCGGCTGGGCGACTTGCGGATTAGCGTCCGCCAGCGTGCGAAAGCTCTGCGCTGCCGCACCATATTCCCCGCTCGCGTAATGACTCGTGCCCAACAGCATTTCGATCCGATCCCGCACCTCCGCCGATGGATGCAGCGCGCGCGCATCCCCCAGAATCGCCATCGCCTCCGCCATATGGCCATCTCGCAGTTCGAACTCCGCAAACTGCAGCAAGCCTTCCGCGAAAACGGGTCGCACGGGATGGCTCATCCGCAATTTGGCAAAGGCTTCCCGCGCTCGATCGCGATGGTCGAGCCGCACTTCCTGGCGCGCCAGATACCATTGCGCAAGGCCGCGACGGGGTTGGGCAGGATCGTTGCTCCATCGACGCAACTCCTGCAACGAAGGCGTTGCCTGCGCGGCGTAAAGTTGATCAAGCTTTGCGAACAGCGCCGGCAGATCTTCATCCGCCGGATGATGCTCGATAAATTCCTCGAGAAAATTATCACCAGCCTCCGGCGTGTGCGATTGCAGGTGCGCCTGCGCGATGGCGACGAGCGTCGCCACCAGAACGGAATGCGTCGCGCCGGTAGGGTTTTTCAGGATGGAATCGTAGAGGTCGATCGCGTTATCACGATTTCGCCGCGCCTCGATCCGGCCGCGCAGCAGGCGCCGCTCTTTCTTTTGCGAAACCGCATCCGGCGCGATGGATTGCAGAACCCGCGTCGCGCCCGCTTCGTCTTTCTTTTGCAGGAGCAATTCGGACATCCGTAAACGTGCCTGCACCACCCATTTCGGAGCACGTGCCAACGAACTCAAAACGGCCAAAGCTTCGTCAATTTTACCCAACGCGCGCAGAGATTCCGCCTGCCCATAAATCGCTTCGAAATGAAAAGGCGCACGCGAATCCGCCGCACTCTGTTGGTAAAAAATCAGCGCTTCGTCCCAGCGCCAGAGGGCAGCGAGCGCCTGCGCGCGGAAGAATTTAGTTTCAGGCAAATCGCGCACCGGAGGGTCCGCCAGGATCTGCAAAGCCTGCGTCGGCTCGTCCGCCGCGATCAACGCTTCGCCCAGCTTTGCGTTCGCCGCGGTTCGCTCATCCGCCGATAGCTTCGTCGCCAGCAAATCGCGCAGCCTAACGACTGCGACTTGCGGGACGCCGTCGGTTAACGGTCGAGCAGCAGTCTCCAAGTTGGTCTCTGCCAGAAGCGGAGAATCGAGCACGAGCACGAGCACGAGCACGAAACGTTGAAAGGCCTGCGTTTTCATTTCAACAGCGGCCGCAGATACCGCCCCGTGTAGCTCTCCTCCAACGTGACAATCTTCTCCGGCGTCCCCGCCCCAATGATCCGTCCCCCGCCCGAGCCGCCTTCAGGCCCGAGATCGATGATCCAGTCGGCGCACTTTATCATCTCGAGATTGTGCTCGATCACGACCAGCGTGTTGCCCGCATCACGCAATTTCATCAGCACCTGAAGCAGCTTTTCGATGTCGGCAAAATGAAGCCCCGTGGTCGGCTCGTCGAGAATGTAGAACGTTCGCCCAGTCGCTTTTTTTGCTAATTCGGTCGCCAGCTTCACCCGCTGCGCTTCGCCACCGGAAAGCGTCGTGCCTGCCTGGCCGAGCCGCAGATAACCAAGCCCGACATCGAGCAGGGCGTCGAGCCGATCCGCAATCGCCGGGACCGCACGGAAAAAACGCGCCGCTTCGTCGACCGTGAGATGCAACACGTCCGCGATATTCTTACCCTTGTAGGTAATCTCGAGCGTCTCGCGATTATACCGCTGGCCGTGGCAGACTTCGCACTCCACATAGACGTCCGGCAGGAAGTGCATCTCGATTTTGATCAACCCGCCTCCTTCGCAATTTTCGCAACGCCCGCCTTTTACGTTGAAGCTAAACCGTCCCACATCGTAGCCCCGCACGCGCGCGCTCGGAAGTTGGCTGAACAACTCGCGGATCGGCGTAAACGCGCCGGTGTAAGTGATCGGATTCGAGCGCGGCGTGCGACCGATCGCGCTCTGATCGATCACGATCGCCTTGTCCAGATAGTCGAGACCGAGCAACCTTCCGTGCGCGCCCGGGCGATCCTTCGAATTATAAAAATGCCGGAAGAGCGCGCGGCGCAAAGTGTCGTCAACGAGCGTCGACTTTCCGCTGCCGGAAACACCCGTTACACAGGTCAAGCAACCGAGCGGAAACGCCGCGGTCACATTCTTGAGATTGTTCTCGTTCGCGTCGTGCAAAGTCAGCCAGCCTTCGGGCGAACCCGGAGGCGTCCGCGGCGCCACGCGGCGCTTCGGAATCTCGATCCGCGCGCGTCCGGAAAGATAATCGGCGGTCGGCGAATGCTTCGCCTTCAGCACTTCGGCCAGCGTTCCCGCAGCCACGATCTCGCCGCCGCGCGGGCCAGCACCGGGCCCCAGATCGAGGATGTAATCCGCCGCGCGAATCGTTTCCTCATCGTGCTCGACCACGATAACGGAATTCCCGAGATCGCGTAGCCGACACAGCGTGGTCAGCAGGCGCGCGTTATCGCGCTGGTGGAGGCCAATGCTCGGCTCGTCCAACACGTAAAGCACGCCCGCCAATCCCGAGCCGATCTGCGTCGCCAGCCGGATGCGTTGCGCTTCACCACCGGAAAGAGTGCCGCTCTCTCGGTTAAGAGTCAGATAGCCAAGGCCCACTTCGAGCAAAAATTGCAGCCGCGATTCAATCTCGCGCACGACTTCGGTCACGATTTTGCGTTCCTGTTCTGTCAGCACGATCCCGTCAACAAACCGCGCCGCGGCTTCGATCGTAAACTCAGAAAACTCGTGGATGTTGAGTTCCGTGGTGCAACTTTCCAAGTTGCACTCTGCCGTCTCTCCGGATTGCGCCTGCGCAAGTTGGAAACTTGCACCACGGATCGTGACCGCGAGAATCTCCGGCTTCAGTCGCGCGCCGTGACAAGTGTGACACGGCACCCGCGTCATGAAGGTGCGGATGCGATTCCGGGTAAACTCGCTCTCCGTTTCTTCGTAAAGCCGCTGCATCTGCGGAATCAATCCCTCGAATGGCTTTGCCGTTTTCTCGCTTTTCCCATTCGCGCCGAAACTAATCCGCACCGGCTCATCGCCAGTGCCATGAATCAGCGCCTTCTTGAATTCGTCCGCCAGATCCGAGTAGGGCAGAAACTCATCAACGCCGAAATGCTTCACCAGCGCGGTCTGCAGCGTTTTGTAATACGCCTGCATCCGCTTCGTCCCGCGCCGCCAGGGAACGATCGCCCCGTCCGCGAGCGACTTCGCCGGATCCGAAATCATCAAATCCGGATCGACCACCATCTCCGTGCCCAGCCCATGACACGAAGGACAAGCGCCGAAATGGCTATTGAAGGAAAAGTGTTTCGGCGTCAGCGCCCCGAGTGAAAAGTTCGTATCCGGATTCCCGTAATCCGTGGAAAACCGGATCGACTCCCACTCCGCGGGAGTGTTGGAGTGCTGGAGGGTTGGAGTGCTGGCCTTTTTTCCGGAGTCATTACTCCATTTCTCCATCACTCCATTACTCCGCTTGGTTTCTCCACCCCTCTTCTCCCGAAGCACCACCAGCCGATTCGCGCCCCACTTCAGCGCCGTCTCCACCGAATCTGCCAGCCGCGTCCGAATTCCATCCCGAATCACCAGCCGATCCACCACCGCCTCGATCGTGTGCCGTCCCGTCTTTGCCAGCCGAATCGGTTCCGGCTGCGCCAATTCCAGAATCACTCCATCCACCCGCACGCGCACGAACCCCTCGCGTTTCACCTTCTCGATCACATCGCGGAACTCGCCCTTCTCATTCCGCACCAGTGGCGCGAGCAAAATGATCTTCGTCTCCGGCGCGAAGGATAAAATTTGATCGACGATCTGCTGCGGCGTCTGGCGATGAATTGGCTGCCCGGTCACAGGATCGTGCGGTTGCCCCACCGCCGAAAACAGGATGCGCAGATAGTCGTATATCTCCGTCGTGGTCGCGATGGTGGAGCGTGGATTCGCCCCCGCGCTGCGCTGCTCGATCGCGATCGCCGGCGAAAGCCCCTCGATAAAGTCCACATCCGGCTTCTCCATTTTGTCGAGAAACTGCCGGGCATAAGCAGACAAACTCTCGACATAACGCCGTTGGCCTTCCGCATAAAGAGTATCAAAAGCGAGCGACGACTTCCCGGAACCGCTCATCCCCGTGATCACGACCAGCTTTTCCCGCGGAATCTCAAGATGGAGATTCTTGAGATTGTGCTGGCGCGCACCGCTGATCTTGATAGTTTCGGCAGGCATCGGGAAACGACAAAAGTCGAACCTGTCAGTGAAGCACCAACCCGTCGGTTCTCCAGCCAATTCGCCCCTATCATGAGTGATTCAGAGCGCACCATTTCCCAAGAAGAGCTGGTGGTTTTGCAGAAGAAATTCAGCGAAATCAAACACTCGATCAATAACGCGCTCGCCGTGATGATGGCCCTCTCCGAAATGTCGCAGCGCCGCCCGGATTACTCGGAGAAACTGGCCAGCACGGTGCTGACAAAAGCGCCGCAGATCGTTTCCAGTCTGCAGGAATTCACGCAGGTCCTGAACGAAAAAGCCGGCCCAAAGCCGGAAGGTATCCCGAGCGGTTCGTAGCATAGGCGTCCTGCTGCGAGACGCCTGTCGGACGCACGGCCCGGACGGCCGTGCTCCTAGTGACTCGCGTAAACGGCAAACGGCAACTCCGCCATCGCTTCCGCGAGGCGGAGCGCACGGCCATCGAGACGCAACTCGCGGCCCGTGAAGAGTTCCTGTGCCGCCCCCTGAGCCGCCGCGTTCGGCAGTTCGATCAAAGTGTCCTGCCACCGATCGCCGATCGGTGGAAAACCGACCCGCGCGGTGAGGCGAGGCGCGAGAACGACAATCCATTTGTCGCCATGCTCCCGCGCGAAGGCGACACAGGACTCCGCGTGGGCGCCGGTCGCGCGCAGCGGCGCGTAGCTTCCATCGCGGAAGAGATCCGGTTGCTCCCGCCGGAATTGGAGGAGGCGTTGGGTGAGAAAAAGTTTGATCCGACCATCGGGCCAATTTTGCAGGAGCGCCTCGGGAGTTGCGTCTTTCAGACTGGCCAGCATTTGCCGGCGCAGATCGTAATCGACGGGGCGTCGATTGTCCGGATCGACCAGACTGAGATCCCACATCTCGTTTCCCTGGTAAATATCGGGCACGCCGGGCGCGGTGCATTTGAGGAGCAACTGCGAGAGAGAATTGATCGCGCCGAGACGCGCGATCTCTTCCGCCATTGCAACGAACGCCGGGACGAATTTGTTCTTCGGGCCGGGCTCGAGAATTTTGCCGACAAAGTCGCGCGTCGCCGTGTCCCATTGCTCGTTAGGCTGGATCCAGCTCGTGTTCACTTTCGCTTCCTTGAGCGCCTTGGTCATGTACTCCTGGATGCGCGCGATGTATTCCTTCGTCGCGCTCGCCACGGGCCGGCCGGCAGCGTCCATCGGCCAAGTGCCGAGGAGCGTCTGGTAGAGCAGGTATTCTTCGTTCGCGTCCGGTGCCTCGGTTTCGTTGACCTCAGCTTTGGCGCGCCGATTGATCGTGCGCCAACGGCCCAGCGCCTTTTGCCAAAGGTGCGGCACTTCGGAGATGGCGACCATGCGCGCGCGGACGTCTTCGCTCCGTTTCGTGTCATGCGTGGAAGTGGCAAGAAGCGTGGACGGCCAGGCGCGTTGCACCGCAAGGTTGTGCGCGTGGAACTCCTCGATCTCGACGCCGAACTGTTGTGGTTCGCCCCCGACCTCGTTCAGCGCCGCGAGCCGGTTGTAGATATAGAAAGAGGTGTCCTCCAGACCCTTGGCCATGATGGGGCCGGTCGACTGCTGGAATTTCAGGACGAAATTCGCGTGCTCGGCGCGCGCTTCTTCATCGAGATTTTCGGGGAAACGGAAGAGCAGGATGTCGCGCAAGAAATTGAAGACGGATTCTTCAAGCGCGGGGTTACGCCGCTTTGCTTCGGCGATGGCGCGTTGGATTACGGCGCAGTCGGCGTCGCTGACCGGCGCGTCGGGCGTGAGGTAGGTGCGGTAAACCGGGAAGCAGGCGATGGTCTCGCTGACTGCGCGCTCGAGCGCGTCGAGGGTGAAATCGCGGAACCAGCGGTTCTTCTCCGAGAGCCGGTCGAGCATGCTGCCGAGAACGTTGACGTCGTTGGCGAGGGAGAGGCGCATCACGAGCCGCTTCTTCGCGTAAACGAGATGGCCGAAGTGGATCGAGTGTCCGATGAAGCGGCGGTAAGTTCTCGTGATCGCGTCTTCGTTAGACCGATCCGCCAGCAGGCTGGTGACAAGGCGGCCAAACTCGTAGCCGGTGGTGCCGTGGACGGGCCAATCGCCGGGCAGCATTTCGTGGCCGGAGAGGATTTTCTCGACCACCAGATAAATGGCTCGTTCCCCGTCAGGCAAAGATTCGCCCAGCGCCTCTGCGCAACGTTGCTGCAGTTTCGCAAAGTATTCCTTCGGGCGGTAAAGCCCGTCCGGGTGATCGATCCGCAGGCCGGTGACCGCGCGCGCGCCGACCAATTCGAGCAGGAGCTTGTGAGTGGCGTCGAAGACCTCGGGCAGCTCCATCCGGATGGCGGCGAGATCGTTGATGTCGAAAAAGCGACGGTAGTTGATTTCCTCCGCCGCGACGCGCCAGAAAGCGAGCCGGTAAGCCTGATCGTTCAGCAGCTCGTCGAGCGGGTCGAAGCTGCGCGCGTCGCCCGGCAGGCCATTGATCTGCTCCAACGCCTGTCCAATCGCGGCGAGGACTTGTGGGGCTTCTTCGCAACGGCGACCGAGCCGGCGTTTGATGATTTCCTTCTCGCGGGCGCGTAGTTCCACCCGCTCCGCATCCGTCTCATCCCGCCGCGGCAGATTCTCCAGGGCCGTGATGATGCTTTGGAATTCCGGATAGAAATCGCTCTCGTGCTGCGGCTCGAGAATCTTAAGAGCGAGATTGAGGACGTAACGGTAAGTGCCGGGCGCGATCGGAAATTCGTGATCGAAGTAGTTGAGAAAAAAAGCACCGTCCTCATAGCGAATCTTCAGTTCGCCGCGCTCAAGGACGCGCCCGTATTGATCGCCGAGAATGGGCAAGAGCACCTTGCCCGCGAGATCGGATTTGAGCGGATGCCAATCGATATCGAAATAGGGCGCGTAAGCGGAGCTGGGCCCGTTTTCGAGCACATCCATCCACCATTGGTTGAGCGGCTCGCCAATACCCATGTGGTTCGGAACAAAATCGAGCACCTGGCCCATCTGACGCGTGTGGAGTTCGGCGATCCAGGCATCGTATTCCGCGCGGGTGCCGATGGCGGCGTTGAGCTTATTATGATCGGTAATGTCGTAGCCGTGCAGACTTTCGGCGCGCGCCTGGAAGTAAGGCGACGCGTAGCAATCGCTGATCCCGAGTTCATGCAGATACGGCACGATGGCGCGCGCGTCATTGAACGTGAAAGTGCGGTTGAACTGGAGCCGATAGGTCGAACTAGGAATGGGAGGGGTTTGAGACATCGGGCGAGCATCAAAGTAGCACAGGGCACCGCCGCGCCGTCACCCTCTGGCTGATTTATTCAGCTCTCCGTGTGTCCGGTGGGCTATGGTGAGAATCCCAAAGTGCCGCTCGGTATCCCAAACCGAGTCGCCGGCTTCCCTAAACTGATTCGCAGAGAGCTCACAGCCTCCCGCCGTAAAGTTCGCTCCCTGCGAACTGTTGCCATTGGTTGCACCATGCACGTCACCGCCGCCGTCTTCATTAACGGCGACGAGTCCGGGCGGCACCACTCGAAGTGTGGCGGGAGAAACTGGCCCCGCACGCGCCCACTTCAGCCTACGGCCACAAACGCACCGGCGAAGACAAAACCGACGTTCAGCCATTCGATTTCAGCGTTTCAGGCTGTCAGCTTTTTCCCCGTTCTTCTGCAACAAATTCGAGACGCCTACCACGCCTGGGACATCACCGGGAAAGGAATGCGCTGCCTGGAACGCCAGCGCATGGCGTTGCGCTCACGAAGGAGCAAGCGGGAATTGCAAAAATCGACGCCAGAGGGGCGTGAGGCGGATCGTATCCTCTTTCCCGAGTGACCACTCGTCTCCTTTCTGTCTTTCGATCAAGCCGAAATCGAGCAGCGGCTCGAGCACGTAGCCGCATAGAATCCATTCCTCGGTGTCGTGCTCGGAAACCATCGCGGCACGGAGTTGCTCGAGCACCGGCGGCAGGAGAACCAGCTCGGCCAGACCGCTCACTGGCGTCCAATCGCGCCCGAGTAAATCGAGCCGCCAGAGGATCACCGCCAACGTCTCCTGAATCCCAGGCACATCGCGGAACAAAAAGACAGAACGCAAATCGAGCTTGCGAAAAAAAGTAAGGAAAAGGTGCCGGTAAAGCCGTCCCGCCTGATCCTCCGCGACCAGAGCGCGGCCTCGCGCCGTCGCACGAAAGCGCTTCTGACGCCGCCCGAGCAGCCCGCCATATTGGCAGACCTCGCGGAGCAAAGACAAATCCCGCACATCCGCTTCGTTGAACACTTTGTTATACCGGCGCGCCATCTCGCGCCAGATTCCCGGCATCCGCATCTCTTCAAACATCCGCTCCGCGAACTTCCGGTTCAGATTGCCCGTCGCGGTCGTCGCGGTGCCATTTTCCTCGATCAAAGCCCCTAGCAAAATGCGCGCGTTCTGGAAATGCGGTGCGCGCTCCAGCTCCGCGAGCGGCAAATCCGCGCGCAACCGCAGCGGCCCGTCGGCATCTTCCCAGTCGGCCCGGAGCAGCTCGACGAGAAACCGGTAGCGCACCACCTCTTCATCATTTCCGGATAAATCGGAGACCATGATGTTACCTCCAAGTCAGGGGCGGCTGCCGAGGCTGAATCGGCCGAGGCCGCTGGGTCGCGGCGCTCCGATCACCTATGAGCTCAATCAGAAATATCATCGCGCCATGTTATGTTTGGCTGAAACCAGAAACAACCTGCGATGGCAACACACCAAGAGCTACTGAAGATCGTCAAGAAACTGTCGAGCGATTTCGAGCCCTACGGCGAACGCGACCGCGATGCCGACTGGGGGCCGGACTGCTCCTGCGGTTGCCGGCATTTCATTCTGCTGGAGGGCGCGCTCGGAGTTGACTGGGGCGTCTGCGCAAATGAGGCCAGCCCACGCGGGGTGTGATTGAAGTTGGGTCCGCAATGCTGGAGCCTACGACCAGAGGCGAACACCGGGTCATCGTCATTGCGCCTTCGCGCCTTGGCGTGACACCACTGGGATTAACCATTTTTTCACGCCAAGACGCCAAGAGCAGAGGGGCGTGGAGCGCAATTTGAGGAAGGAAATGATGGCGCTGCCTGGCAAGGCGGATGCGCTCGCTCCGCGTCGACCGGGCCCACCAAGAGCGGGAAGCCGACTGGAAGGAGCCAAAGGGCCGCTGGAACTTCGCCCCAACTTCAATCACATGGCGCCAGCCAAAGCCCTGAGAGGGGGATGGTGCTCAAACCAGAAACAGAGAACCGAAAGGAGAAATGAAAGAACGAGGATCAGAAAGCCTCGATCGAGACCCGGCGGGAACCGTCCCGTCTGGAAAGGACGGACCATCCACCAAGAAAGAGCAAGCGAACCGGGGGATCGCGCGCCGAGTTTGATGCGAAGGCGCGAGAGACGGGCAGAGGCAGTCTTAGCCTCTCCACTAGTAGCGACTGAAAGCAGGGTAACCATCCCGCGGGAGCCTGGGAGTAGCGAAGGGAGAGGCCGGGTTGCGGAAGCGTCGTTGGCAACACGTCTGGAACACTGATGGAAAGCGTGTCAGCAACAGAAAACGGCGGATCGTCATGGCGGCGCAGAAATACCGGCACGAGCCGTTGACTGCGCTCAACCACCATCTCGATCTGTGCTGGAGGCACGAAGCCTACCGGCGTGTTCGCAAGAACGCGGCGCCGGGAGTGGACGGGCAGACCGTGGCCGAGTAGGGCGAAAACCCTCAGCGAGAAGCTCGTCCGATTCTGTGGGGGGCGTCGTCCGGCTTTCGGGCCGGACGGCCCTATCCCGGACCCGCGCGCGGAGGCGTGAATGCTTGCGCGTAGGCGAGCTTGCCGCGGAAGTAGAGGCCGCTGAGAAACGCGAAGACCTCGCCGAGCGTAGGCGGATTGGTGCTGCGCAAACGGCGCGCGAGATCGAATTGCGCGCTTTTGTTCAGGAGCAGGCGGGCTCGTTGTCCACCCGCGAAGGCGGGAGAGAGGAGGAAGACGCGGGGCGTCCCAGCTCCCCTCATACTCCTAATCCTACTCTCGTCTTTTCCCGGAGGGATTAGGAGTAGGATTAAGATTAGGAGTAGGAGGGGGGGCAGCCCGGCGACGATTCGCCTCCATTTCCGCGAGATGTTTCTCCGTCCATCGGCAGAGGCCTTGGAGCGGCTCGATCAAAGTTCGGCCCAAGGGCGTGAGCGTGTATTCCACTTTGGGCGAAGCTACTGGGTAGGCTTTGCGTCGCACGAGGCCATCGCGCTCCAGGCTGCGCAGGGTTTGCGTGAGCATTTTTTGCGAGATATCGCCGATCTCCCGTCGCAACGCGGAATAGCGCAGCGTGCCGGGCGCCAGCACTTGAATGATCAGCGCCGTCCACTTATCTGCGATCCGCTCCAGCACCACCCGCGAGGGACAGCCCGGGCTTAGGACGGAGTAGGTCGTGCCGCTTTTCGCCATGATCCTTCTGTAGGACGAACGGCTGCCATAGCAAGTCTGGCCGGGGTCAGAAAACCGACGATTCCGGACGCTTGTCTTTTTACGCGGATTGTTTGACTCTGGATCAAATGCAAGTGGTTCTCCTGTGAAAATCCTCGTTGTCGGCAGTGGTGGCCGCGAGCACGCGCTCGCGTGGAAGTTGCGCCAGTCTCCTCAAGTAGAGCAGGTGTACTGCGCCCCGGGCAATGCCGGGACCGCGCAGGTGGGCGAGAATGTCCCCATCCCTGCGAGCGACCTCGCAGGGCTGCTAAAGTTCGCGACCGAGAACCGCATCGGTCTCACCGTGATCGGCCCGGATGACGCGTTGGCGGCAGGGATGGCGGATCTTTTTATCAAAGCCGGGATGCGCGTTTTCGGTCCTACGAAAGCAGCCGCGCGGCTCGAATCGTCCAAGATTTTTGCGAAAGAAATGATGCGGCGTTTCCACATCCCGACAGCAATGGCGGGATCGTTCGAGCATAGCGCGAAGGCCATCCATTTCTGCAAGCGCCTACAGTATCCGCTCGTGATCAAGGCGGACGGTCTGGCGCTCGGGAAAGGCGTGGTCATTGCGCAAAACCGCGAGGAAGCGGTGGCCACGATCGAGGCCATGATGGATCAAGGCCGCTTCGGCGAAGCCGGCCGGCGGATTGTGGTGGAGGAATTTCTCACCGGGACCGAATGCTCCATTCACGCCCTCGTTGGCGGCGGAAGCTTCAAGCTTCTGGCCGCGGCGCGTGATCACAAACGCGCCTTCGATGGCGACCAAGGCCCGAACACCGGCGGCATGGGAGCCGTGAGTCCATCGGAACTTTGCGGAGAAGAGAGCCAGAAGTTTATCGAATCGGAAATCCTCGGCCCGTTTATTAGAGGCATCGCGCAGATCGGGCTCGACTTCCGCGGACTGCTCTTCCCAGGGCTCATGATGACGCCGCAGGGCCCGCGCATTTTGGAATTCAATTGCCGCTTCGGCGATCCGGAAACGCAGACCATTTTGCCGCGGCTGAAATCCGATCTGTTGCCGCTGTTGGAAGCGACAATCGACGGCACGCTACACGACGTCACGATCGAGTGGGACGAACGCCCCTCGGTCACAGTCATCATGGTTTCAGGCGGTTATCCCGGGAAATACGAAGTGGATAAACCGATCCGCGGTTTGGAGGCGTGTGAGGCCTTGCCCGACGTGCAGATTTTCCACGCCGGCACCCGCCGCGCTGGCGACGAGATCGTGACCGCAGGCGGCCGTGTCCTGGCCGTGAACGCGCTCGGCGCCTCGGTCGAGGAAGCACGCGAGCGCGCTTACGCGGCGGTGAGCCGGATCGAGTTCGAAGGCGCATTCTACAGACGCGACATTGCCGTTCCGGCAGTTGGCGCTAAGCTCGCAGCCCATTGATCTCCCGGCCTGCTTCTCTGTTCCTCGCGGCTCTTCTTTTTTTTAGCGCGAGCCAAAAGGCATCCGCCCAAGGCCTGGCGCGTTCTCCCGCAGGATCGCCAACGCCCTCCCCGGCGGCAAAAGAACCTTCGCCGACTCCGTCTCCATCGCCTACTCCCTCGACGGAAGCGATTATCAGCAGCATGGCGCCCGCGGATTTGCAGCAGGTCATCCAGTTACTGAAGGTCAACTACATCAACCCAGCTGCCTTAAATGAGGCGGAGCTCAATCGCGCGATGCTTTCCGGCGTGCTCGCACGTCTCGGCGGCGGCGCCATCTTGCTTCCGAAGAAAAGCGCCGACACCGACGCCACGAACGATCTCTTCTACAGCGAGATCATGGCTGGCCACATCGGCTACTTTCGCTTTGGCGCGCTGACTCCCGCGAACCTGCAGGCGCTGGACGCCGCCTTGCAGAAGTATGCCGGGAAGAAAATCGATGCCATCGTGATCGACCTGCGCGCCAGCGCCGCGACGAACGATTTCGCGACCGCGGCGGAGTTTGTGAATCGTTTTATCCCCAAAGGAAAACCCCTCTTCAGCCTCCGCCGGACGGCAGGGAAACAGGATCGCGCCTTCATCTCCGATCGCGATCCTTCCTACACCGGTCTCATGCTGGCGTTGATCGATGAAGAAACCGCCGGCCCGGCGGAAGCCATTGCCGGCGATCTTCGCCTTTACACAAAAGCGCTCCTCATCGGTCAAACCACGGCCGGCCGCGCGGTCGAGTATTCCGACCTGCCGTTAAACGGCGGCCGAATCCTGCGGGCCGCGGTGAGCGAAGCGATCTTACCAGAAGAGCGCGCCATTTTCCCGGATGGATTGAAGCCAGACCTTCCCGTCGAAATGCCGACGGAAGACAAGCAATTAATCTTCCAACAGAGCGCGCAGGCTGGCGGGATGGGACCGTTCGTGTTCGAGAATGAGCGTCCGCACCTGAACGAAGCGGCCTTGCTCGCGGGGCGGAATCCCGAGATCGATGCCATGGAAGCATCTCAGCGCCGCAAAGCCGCAGAGAAAGGGCCACCGAAAGACGTGGTCCTACAACGCGCGATCGACCTCGTGACGTCGTTAGGCATTTACCAGAAAAAATAGATCGCATGCGCCGCTGATGTAATTCTCTCGCGGCAACATCTGGAAAAATTCAGCTCGCTGGTTACACTGACGATTCGTGAATCCGCTCGAGGAACGCATCGGCCACAAGTTTCGGAATTCGCTTCTTCTCGCAGAAGCGTTGACCCACCCCAGCCTCGGCCACGAAACGAAGCGTCATCATTTCGATAACCAGCGCCTCGAATTTCTCGGCGACGCGGTTCTGCAACTGATCGTCACCCAGCACCTCTACACTCTCTTCCCACGCGAGGCGGAAGGGCGCCTAACGAAACTCCGCTCGCGCCTCGTCTCGCGGGAAGCACTCTGCGGTCACGCGCTGAAGCTCGAGCTCGGTCAGTTCCTCATGATGGGCCGCGGCGAAGAATCCTGCGGCGGGCGGGCGCGCACCTCCACCCTGGCCGACGCCTTCGAAGCACTGCTCGGCGCCATTTATCTCGATACGGATCTCGAAACCGCACGCCGCTTCCTCCTCACGCTCGCGGCCCCTGATTTCGCGCAGATCGAGATGGAGCCGATCGATATCAACCCGAAAGGTCACCTCCAGGAATTGCTCCAATCCATCTCGCCGCGCAGCCCGGTTTACGAGCTACTTTTCGAAAGCGGACGCGAACACGAGAAGACATTTCTAGTCCGCGTCCTCTGGGAGGGCATGGAACTCGGACAAGGCGAAGGCCGCAGCAAAAAGCAGGCAGAAACCGCCGCGGCGCAGGAAGCGATGCAGAAGAAGTTGTGGGAAGAAGGCGTCACGCTCGAATCCATCCAGGCGAGTCAGGCAGAGCCGTAAGAGCGAAAGGCGGGAAACAGTTGTAGCGACGGCGCTCTGTCGCCGTAAGACCGCGTGGATTGCAGACTCCGCTAGTTGCGCCGACGGAGCGGAGTCGCTACAACCTCGCGGTGGCAACTTGGAGCGAGTTCCCAGCGAACGCTGACGCGAGGATGTGGCTCCGTGGCTCCGGCCGCAGCTACGGGATGCTGGTGCCGGACGCAGCTTTCACCTGTCCGATATCGGAGGCATTAATGGAGCCGTTCACGCTCACGTCGGAACGGAAGTTCGCACTCGTTAGGGTCTGATTCGCGACCGCTTTGGTCCCGCTGACGTCGCTGGAGGTGACGCCTCCGCTCCCGTTCGTGTCACCGAGGAGGACGCCCAGGTTGACGGAGGTATTTGGCAGGACTTGGGCGAACGAGTCGGTGACACTTTGCAGGGTGACGGTGATCTGTTGCGCGTTGGCCACGCCGGTCAGATTCACACTCATGGTGTTGCCGGAGAAAGTGGGGCTGCCCAGCACGCTGCCGATTCCCGCGGTCACGCTCGCGCTGCCGCTGACGACCTCATTGGTGAACGCGAAGACAAGAGTGTGCGCCCCACTGCCGTTCCGACACTCCACCCCGGGTGCGCCGCTCAAGGGCAAGAGCACATCGAAGGTGCCGGCGGCCCCGTGGGTCCGGCGTGAAACCGCTGCGGTCAGTTGCAAGGCGGAGGCTGGAGCGGTGTAGACGTAGGCTGAGCCTTGCGTGTTGAAACTCGACGACTTCGCCCCAATCAAAGCGGTGTTGCCGCTGAAGGAGGCGCTGACGCCGAAACCGCCATTGGCCACGCCGTCCGTGGGGATCACCTTTTGGACCTGGCTCCACGTTGCGCCCGTTCTCGAGAACACGTAGGCGGACCCCCGGGTGGAGGCGCTATTATAAGCGGCGCCGGCAATCGCCGTATTGTTCTGGAGGGCCACGCTCACGCCCAGCCCGTCGCCGGTCGCAGGGTCCGAGGCAACCAATTTTTGCTGCTCGGTCCAAGTCGTGCCATTACGCACAAAGATGTAGGCCGAGCCCTGGCCATTTGCAGTTGCCGTATCAAAGGGCGCTCCGATCATGACCGTCTCCCCGCTGATCGCCACACTCCCGCCGAATTCGTCATTGGACGCCCCGTCGGAGGCAATCAATTTTTGCTGCTCCGTCCACAGCGCTCCGTTGCGGACGAAGACGTAGGCCGAGCCGTGGCCGAAGCCAGGCCCAAGCGTGTCAAAATGAGCACCCACGACCACGGTGTTGTTCTCGATCGCGACGCGGACGCCGAAACGATCGTCGGAGCTCCCGTCCGACGCGGTCAACTTTTGCTGCTGGGTCCACAGCGTCCCGTTGCGCACGAAGACGTAGGCTGATCCCTGGTCGCGGATGGTGCCATTATCATCATCCGGCACCCCCACCGCCACCGTGTCTCCACGGATGGCCACGCTCTCGCCGCCGAAAAAATCGCCCGAAGCGCCATCGGCAGCAGTTAACTTTTGTTGCTGGCTCCAGACTGTTCCGTTCCGGACGAAGACGTAGGCTGCGCCCTGCGCGCCGCCGGGATTGGTCGCACCTCCCGCTCCGACCACCAAAGTATCGCCATCGATGGCAACGCTACCGCCGAAGAGAGCGTTCGCCGCACCGTCGGAGGCGGTCAGTTTCTGCTGTTGCGTCCAGGTCGTCCCATTGCGGATGAAGACGTAGGCCGCACCTTGATTCGCATTCGCACCCGCGGCCTCTCGACTATCGCCGACCACCGCGGTCTCGCCGCTGAGCGCGACGGTGAAGCCAAAATTGCCATTCATCGCGCCGGCCGGGGAGAGCAGTTTTGCCTGAAAGGAAAACATCGGAGTGCCCTCCGCCTCTTCCCGTGCCGCCGCGGCCGCGCTCTGGAGCGAATCGTAGGTGCCGGCCGCTTTTAGGGAAGTGAGCGCCGCGTCGCCGCGCAAGAGTGGCGGGTCGGATGGCGCCGCCGTCAACGGCAGGACTGGTAAAATGGAAATGGTCAGGATGCCGAGGAGGATAGCTTTTGTGATCATGGCTTCCCCCTTACAAGCGAAAACCACCGACAAAGTGGGCCACATATCTCGCGGAGAGGCGCGGATTTGGTTTCCGCCCTCGCATCAAACCGTCAGGCGCCAAGCAGGCCGCATGCCTCGGCCAAGACACGACTCTCGTAGGCAAAGTTTCCGCTGCAGCTTTCTCGCGTCCCACTACACAGGCGTGCCGATAGATCAGAAGCCAGGTGAGAGCATTCCCTGGTTCGACACGTCTCCAGTGACGGCGCCAGTGACCAGGACGGTGCTGGTGAAACCGCTTTCGAACGGGCCAGCTAATTTTCTGCGAAGATCTCAGGCATGTCGCGGGAGGCCCAGGGCCCTTTGCCGGAATTCATCGAACTTTCAGCTGTTCGGCCAATGCACCCTTGCCGAGCGCTTCGTGAACTTCGATGAGATTTTCCGTCGCCGCTTTCGTGGCCGCGCTGTCGGGAGCGAGGTGCTGCTTAGCCTCGTCCCTTGCTTCCAAGGCGAAGCCTTCTGCCTCGGCCGGGCGCTTTTGCTCGAGCAAAAACTGGCTCAAGCGAATCTTCGAGCTCACCAGAACGAGATGATTTTTCGTGGCTTGCCCTTCGCTAATGGCAAGCGCTTGCCGATAGCAATCTTCGGCCTCCTCCAGGCGCTGCCCTCCACTTAAGACGTCCCCTAAAGTCGTGAGTGCTGGAGCCCACGGCAGCTCATTCTCAGGTGAGAAAGCCTGCGCCATGGCGAGAGCTTCGCGCGCCTTTTCCTCCGCGCGCGGGAGGTTACCCTGGCGTAAAAAGGCGTCTGCTTGCCGATCCAGGGTCAAGGCCAGGTAACGGTTTTTGTCCCCCAGCGTTTTCCGGAGAAACAGCTCGCTTTCGAGCAAATACTGTCCGGCCTCCTCCGGTTGGTTCCTTTGCAGAGCGGCGATGCCCAGAAATCGCAGAGTGGAACCGAGTTCCCAAGGAGGCGCAGGCCGCATGGCACGATACTCTGCCGCGGCCTCGCGCAGAAGTGGTTCCCCCTTTTCCCAAGCGTCAGTCAGGACGAGGATCGCTCCCATGTCGGATTTATTAAAGGTCGCAATCCGACGTTCGCTCCCTTGGAGATCGGCACCGGAAGAAGTCTCCACGGCTTCGCGCATGAGCGAAACCGCGGTCGCACCATCTCCGAGATAGAATTTCACCCCGGCTAGATAATCGAGGGCGAGGGCAGACCTGCCGGCGCTGTAATCCGGCGCCCCAGCCTTCTTTTGCTTTCGATAAAGGGCGACCGCGTTACCGAGGAGCCGGTCGGCTTCATCCAGCTTGGACAAGCGGAAGCAAAGGATGCCCAACTCCGCCATGGTCGCAGCGGTTTCGGAGTGATCGAGGCCGAATAACTGCGTCTGAGTTTCCAGCGCGGCGCGGAACGATTTCTCCGCTTCCTCGTATTGTCCCTGGGAAGCATAGGCGCTGCCGATAGTGCGCAAGAGTTGGGCGCGCGCGGCGGGTTGCCCAGCGAGTTCAGCATCCATCTGCGGCCCGATCTGATCCAGCATTTCGCTGACCGTGACGTTGCGGTGCTGCGTCACAGGCCAAACGGAGGTGATGCTCTGATTCGAAAAAGAGAGCATCTTCTGGAGGAAGAGATTCAAGCGCTCGGCGGATATTTGGGCGCGCTGCGCCAGATCACGCTGCCGCCGGGCGTTTTCCGCCTGCCAGAGCGAGACGAACAAACCGGTGAAGACCGCCAGGAAGACGACCAGCGCCGCAGAGGCCGCAAGGCGATTCCGTCGGATCAACTTCGAAACGCGATACGAAACCGTGTCTTTGTGCGCGCTCACCGGCAGGCCTTTGAGATGGCGGCGGATGTCTTCCGAGAAACGCTCGACCGTGGCGTAGCGACGCTCGGGTTCCTTGCGCAAGGCCATCAGAATGATGTTGTCGAGATCGCCTTTGAGGGACGTCCAACTTTTCAAGTTGTGCGATTCTGCAAGTTGGAAACTTGCACTACGGACCGCGCTTGGACGCTCGGGTTCCTGGTCCGTGATCGCGCGCGAAATTTCCTCCACGCTGCGGGTGGTCAGGCGATAGGGCTTTTGCCCGGTGAGCAGCTCGTAGAGCAGCACGCCTAACGAATAGACGTCACTGCTCGTCGTGATCGCGCCACCTTTAATTTGCTCGGGGCTGGCATATTCCGGTGTCATCACCCGCAACGCGGGGATGGTCTGCGTCATTGCCGCCTCCTCGGGCGTTAGCAGCTTAGCGATGCCGAAATCGAGCAACTTCGGCGTGCCGCCCCGCTCGCGAACACTTTCGGAGTCCTCGGTTACCAGGATGTTCGACGGCTTCAGGTCGCGGTGAATGACCAGGTTTTGGTGCGCGTAGGAAACCGCGTCGCACACTTTGCGGAAAAGTCTGAGCCGCTCGTTCGTGTCGAGATTTTGCGCGTCGCAGAATTCGAGCAGCGTCGCTCCCTGCACGTATTCCATCACGAAATAGGGCAATCCGTCTTCGGTCGTGCCGCCATCGATCAGGCGCGCGATATTCGGATGATCGAGCTGGGCCAGAATCTGCCGCTCGTGCCGGAAGCGGCGCAGAATGTCGTCCGTGTCCAGCCCACGCCGGACGAGCTTGAGCGCCACTTCCTTGCGATATTCATCGTCCGCCCGCTCCGCCAGATACACCGTCCCCAGTCCGCCACGCCCGATCTCGCGCACGATCCGGTAGGCACCGAACTGCTGGCCAGCGATCTCCGAGTTCGATTCCGAGAACAATTCCAGCGGCACGGTTCCAACCGGTTCCTCGATAAAATCCGAAGACTCGGCGTCGGAAGCCAGGAGCGATTCCACTTCTGCGAGGAGCGTGCCATCCTCCGCGCACTCTCTTTCCAGAAACTGCGTCCGCTCCGGCTCCTGCAATTCAGCCGCAGCGTCGAACAGTTCGTTCACCCGCAGCCAGCGCTTACTCCGTTCCGGCTGTTTGTTTTGTCCCAAGGGCCCCGAGTGACTCATCTGGCGTAAGCGGTCTTCTTTTCTTCCAATTCCGCGAGCAGCTTCTGCTCTGCTCCGGAGAGCGCATCCAGTTTCGCGAGTGCCTGGACAATCGCGATCGTCTTCTCAATATTTTCGACTGCTTCCGCTTTCTCGCCCTTTTCAAAATGCGCCTCGGCGGCCAGTCGGTAAACGCCCGAAAGATCCCACTGATGACTGGTTGATGCGGGGTCCAACTCGCTCAGGCGCCGCAGGATTTCCTCTGCCTCCCCCAAGGTGGCGAGCGCCGGATCGAACTGATTCAGTCCCAGCGACGCTTCTCCTTTCGCGGTCAAATAGATCGCGAGATAACGTTGGTAGTTGGTATTTTCCGGCAGCTTCTTGATCAGTTCCGAGATGGTCGCAATCGATTCGTTGGCCGCTTCCTGTGCGCCGGAATAATTCTTCGCCAGGTTAAACGCCCTCGCCACATCCCACTGCGAAACCGATAAGTCGTGTTGGACGGTCGCGTTCTCCGGCTCTTTTGCCAAAGCGAGACGCGGAAACGCCGTCGTGGGGAGACAGGCTGGGACGGCGCCCTCGCCATCATCTTTGTTGATGAAAAACTGGCAGACCTGTTTTTGGGATACCCAAACATCCTGTTGCAGACGGAAATCCTGCGGAAACCCCCGCGCCAATTCCTGGCTGAGCGCGAGCGCCTGCTGGAGATAGGCCAACGCTTCGTCATACTCTTTGAGAGCGGCTTTGGTTCTGCCCAGGTACTTCAGATCGAGCGAGAGCGTCTTCTTTAATTCTCTATGCTCAGGATATTTCGCCCGCATCTTTTCGATGATGGCGAAGGCTTCGTTGAAATAGACGAGCGCTTCGGTCGTCTTGTAACTAAACTCGGGAATGGCACCCGCGTTGATCAGCGTGATCGCCAGGCCGTTGTTCGCTTCCGCGGAATCGGGCGAGGCTGCGACCAGTTCGCGCCGGAGTTTGATGCCCTTTTTATAGAAGGCTGCTGCTTCCTCGGTCCGGTTGGTAAACCAGAGCGTTCGGGCGGTGACGTAATAGTTTTGCGCCAGCTTTTCCTTCGCTTCCAGATTCGTGGGGTCAGCGAGATAAACCGCTTCCCGCAGTTGTTGCGCTTTCAGATACGTCTCGAGACCGGTTTTGTAATTGCCGAGACTTTGATCGTTCTTCGCCCCCTGCACGTCGCCCACTTTTTCGTAGGCGGTGGCCAGTTCGCTTTGCAGCTCCAGATCGTCGCCCGCTTCGTGAAAGAGGCTGTCGAGATATTGCAGCACATTGAGCAAAACGGCCTGCTGCGCTTCCAGTGAGCCGGCGAGATTTTCGATCTTTGGGTAAACGTCGAAGAGATTGGAATTGGCCAGCTTGCGGACATCATTAAACCGGCGCTCCGCCTTCGTCCGTTGCGCTTGTGCTACTCTCGCCTGCCACAGCGTCGCCATGATTCCTCCGGCGACAGCGAGCAGCACGAAGACCGCGGCCACGACGCCAGCTTTGTTGCGGCGCACAAACTTCGTCGCCCGGTATTGAAAAGTGTCCCGATGCGCGCTCACCGGCAGGCCTTCGAGATGACGGCGGATGTCTTCGGAGAAGCGCTCGACCGTGGCGTAGCGGCGCTCGGGTTCCTTGCGCAGCGCCATCAGGACGATGTTGTCGAGATCGCCGCGTAACAATTTCGGATTGCGGATGGCGGATTGCGGAGCGTCCGACGGCCGCGTCGGCTCTTGGTCCGTGATCGCGCGCGAAATTTCCTCCACGCTCCGGCTCGTCAGGCGATAGGGCTTTTGGCCGGTGAGCAGCTCGTAGAGCAGCACGCCTAACGAATAGACGTCACTGCTCGTGGTGATCGCGCCGCCTTTGATTTGCTCGGGGCTGGCATATTCCGGTGTCATCACCCGCAACGCGGGGATGGTCTGCGTCATCGCCGCCTCCTCGGGCGTGAGCAGCTTGGCGATGCCGAAATCCAAGAGCTTCGGTGTGCCGCCCTCCGTCACCAGAATGTTCGACGGCTTGAGATCGCGGTGGATGACCAGGTTCTGGTGCGCGTAGGAAACCGCATCGCACACTTTGCGGAAAAGGCTGAGCCGCTCGTTCGTGTCGAGCTTTTGCGCGTCGCAGAATTCGAGCAAGTTCGCTCCCTGCACGTATTCCATCACGAAATAGGGCAGCCCGTCCTCGGTCGTGCCGCCGTCGATCAGGCGCGCGATATTCGGGTGATCGAGCTGAGCCAGAATCTGCCGCTCATGTCGGAAGCGCCGCAGGATGTCCTCCGTATCCAGTCCACGCCTAACGAGCTTAAGCGCCACTTCCTTGCGATATTCATCATCCGCCCGCTCCGCCAGATACACCGTCCCCAGTCCGCCACGCCCGATCTCGCGCACAATCCGGTAGGCACCGAATTGCTGACCAGCGATCTCCGAGCTCGATTCCGAGAACAACTCCAGCGGCACGGTTCCCACCGGTTCCTCGATGAACTCCGACGACTCCGCGTCCGAAGCGAGGAGCGATTCCACTTCCGCGCGGAGCGCGCCATCCTCCGCGCACTCTTTTGCCAGAAACTGCGTCCGCTCCGGCTCCTGCAATTCAGCCGCCGCGTCGAACAGTTCGTTCACCCGCGACCATTGCTCAGGCCGCGCTCGCATCCTCTTTGTCCCGCATGATCTCCCGCCGTAGCCAAGCCTTCGCGATCCGCCAGTCCCGCCGCACCGTGCGCGGTGAGACATCGAGCACTTCGGCCGCTTCCTCGATCGTGAGGCCGCCGAAAAAACGCAACTCCACGATCTGACTTTGCCGCGGATCGAGTTTCGCCAGGTCGAGTAGCGCTTCATCGAGCGCGATCAGATCCACCGGACGCGAGGAAGCGCTCAGACGCGCTTCGTCCAATTCCACTTTCGCCCAATCGCCTCCGCGCTTTTCGGCCCCATGCCGTCGGGCGTGATCGACCAGAATCCTTCGCATGACCCGCGCCGCCACCCCGAAAAAGTGGGCGCGATTTTTCCAGGTCAATTGCGTTTGATCGACCAGCCGGAGATACGCCTCGTGGACCAGCGCGGTGGCTTGCAAGGTATGATCGCTCCGTTCGCGCTGGAGATAACCGCGCGCGATCAGACGCAGCTCTTCATAGACCAGCGGCATGAGCTGAACCGCAGCCTCGCGATTACCGCGGCTCCAATCGACCAGCATCTGCGTGACTTGCTGGCGTGGAGGAGTGGAACTCATGAGCGGACATCCAGTTACTCCGCAGAAAACATACCCGCAGTGCCAACCCGACGATGGCAACAAAACTACGCTCTGAGCATAAGGGTTGCAAGGTTCCCGTGCCTCGCGGGGAAAGTTTCTGGCCGCATTTCGGCCGGAGTTGCGCATGTGCGGTTGAAGACACCGATGACCTGCCCTGCGGCAGCATCACAACCGTCCAAGGAAAATCTCCATGAAAACAACCCAACTCTTCACAAAAACCCTGCCAATCATCGCTTTCCTCGCGCTCGCCTCGGCGATGCAGGTCGCGGCGGCCACCTTTACGGTCACGAACACGAATGACAGCGGCGCAGGCAGCTTGCGGGATGCGATAGCGGACGCGAAAGCGGCGACCGGCGCGGACACGATTGTGTTCAGCTCATTCTTCAACTCACCGCAGACGATTCAATTGGCGAGCAGTATAGCCAATTACGACAGTCCCGATCCTTTAACGATCACCGGCCCGGGGGCAAATTTATTGACTATCAGGGGAGACGATACTTTTCGGATCTTTACACTCTTCTTCCAAACGACAGTAACGCCCGCGTCGGAGGTATCGTTCAGTGGGATGACAATTTCCAACGGTTTTGATAGCTTTTTCGGCGGCGGTGCGATTTTCGCATCGTTCGGCAGGGTTTCGATAACTAATGTCATCGTCACCGCAAATTCAGGAAGTAACGGTGGCGGCGTCCTTTTGTTTAACGAAGCTACCTTGACCGCTGTAAATTCGACTTTTTCCAACAATACAGTGACAGGCGGTGGTGGTGCAATAAGTGCCACTCAGTCCAGCAAGATAAATCTGACAAATACAACAGTCAGCGGCAATACAGCTCCGAGTTCGGGCGGTATTGGAGCAAACGACAACTCGATAGTTACGATCAACGATTCGACCATTACCAACAACAGTGCAACGCCCGGTGCCGGAGGCGGTATTGCCATCTTCGGTGCGACCTTGAATATGACAAATACGACCGTAACAGGTAACTCAGCAAGAAACGGCGGTGGCGGACTCTATCTCACCGGCACGGCAACAATCACAAATTGCAACATAAATAATAACAGTTGCGAAGTAGGTGATACATTCGGCGGATTAGGCGGCGGCGGCATTGTCGGAAGTAGCGTAGCTTTGACAATTACTGGCTCGACCATCGACAACAACACTTCAGCCAGAATCGGCGGCGGCATTGCTATTGGAGGAAATAGTGCGACTACAACCACCATCACCGACAGCACGATCTCGAACAATACTGTCAGCGGTTTCGGCGGCGGCGGCGGGCTTAATCTCAATCTTAACAGCATCGCAACCATTTCCGGCACGACCATCAGCGGGAACTTGGCGACCTTCCCCGGCGGTTCTTTCGGCGGCAGCGGAGGCGGAATCAATACTGACGGAGGATTAACTCTGATAAATTCGATTGTTACCGGAAATATGGCAACCGACAACGGCGGCGGCATTCGTGAATCTTCCGACCAATCTACCAACATAAACAGCTCGACCATCTCTAATAACACTGCTGATTCCGACAATAATAACAGCGGAGACGGCGGCGGTTTGTATCTCGGCGGTGGAAGCGGAAATGTTCCTGATGCCTTGGACACAATTACAAACTCGACCATCAGCGGCAATACCGTTCTCGGCACCACTCGAAACGGCGGAGGTATCCATTCTGAAAAACGATTAAATATGACCAACTCCACCGTCAGCGGCAATTCAGCCAGCACAGGCGGCGGCATCTATATGGTTAATCACAATGGTCCCCGAATGCTGGATTTCACCAACTTGACTGTCGCCAACAACACGGTAGCCGGACAAGGCGGCGGATTCGTTTTCGTAAACACCTTCGGCAACGTAACGATTAATTTACGCAATTCGATATTTGCCGACAATATGGCAGACCTTGATGCCGACCTTAAGGGGTCTTTTAATTCAAACGGCTTTAATTTAATTGAAGATACAACGGGTGCGAACATTTTCGGCGATACTGCTACGAACATTACCGGGCAGGACCCGAATCTCGGGCCTTTGCAGAACAACGGTGGCCCCACCCTCACGATCGCATTGCAGCCGGGCAGTCCGGCGCTTGATCAGGGCCATAGCTCCGGCTCAACCACCGATCAGCGCGGAGGGGCGCGGCCGTTTGATCTTGCCGGGATTGCGAACGCCTCGGGCGGTGACGCATCAGACATTGGTGCCTACGAGGTGCAAGCCATCGCGGTGTCGGCGGCCGTTTCCCGGAAAATGCATGGCACCGCGGGCACATTTGATATCAACCTGCCGCTCACCGGCCAACCCGGTGTGGAGTGCCGAAGCAGCGGTGGCAATCACACCCTGGTGGTCGAGTTCACCAATGATGTCGTCAGCGGAAACGCGAGTGTGACGAGCGGCGTGGGAAGTGTCGCGGGGCAACCAACTGTGGACGGCAGTAGCATGACGGTGAATCTGAGTGGCGTCGCCGACGTGCAACAGATCACCGTAACGTTTAGTAGCGTGGTGGACGCCTTCGGTCAGGTTTTACCCGATACCACGGTAAGCTTGAACCTGCTCATCGGTGACACGAACGGCAGCAGCAGTGTCAGTTCCTCAGACGTTGGACAGACAAAAGCGCAGGCCGGCCTGCCAGTGAGCGGTGCAAACTTTCGTCAAGATGTGACGCCGAACGGTTCGATTAGCGCGTCTGACATCGGGCTCGTAAAATCACGCACTGGCGCTTTCGTGCCTTAGCAGACTGTTGAAATAGCCTCACGCAAAGGTCGCGAAGGTCGCAAGGGGAAATTTCCCCAGAGGCCTTCGCGTCCTTTGCGTGAGGCATCGTCGAATAAATCAATAGGCTCTTAGCGGAGCGCACCGGTCGTCAGCGCATGTGACGCAGCTTATAACCGGCGCCTTTCACCAGCGCGGGGATGAAACGATGCATGCCCTTAAAAGGGGCTCTTCCGGGTTTAGAGTGGGTAAAGATCAAGCTTTCCGCAGAAGAAGAGGATGCGGATTCTGTAGTTGAAGTAAGAGCGGAAGCCGCGGGCGTTGGCCTTGATCGCCTGGATTTTGGAGTTTAGTCCTTCGCTGACCGCGTTAGTGATCGGATGCCGCAGGTAGGTAATGATGTTTTCAAAGTGGCGCTTCAACATCTGCGCCACTTTGCTCATCGGTTTGAGCCGGCTGCGGCTCGCCCAGCCATGCCACTGCTTGAAGAACTTTCGCGCGCTCCCTTCATAACTGTAATACCAGAAGCGCCGGAACACTTCCTTGATCGCCCAGGCGCGCGCGCTCTTTAGCCCGGATATTTCATCCTCCGGGCAAAAAGGGCGCTTTAACATCTTTGCAGCGAAAACAGTCTGGAGGCGGCAGCCCCCGCCGTGCTTGGAGAGTGGATGCGAAACCAACTCCGAGCATTGTATGAAAGCGAAGGCTACCGCGTCGAAAGCATGAACACAGATGGGGCGCA
>JBBSPM010000031.1:0-50453 GCA_038258815.1 Chthoniobacterales bacterium
GCGCGAGCCCGTCTCCGAGCGCGAGCCCGTCTCCGAGCGCGAGCCCGTCTCCGAGCGCGAGCCCGTCTCCGAGCGCGAGTCCGTCTCCAAGCGCGAGCCCGTCTCCGAGTGTGAGCCCGTCTCCGAGCGTGAGTCCGTCTCCAAGCGCGAGCCCGTCACCAAGTGCGAGTCCGTCGCCGAGCGTGAGTCCGTCACCGAGTGTGAGCCCGTCGCCGAGCGTGAGTCCGTCTCCGAGCGTGAGTCCGTCGCCGAGCGTGAGCCCGTCGCCGAGCGTGAGTCCGTCGCCGAGCGTGAGTCCGTCACCGAGTGTGAGCCCGTCGCCGAGCGTGAGCCCGTCGCCGAGCGTGAGTCCGTCTCCGAGCGCCAGTCCCTCACCGCAACCCGGCTGCACTCCCACGTCGGTGGCGAGCGTGACTGTCAGCGGAGGTGGCGGTCAATTCGTTCCGAACTCGCTCACCATTAATGCTGCCACCCAAGTCACCTGGACGAATACCGGCAACAGCCGCGCCCGAGTGCGCGACGTAAATCACAGCTTCGTCGATAGCGACGATCTGCAGCCGGGTCAGTCGTATTCCTTCACCTTTTGCGGAGGCGGAACCATCCAGCTCGAAGATCAACGCAGCGGCGCCCATTCCACCATTACCGTGATGGGTGGTCCGAGCCCATCGCCAAGCCCGAGCCCCTCTCCCAGCCCCAGTCCTTCTCCAAGTCCGAGCCCGAGCCCATCAAGCTGGACGGTGGTCCCAAGTGCGAATCCGAATAGCACAAACAATTACCTCAAGGGCGTGGCACCCATCACGAACGCAGACGTCTGGGCGGTCGGCTACTACACCGAGGCCGATGTGTTTAAGACGCTGGCCATGCATTGGGATGGCCGCGCTTGGACGATCACTCCCACCACGAACCCAGTCGCGGGCGCGAACCAATTGAAGAAAGTCGTCGCCATCTCGGCGAACGATGTCTGGAGCGTGGGCGGTCATGGCCAGTCCTACACCATGCATTGGGATGGAATCGTCTGGGCGCAAGTTCCGTTGCCATCAATCAGCAATAGCGGCGTGAACAATGTCACGAATTACCTGGAAGGCATCGCTGCGGTCTCGACGAACGACATTTGGATGGTCGGCTCGCTGGATTCCCTGGAAGGCGGCACCTGGACCTTGACCATGCATTGGGACGGCGCGAAGTGGACGCAGATTCCGAGCCCGAATGCGGCGGGGCCTCGCGGCGCCGTTTACTCGCAGGAGCTGGGGTCTGTGGTCGCGATCGCTTCGAATAATGTGTGGGCGGTCGGCCATTACCGCGCGGCGGGGACCGATCACACCTTGGTGCAACATTGGGATGGTCAGCAGTGGACCATCGTTGCCACGCCAGACGGTCCGACCGGAGACGGCATGCTGCACGGCATCGCGGCGGCCGCGCCTAACGACATCTGGGCAGTGGGCGAATACGACACCGCGACCAATCCCAAGGCCCTGGCGCTGCACTGGGATGGTGTCACCTGGAGCGCGTCCGTTCCGCCGAATCCGAGCCCGACGGGAGTGAATCCGCTGCGGGGCATTGTGGAACGCGGGCCGAACGACTTCTACGCGGTCGGTTCCTACGAAACTGCGAACGAAGGGCTGAACACGTTTGTCGTGCATTGGGACGGCAGGAGCTGGACGCAGTCGTCGAGCGAGACTCCCGCTGGCGACGGCACCGGGTGGAATCCGTTACTGGATGCGGGCCGCGATAGCGCGGGAGACTTGTGGGCGGTCGGGAAGAAGCAGGCGGACTTTAGCAGCGCGAACCTTACCCTGGTCCAGCGCGCGATTCTGCCACCGGCGGCGCCTGCAGCAATCAGCATCGTCTCGCGGAAGGTGCACGGCGCGGCGGGCGCGTTTGATATTGAACTTCCTACGACGGGACCGATCGCGGTCGAAAACCGCCAGCCGGTGAACGGCGAGCATGTCCTCGTTTACTCCTTCAGCACAGACGTGACCGCGGTGGACAGCGCCAAGATCATGGCCGGCTCCGCCACTGTCGCGAGTCAAGCGGTTGGCCCGAATCCGAATCAATACACCTTGCATCTGACGGGCGTCTCGGATCTGCAACATCTCGTGGTCGAACTGCAAGGGGTGCATGGGCTGGGTAAAGCCAGCCTGGCCAGCGTGGAAGCGCGGATGGATGTGGTGATTGGCGACGTCAACGGCAGCCGCTCCGTAAGTTCCTCGGATATCGGATTGGTGAAGTCGAAGGTCGGCGCTGCGGTGGACGGCACGAACTTCCGCTCCGATGTCACCGGTAACGGCGTGATCAACTCCTCCGACGTCTCCGCCGTAAAGGCGCGCTCAGGTGGAAGCTTATAGGTAGGAAGGCCGGAGCCCGAATTTCGTTCGGGCTCGGCCGTCTGCTCGGGATGTCGGTGAGTTGGTCGCGGCATTGATCCTTCGGCCCGAGGGCGGGCCGGCTCCAATCTTCCCGCTCGGGCGCAGCATGGAGCCGGCGCGCCCTCGCGCCGAATATTCTCTTTGACACGCCCTTTCCGAAGAGCATTGCGGCGCGCCGACGCACCTGTTATCAAATTGCCATGCGCAAACTGATGGTCACCACTGGAGCGGGAACCGTCGCGCATGAACTCGCCGAGGACGCGATCACGATCGGGCGTTCGCCGGAGAATTTGATCCAGATCGACGATCCGTCCGTTTCCGGAAAACACGCGCGGTTGGAGATGGTGGGCGAGGATTACCATCTGAAAGATTTGGAATCGACCAACGGCACGCGTGTCAACGGCCAGCCGATCCAGAGCATTCTCTTGCGGGCGGGCGACCGGATTCGTTTCGGTAAAGTGGAATCCTGTTTTGAGTGCGAAAGCGGAACCGTGGCGCAACCCGTGCCCGTCCTTCCCGCGAGCGATGCGAAGCCCGCCGAAGTGAGCGCGCGTCCCGCCGATTTCGCGAACGCGTCCCCTTTCCAGCGTCGCCGAGCACAGGCCGATCCGGTGCGGACGGCGATCTTTGCTGCGGCCGCGATCGCGATCCTGGCGTTTCTCGGCACCATGTTCGCGCTGGGGTTGATGCAGCCGCCGGTGTTTTAGCTGTAGCGGCGGTCTATGACCGCCGAAAACTTTTCCTGCAATCCACGCGTTCGACGGTCATAGACCGCCGCTACAGGTTTGCGTTCGCACTGCTTCGGGCGAAATGCCTTCTGCGCGCAAAGTTCGCAGCGCGAGCGCTGCATCGCGTTTGGCCAGACGTTTGCCGCTGGCATCGGTGACGAGCGGCGCGTGGCAGAATGCAGGCGCGGCAAAGCCGAGCGCGCGATAGAGCAGCAACTGCCGAAAAGTGGAACGCAGCAGATCCGCACCGCGCACCACTTCCGTGATCTCCATGGCGTGGTCGTCCGCCACGACGGCCAATTGATATGCGGGCACATCGTCTTTTCGCCAGACGAGAAAATCGCCGAACTCGCGACCGGCCACCGCGTTTTGCGCGCCGCTGTTGCCATCCAGGAAGCGCAGTGTTTCTCCGTCCGGCACTCTGAAACGCCAACTCACGCCCTCCCGTTGCGAGTCGGCGATTGATCCGTCGTGCTTTGGCCGACAGGTGCCGGGATAAATGGGTTCGTCGTCATCGCCGTGCGGCGCTCCCGCAGCCTCGATCACGTCCCGGCGCGAGCAGGCGCATGGGTAAATGAAGCCGCCGGCGCGGAGAGTTTCCCACACCGCGACATGCAGTCCACGCCGCTCGCTTTGCACATAAGGCGCAAAGGAGCCGCCGAGATCAGGCCCCTCGTCCCAGCGCAATCCGAACCAGCGCAGATCGTCCACAATCGCATCGCAAAACTCCGGCCGGCAACGCGCCGGATCGAGATCTTCGATTCGCAGGATCAACTGGCCGGTGCGTTCGCGGCAGCGCTCCTGCGCATGCCAGAAGGTCTTCGCGTGGCCGAGATGGAGAAAGCCTGTGGGCGATGGTGCAAGACGTCCGCGATACCCCATTTGTTAGCCTGCGCGAGGTCGATGAACCTTGCTCAAGGGTCGAGAGGATACTCAAAAACAAGCCGGTTTGCCAACTGACGAAACGCGGGGGCCAGCTCAAATAGCGGGCGGCGGTGTGGCAGAACGGCAAATTCTGTAGCGGCGGTCTATGACCGCCGACGGCGTAAACTGCAATCCGCGTTTTCGGCGGTCATAGACCGCCGCTACAGGGCAGGGCTGGCGCAGTGTCGCTTTGAGGCGGCGCAAACCGCTCGCTAATAATGCCCGCGTTGCTTCAACTCCCAGACCCGGAGGGCAGCGAGAATGAGGCTTTTCGTGCGCGTCAGCGTGCCCACGGCAGCCATTCCGCGTTCCACCGGAGCGCCTGGTTTTGCATCCACGGCATTCTTGCGCGGACGGCCCCGCGGCCGGCCTTTCGCACGAGGACGCGCTGCGGAATCGCTAACTGGAAGATGGCCGCTGCTGTTCATAATTTCTATAAAGCAGCTTCCAGGCCACCCCCTTTTTTAAGCCCCTTTTTCGTGGGGCGGGCGGGGTTCAATCGAAACCCGGAAACCGCTTGTGCGTGCCTCCGTTCTCCGGTCAATTACCAGCCGTCATGGCCAATAACAAACTCGGCTGCCTGAGCATTTTTCTGTTCGTTTCGCTCTGCGCGAGCCTCGTCTTGAACCTCTTCCTTACCATCACGACTTTCAGTCGGCTCGGCGGTAATACGAAAATCCAGGACGCGCGCCCGCGCTTCCGCGAAGTGGTGATCGATAAGGCGCAGAAGGGCAGTGACGAAAAGGTGGTCGTCATCGCGCTGCGCGGGCTCATCAGTTCTTCCTTACCCGGCAATGTGGGCGACTCGATGGTGGACGATATGCGTTACGCCCTAGAGCAAGCGCGGGAGGACGACGATGTGCGCGCGGTGGTGCTGGAGATCGATTCGCCCGGCGGCGAAGTGACGGCTTCCGACGTGATCTACAACGCGGTGGTGAAGACGCGGGCGAAGAAGCCGGTGGTCGTCTATATGGATTCGGTCGCGGCGTCAGGCGGTTACTATGTGGCCTGCGGCGCGAGTCATTTGATGGCTAACGAAACGACCATCACTGGTAGCATCGGCGTCATTATCCAGACGCTGAACTACGAGCAGCTTTTTAATAAGATCGGGCTCGCCTCGGTTGTCTTCAAGAGCGGCAAATTCAAAGACATGCTCAACGGCGCGCGCCCGATCACGGAAGAGGAGCGCGTGTATGTGCAAGGCTTTGTCATGGCCACCTACGACAAATTTCTGGGGATCGTGGCGAAGGAGCGCAAGCTCAACGCCGATACTTTGCGCGGCACGATCGCCGACGGTCGCATCCTCTCCGGACGCGACGCGCAGGAGAACAAGCTGATCGACGAATTGGGGCAGATCGAAAACGCTTTCAGCAAAGCCAGAGAGCTCGGCAATTCGCCCAGCGCCGCGATCGTGAAATATGGCCCGCCTTTTAGCATCGGGCGCATTTTCCGCGCGCTAGGAGAATCCTCCCATTCGAAGATCGAAGTCACGTTGCCGAAGCAGTTGCTCCCGCAATTGGAATCCGGGCACGCCTATTTCCTGCCTGGCTACTACGCTCCGTAGGTTTCCCGCCGAGCATGCCTGAGGGCTTTCTGACGGTGGTCGGCGCGATCACTAACGTGCTGTTTCTAGGCGGCGGGGTTTACATCTACCTCGCGCTGATACGACAGATCAGTGCGACGGATCCGATGCCTTTGGCCGAAGGCGAGCGCACCTTTGGACGGCCTGAGATCTATCTCGCGCTGGGATTGTCTGCGCTCTTTCTCTACAATGCCGCGTCGTCGTTTTCCCATCCCGAACGAACGGTGATGAGCGCGAACGAACTGATTGCGAATCTCCTCGTTTCCGTCGCGCTGATCCTCTTCGTCGCCGCGTTTCTGAGATTCCGAAACCTTTCCGTGGAAACGCTGGGAGGTTTCTTAAGGATGCCGTTCTGGCGGGCCATCCCGACCGCAGCGGTCCTCCTTTTAGCGGCGTTTCCCCTGATCTTTGTTGCAGATTTCCTGACGCAGCGTGTCCTCGGAATTCCACCGAGCCGGCAGAGTATCGTGGAAATTTTCGACGGTTCGCAGACGCTGCAACAGCGCGTCCTCATCATCATCCTGGCGGTAGCAGTCGCGCCCTTGGTGGAGGAATTTGTCTTCCGCTTTTTCCTTTATGGTGTCGTTAGGCGTTATTTGGGCCGGTCGGTAGGCGTGATCAGCACCGCGCTGCTTTTCGCGGCGGTCCATGCGCATCTGCCGTCCGCGCTGCCGCTTTTCGTGCTCGGAGCCTGCCTCGCGCTCGCTTATGAATGGAGCGGTTCCATTCTCGTTTCCATGACCATGCACGCGCTCTTCAATTCGATCACGCTGACGGCGCTGGCGTTTCCTGACCTGGTCCCACAATGAATCTGAGCCAGCTCGGCGAAGAGCGGCTTCTGCAAAAGCTGCTGCCGCATTTGCCGCTGAATTCCTCGGTCATCGCGGGTGCGGGAGATGATTGCGCAGTCGTTAGGCTGGAGGGCGGGAAGGACTTGCTGCTGAAAACGGATTGCATTGTCGAGGGCGTCCACTTCACGCGGGAGGCGAAGGCCAACGCGGTGGGATGGAAGGCGATGGCGCGTCCCTTGAGCGATTTCGCGGCGATGGCGGGAGTGCCGCAGTTCGCACTCGTGACGTTGATCGCGCCCGCCGAGACCACAGTGGCGTGGACTACTGGACTTTACCGGGGATTGGCGAAAGCAGCGCGCGCCTTCGAGGTCGCGATCGTCGGTGGCGAAACTAGCAGCACGCAGGGGCCGATCGCCGTCTCTGTGAGTATGACGGGCGTGGTGGAAAGGGATCGCTGGGTCTCGCGGAGCGGCGGCAGGTCGGGCGATGAGATTTTCGTTACGGGCAGGTTGGGCGGCTCGGGGCGTGGCCGGCACCTGCGTTTTACGCCGCGGATCGAGGAAGCGCGCTGGCTGCGGGCGAACTTCGCGGTTCACGCGATGATGGATTTGAGCGATGGCCTCGGCGCCGACCTTCCGCGCCTGGCCCGAGCCAGCGGTCTCGGCTTTGAGGTGATTGAGAGCGATATTCCGCGATCGCGTGGTTGCTCGATAAAGGAGGCGATCTCGGACGGAGAAGATTACGAACTGTTATTCGCTCTCTCCCCTAACGACCGAGCAAAGCTCGAAAAATCGTGGCGGCGGAAATTCCACAAGCTGCCGCTGGCCTGCATCGGCCGGCTTAATCCGCAATCCGCAATCCGCAATCCGCATTTCCCAACTGGCTATGTCCATTTCCAATAGTCCGGAGGAAACCGCAGCGGCTGGGGCGCATTGGGCGCGCGCAGCGAAGGCACGCGATGTGATTGCTTTGATCGGCGATCTTGGCGCGGGGAAGACGCAGTTCGTAAAAGGATTTGTTGCGGCGATCGGGAGCGAGGCGGAAGTGACCAGTCCGACTTTCACACTGGTGCATGAGTACAACGGCGGGCGTTTACCGGTTTACCATTTCGATTTTTACCGGCTCGAACGCCCGGAGGCGGTGGTCGGGATTGGCTTCGACGATTATTTGGATGCTGGGGGCGTTTGCCTGATCGAATGGGGGAATCGGTTTCCCGAGTTGCTCCCCGCGCATACGATCAGGATCACGATCGCGTCTCGAAGTGAGACGGAACGAAACATTACCGGAACGACAACGCCGTGAAAGTTGTCGCCTTGGAATTGTCAAGCGGGGTAGGCAGCATCGCCTGGCTCGGGTCTGAGTTGGCGGAGCCGTTTTCGGTGAGTTTCCCTAACGACCGGAAGCATTCCGGCGTTTTTTTCGAAAATCTGCAAGCGAGCCTTAAACGCTTCGGCCGGCCGGAACGGGTGGTGGTCGGTCTCGGCCCCGGTTCCTATGCCGGCACGCGGATTGCGATCGCGACCGCAACGGGACTGTCGACTGCGGCTGGCGCCCGTTTGAGCGGCGCGGCTTCGTTGCGCGCGATTGAAACCGATGCCTCGGAATACATCGTGATCGGCGATGCGCGACGGAATTCCTTCTTCTTTGCGCGAGTGTCAGAAAGGCAATGCGTTGCCGGGCCGCTGCTGGCGGATGCGCAGGAACTAGGCGAGCGGTTGCAGGGAAGCGCGTGTCCCATTTTTACCAGCGAATCCCTGACCGCTTTTCCCGCCGCTGAGGTTCGGCATCCATCGGCGCTGATTTTGGCGGAGTTAAGCGAAGACATGACGGAGCAGGCTGCACAACCGTTGGAGCCGATCTATCTTCGGGCGCCGCACATTACTTATCCAAAAGTTGTCGGCTGATTTTCTCAAGATGACGAAAGCTCCGAAGACTGCGCGTTGTTGGGCTGAGATCGATCTGGCGGCGTTGCGGCATAACGCGCGGGTCTCGCGGGAAAGAGTGGGGCCGAAGGCGGCGTTGCTCGCGGTAGTGAAAGCGAACGCCTACGGCCACGGCTTGAGCGCGGTGGTGGAGGGTTTACGCGATGAGGCGCAACTTTTCGGAGTCGCGAATCTGGATGAGGCGATGGAGACGCGCGCGGTCGTGCCGCATCCGGTGATGGTGTTGGGGCCAGCACTTCCGGAGGAACGCGCGGCCATCGTAGAGCACGGATTCATCCCTTCGATTTCGAGCTTCGCCGAGGCGCAGGAATTCAGCCGGTTGGCGACAGGCTCAGCGGTGTCGGTTAATTGCGCGATCGATACCGGGATGGGCCGGATGGGATTGGAGGAGTCAGCTGCAACGGCGGAGTTCAGCCGGATTGTCGCGTTGCCCAGCCTCACTGTTCACAGTGTCTCGACTCATCTGCCGAGCGCGGACGAGGACGAAAATTACACCCGGGAGCAATTGGAACGCTTTGCCGTCCACGTGGCGGATTTACGACGGTCGATGCCGGGGGAATATCGCGTGCATGTGCTCCCGAGCGCGGGCGTGCTCGCGTTCGCGGATTCCGCTTACGACATCGTGCGCGCCGGTCTCATGCTTTATGGGGCGTCTCCGAATCCGCAGTTTCAGAACTTGTTGCAACCCGTGATGACTTTGAAGACGCGGGTCGCTTTGCTGCGAGAGGTTGCGGCCGGTGCGTCAGTCAGTTACGGGCGCACGTTCTTCGCGCCGCACGCGATGCGGGTGGCGACCTTGAGCGCCGGATACGCGGACGGAATTCCGCGATCGCTCTCGAATCGCGACGCCGCTGTCTTGATCGGCGGTTGTCGTTGCCCGCTGCTCGGACGCGTAACGATGGATCTGACGATGGTGGACGTGACCGAAGTTACGGGAGTCGCGTTGGGTGATGAAGCGGTGCTAATCGGACGGCAGGGCAGCGAGGAGATTTTCGCGGCGGAGGTGGCAGAGCGCGCCGGGGCGATTGCGTGGGAGGTGTTTACGGGAATTGGCAGCCGCGCGGCGCGCGTGTATGGGTGAGGGCGGATGTTTCAGATCATCTTCAACGAGTTAAGCGCAGCCGAAATGTCGACGCTGCCGAAGATGTTGCAGCTCGATCTGCTGGCGGAATTTCAGATTCTGCCGACGGAACTGGATAATCTCGACGACAGCAAGTTCGGCGTGATCGAGCGGGAAGGGAAGAAGCTCTATCGTTATCGCGCGAAGGATTACCGGATCTACTTCGAGAAGCGCGCGGAGGGAATCACCGTCCACCGCGTGCTGCACAAGAACACGTTTCGCGATTTCCTTTTCCGCAGCAAACTGCCGATGGCGGAAGACGATCAGCTCGGAAAGAACCGCGAGTTCTGGAAGCTGATCGAGCAGGGCGAGCGCACGCGAAAGGCGTAGCGCTCACAGCGCCCGCAGACGTCGAACTGTCATCCCGAGCCGCGGAGACGGTCGAGGGATCTCGCACAGGCGGGTGGGTTTCCGGTCGATGAGCGGCTCGCCCAGCACGATGAGCGGACGCTGGTTCTTCGTGGTGCGCGTCCCGCGTGAGAAAATCGACTCTGCGATTGTGAGATCCCTCGACCGTCTTCGCGGCTCGGGATGACGTGCGAGCGGCGCGGTGCGGCTTGCGGGCGCAGGACGTACGCGGCGCGATTTAATTCGACGACGGGCAGAATGCCGCTACTACTTCATCAACAAGACCGAGCGGCTGCGCTTGATTTCGCGCGTGATCTTGCGGTGCATGTGCGCCGGCATTCCGGTGACACGGCGAGGCAAAATCTTGCCACTCTCGGTGACGAATTTTCTCAGGAGATCGGGGTTCTTGTAATCAATCGCCTCGGTGGCGATATCGATCCGGCGCCGCGGCATGGTGCGGTTGGCACGGCGGAAAGCGGAGCGGCGTTTGGCGGTCTTGGGTTGCATGAATGATTAGCGGGTTTCGCGATGCAAGGTATGCCGCTTCAGGAAAGGATTATACTTTTTTTTCTCGAGCCGGTTCGGAGTGCGCGGGCTTTTCTTGTTCCGGCTGCTCATGTAACGAGACACGGGCATGCCGAGCGCCTTCGCTTCCGTGCATTCCAAAGTGATGATTTCTTGAGCCATACTGATTAATCCTTGTTGTCGTCGCGATCACGATCGCGGTCTGCTTTCGACTCTTCCTCTTCGCCTTCGCCGCTGTCATCGTCCGTGAGGCCGAAGAGGGAAGTCACCGATTGGCGAACGCGCGAAGCTTTGTTTTGCTTCTCGAGCTGAGATTGGCATTCGACCGTGAAGCGCGCGAACGGGATCGCTTCCAGGCGGGCGTGCATGATCGGTTTGCCCGACATTTCGCAGACGCCGTAAGTGCCGAGTTCGATCCGCTTTAAGGCCTGATCGATTTCGTAAAGTGCGTCCTGTTCCTGCGAGAGGAGACTGAGGGCAAAGTCGCGATCGTAAGCATCGCTGCCCGCATCCGCCTGGTGCATGCCGAAGGCCGAAGCCTCGCTGCCTTCCGCGCGGGAGCGGAGGTTGTCTTTCGCCACGCCGGCCATGGAATCGACCATGGCGTCGCGGAGATGCAGCAGCTTCTCGCGTTGGCCGTGGGTGAACGGATCGAGCTTCCGCTGCTTGTGATTGTTCCCGAGGATCGCCTGGGTGGCGGTCAACTCCTTGGCTGGCTTCTTCGCGTGTCCATTCGCACGGGCTGGCATGGAGCTGGCCTTCTTCGCGGTCGCTTTCTTCGGAGGAGCAGCTTTCGTCGCCTTCTTCGCGGCGGCGGGCTTTTTAGCCGCGGTTGACTTCTTCACCACAGCCGGCTTCTTGGCTTTCGCCACGGTTACCTTCTTCGGAGCCGCTTTCTTGGCCGCCTTGGGAGCTGCCTTCTTAATCTTGGAACTGGCCATAAATTGTTTTCCGCTCTGCCGTCATTGCCTGGGTCAAAGCGGAGGCATACTTAAGAGCATATCCTGGGAGGTGCAAGGAGAGAATTCCCTCTCAAAAATAGGTCAGAAATTGCCGTTTTCAGGCCCTGATTTTCAGGAACTTGCGCTGGAATAACGGCGGAGCGCGAAATTCCAGAAAGTCCGTGAGATCACGAGCACAATCCCGCCGGCCAAGACGAGATGGAGGATGAGCCAAAGCGGATCGGAGAGCGGCTTGATCAGGAGCCGCGCCGGAATGTTCGCGACAATGATCACGGGAATGATCCAGCCGAAGATGAAGCGAAACAGGCGCGGAAAGATAACGTCGGGGTAGCGGGCGATCTGCAGGAAGTTGAAGTAACCGTAAACCAGCCCCTGCGCGCGGACGATCCAGAAGCTGACCGCCGCCAGCGTGAGCATGATGGAGTAATGAATCGCCACGCCGCACCCGATCGCGATGAGGTAAAGCGCGATCACGCCGGCACCCGGCACGACGTGCAATTGCGACAGCGAAACGATCACGACCGCGCCGCCGAGCAGCGCATTGAGGACGCTATCGAGGCCGAACTGTTTCGTGGAGACCGCGAACTGGCTGTCCACCGGCAGGAGCAAAAGCGAATCCAGTTTCCCCGTCCGCACCAGTTCGGGGACGTTCGCGATATTGGCGAAGAAGAACGCCTGGAAGAGCTGCGCGATGATCTGATGCGTGCCCACCAGCAGCACCACCTCCCATTTCGACCAATCGCCGATGCGATCCACCTGTCCGAAGATGATGCTGAAAAACGCGATCTGGCCCACGAACCAGAGCACTTCGACGATCAGCCAAAGCAGGAAATTCGCCTTGAAGCTCATCTCGCGAATGAGCGAGTTGCGCAGCATGATCGTGTAGATTTCGAAATAGCGGCGCATGCGGAGAGTCTTCTGTAACCGGATCGTATTCTAAGCGGTCATTACCAATAATGTCTCCCTCGCTTCCATGAAACGATTCGCTTTCATCGCCGCCGTCGTTGTTTTGCTGCTGGCGGTCATTTTTGGTCTGCGCCAGTACGGAAGTGGCGGTGCGGACTCTTATCAAACTGCGGCCGTCATCCGCGGTCCCATCACGCAAGCCGTCAGCGCGACCGGGACATTAAACCCGGTCGTGAATGTGCAGGTCGGCAGCCAGGTCTCGGGCAACATCCAGAAGCTCTTCGTCGATTTCAATTCACCCGTGAAAGAGGGCGAAGTCGTGGCGCAAATCGACCCCGTCCTTTTCCAGGCCAATGTCGCACAAGCCGAAGGCGAACTGGCCAACGCCAAGGCGGGACTGGAACTGGCGCAGCTGAACGCCGGCCGAATCGAGTCGCTCGTTACGAAACAGAGTTCAGCTCAGGCGGATCTAGACCAGGCGCGCGCGTCCCTCCATCAGGCCGAGGCCAACGTGCAGATCAAACAAGGCGCGCTCGACAAAGTGCGGGCTGATCTCGAGAACTCCACCATCCGGTCGCCCATCGATGGCGTGGTCATCTCGCGCAGTGTCGATGTCGGGCAAACCGTGGCGGCCAGCTTGCAGGCTCCGATTCTTTTTACGATCGCGAACGACCTCGCGAACATGCAGATCGACGCCAACGTGGCGGAAGCGGACATCGGTTCGGTCGCGATCGATCAGAAGGTGGATTTCACGGTCGACGCGTTCCCGAATCAGACTTTCCGAGGACAGGTGACGCAGGTGCGGAACGCGCCCATTAATGTCCAGAACGTCGTCTCTTACGACACCGTGATCGGCGTCAAGAATCCGGAAATGAAACTAAAGCCGGGCATGACCGCGAATGTTTCCATCGTCGCGGCGCATCAGGATGATGTTTTGAAAGTAAGCAACGCCGCTTTGCGATTCCGTCCGGCGGACGAGAAGGCGTCGACGGTGAAACCAGCGGCGCGCGGCAGTGGGGGCGGTCGGCCGCGAGGTGGAGGCCAGGAGAAGGGCAGCGGTGGCGAACCCGGCGAAAAGCGCGTCACGCGGACCGTTTACGTTCTCGAAAAGGACGACGGCGAACCCAAGGCCGTGCAGATCAAGGTCGGAATTAGCGACGGCGTTTTCACTGAAGTGACGGAGGGTTTGCAGGAAGGCGACCGAGTGGTGACGGCTGCGCTCACGACTGACAAAGCAAAAGCGCAAACCGCCAATCCGTTCAGCGGCGGCGGCCGGCGGCGCGGATTTTAGGAACGAGCGCGATGCCTAACGAGAGCAACGGCGCCGTCGTTCGTCTGGATGATGTGCACAAAACTTATCGCTCCGGCGAAATGGAAGTACACGCCGTGCGCGGCGTTTCCCTGGAAATTCATCAAGGCGAATTCGTCGCGCTCATGGGTTCGAGCGGCTCCGGCAAATCGACGCTCATGAATTTGCTTGGCTGTCTCGATCGGCCAACGCGTGGTCGTTATTTTCTGGATGGCATGGATGTGTCGCAGTTGGAGCGCGATCAATTAGCCGACATCCGGAACGGCAAGCTGGGTTTTGTTTTCCAGAGCTTCAATCTGCTGCCGCGCACCTCCGCGCGGGAAAACGTGGAGTTGCCGCTGCTCTACGGCGCGCGTCAGCTCACGAATGCAGAGTTGCGCGCGAAGGCGGACACGGTGCTCGCGGCGGTCGGGTTGCAAGGCCGCGAGGATCATCATCCGAGCCAGCTTTCCGGCGGCCAGCAACAGCGGGTGGCGATTGCGCGTGCACTCGTGAACGATCCCGAGGTGCTGCTGGCGGATGAACCGACCGGCAATCTTGATAGCCGGACGAGCGTGGAGGTGATGGATATTTTCCAGCAGCTCAATCATCGCGGCATTACCATCGTGATGGTGACGCACGAGTCGGATATCGCCTCGTACGCGCGGCGCAACATCGTGATGCGTGATGGCAAAGTGCGGAGCGATCAACTCGTTAGTGCGCGACTCGACGCGGCGACCGAACGCATCCGTTTGCAATCCATCGCGGAGGAAGAAGAGAAGGAGCGATGAGCGCTTATCAAGACAAACTTCGGCGCGAGGGCGCGCCGTCTCCATCATCCCGCGCGCGGAGCCAGCCCGCGTGGAGCCGGCCCGCCCTCGGGCCGAAGTCTGAAACTCACGGTCTGCGGATAACGGACGGCAACCGGGGAGGGAAGGACGAATGAGATTGGGAGCCACGGTCATCATCGCTTTCCGCGCCTTGCGCCGGAACAAGCTGCGTTCCGTGTTAACCGCGCTCGGGATCATCATCGGCGTGGGCGCGGTCGTAGCGATGGTCGGAATTGGCAACGGCGCGAAAGCGCAGGTAGAAGCGCAAATCGCCAGCTTGGGCGAGAACGTGATCCTGATTTTCTCGGGGAGCACGACCGCAAGCGGCATCCGCACCGGCTGGGGCAGTGCGGGCACTTTGAAAATGGAGGACGCCGATGCCATCCGCCGCGAAGTGCCGGGTGTGATCGCGCTCAGCGAAGAAGTCGTTTCCACCTCGCAGGTCGCAGCCGGAAATCAGAACTGGTTCACCCGCATCTACGGAGAGTCGGCGGAGTATTTCGATATCCGCCAATGGCCGCTCGCGAGCGGAACCTCGTTCACCGCGCAGGATGTCCGCAGCGCGAACAAGATCTGCGTTATCGGCAGCACGACGGCGAAGCAGGTCTTCGGCGGCGAGGACCCGATCGGGCAGGTTTTGCGGATCAAGAATGTGCCCTTCATCGTCACCGGCGTGCTGAGTTCGAAAGGATTGAGCACGCAGGGAACCGACCAGGACGACATCGTGGTGATGCCGTTCACCAGTGCGCTCAAGCGTGTGACGGGCGGCACTACTTTGCGGTCGATGAACGTGCAGGTGGCGGACCAGCGCGACCTCGCACCGGCGCAGCAACAAATCATTTCGCTCCTGCGACAGCGTCACAACATCCGCGAAGGACGCGACGATGATTTCACGGTGCGCAATCAGGAGGAAATCGCGGAAGCCGCCACCGCGACTTCGCGGGTGATGACTTTGCTGCTCGGCGCGATTGCTGGGGTGTCGTTAGTCGTCGGAGGGATCGGGATCATGAACATCATGCTCGTAAGCGTGACCGAGAGAACGCGGGAGATCGGTGTCCGTTTGGCGGTGGGCGCGCATGGGCGTGATATCCTCACGCAGTTTTTGATCGAAGCGCTGGCCTTGAGTTCCGTCGGCGGCCTGGTCGGAATCGCGCTGGGATTAGTGACGTCGCAGATACTTTCTGTGGTCGCGAATTGGCCCACGCTGATTTCGTTTGGTTCGATCGCGGTGGCGTTTTTGGTCAGCGCGGCGGTCGGCGTGTTTTTCGGATTCTATCCCGCGCGGACCGCGTCCCGGCTCGATCCGATCGAAGCGCTGCGTTACGAGTAGCGAGCTTTTGACTTTGCTCGCTCGCGGTTGACGCTGCCGCCATGACACAGCCAAACCGTTTTCAAAAGTTGGTCGTCGATGCGAAACAGCGGATTACCGAGATTTCAGCCACAGATGCGCAGCGGCAAACGGAGGATGGAGGCGCGCTCTTGATCGATGTGCGCGAAGAGAGCGATTGGCGTGAGGGCCACGCGAAAGGCGCGCGGCATTTGAGCCGCGGAATTATCGAACTCGAGATCGAGGAAGAGGCGCCTGATCTGAACCAGCCGATCATCTGTTATTGCGGTGGGGGAAGTCGTTCGGCTTTGGTGGCCGATAATCTGCAGAAGATGGGCTACACCAATGTGAAATCGATGGCCGGCGGAATGGGGGCGTGGAATGAAGCCGGGCTGCCAATCGCCGCAGACTAGAGTTTCTTGGTTCTGATCCACTCCTGCTGGTTTGCGGAGTGTCGGAGGCCGGGTTTGCAACCCGGCTGGACGGCGGCCGTCCTCCGTGGGAACCGGCGAGTCACTTTGCGAGGATTCGCTGCGCCAGGCGCGCAGTCTTTCGTAATCGTGCTCGCGCTCGTCCTCGGGCTCGGATTTTATGGCGCTGCAATTTGAGCGAGAGCACGATCACGAAACGCGCCTGGCTGAACCGCACCGTCCTCGGTGTCGGCCTCGCGTCGCTCTTCAGCGACTGGTCGCACGAGATCGCGACTGCGGCGATGCCGGCTTTCCTCGCCTCGTTAGGCGTGGCGGCCGCGTGGCTCGGAATTATCGAAGGCGTTTCCGATGGCCTGGCCAGCTTCGCGAAAATGGCTTCGGGCTATTACACCGATGGTTTGCGGCGGCGAAAGCCGATCGCGGTCGCGGGGTATCTCGCCACCGCTCTGGGCACCGCAGCTTTCGGTCTGGCCACGAATGCATGGCACGTGCTTTTCGCGCGCGCGGGAGCGTGGCTCGGGCGCGGAGTGCGCACGCCGGTGCGGAAAGCGCTGCTCGCCGCGTCGGTTCCGCGCGAGGCCTACGGTCGCGCCTTCGGCCTGGAGCGGACGATGGATACGATCGGCGCCATCGTTGGCCCGCTGACCGCGCTCCTGATTCTCGAGGCGACGCAGCACAACTACCGCGTGCTCTTTGCCTGGACGCTAGTGCCGGGATTACTGGCGGCGGGCGTGATCGCATTTCTGGTGAAGGAAAAGGATCGCGCGCCAGTGCCGCACATTTCCTTCGGTGAACGCCTGCGTCTTTTGCCAAAGCCATATCGGAAATTCCTCGTGGCCGTCGGGTTGTTTGGAGCGGGAGATTTTGCGCACTCGATGTTGATCCTGCTCGCCACGCAGAAACTCACGCCCTCGCTCGGGATTGGCCGCGCGGCCAGCGTCGCAGTGACGCTTTACGTCCTGCATAACATTTTCTACGCCGGGTTTTCCTTCGTCGCCGGCTGGCTGGGCGATCGAATGCCGAAGAACCTGGTGTTAGCTGGCGGTTACGCACTCGGCGGTGTGATGACTCTGGCGATCATCGTCTTGCCAGCCACCATCTGGACGATGGGCGCCGTTTTCGTCCTCGGCGGCATCTACATCGCGATCGAGGAAACGCTGGAAGATTCGATGTGCGCGGAGTTGGTGGAAGAGAGCCATCACGGCATGGCCTTCGGCGTCCTCGCGACCGTGAACGGCATCGGCGATTTCATTTCCAGCATCATCGTCGGTCTGCTCTGGACGGCTTTCGGAACGGCGGTTGCGTTCGGCTACAGTTCGGTCCTGTTTTTTGGAGGTGCCGCTTTATTGTTGGGGCTTGCCGCGCCTTTAAGGACACGCGAATCGAGGTAGGAGCAGTACGAATACCGAAGACACAGATATGAATCGTACGCCAAGGAAAAGGGAAGGGTTACGAGACGCCTCGCTGCAAATCAGCGAGCGTTACGACAAATGGATGCTTTTTCTGGCTGGCGGCGCCTTGATTAACAGCAGCCAGGCCAGGAGTAGGATTAGGAACGTCCATGGCTGCGGATGAGGAGCTATCTTCTCGATAAACGTGATTCGGTCGTTTTGGAGCTTCATGCTTTGGCGGCGAGTCAGACTGCGATCAACGAGCAAGTTAACCTTCTTGATCGCGAGTACGTTGATTTCATGCGCGGACTCGATCTTCCGACGGAGAGTGCGCCCGCGATTCAACCGACGATAGCGGCTGAGAACCGCTTTACCGTTAAAACCCGCCTTTTGAATAAATGGTCGTTGAGATCATTGGTCGCGGGAATTGTGTTTCTTTGCATTTTCTCGGCGGCGAATTTACCTTTCATTAGTCAGGAGAAAAAAATGCCGAAGCAACAAGAAATCTCGACGCAGAATTCCAAAGGAAGTTTTGTCCCGCCTCGAAATATTTTGCCTCCTCCTCCTCCTCCAACTCCGGCTCCTGCCCCAACGGGCCCCAGCGAAGCTGCGGAGAAATAGGATCAGATTTGGCGACGAGGGACTCAGAATGTCACCCGCCCACGGCCTGATAGTGGCCGAGCCCGCGCCGCCACATGAAGTGCGCGGTGGTCCATGTGGCCAAGAGCCAGCCGGCCTGAATGAGCAGCGCCTCAATCATGGCCGCGCCCTTAAGGCGCTCGAGGAAGATCGCGATGGGGCAGAAGAGTTCGTAATAGAACGGCAGCCACTTCATCACGGCTTGGACGCCAGCGGGCATGATGTCGACTGGGAACATTTGGCCGCCGAGGAAATATTCGAAGGAGTAGATGATGAAAACGATGGTCGAGATTTCCAAAATCCAGAACGCCATCATGGCGATGCTGTAGGTGATGAAAAACTGGATCATCGCCGCCATCAGGAGCGAGAGGAACGCTGCGGGATAGGCGAGGGGATTGGCCGGGAAGGTGAGATAGGCGCGGAAATAAAGGAAGATGAGCGCGATAGGAACGATCGTGACGACGGTGTAAACCAAACGGCCGCTCAGGAAAATGCTGAAGCGGTAGGCGAGGTAATTGAGCGGTTTGGTGAGGAAAGAATTGATCTGACCTTCGCGGATGTCGGAGGCGATCTGCCATTCGTCTTCCGTCGGAGTGACGAGGTTCGAGACCAGGATCGTGAGCAGGTAATAGTAGATCATCGACCCGTAGTCGTAGCCCTGCATGCCGCCGCCTTTTTCGTTAAAGACGGCGCGCCAGAGAAAGACGGTGCCGGCGAGCGGAATGAGTCCAAAGACCGCGCGGAGGAGATAATTCCAGCGGTAAACGAAGGTGTTTTGCAGGCCGAGCTTGAAGACGGCGACGTATTTGGCGATCTGCATGGCGCGGGAAAGGTGGAGCAAATTTAACCGCAGATCACGCAGATGGCGCAGATTTTAAGACCTTCCCATCTGCGTCATTTGCGTCATCTGCGGTCAAGATTCTTCCTGCGATTTTTGCGCGAGTGCAGCGGCCAGTTTCATCGCCGCGAGCATACTGTCGGGCCGCGCGATTCCTTTGCCAGCAATCTCGAACGCGGTGCCGTGATCTGGGCTGGTGCGCGGAAACGGCAGGCCGAGCGTGACGTTCACGCCTTCATGAAACGCATGCAGCTTGAGCGGAATGAGGCCTTGGTCGTGATACATGCAAAGAACGCCGTCCCACTCGCCCATGGCGGCGTGGTAAAAGACGGTGTCCGGGGAGAAAGGGCCGACGAAAAATGAGGGCGCGTCGGTGGGTGGCGCGTGAATCGCGTTCAGTTCAGCCACGGCCGGCGCGATGGTCTCAGCTTCTTCAGTGCCCAGCGCGCCCGATTCACCCGCGTGCGGATTCAAACCGGCCACGGCGATCCGCGGGGCGCGGCCCAGCCGGCGGCGGAGAAAGTCGAGTAGCAGTCCTCCCACGCGCACGATCTCCTTTTGTGAAAGGACATCCGCAACACGGCGAAGTGGAATGTGCGTGGTGACGAGAGCCACGCTCAGCGCGCCGCCCGTCAGCAGCATGGCGAAATTTTCCACGCCGCAGCGGGCCGCGAAAAATTCGGTCTGGCCGGGGAACTTGAACCCGATCTCGTACATCCGCGCCTTATGGATGGGACCGGTGACGACCGCGGCTAGATCGCCGCGCTTCGCGGCGGCGACAGCATCTTCCAGTGCAACGGCAGCGGCGCGCGCCGTCTCCGGTGTTGGCTGCCCCGGTTGGGCAGCGGGGTATTCACCTATAACGACAAATTCGCAGGGCGGGAGCGCCGAAGATTTTAACGCCGCCGCGACAATTTCCGGCCCGATGCCAGCGGCGTCACCGAGGGTGAGGCCGATTCGCAAGCGGGAACCTGGCGCCACTAAAAAGTGCGGATGGTGGCCTTCTGTCGGAGGCCAGCCAGCCAATTTTCCTGCAAGCGCTGCGCATCTTCCTCCCGCAATTTTTTCTCCACCTCTTCGCGCACGGTCGCGAGCGGCTTGGTCACTCCGCCACGTTTTTCGTCCACCTTCAGGATGTAATAGTTTCCACCCAACTCGACGATTTTGCTCACCTTCCCGACGGGCAGGTCGAAGGCGACTTGCTCGAGCGGACCAGCCAAAGTCTGGCGTTCGATCCAGCCCCATTCGCCGCCGAGATCGCGGGTGCTGTCCTCGGAATACATTTGCGCCATGCGGGCAAAATCGGAGCCGTTGGACAGCTTGCCGAGGATCTCTTCCGCCATCGCCTTTTGCGAAGCGGAATTTCCTTCCGCGCTTTTGCTCGGGACCATGATCATGCGCAATTTAACTTCTTCTTTGCTCGTGAAATCCTTGCGATGCTCCTTGTAATATTCGGAAATTCGAGCGGGCGACGCGACCATGTTTGGGTTCACGTTCTTGCCGCGCATGGCGGAAACGATAATCTTCTCGAACTCGTTTTTCTTGAACTCGCTGAGCGAGAAATTCTGCGCCCGCAAGGCTTCGATAAACGTTTGCCGATCGCCGCCGAAATTCTCGCGAATGATGTCGTTCATGCGCTGCTCCACGAAGTATTCCGGCAGGGCGAACTTCTCCTTCTTAAACGACTGCACAATCAATTCGCGGTCGATCAAGTCCTGCAGCGCCTTCGTTTCGGCCTCATGCAGTTTCTGCTGGTATTCCTGGCCGGTGAACTGTTGGCGGAGGAGACGTTCGCGCGGTCCGATCAGCCCTCGCACTTGGGAAAATGTGATGACCTCGCCATTCACGGTCGCGGCGATGCCGTCGATAATCCGCGGTTCTTCCGCGGCCTTGATCGCGAGGCACAGAGGCGAAAAGGCAAAGAGAGAGGCGGCGATGAACGCGCCAAAAAACAAACGAATCATGACTTCAAATCTTCCTGGTTAATTCGAGTACTTCCGAAAGGCTCCGGTCGATCTTACCGGTACTTAAACGAGGGAATTTGCCGCCCACAAGTATTAATTCCCCTCGGCGGGTCAGCATCAGTTTGCTTTCCCGCACCTCGACGCGGGTGACTCCAGCCTTGGCTGCGGCGAGCTTGATTTCGGTCAAAGTGAGCAAATTGTCAACCGCCGGCGGGAACTTCCCGAAGCGGTCGCGCCAATCTTTCCGCAGCCGATCCCTTTGCTCGCGGGTGCTGATTTGCGCGAGAGCGCGGTAGGCTTGGATGCGCATTGTGGTGTCGCCAATATATGTCGTGGGAATGAAGGCCGGCAGGCGCGTGCCGGGTTCAAATTGCGCGAATTCGGCTTCGTTCGTGGAAACGAAGTCGAGGCGCACGTCGACCTCGATTCGGGCCTTAAATTTCTCGCCTTTTAGCTGCGCCACCGCCTGTTTTAGCAGTTGGCAATAGAGATCAAAGCCGACCGCGACGATGTGCCCGCTTTGCGCGGTGCCGAGAATGCTGCCGGCGCCACGGATTTCCAGATCGCGCATGGCGATGCGAAAGCCTGCGCCTAACGAGCTGTATTGTTTGATGGCGTTGATCCGCTTGCGCGCCGCGCCCACCGTCATCATCTCGCGCGGGAGCAGGAGGTAGGCGTAAGCCTTGTGTTCGGCGCGCCCGACGCGGCCACGCAGTTGGTAAAGATCAGCCAGGCCGAAGCGATCGGCGCGATCGATGATGATCGTGTTCGCGTTCGGAATATCGAGCCCGCTTTCGATGATGGTGGTACAAACGAGAACATCGATCTGCCCGGCGACGAAGCGCGCCATCACCGATACCAGGGTGTCGGCATCCATCTGGCCATGCCCAAATTCCACCCGCGCCTGCGGACAAAGCTCCGCGATGCGGGCGCGCACTTTCTCGATCGATTGCACGCGATTGTGGAGGAAGTAAACCTGACCCTGGCGCTCCAGTTCCCGATTGATCGCGTCGCGGATAATGCGCTCGTCGTAACCGCAGACGACGGTCTCGACCGGAAGACGATTGAGCGGCGGGGTCTCGATCGTGGACATGTCTTTCACGCCTACGAGTGAGAGATACAGGGTGCGCGGAATCGGCGTGGCCGAGAGCGTGAGCACGTCCACGAGCTTGAAGAGCTCCTTGAACTTTTCCTTATGCAGCACGCCGAAGCGTTGCTCCTCATCGATCACGACCAGGCCGAGATCCTTAAAGAGCACGTCGCCGGAGATGATGCGGTGGGTGCCGATCACGATATCGACGCCGCCTTCGCGCAGGAGTTTTAGCACTTTCTTCTGCTCGGCCTGCGAACGGAAACGGCTCAGCATTTCGATTCGCACCGGATAATCGAGCATGCGTTGGCGGAAGGTCTCGAAGTGCTGCTGCGCCAGCACGGTGGTGGGCGTGAGGACGGCGACCTGTTTGCCTTCCATGACCGCTTTGAACGCGGCGCGAATCGCGACCTCCGTTTTGCCGAAGCCGACGTCGCCGCAAATCAATCGATCCATCGAGCGTGCTTGCTCCATGTCGCGCTTGGTCGCGTCGATGGCTTTGAGTTGATCGATCGTCTCGCGGAAGGGGAAGGAATGCTCGAACTCGCCCTGCCATTTGGTGTCGGGACCGAACGCGTGACCGAGCTGAGTTTCGCGCTCCGCCTGGACCGACAGCATCTTGCCGGCGTAATCGAAAATGGACGCCGCAGCGTTGGTTTTCGCGCGCGCCCATTTCGCATCGGCGAGCGAACTCAGGGCCGGTGATTTTTTTCCGACACCGACGTAGCGCGAGACCAGATACGCCTGCTCCAGCGGCACATAGAGCCGCGCTTCGTCGGCAAATTCCAGCGTCAGGACTTCCTGTTCACCGCCGCCGACGGCCGGCACTTTCATGAGCTGCAAGAAGCGTCCCACGCCATGCTCGAGGTGAACCACGAGGTCGCCTTCGTTCAGCTCGCTGAAGTCAATCTGCGCACGGTTTCGCGCCTGCTGTTCGGCGCGTTGCAGACGTCGCCGACCGTGTGCCGTCGAACGTCCGAAGAGTTCGGCCGCAGAGAGCACGATCAATTTGCCGGCTGGAAAATAGAAGCCGCGACCCAGCGTTCCTTCTGCGAGCAAAACGCCCGCGAGCGGATCGACACTTGTAGCGGCGGTCTGCGACCGCCGAACGCGGTCGCCTTCTTCCCCGCGCTCCCGGCGGTCATAGACCGCCGCTACCGTGGGCGCCGCCGGCACCATGATTTCGCGGAAGCGCTCGATTTCGCCCTCGGTCTGGAAATAGATGACGATCGTTTCGCCGGCCGCGCGCCATTCCGCGAGGCGGGCCGCGAATTGCGCACGTTTCGCCTCCACCAGGAGGAAGTCGCCGACGGCAAACTCCGCCACATCGGAATCCTGGAACGCGCCGGCGTAGTCTTCCTCGGCTTCCCCTTCTGAGAGCCAGGCTTCGCTGATGAGAATCTGCGCGTCGTCTCCGTCTTCCGGCTCCACCGCGATCCGCACGTGATCCTTCGCAATGTAATCGCGCACCGTGCCGCGTTGGTCCTCGACCGAGCCGACCAGCAGATCGACCGATTGCAGTTGTCGCACGGACGTTTGCGTATCGAGATCGAACTCCCGCAACGATTCGATCTCGTCGCCAAAAAATTCCGCACGCACGGGCAGATGCGCTTGCCAGGAGAAGAGATCGAGAATACCACCGCGCACGGCGAACTGGCCACGCGTTGTGACCTGCGCGACGCGTTCGTAACCTGCCTTGGCGAGCGCTGCGAGCAATTCCTCCATCGTCTGGCGCGCCCCGCATTTGATCCGCAAAGCGGCCGACTTCAGCGCGCGCAATTTCGGCGCCGGCTGAGCCAGACTCGTGCGGGTGGCGACGACGAGATGCGGCCCGGGTTCTCGGGCAATTCGGCTGAGCAATGCAAGCCGTTCCGCGGAGATTTCTGGATCTGGCAGGATGTTCTCGACCGCAGCGAACTCGGCTTCCGGCAGAAAGAGCGCGTCCGGTTTCCAATTTAGGAGACTTTCGTAAAGAATTTCCTGCGCGCGCACCGTCGCGCACACGACCCAGATCGTGCGCGGAATCCGATCCGCGAGCGCTGCCACGAGAAGCGGCTGGGCAGCCTCGGCGACATGCGAAAAGCGAACCGGCCAGGTGCTCATTGCGATCGCGCGCAGTTGCTGCGCGATAGGTTCCGCCTGCGCTACCTGCTCAAGGATGCGATCGCCGACGGAATCTTGCACCGGCAATGCTTCGCCGGTTTGCGCCGGAGTTCAACGGGCCGCCCGATCACAGATCAATGTTGAATGAGAGATATGACGCCGTCAGCCGTCCCCCCGGCCGGCGCTGGAAGAGCCGTGCGCCTGCTGGCGGGTCACGTCTCTCGGAAAGCGCGGCGCGCTGTCCCTACCGCGCTTCGCGCGAGATCGCCGGGGGCGATGACGCGCTTTAGGAGGTCTGCTCGACAGGGTCGGGCTTGAAGGTGCCGCCGCGGCGTGGGGGAAGGTCGGGATCGAGGAAGCCGAGCATGTGGGCGTGCTGGATGACGCGCACGCCTTCTTCCTTTTGCAGGCCGGCGATCTGGGCGTGGAACGCTTCCATTTTTGTCCAGTGCACTTTGGGGCGGAAGTGGTGTTCGGCGTGGTAGCCGTTGTAGAAGAAGAGCCAGTTATAGATCTTGCCGTAGCTACTGACGCCCCAGGCGATGGGTTTATCGGGGTCGCCGCCGTAGTGGCGGAAGTAGCCGTTTAGGTAGCTGAAGCAGTGGCCGAGGTAGAAGAAGGGGAGGAAGAAAAAGATGATGTAGCGCCAGTTAAAGAGGAACATGACGAAGAGGGTGGTGGCGAAGGCGGCGAGCTCGAGGTTGCCCCAAATCAGCTCGGCGCGACCGCGTTTGCGCAGTTCGCGCCCGATGGCGGCGGGATTGTCGCGAAAGAAGCTGAGGAAGACGTAGCTCCAGGGGTTCTCGGCTTCGCCGCCGTGGCCGTGGCGGTAAATGGAGAGCCAGTCAATCGTCTCGCCGTGCTCGTCTTTGCGGTCGGAGTTGCCCTTGTGGTGCTGCATGTGGACGGCGTCATAATAAGTCTGGGAGAAGCAGCAGGCGATGGATTGGGTGAGACCGAAGAGGCGGTTGAGGAGGCGGGAGCGGAAGAAGGGGTTGTGGATGAAGTTGTGGCCGACGCCGTTGATGTTGGCATTAACCATGAGGGAGTAGGTGAAGCCCATGATGAGCATGATCCAGAGCGGCGTGTGCGGGTAGAGCAGGAACATCGCGAAGAAGAACGCGAGGTGGAAAAGGGCGGCGAGCAGGGGCAGCACATCCCAGCGGGTGTGGGCGAAGATTTTCGAATCGGTCGAGGGACGTTCGATGCGGATGGGATCGGGATTCATGGACGGGCCAGAAAAAGGCGGCAGATGCGACCGCGGTCCAATAAATCGCGCGGGCGAGATTTGCAAGCAAACGCGCAGGCCCGGCATCAGTGAGAGCGACGCGTTGAGGTTACGGGAGACGGAGCCGGTCGGGAATGCGGGAGAATCTGCCCGCCGCGCAGGGAAAGTTCGCGGTGCGCACGAAATTCGGCGTCGAACTCTGACCTGAGTTGTGGCGCTAATTGCTTTGATCCCATCGCATATCGCTCGGAACGCGTCCGGGGTCATGCGAGACGGCTGCATCCCCGGGGCAAAAGGGGGGCGCGATCCATACGCAGACCCGTGCGGGAAATACGTAGAGCGTACTCGTACAATTACGATGGCTGGCACGGCATCCGCTCTGTAGATGAACCATGAGCACCGCCGCAGGACGCGGAAGGTCGCTCAAAGAGCACGGTAGTTTCCGCGCTTTTGGGCTCGCCTTCATCTTCCTCCTTGCCATCCACCAGATGCGCGGGGCGACCTTGACGTGGACCGGCGGGGCGGGCGACGGAAACATCAGCAGCGCCGGCAATTGGAGTCCCGCGCAGGCCCCCACCTCGGGCGATCTGCTGATTTTCGCAGGGACGACCGGCCTCCTTCCGCAGCTCAGCTCCGGGCTCACCGTTGGCTCGCTCGCTTTCAACAGCGGCGCGGGCGCCTTCACTCTCGGCGGCAGCGGCACTTATACGATCGGCTCCGGTGGCGTGACCAATAACGCCACCAGCACGCAGACGATCAACAACGCGATCACGCTCGGCGCCGCCCAGACCTGGAACGCCAGCTCGGGAGCGCTCGTTTTCGGCGGAGCCGTCAACACCGCAGGCTTTCTCCTGAGCATCGACGGCAGTTCGAACACGTCCATCAGCAGTGTTATTAGCGGCTCAGGCGGGTTAACGAAAAACGGCACGGGCACCCTGACTCTGAGCGGAGCCTCAAAAAATACTTTCAGCGGAGCGACGACTGTAAACGGGGGCACTTTGATCCTGGCAAAAACCGCCGGACAGGACGCCATCAAGGGAACCCTGACGATTGGCGACGGGGTAGGCACCGACACTGTGCAGTTGGCCGCTTCAAACCAAATCAACAACGGTGCGATCACGATCAACTCGAGCGGCGTCCTCGACCTGAATAATTTCTCCGACACCATCGGCACCCTTACCATGACCGGCGGCAGCGTGACCACCGGCACCGGCACTTTGACCATCGGCGGCGACTTGACCACCAATGCGTCCGCTAACAGTGCGACCATCACCGGAACGCTGGGGTTCTCCGCTGATCGCATTTTTACGGTGGCGGATGGAGCGGCCGCGGACGATTTGCTCGTGTCGGCCAATATCGTGGGCAACCACAAATTGAACAAAGCCGGCACCGGCACGCTGGTCTTGAGCGGCACCAACGCGATTAGCGATCTCACGATCAGCGCCGGGGTGCTCCGAGCGGAGAGCAGCGGCGCCCTAGGGTCAGGCTCGACTCCGATTGTGAGCAGCGGCGCTGCCTTGCAGGTGCAAGGCGGAATTTCTCTCACCAATGATATCACCGTGAACGGCGGCGGCATCGCGAGTGATGGCGCCTTGCGCAACCTCAGCGGAAATAACACGCTCAGCGGAAAGCTCATTCTCGGCTCCAACGCGATCATCGGCAGCGCTGCGGGCACGCTTACCCTTAGTGGCTTGATCAGCGGCAACTTCACCCTGACGAAGGTCGGCACGGGCACCGTTTCCTACAACGGGGCCGCGGATAACACGAATAACGGGCTAACCACGGTCGCCGATGGCGCATTGCTCCTCAACATGACCGCAGGAAAAAAAGCCTCGAACGGCGATTGGGCCGTGGGCGACAGCGCTGGGGCAGCCGACAGCGCGATCTTACGATGGCTGGCTTCAAATCAGATTCCGAACAAGGTAATCTCTGTTTTCGCGGATGGCGTGGCGGATTTGAATGGATTCTCGGATGCGATTGGCGCGGTCAACATGACGGGCGGGGACATTACCACCGGCGCCGGCACGCTCACCCTCGGCGGCACCCTCACTGGCAACGCCTCGGCCAGCACAGCGACGATCGCGGGCAACCTCGGCTTGGGTGCCAACCGCACCTTCGCCATCGCCGACGGCGCCGCCGCGGTGGACATGAACATTTCCGCGATTGTTTCCGGAGCCTTCACCCTCGCGAAGACGGGCACCGGCACCCTCGTCCTCTCCGGCTCTAACACCTACACCGGCGCCACCACCATTTCCGCCGGGACGTTGGTGGCCGCGTTCAATAACGCCCTGGGCACCACCGCTGGGTCCACCTCGATCACTTCCGGCGCCACCCTCGCCTTTGATGGCGGCATCGCTTACAGCACCACGGAGTCAGTCACGGTCAACGGCAGCGGCGTGGGCGGAAACGGCGCCATCCTGAACCTCAGTGGCAACAACAGTTTTGCGGGCACCCTCACCATCGCTTCGGCCAGCACCCTGGGCTCGACGGCCGGCACGCTGACCCTTTCGGCAAACCTAGCCAACGCGGGTTTCGGCCTCACCTTCACTGGCGCCGGCAACGTCACCGAAAACGGAATCGTCAGCGGCACCGGCGCCCTGACCAAGAACGGTGCCGGCACATTGACCCTGGCCGGCGTGAACACCTACAGCGGCGGATCGACCATCAACGGGGGCATCGTGAACGTGAACAGCTCGTCCAGCCTGGGGGTGATCGCGAGCGGACTCACCGTTAACGCGGGCACCTTGGAAGTCTCGACCGGCTTCAGCACCACGCGCGCGATCACCCTCGGTAATGCCGCCAGCACTTTCCAGATTGATTCCTCACAAACCTTCACCGTCACCACCGCCATCGGCGGCAGCGGCAGTTTAAATAAAACCGGCGCCGGCACCATGATCCTCGGCGCCGCCGCCACCTACGCCGGGAGCACCAATATCGGCGCCGGCACTCTGCAGTTGAACGCGAGCAACCGGGTGCCGGACGCGAGCGCGCTCAACGTCTCCGGGGGCACTTTCGATCTCCAGACCTTTACCGACACTGTCGGCACCGTCACTCTCTCCGGCGGCGCGATCACGGGCACCGGCGCGGGCACTTTGACCGGCTCCTCCTATGCGCTGCAAAGCGGCAGCGCCAGCGCCATCCTGGCCGGCTCCGGCAACGTCACCAAGACGACCGCCGGGACCGTCACTCTCACCGGGGCAAATACTCTTACCGGCAGCACCACCGTAAGCGGCGGCACGCTCCTCCTCGCCGCCACTTCCGGCAGTGCTCTCGGCAGCACCACCAGCGTCACGATTAACTCTGGCGGCACTCTTCTCCTGGGAGCGAGCGATCAAATCAACAACGCCGCGACCATGAATCTCGCAGGTGGCACCTTCGCCAAAGGCAACTTCAGCGAAGGCAGCACCGGCGCGGCCGGCGTCGGCGCGCTCACGCTTACCGCGACCGGTTCGCACCTCGATTTCGGCGCCGGCACGGTGGGCGCCCTCAGCTTCGCCAGTTTCAATCCGGGCGCTTTTTCGCTCGCGATCGACAACTGGACCGGGATCGCCAGCACCGTCGGCAGCGGTTCGACTGATCGGCTCATCTTTAACGCGACCCAGAGCGGCAATTTATCTGCCTTCAGCTTTGCTGGCTACGTGTCGGGCGCGACTCAGTTTGACCTTGGCGGCGGCTTCTTCGAAGTCGTCCCCATCGCTCCGGTTCCCGAGCCGGCTACCTACGCTGCCGGGCTGCTCGCCTTCGCAGCCCTCGCCTGGAGCCAGCGCCGCCGTCTGCGCACACTCCGTTCCCGCGCCTAGGGGCAGCCCCCACCCGCCGTCGGAATCGGCCGCCGCTCCGGTCGCCTGCCTGTTCCCGAATTTGGGGGGCAGCGGTATTCCATTCCAGGGAAAGAGGGAAGGGTCCGACTTCCCAGCCTGCACGCGAAGCAGAATTGATTTGGAAAATTGGTGGACGTGACTTTCTCCACTCGCTCAACGCCTCCGCGAATGTTCTGCCGAGGAAGGAGAAATCGCTTAAAAACCATAAGACGAAAAACTGGTTGATCCCGACAGGCCCGATGCCGGGCCAGAAACGTCAAATACCGCGCTCCACCTAGGAGGATTTGTGGCGACAGCGCGCGCCGTGCTGAGTGTTGTTGGAAGTTTTCGCGCAAATGAGACGCAGATGAGGCTAGATAATCATGCCAAGTTTCAATAAATTCATTGACTGGATATAATTTCTATAAGAAAACTGATTTTGTTGGAACGAAGTTTTCGATCTAGCGAAGCACGAAAAGACCAATCTTATGACCCGAAAAATTCCCTCTAAAGTATCCAGTCGCGCCCTCCTTGCCGTGATTGCCGCCGGTGCCGTTGCAATTTCGACCAGCGCCTTCGCAGGTTTCGCTCCTCTCCGAGCTGCTGAAGGACTGGCCTCTCTGATCATGCCGGGGACGGGTCCCATCCCCGATATGTCCTCGTTGTTTCCGCTGATCGGCGTCATGGTGGCCATCGGCAGCACCCAATTTCTCCGCCGCCGCAAGATGGCCAGCGTGTCGGATTATTAATTTGCGTTTGTTGTTTGTTGTTTGGAAATGCCCGCTCTTCGGAGCGGGCATTTTTTTTGTTCCGGGCAGAGCGCTGCGCGGCTGAACCACATCAGTTCGTCGTTTTTCGCAAGCCACCGACTGGCGATGCGGTTCGGGATTATTTTTGAGGGCGAACGACTTTCGTCATCTGAGCGAGGAGGGCCCGATGTGCTTCGGCGTCGTCCTGAAATCCCCAGACGGCCAGTTCCAGCATTTGCGTGCCGATCTCGCGTTTTCCATGCCAGGCCGCGCGCAAACGGCCGCGCGCCGTCCAATCCTCTTCCGCAGAGGTGGTGGCGTCCTGGTAGGAAGAGCGGCTGTCCCAGTAGCAGTAGAAGATGTGGAGCGGGATGCCTCGAGCCGAGAAGCGATAGCTATGCACCGGCATGCGGACGCTGTTGATGGTGAGAAACTTGATGCCGCCATCCTCTTCCATGGTCATGCCGCTGGCAGGGAGGCAGATGTCAGGCCGATGATTTTTTACGAAGAGCGCGGCCGTCCGGCCGGGTAGCCAGCGGAAGTAAAACAGCATCCAGCGCTGGGCGTCGCCCGCTCCCCAGCCGGCGCCGCCACCTTCGTTGTAGCGCAGTAATTCCTGGGCGGCTTCGGGCACCGGCGTCTCGGCATAGTTCGGTTCGTCGACGGGCCAGGCAATATTCCATGCCGCTCCGATTTCCCGGTTGGCATCGCCTTTGTGATACCAAGCCGCGGCCGCGATCTCGATCGAGCCGATCCAGAGCAAAAGCGCGATCGCGGTCGCGAGCAGAGGTTTCGAGAGGCCATTGCGAGAGGTGGTCACCGCTGGCGACGGAGCCGTAGAACGCGGGCGCAAGGCGAGGCTGAGGAACCAGAGCGCCACCACCGAGATGAGCAGGATGGTGATGCCGGCGGAATCGTGCCAGCGATGGATAGCGGGGATCCCGTAGGTGCCGCCGATCAGACAGAGGAGGAAGGTGCGGCCAAGATTGCAGAGGAAGGAGAAGGCCAGACCGGCGGAGAGGAGGAGGAGGCGCCAGCGTCCTCTCATGCCGTGATAGTCGCCGAGGAATAAGGCCATCATGAGCGTGGCTTGGAGCGAGCGTACGCCGGTGCAGGCGTCGTCGATGCCCACCATACCGGTGCTCAGTTCGATCACGTTGCCGTGTTGCACCGCGATCATCCCGAGAGTGTTCAAAGCTTGGATGGTGAGGGCGGCGTCGGCGCGCATGAGTGCTTGCACCACCGCCTGCTCGAACTGGGCTGGCCAAGGGATCGCGACCATGAAAAAGAGCACCGGGAATGAGAAATGCCGCACCCAAGGCCAGCCGCCGGCCAGGTAAAGCAGACCGAGAGTGAGCACGATGACCGCGCTGGTAATGATCCAACTAATGAGGCGCCAATCCGGGTTGGCGATCGCGATGATCCGGCCGGGCAGGAGCAAGAGCGCCATTAAGGCCGCGCCGACGAAGATGAAGAGTCGTCCGCGAGCCGGCCCGGGGCTGGGTCGATTTTTCCAGCGGAGTGAGAAGAGGAAGAGGGCAAAGAGGGGGACGATCCAGCCGTAGTTATACTGCGGATTGAGGGTCCACTCGGCCCGGAGCTGATTGATTGCTTCAAACCAGAGGAAACAGAGGGCCGCGACCACGGCGCCGAGAGCCCAGGACGGACCGGTGCTTTGGGGCACGGCACGGGCGGCCTCGGCGGGTTCGACAAGGAGCTGCGACATGACCCCGTTTCATAGCATGTGGCAGGCCGAACGGCCAGCCCGGTGGAGGTTGACTTGGAATCGGCCAGACCTAGCATCTGACCAATGGAGACTCCTCAGCGCCGAATGGAGCGCGTCTATCTCAAAATCATCTTCGGCGGCCTGTTGGCACTCGTTTTTCTCGTCGGTGGGATATGGGGCGGCGTGCGCGTTTTTCGGAAGTGGCAGGAACATCGCCTGATCACGCAGGCCAACGCTTTTCTGGAACGCGGAAACGACCGGCTGGCGGCTGCCGCTGCTTCGCGTGCCTATGCGCTAAATTTGGGAGATATCGAGGCGTGCCGCATTTTGGCCGGAATCTCGGATCGGAACGGGCTGATCGCGGCGGTGGAATGGCGGCGGCGCGCTTACGAGTTGAAGAATAGCACCTTCGATGATGCCCTGGCCTACGCGAAAGCGGCGCTCCGATTCGGAGACCGGGAGCGAGCGCGCGGCGTGTTGGAAGCAACCAAGGAGCGGGGGGCGGCGGTGGCGGCTTATCATGAGACCGCTGCGCAACTGGCGATCCTGGACCAGGACCCGGCCGCGACAGAAAAGCATCTTGCGGAGGCGGCCCGGATTGAGCCGGAGTCGAAAAAGTATGCGCTGACTCTGGCGGTATTTCGTTTGCAATCGCCGGAGGCATCGGTGCGCGATGCGGCGCGCGATATCCTGGCCGGCCTTTTGACGAACGAAAAACTCCGGATGGATGCGGCCCGCGCGCTCCTCCAGGACGCCGCGCAACGGCGCGACCTGCCGGCGGTGCTCGATAGTGTTCGGCGTTTGCAGAGCTATCCAGAGGCCACCTTGCGCGATCGGCTCCTGATCTTTCCCGTCCTGCGCCAGGCGGACACGACCGCGTTTACGACCGCGCTGACCGAGGCGCAGGAAGCGGCCGCGAAGGATCCGGCCCAAATCGCGGAGCTGGCGGGCTGGTTAGCCAGGAATAATATGGCGCTGCTCGCCTTGGATTGGATGAAGAGGTTGCCCGAGGAGATGCAGCGAAAGGATCGCGTGCCGCTGGCGCTAAGCGATTGCTTCGCCGCGCTCTCGGATTGGGACGCTCTAGTGCTCTGGGGCAAGAAGCCGTGGCCCTCTTTCGACTACCTCCGGCATGCTTTCCTGGCTCGGGCGGCGCGCGAGACTGGCCGCGATCTGGACGCGGCGAGCGAGTGGAATGTGGCCGTCAAGCAAGCCAGCGTGGACGGGAATGCAATGAGCAATCTGGCCGGCACCGTCCTGAGCTGGAGATGGAATAAAGAGGGCGAAGGATTGCTTTGGCGCCTGGTGGACGATCAAAAAAGCCAGGATGGGGCGCTGGCCGCTTTGCAGCAATATTATACCGAAACCGAAGACACGGCGGACCTCTATCGGGTGGCGATCCGCACGGCCAGTTTGCGGCCGGATGATTTTAGCGCCGCCAATAATGGGGCTCAGCTTTCGCTTCTGCTAAATTTGAACCCGGATACCGCCCGGAGCACAGCCCGACGGCTCTACGAAAAGAATCCGACAAATGCGGCCATCGCCTCGACGCATGCCTTCGGCCTCTTTACGAGAGGCAAAATCAAAGAGGCGCTCGCGGTCATGGCGACGCTGCCGCCACAGCAACTGCGCGATCCCACAATTGCGGCTTACTATGGGGTGATCCTGGCCGCAGCCGGCGAGAAGGAGAAAGCGAAGGAGTATCTCGCGCTGGGAGAGCAGGCGAAGCTTTTGCCGGAGGAGAAAACGCTCGTCGCGCAAGCTAAAGCGCGGCTGGAGGCTCCGTAGGAAAACGGTGGTGGAGCGCCCCGCAGGTTCTCGTCTTCCGGAGCGCGTCGTGGAATTAGCTCTCGGAGGGCGGCCAATTGACGCAATTGACGGGAGCCCGCCAGCGACTTGTGGGTCTTAACATTTTCTTACTTTTGGACAAATGCAGCCGTTCGAGGAAGGGCCTAAAAACTCGGCAATGTTGGCATCGGATTATTTTTGGCCGTCCTGCTTCCGCGTATGCCTGGCCATACAGGGGAGAATTAGAAGTTTGGAAAAAATTTGCTTGCCGCACGCAGGGCGACAGCATAAAACCAAAAAAGGATTTTATTGGACGGCCCAGAATTTGTTATAGACATTGCGACTCAAATATAATAAATATGGAAATTACCAAAGGGCACACCCCAAAAGTCGATAGCAAAACTCACAACTCGAAAAGATAGAGAATACCAAAATATGAAGATCCTCGCCGTTACTTCCAATCCGCGATTGACCGGTATGCTGAAGTTCGCGCTCCCCGCGCTGACCGTGGCATCCCTGCTCGCGCTCACTTCCAACGCGCCTGCGGCAGTCATCCGGGAAGGCCCGAGCTATCGGCCCACCGGTGCAAACTATCAGATCTTCGCCGCACAGGGGATTGATCCTTCCACCCCGCTCGGAAAAACGGGTTTCAACCCGCAGGTGAACCGGAACTTCGAAATTAACCCTTCCATCGGTGTGACTTACGACAAGGGTAACGGCTTGACGGATTTCGGCCTCGGCCTCTACAAAAACGCGGCCGGTGTCACACAGTCCACCGGATTGAACATCCAGTTCGATTCTTCGGTGATAGCTTCGAGTGTGATCTTCACTGTGGCGGATTTCGACATCAGCCAAAACGCGACTTTCTTTAACCCGAACAAAGTCGAGCCGGGGGTTCTCATTTTCGGACCCGGCAATACCCTCCTCGCCAATGTGTCCCCTACAGACATCTTCTCGGCGCTGATGCCGAGTACGGCCGGAAATGATATCTGGAACATCAATCTGGGCCAGCTCCTAGAGAACGTTAATCTGTCGCGCGATACCGCGGTCAGCGGGTTCCTCCTCTTTGCCGACATGTTGGATGGTGAGAAGGCCAATAGTGACCCATATCTCCTCCTCTCGGTGGGCAGTGGTATGTCCGTCGTTCCGGAACCCGCTACTTACCTGGGCGGCCTCGGTCTGATCGGTCTCCTCCTCGCGGCGCATGCCAAAGCGGTGTTGAAGCGGAATCGGGCCTAGTCTGATAGTATAGTTTTTCTTCCTGTCTGTTTGTTTGGGGGGCGGAGTCGATGATCGACTCCGCCCTTTTTTTGTTTCCAGCGTGCCCGTCGAGGTGGATTTCTACGCTTCCCCGATGGGCGCTACCAGTCGCATTCCGGTCAAGGGGAGGTGGCCGCGCTCCGTGACCCACGCAACTGCTTAGGTTGGCGATCGCGGGCGGGCCTCCCACCGGCTCGCAACGCCGGTCGAGAGGTGGGCGTAAATCTGGGCGAGCTCGGAAAAAGGGCGATCAAGCTTTCCTTCCAGCAATCAAAATCTGCCCTCGGAAACTCTGCCGCGAGTGTCGCAGGAGACAGTTAGATGAGAGTCTGGCTTCTCCATTTGCACGCCTGCTCCCGGATATCCCATTGCCAATGGGGAGGGCGCTCACCTAAAGTAGCGGCCCTGTCTCATGAACTACGCCCTCCAGCCGGAAATGAAGATCTTCAGCGGCTCTGCCAACCGCGATTTGGCGCAGAAGATTTGCCACTCCATCGGTGCATCGCTCGGAGACGCGACCATCAGCTCGTTTCCGGATGGCGAGACCTACGTCAAATTCGAAGAGAACATTCGCGGCCGCGATGTGTTCATCGTGCAGCCCACTTGTCCTCCGACGAATCAGCACATCATGGAGCTGCTCATCATGGTGGACGCGGCGCGACGGGCGAGCGCTTATCGGATCACTGCGGTCATCCCATTCTTCGGCTACGCGCGCCAGGATCGCAAAGATAAGCCGCGGGTGCCAATCACGGCGAAGCTGGTGGCCAATCTTCTCTATGCGGCGGGCGTGAACCGCGTCCTGACGATGGATCTGCATGCGCAGCAGGTGCAGGGATTTTTCGATATCCCGGTGGATCACCTTTATTCGATGCCCGTGCTGATGAAATATGTCCGCACCATCTTGACCGGGAAGACGGTCGTCGTTTCACCAGACGTAGGCGGCTTGAAGATGGCCTCAGCCTACTCGCAGACGCTGGGATGCAATCTCGCGATCGTAGCCAAGCAACGGAAGAGCGCGACCGAGACGAAAGTGCAATACGTTATCGGCGAGGTGGAAGGTTGCGATGTGCTTCTGGTGGATGACTTGACCGAAACCGCTGGCACTCTCTGCTCCGCAGCCGCGGTTTTAAAGCAGCACGGAGCGAAGAAAATCTACGCGGCGGTTTCGCACGCGGTTCTGGTCGATCTGGCCATTCCCCGGTTGCAAAACTCCCAAATTGAGGAATTAATCACGACCAACAGCACGCCGGTGCGAGAGGTCGAGGGATTCAAGACCACCGTGCTTTGCATTTCCGAGCTTCTCGGAGAGGGCATCAAGCGGATTCATAATGACGAATCCGTCTCGTCGCTGTTCAAGATCGAGAGTGAGAAGGAGTAGAAATTCATCATGGCTAAACAAGTAAAACTGACCGCAGAACCACGCACGGGATTGGGACGTTCCGCCGTGCGCAAATTGAAGGCATTGGGCTCGGTGCCGGCGATCATTTATGGCGCGAAGGATAAGCCGGAGCCGCTCCAGGTTTCGCGCCGCGATATTAACTCCATGCTCAGCCACGCCTCGGGCGAAAACATCCTGGTGGAGCTCGAAGTCAAAGGCAGCGCCAACCGCCTCGCGCTCGTGCAGGAGGTGCAGCACGCGCCGGTGAGCGGCGATGTTTTGCATATCGATTTCCACGCGGTCTCGATGGATGAGATGATCGAAGCCGACGTGCCTCTCGAACCAGTTGGCACCGCGAACGGGGTGAAAAATTTCGGTGGCCTGCTCGAGCAGAGCCTGCGCTCGCTTTCGATCGAATGTTTGCCGAAGGATTTGCCGGATGTGATCACGGTGGACGTTTCCGATTTGAACGTGGGCGACGCGATTCACGTGCGCGAGATCAAGCTGCCTGAAGGCGTGACCACTCGTGTGTCGCCGGATTTGACCGCGATTTCCATCCTCGCTCCGACGGTGGAGGAAGAGCCGAAGCCAGGTGCCGAACCTGCGGCCGCTCCCGAAGTCATCAAGGAGAAGAAAGAAGATCCGGAAGCCGCGGCAGCCAAGGACAAGAAGTAAGCCCGAAGCCATTTCGCGCCTGACGACACTTGATGGCCGACGCTGCCGGTATTCGTTTAATCGTCGGCCTGGGGAATCCCGGTCCGGAATACGAACGCACCCGACACAATATCGGGTTCATGGTGCTCGATCGGCTGGCGGCCGATTGGCGCGTCGTTTGGGAACGCTCGTCCAAGTGGGGCGCATATTGGGCAAAAGCGGAGCAGGCGATTCTGGTCAAGCCGATGACGTATATGAATCGGAGCGGCGGACCACTGCAGGCCGTCTCCCAGTTCTACAAGATCGCGCCCGAGGAAACCCTCGCCGTTTTTGACGATCTCGACTTGCCGCTCGGCCGCTTGCGTATCCGCCTGGAAGGCGGCACCGGCGGGCATAACGGAATCGACTCCATCATCACCACTTTAGGCAGCGATAAAGTCCCGCGCCTCCGCGTTGGAATCGGAGCCGCACCCGAGGCTGGCGCGGTCGACTATGTGCTCGGCCGTTTCTTCGAAGAAGAGCAGTCATTGGTCGACAAAACCGTCGCGCGGGCAGTCGAAGCGGTGAAATGCTCGATTGACAAAGGCGTCGTTTCCGCGATGAACACGTTCAACCCCGAAAGCGTTCGGGGTAAACCAAAATTCCCGAACAATGAAGAACCGTTATGAAGCTCTGCTCGTCCTGAATGCGACGGGTAAAGAGGACACCGTCAAGGACATCGTCGATCGCCTTGAATCCGAATTTCAACAAGAAGGCGCCGAGATCGAGCAGGTGCAAAAGATGGACAAACGCCAGTTTGCTTACCAGGCGGGCGAGCTCGACGCCGGGCACTACGTGAATTTCATTTTCCACGCCGACTCGCAGTTGATCACCAAGCTGCGCTCCAAGTTCAAGCTCGACGCCGAGGTTTACCGCCAGCACTACCAGAAGCTGCGCCCCAAGGCAGAGGTCCGCGCGAAAAAAGTCGCCGAAGAGAAGTAGATTCGCTAGAACCGGCGGATGGCCAATTTTAACAAAGTCATCCTGCTCGGGAACCTGACTCGGGATCCCGAGGTTCGTTACACGCCGAAAGGCAGCGCGGTCACCGAAATCGGTCTGGCCGTGAATCGCGTTTACTCCACCGAGAGTGGAGAGAAGCGGGAAGAGACCACCTTTGTCGACGTCACTTTGTGGGGTCGCACCGCGGAGATCGCGGGCGAGTATCTGAAAAAGGGGCGCCCTGTCCTGATCGAAGGCCGCCTGCAACTCGACACCTGGGACGATAAAACTTCCGGCCAAAAGCGGAGCAAGTTGAAAGTCGTGGGTGAGGGGTTGCAACTCCTCGGCAGTCGCCCCGGAGCCGGTGGCAGCGAACCCGACGAAACGGGCGGCAGTGGTGGCGGCGAAGAACGCCCCAGCAGCCGACCGCGTCCCAGCGCACCGCCCCCGCGGGCCGCAGCCTCCGAGCCGGACGACGACGAGATTCCTTTCTAGGAGCGCGAACGACGGCGGGCGCGTCAAGGAGCGGCGCTCTCCAGGCCGCCGCGTTTCGGACGAATCGCGGATTGTTTCCTCATCGTTGCTCCGCGCGTCTCCAAATTACAACGCGGCCTCGTTACCGAAACGGGGCGGCCTGGAGAGCGCCCCTCCTTGGTCGCTGAAGATTGACTCGAACACGTGTGCCGAATACGCTACACGTGTATGAAAGAGAAACTCACTCTGACGATTGACGGCGCGGCGATCAAGCGGGCCAAAGCGTTCGCCAAAAAAGAAAAGACCTCGCTCTCCCAGTTGGTTGAGCGGCAGTTCAACGGTTGGGGAGGAGAATCGTTTGTCGAGAAGTGGCAGGGCCAATTCAAACTGCCCAAGCCGGATCCGGAGGACCATCGGATGAATTATCTGTTAAAGAAATACGGCTACCGCTGATGAAGATATTGGTTGATGCCAACGTGCTCTTGGATGTCGCTTTGGATCGTCCAGAGTTTGTCACCGAGAGCAAACAAGTCGTGGCTTGGTGCCAGGATTCTGCGGGCTCGGCGATGATTGCGTGGCACACAGTCTCGAACATCTATTATGTTCTGCGCGGAGCTCGTAACGACACGTTCGCGCGCCGATTCATTTCCGACATGCTTCGATTTGCGGGAGTCGCTGGTGGACACACCGAAGGAGTTCGGCAAGCGCTCGCACTGACGATGAATGATTTTGAAGATGCCCTTCAAGTAGCCGCCGCGATGTCCGCGCATGTCGAAATGATTGTCACGCGAAACGCCGGCGATTTTCGCAACGCCCCGCTTCCCGCGGTGGCTCCCAAAGACTTCATTAACCGCTTCCTGAAGACGTGAACTCCACCGAAGCCTGCATCGCGCTGAACATGCTGCCGACGATGGGGCCGGTGCGGCTGCGGAAACTGCTGCAAGTTTTCGAGACGCCGGAGCGGATTCTTGCTGCGAAAGGAGCAGCCTTGCGCGCAGTCGAAGGGATTGGTGGTGATGTCGCGAATCAGATCACGAATTGGGAAAGCACGGTCGATCTGCCGGCTGAGCTGGAGCGAATTCACGCTTTCGGTGCACAGGTAATCACGGCGGAATCGCCCATCTATTCGCGCCAACTGCGCGAGATCCATGCACCCCCGATTGTGCTCTACGTCTGGGGCGAAATCCTGGAGCGCGATTATCATGCGATCGGGATTATTGGTTCGCGTCGGACGACGCATTACGGAACGGAAGCAGCGAAGAAGCTGTCGTATCAACTGGCTTACGCCGGCCTCACGGTGATCAGCGGGTTGGCGCGCGGCATCGACACCGCCGCGCATCAGGGCGCGCTGGCTGCGAAGGGCCGAACAATCGCGGTGATCGGTTCCGGTTTGAACAAGCTTTATCCGCCGGAGAACGCGGGCTTGGCCGAGAAAATAGCGAGCGACGGCAACGGCGCGGTCGTTTCCGAGTTCTCGATGGAGGTGGAGCCGGACCGCCAGACTTTCCCAATGCGCAACCGCATCATTAGTGGCTGGAGCCACGGCGTTCTCGTGGTGGAAGCGGGTCTAAATAGCGGTGCGCTCATTACTGCCACGCAAGCGCTCGACCAAGGACGAGCGGTCTACGCGGTTCCCGGTCATATCAATGCGCCGAGCGCGATGGGCTCGAATCGGCTTATCCAGCAAGGCGCGAAACTCGTCATGGATGCGAGCGACATCCTCGATGACCTCAGCATTCTTTTGCCCGAGGCGAAGCCGTCTCCAGACGCGGCGGCGCGGCCCTTGCCAACCTTGTCCGATGATGAACGCAAGGTCTACGACGCGATCGAAGCCAACGAGACCTCCATCGACGACATCGCGACGAAAGCCGATCTGCCGAGCGGCACCGTTTCTTCGGTTCTCCTGCGCCTGGAGCTAAAGCATCTGGTGAAACAGTTGCCGGGGAAATACTTCGTGAAGCTGTCCTGAGCGTGAAGGCCATTCGTCTGACCGCGGTGAATGCGCCGCTCGAAGCGCAGGAGATTTCGACGCCTGCGGTCGGGCCTCGGGATCTACTCGTTAGGGTAGAAGCGGCCGGGATCTGCCACTCCGACGCTCACTACCGCGCGGGAACTACCACGGAGAAGTCGCTGCCCCTCACCTTGGGCCATGAAATCGCAGGTGTGGTCGAGGAGATGGGAGCGGAAGTGCGCGGTTTCGTGGCGGGAGATCGCGTGTGCATTCATTACCTCGCTAGCTGCGGACGGTGCGAATACTGCGAAGCGGGCACGGAACAGTTCTGCCGGACGGTTCAGATGTTTGGGAACAATCGCGATGGCGGCTACGCGGAGTTTGTTGTCGCGCCGGAGCGCAGCGTCTTCCTCCTTCCCGAAGAAATCCCCTTCGCGCATGGCGCGATCCTGATGTGTTCCTCGGCCACGTCGTTCCACGCTCTGCACAAGACGCGCCTGGTCAACGGCGAGACGGTCGCCGTTTTTGGTGTCGGCGGCCTGGGCGTCTCGGCAGTGCAATTGGCGCGCAGTCTGGGCGCCTCGGAGGTGTTCGCGGTGGATATCAATTCTCGAAAACTAAAGCTGGCGCAACGCTTCGGCGCCATCCCCATCGATGCGTCAGCCGGCGATCCCGTTCGGCAAATTCGTGAGCGAACGGATGGCCGTGGCGTGGATGTCGCGCTGGAATTGATCGGCCTTCCGCTCACGATGCGGCAAGCCGTGCAGTCTCTCGCGATTCTGGGCCGTGCGGGGCTGGTTGGCCTGACGGACAAAACTGTCGAAATTGCACCTTACACTGAGGTCCTGTGCAAAGAAGCGGAGATCATCGGCGTGTCGGATCATCTCGCGAGCGAGCTTCCAGCGCTCCTGAATCTGGCCCGCACAGGAGCCCTCGACCTTTCGGACGGGATAATTCGAACCGTGCCTCTCGAGGCGCAGGCGATTAATGACGCCTTGGACAACCTGTCGAGATTTGGTGACGACGTTCGAGTCGTAATCACGCCGTAGTGCGTGTCACGCACAGTCACTCAGCGAGTCCGGCGAGCGCCACTCAGCGAGTCCGGCGAGCGCGGTAGCACGGGCGTCCCGCCCGTGGGGACACCGGGCATCTTGCCCGGTGAATGTCGCGTTTTCCTCGGACGTCTTCCACCGGGCGAGACGCCCGGTGTCCCCACCGGCAAGATGCCGGTGCTACCGCCCGAAGTGCGTAAAACGTTTTCTCGACGCGGTGGAACGAAGTTGCTCATAAACCCTCGCCGCTCGCGCGCGATTTGCTGCTAATGCTTGCAATCCCCCGGTGAGAGGTCTACTTCGCATCCCTGCATGTCCAAATCTCTAGTCATCGCTGAGAAGCCGAGTGTCGCCGCCGACATCGCGCGGGTGCTGGGGAAGATTCCCAAGAAGGGTGACCACTACGAAAACGATCGCTACGTGGTGGCTTCCGCGGTCGGGCATGTGGTCGAGCTCCTCATGCCGGAGGATATCGATAAGAAAAAGTATGGCTTCTGGCGGCTCGAGACGTTGCCGATTATTCCGGAGCAATTCGAGCTGAAGCCGAGCGAAAGCTCGAAGGACAGATTCGCGCAACTGAAGAAATTGATCGCCCGCAAAGACATCGACGAAGTCATCAATGCTTGCGACGCCGGTCGCGAGGGCGAGCTCATTTTCACTTACCTGGCGCAGTTGGCGAAAAACAAACACCCGGTAAAGCGGCTCTGGTTGCAATCGATGACGCCGCAGGCCATCCGAAACGGCTTCGAAAATTTGCGCGACGGCGCCGAGATGAAGCCTTTCGCCGATGCCGCTCGTTCGCGCAGTGAGAGCGATTGGCTGATCGGGATTAATGGCACGCGCGCGATCACGAAACGCATGTTTGGTTCGCGGGCTGGCAATGTGGCGTCTGTCGGCCGCGTGCAAACGCCGACGCTGGCGATGGTCTATGCGCGGGAGCTGGAGATTCGGAATTTCAAGCCGCGCGATTACTGGCGCATCACCGCGAAATTCGGAGTCGCGAAGGGTGAATACGAAGGCGTTTACCAGCGACCTGAGTTCAAGCGGAACGACGACGAGCACGATCGCATCGATCGCATCTGGGAGCAGTCGACTGCGGTTGCAGTCGTAGCGGCCTGCCAGGGAAATCCGCTGGCGGAAGTCTCGGAGGAGAAGAAGGCCAGCTCGCAGATCGCACCGCGGCTTTACGATCTGACCACGTTGCAGCGTGAAGCGAACGGTCGGTTCGGTTTTTCCGCCAAACGCACATTGCAAATCGCGCAGGCACTTTACGAAAAGCACAAGATGCTCACTTACCCGCGCACCGATTCGCGCGCGTTGCCGGAAGACTATCAACCGGTGGTAAAGGAAACGCTCGCCAATCTCGGCGGCACTCTCGGGACGCATGCAAAAAAAGCGCTCGCGCAAAATTGGGTGAGGCCTAACAAGCGCATCTTCAACAACGCGCAGATTAGCGATCACTTTGCGATCATCCCGACTGCTTCCGAAGCGAAGAGTCTCGATGAGGCGGAATCGAAAATTTACGACATGGTCGCGCGCCGTTTCGTGGCGGTGTTTTTTCCGGCGGCGGAGTTCGATGTCACGACGCGCTTCAGCCAGATCGTTACGCACAAGTTCAAGACTGAAGGCAAGGTGCTGACGGCGGCCGGTTGGCTGGAGGTGTATGGCAAGAGCACGGTCGATGATGATTCCGGGAAAGCGCTGCCGGCCTTGAGCGCGGAGGACAAAAACCAGGCGAAGACGCTGGAAGCGATTTTGCACGGCGAGGCCACGAAGCCGCCACCCCGCTACACGGAAGCAACTTTGCTCTCCGCCATGGAGACGGCCGGCAAGCTCGTCGAAGACGAAGACGCGGCGGAAGCGATGAAAGAGCGCGGCCTCGGCACGCCGGCCACGCGCGCGGATACGATCGATGGGTTGATTTATCAGAAGTACATGGATCGCCAGCAGCGCGAATTGGTGCCGACTGCGAAGGCCGAACAGCTCATCCAATTTCTCGAAGCGGTGAAGGCGACCGACATTACCAGCCCGGCGATGACGGGTGAGTGGGAACATCAGTTGCGGTTGATGGAGCATGGAAAATTTCCGCGCGAGAAGTTCATGGCCGCGATCGTGGCGGAGACGAAAGGCATCGTGGAACGCGTGAAAGGGTTCGAAGAAGACGACTCGATCGCGCGCGAGACGGATATCCTGTCGCCCACGGACCAGAAGCCGCTCCGCGAAACGTTGCGCGGTTACAAATCGCAAGACGGCGAGTTCATGCTCTACAAGGTCATCGGCGGCCGGAAAATGGAAGAGAACGAGATCCGCGAACTGGTAGAGAAGGGGGCAATCGGTCCGCTCGATGGATTCATTTCCGCAAAAACGCGTAACAGCTTTGCAGCCACGCTGAAGCTCGCGAAAGACGAGAAGACCGCGAAGTGGAAGGCGGAATACGATTTCGGAGATAAGGTCGATCTCGGCTCGGTCGAGCCCTTTTGGACTGATCCGGCGACCGGTGGGGAACTATGCGAAGTTGGCTCGAATTACGTCCTCCGCGAGAAGGAAAACGGCGAGTGGAAACAAGCGTTTCGTTTGCCGCGGATGATGTGCAAAAAGGAAATCCCGCGCGAGCAGGCGGTGCAGTTGATCGAAAAAGGGAAGACCGATTTGATCAAAGGTTTCACCTCCAAGAAGAATCGCCCCTTCGACGCCTTTCTCGTCAAAGCCGATGAGCGAATCCGGTGGGAGTTTCCGCCGCGCGCGGCGAAGACCGATAAGGATGGTAAACCCGTCGCTGCGAAAGCGCGGGAGAAAGCGGACCTTTCGAAAGCGAAAGTCATCGGCGAAAGCAAAACGCACAGCGGCGAGATTGTGGAACTCGACGGCACTTACTACGTGCGCAAGCCGGACCAGGATAATCGCCAGGTTTTCAAGCTGACGAAAAAACTCTGCGAACACGAGATCACGCACGACGAAGTGAAGGCCCTGCTTACAGATGGCCGGTCGCCCATGATCGAAGATTTCGTCTCGAAACGCGGGAATAAGTTTGCTGCCCATCTTGTCCTCGCACCGAAAAAAGACAAAGCGGACTTCGAATTCGCCCCGCGGTAACCTGCGTTTCTGTTTGAGGTTCCGACATGCACGGCCTCTATGAATTAGCGGAGCGCGCGCGCCGGGAGGAGCTGCCCTTTCTCGTCGTCGGCGGGCACGCGGTCATCCTCTATAATGTCCCGCGTTTTACGAGGGACATCGACCTGCTTGTTCCGGAAAGTGCGATGGCTCAGTGGCTGGCGTTCCTCTCCAGGTTCCGGTATCGCATCTACCATCGGACGGATGCTTTCGTGCAACTAGAACCGGACGAACCGGGAACCCTTCCGCCGGTGGATTTGATGCTGGTGGACGCGGAGACGTGGACCAAGCTGGCAGCCAAAGCGGTGGAGCGCGAGACCGGCGGCGAGCTGCGCCTGCCAGTGCCCCACGTCTGGCACCTCATCGCGATGAAGCTGGCTGCCGCCAAGTCAAGTCATCGCCGCGCAGCCGCGGTGGACTGGTCCGACATTTTTCACCTCGTGGAGGCATGTCAGATTGACCTCGCAGATTCTGAGTTCCGCAGCATTGTGCGACAATATGGAGGCAACGACGCACTACAGCGCCTGGATAGTGAGACTTCGTGAGAGCCGATGATCCGAACGCGGTTTGGGATATCAGACTTCCGGACCCGAAGTCACAGCTGCGTGCGAGTCACCTGCGCCAACCGCTGAGTTGGAGGCAATTTCTCGGCGAGATAGAAGCGGAATGGTCTCGTTACATGCGTGATCACGATTCGCCGGAGCAGCGCTGGCGGGAAAAAAATCCGGAGCGCTTCCGGCTTTAGGGATAGTTCTTCACCTTCGCGTGAAAGGGGGGCGCGGAACAATTGCGCCTGTTGCGGGGCCGACGCGCGCATCTTGTCCTCGCGCCGAAGAAAGACAAAGCGGACTTCGAAATCGCGCCACGGTAGGGACGGGGCTTCTTGCCTTGCGCCTTCCCGCTGGGCTACAACAAACGGCGCTCATGCCTCCCGCTCGCTTCCCTGCTTTTGCCGCGGGGGCTTGCGATGCTGACGCTCCACCATGGCCCTGAAAAAGTCCGAACTCTATTCCTCGCTTTGGGCCGGCTGCGATGCGCTACGCGGCGGGATGGACGCGTCCCAGTATAAGGACTACGTCCTCGTCCTCCTCTTCCTCCGGTACATCAGCGACAAATTCGCCGGCCAGCCATACGCGCCCATCACGATTCCACCCGGCGCGAGCTTCGCCGACATGGTCGCCCTCAAGGGCAAGCCGGACATCGGCGACCAGATCAACAAGAAGATCATCAGCCCGCTCGTGCAGGCGAACCCGCAACTTTCGCAATCCGATTTCGCCGACTTCAACGACGTCAACAAACTCGGGAGCGGCAAGGAACAAACCGACCGGCTGACCGATCTCATCGCCATTTTCGAAAATCCGGCGCTCGACTTCTCGCGGAACCGCGCCGAGGGCGATGACCTTCTCGGCGACGCTTACGAGTTTCTGATGCGGCACTTCGCCACCGAGAGCGGCAAGAGCAAAGGCCAGTTCTACACGCCCGCCGAAGTCAGCCGCATCATCGCCGCCGCGCTTGGCATCCGCTCCGCGGACACGAGCAACGACACCACCGTTTACGACCCGACCTGCGGATCGGGCTCGCTGCTGCTGAAGATTGGCGACGAAGCCAGCCACAATAAAGACGTGCGCGTCACTCTCTACGGGCAGGAAAAAGATTCCTCCACCGCTGGTCTCGCGCGCATGAACATGATCCTGCACGACTACGCCACGGCGGAGATCAAGCAGGGCAACACCCTCGCCAACCCGCTCTACCTGGATGGCGACGCGCTCAAAACTTTCGACTACGTCGTCGCCAATCCTCCCTTCAGCGACAAACGCTGGAGCACCGGCCTCCTCCCCGCCGCCGATCCCTTCGGGCGCTTCGCCGGCTACGGCGTCCCGCCGGGCAAGCAGGGCGATTACGCCTACCTGTTGCACATTCTGCGTTCCATCCGACCCGGCGGCAAAGGAGCGTGCATCCTTCCGCACGGCGTCCTCTTCCGCGGGAATGCCGAGGCCGCTATCCGCAAGAACCTTGTCCTGCGCGGCTACCTCAAAGCCATCATCGGCCTGCCCGCGAATCTCTTTTACGGCACCGGCATCCCCGCCTGCATCCTCGTGCTCGACAAGGAAAACGCCGCCGCCCGCAAAGGCATCTTCATGATCGACGCCTCCAAGGGCTTCATCAAAGACGGTCCGAAGAACCGTCTGCGCGAGCAGGACATCCACCGCATCGTCGACACTGTCACGCGCCAGGCCGAAGTGCCGCGCTACGCGCGCATGGTTTCCGTCGCCGAGATCAGCGACCCGAAAAACGACTTCAATCTCAACCTCCCGCGCTACATCGACAGCACGGAACCGGAAGACATTCAGGACATCGACGGCCACCTGCGCGGCGGCATCCCTGAACGCGATATCGATGCGCTCGACCGCTACTGGCAGATCATGCCCACCGTGCGCGCCGCCTTGTTTAAGCCGTCCACGCACTCTGGTTATTGCGAGCTCGCCAGCGCCGAGGTGAAGCCCGCCATCTTCGGCCATCCGGAGTTCACCGCTTTCAAGACCGGCGTGGACAAACTCTTTGCGCAATGGAAAGCCGCCCACACCCCGCGTCTCAAAGATTTCACCCGAGGCAGTCACCCAAAAGCCCTCATCGAAGTCCTTTCCGAGGACCTCCTCAAAACCTTCGCGCCCGCCCCGTTGCTCGACCATTACGACATCTACCAACACCTGATGGATTACTGGGCGGAGACGATGCAGGACGATTGCTACCTCATCACCGCGGATGGCTGGATCGAAGCGGCCCGGCCCCGGCTCCTCCTCGAGGAGAAGAACAGGAAGACCAAAGAGAAACCGGATCTCGTCGTCGGGAAAAAGAAATACAAGACCGAGCTGCTCCCGCCGGCTCTGCTCATCGCCCGCTACTTCGCCGAGGAACAGACGGCGATCGAGAAACTGGAGACCGAGATCGCCGCGCTCCAGCAACAGGCGGAAGAACTGGCCGAGGAACACGGCGGCGAAGAAGGTGCTCTCTCCGATCTGGAGAAAATCAATCGCGCGGAAGTAGGCCGACGCCTGAAAGAACTTCAGGAAGCAGAATCAGCGGAGAAGAAAAACGCCGCTGTTGCAAAAGTCGCCGAGGAACCCGTCCCGTTTGGAGAGAGCGACGAATCCGATACTGCGGTGCTGTTGAAATGGCTGAACCTCGACAACCGCGAAACCGAGCGGAAGCGAACCCTCAAAGTCGCGGAGGAAAAGCTCATGGCGAAAGTCCTCCAGCAATACGGCAAGCTGACCGAGGACGAGATCAGGACCCTTGTGGTGGACGACAAATGGCTGGCCACCATCGCGGCCGCCGTGCAGGGCGAACTCGACCGCGTTTCGCAGACCCTCACCGGCCGCATCCGCCAGCTCGCCGAACGCTACGCCACTCCGCTGCCGCAGCTCACCGACGAAGTCGCCACCCTCGCCCGCCGCGTGGAGGAACATCTCAAAGAGATGGGAGCGGTATGGAAGTGAAGCCCGGAACAATTCCAGACGGATGGAGGGCCGCGCCGCTGGGGCAGCTTTGTGGTCGAATCACAACCGGAAGAATTGACGCGAACGCAATCGTGGCAGATGGCGACTACCCGTTCTTCACATGCGCGAGGGAAAGCTATCGAATCGACAAGTATGCCTTCGATTGCGAAGCACTTCTCGTCTCCGGCAATGGCGCGAATGTTGGCTACGTCCACTACTACAACGGAAGGTTCAACGCCTACCAACGCACCTACGTCATCAGTGATTTCTCTGCCGACGTTCATTTCTTAAGGCTGTTCCTCGACCGCAACCTTCAGGACCGAATCCGTGTTGAGGTTAATGCTGGCAACACCCCATACATCACGATGGGGACTCTCACGGAAATGGAAGTTGTTCTGCCGAGCAGCTCAGAGGAACAACGCGCCATCGCGATGGCGTTGAGCGATGTGGATGCGCTGCTGGGCGCGCTGGACCGGCTCATCGCCAAGAAGCGCGACCTCAAACAGGCCGCCATGCAGCAACTCCTCACCGGCCAAACCCGCCTCCCCGGCTTCCACGGCGAGTGGGTGGTGAAGCGGTTGGGGGATGTCGTGGACACCGATCCCGAAAACCTCGGCAGCGACACGAAGCCGGACTTCACCTTCAACTACATCGCGCTTGAGGATGTGGACCGAGGCTTCCTCCGAAGTCACTCCGAACAACTCTTCGCCAATGCGCCGTCTCGTGCCCGTCGAAAGCTGCGTGATGATGATGTGCTTGTCTCCACTGTCCGTCCGAACTTGCAGTCTCACCTGCTGTTTCGCGCCGAAGCTGGAAGCTGGGTTTGCTCGACAGGATTCTGCGTCGTGCGGTGCCGCGAGGGCGTCACTCATCCGGGATATGTGTTTTGCCATCTCTTCGCAATCTGCGTGAACCGTCAGATCGAAGCTCTGCTCACTGGCTCGAACTATCCCGCCATCAACAGCGGTGACGTTCCAGCTTTGGAGATTCCATTCCCCTCCCTCCCCGAACAAACCGCCATCGCCGCCGTGCTGACGGAGATGGACGCGGAGCTGGCGCTGCTGGAGCAGCGGCAGGCCAAGACCCGCGCCCTCAAGCAAGGCATGATGCAGGAACTCCTCACCGGACGGACCCGCTTGCTCGGAAACAGCGGGGGGGCTAGGTTCGGGCCAGAGAGTTTCGCCATGTCAGACGAGGACATCCAAGAATTAGAAAACGAATTCCCGGCGCTTTCGGGGCAGGCCTTCGCGGCGGCCCGGCGCGAGACGCTCGACGCGGGATTGAGCGTGTTGGAGTCGCGCGACGGGGTGATCTACGAGGTCTTTCCTGATGGCCACCGAAAGGTCGTAAAGGAAATCGAGCCGCCCACCTATGTGGAACGCGGCGAGAAAATCAGAATCCGGTGAGCGAGGGGAAGCCTCGGATGCGAATGTTTGCCGGTCCGAACGGATCGGGCAAGAGCGAACTGAAGAAGCATCTGCCGCTCGCGTTGCTCGGCATTTACCTGAATCCGGATGAAGTGGAGAAGGATCTCCGCGAGCAGGGCTTTCTCTACCTGCCGGCGTTTGGCGTGACGACGAAGGCGGATGAGGTGTTGCCGTTCTTCACCGGTTCTTCGTTTCTGTTACGCGCGGGGTTGGCGGACGAAGCCAGGAGGCTTCGCTCGGCCGATGGCCGGCTGGATTTCGGGGCGGTGACGGTGAACTCCTATTTCGCCTCGGTGGCGGTGGATTTTCTTCGGCAAAAATTGCTGGAGAGCGGGGTGTCGTTCACCTTCGAAACAGTGATGTCGCATCGCAGCAAAGTGGATTTGCTGGAGCAGGCCCAACGGCTGGGTTACCGCACTTATCTGTATTTCATCGCGACAGACGATCCGGCGATCAACCGCTGGCGCGTGCGTAACCGGGTGAGTCGGGGCGGTCACGGCGTGCCGGAAGACAAGATCGAAGCCCGCTACCATCGTTCCTTGGATTTGCTCATGAACGCCATCCGGCATACGAACCGGGCCTATGTCTTCGACAACTCCAGCGATGGTGAGGACCACACCTGGCTGGCGGAGATCACGGATGGTCAGCAGTTGGAAATGAAAACGGAAAAGGTGCCGGCGTGGTTCAAGCGGGCGGTGTTGGAGAAGGCATGAGCCGGAGAAAATAAAAACCGATGGATATAGGTCTCGCTGATCCAAAGATCGTGAAACACACGGCATGGAGCCGAATTTTGTCCACCGGCAGGGCCAGAATGCCGCACCGCTCTCGCATGTCAATCGCGCTGCCACCAGCCAAATGAGCAACCTCGGCAAACCAGAACGCGAAACGCAGAACCGGGTGGTCGCGTTGTTTCGCGACGAACTGGCCTACCGCTACCTGGGCGATTGGAGCGACCGGTCGGCAAACGCGAACGTCGAGGAAAAGCTACTGGGGAAGTATCTCGGTCGTGCCGGCTATTCGCCGGAGCAAATCAGCCGCGCGATTTATTTGCTTACAACTGAGATCGAAAACCCCAACCGCAGCCTCTACGACAACAGCAAGGCGGTATACAGCTACCTCCGCTACGGCGTGCCGGTGAAAATCGGGCGCTTTAACATCTTTGCAGGGAGTTCAGCGATTCCTGTCTTAGTTTGAGGAAGAGGAAATCCAGATTGGCGACGCCACAAGCTTTGCGCATGACGCGGCTGACAATAGTATTGAAGGCTTCGATGCGGGCGCTGGTGA
>JBBSPM010000032.1:0-49628 GCA_038258815.1 Chthoniobacterales bacterium
ACGCCGCTGGAATATCGGCGAAGAGCGGCGTCGCGGTCACGTCGGAGGCGTCGCAGGAAAAACCGTGGCCGCCGCGCGAAAGACTCCGCAGCAGCGCGGCGATACTTTGCGCGGTGCTGGCGCCGATGGAGCCCGCCCGCCCACGCGCCGAAGTGTGTTCTTCGATGCCGGGATCAGAAACTTCGGCCCGGGGGCGGGCCGGCTCCATCGCTGCTACGCCGCTGGAATATCAGCGAAGAGCGGCGTCGCGGTCACGTCGGAAGCGTCGAAGGAAAAACCGTGGCCGCCGCGCGAAAGACTCTGTAAGAGCGCGGCGATACTGTGCGCGGTGCTGGTGGAATAAAACCGCACCAGACCCACCGTCGTGCGATGACCGAAAACAGTGATCATGATCGTCTCGTCATCGACCGAGTTCATGAAGATATGGCTGCCGTTCCCCTGGTGATAAAGGGCGTTGAACTCCACTTCACCAATCCGGCGCGCCAACTCTGCCGTCGCTGCGAACGAGCCCGCCGCGAGCGCTGCGATGATGGTCACGTCCATCACTGAGATGTCGCCGTATTGCGAAATCACGTTGCCGCCGCGGTCGATTACGACCGTCAGCTCGGACTCCGATTTTTCCAGGAAATCCGCCAGGACGCCGTCGAGCGACGCCACATCTTCAATCGTTAGGCAGGGAATCGCGTTCATACCGAGGCTCCTTTTGATTGGGAGACACCGGGTTCGACCGGATCTGCTACTGGAGCGGGCTTAGTCTTCGGTGTGTCGCTCTGTTTGCTGAACTTGTGCAGCAGCACTTGCGAGACGGCGTTCAGCGATGCGAAGACGTTTTGTCCCGTGCTCGAGATGACTTCGAAGCTCTGCACCCGTCGCTTCCGATTGTTCAGGACGTATTCGAGGTAATTGGTCGGCGCGACGTTTTCCAAGTCGCGTTTGTTGTATTGCATGACGTAAGGAATCTCGTCGATGGAGATGTTCTGCTTGGCCAGATTGTCCTCGAGATTTTTGAAGCTCTCGACGTTCTCCTCCATTTTTTCCCATTGCGAATCGGCGACGAAAACGATCCCGTCCACGCTCCGCAGCACGAGCTGACGAGTGGCATTGTAAATGACCTGTCCCGGCACGGTGTAGAGCTGGAACTTGGTCACGAATCCTTTGATCACGACCGCGTTCAGCGGGAGGAAATCGAAAAACAAGGTGCGATCCGCCGCAGTCGCGAGCGAGACCAGATCGCCCCGGTTCTGCGGGTTAATCCGTTGGTGGATGTAACCCAGGTTCGTCGTCTTGCCGCACAAGGCCGGCCCGTAATAAACGATTTTGAACTGAATTTCGCGGCTCGCGTAATTGATGATCGACATGGGCGGGTTCTAGGCAGAGTGGGAATACTTCTGAGAGAGTTCTAGCAACACGCGCGCCAGATGTTCGCGAATATCGAGGGGCAGCTCCTTCTGTTCGTGTACGGCAGCGAGGCAGAGATTGTTCTGCATGAAAAAGGTCACCGCGGCTTTTGCGCAGGAGAGGGTCATGGACCGGAAAGCTCCTAACTGCGTCTCTTTCATGTGATTTTCGACCCGCTGCATGAGCGCCGGCGCCAGCGCGCAGAGGCCGTCGGCTTGATATTGCTCTGGCAGATTTCCGGCCAGGCTGAGGCCATCGCCGAAGACGATCGCGCATGCTCTCACCCCAGCCATCTTGGTCACACGCGCCACCACGTATTTGGCATCGACTTCGTCCTCCGTGTTCAACTCGACCTGCAAGGCGGTCCGCTTGGGCTTCGCGGGCGCTGGCTCTGGTCTGTCCCCGTTCTTGGCCGTAGCGCCGTTCTTTGATGCCAGCACGAATGGCTTCACCGGCTTCTTTTCTCCGACGGACTGGACTTCGGCTCGTGCTGTCTGCTCTGCCACAGCGACCGGCGCGGAATCGACGACGGCTTCCTTAATTTCGGCGACCGGTGCTTCTTTTGCGGGCGAGGACGGCGCTGCGGGCTCCGCCACCGCGGCGGAAACAGCCGGCGAGGCAACCGGAGTGGCCGGCACTTTGAAGCGCTCCGCATCTTCTTCCGCCTTGGTCGAAAAGGGCGTCACGAAATTTTCGCCTTCCTCCTGCTCGACCTGATCCTGGCGCATGCGCAGAGATGTGTTCGGCAAATTCTTCAGCACTTCCTGCAGCGGCAAAGCCACCGGCGCTTCGCTCATCGCGGGATCGAAAAGGTCTCGATATTCCTCCGGCAAATACTTCGCGAATTGCTCCGGTGTGAGGGAAACGCGGCCGCTCGCCAGTTGCGACTGAAGAAGCGAGAAAGGAATCTCGATTTCCACCTCGTCCGAAACTCCCGTGATTTCGCGCGTCAGTTGCAACGGGAGCACGCTTTGCAAGATCGGCTTGAGCAGGAGCGTCAGGTTTCCGAGGTCGGCCGGCGCAGCGGGCGCGACTGCGAATTCCGCCTCCTCGGTGCTGCTCGCTTCGCACACAAAATTGTCCTTCGTCAGCCAGGGCTCGGGGTCTGAAGATGTGTCCGCCGCCGCCGGTGCCGCGACCTTAAAGGGAATGCGCGTAGGCGCGCCGGCCGGAGTGGCCAAAGCCGAGGCCCTGGTCGGAACGGACGGCCCGCCTGAGGCTGGAACTCGCTCAGTGGCGGACACGTCCGTCCCTTTCGGTGAAAGTTTGAATGCTATCGGCGTCGGGATGACCGGCTTCTCGTCGCCCAATTTTGGCTCCGGTGCGTTCCCATTGCTACTCGCCTTGCCGTGGTCAGCGTCGGCCTCTTTGCTGCTCTTGTTCTTAGGTGCCGGAAAATGCATCGAGGGCACCGGGATGTAGATGTCGCTCGCGGTCGCTTCCGGCTGCGCCGCCGCCAGACTCTCCGCCGTGGCCAGTTCCATCCGCCCGAGCGGCAATCCTTGGCAGTTTAACTCCGCCGCCGCCGCCGAAACGGTGCCGAAACGCTCGTCGTCTTCCAAGGTCACCTGCAGAAATGGCGTCTGCACTTGCGGCACCACTTGCTCTTCATTCTGGTCCGAGCGCACCTGCATCCGGCTCAACTGATCGAGCACCTTATTAAACGGCAACGCCACCTGGATCATGTCGGCGCTCGTGATCGTTTGCAGAAAAATCTCCGGCGCTTGTTGATAGACCGTGAAGGCGGAAACCGTCGGCTTCCCGCTGGCCATCCCCTTCTCCACTTCCGATGCCTTTAGGAGAATGTGCGCCGCATCGCCCTCTCCCAGCGGTCGGGTCAAGCCCGGCGGCATTTGCGCCACCACATCAGCCAGCTCCACGGAAATCGTCCGCTCCACTCGCGGCTCCAACGCCAGCGCTACCGCGGGCGGAATTTGATTCGTTCGGAAAGAAACCACCGGGCGCAGCGGCGCCGGGCCGGCCTGAGCCTCTGCGTCAAAACTATCCTGCGCTCCCATCGTCCGGATGGCATTCGGCGTCACCGTCTTGCTCAGGCGCTCCGCCTCGTTCTTCTCGGCCGGGACAAAAGCCGGGATGGGCAAGGGCGGCTTCTTCTTCAGGAAACTCAAAAATGGAATCGTCATCGCTAATGGTCCTCTGCTGTCACACGCCAGATTTCTTCCAGCGTGGTGATGCCTTCGAGCGCCTTGTCGATTCCGACCATGCGCAACGTCCTCATGCCTTCCGCCACCGCCTGGCTTTTCACCACCGCGGAGGAAGCGCGTTTGATGATCAGACGCCGGATCGACTCCGTCACCGGCAAAGCTTCGATGATTGCCACCCGGCCGAGATAGCCGCGGTTCTTGCAGCGATCGCAGCCGCTGCCATGGAAAAAGACGGCGCCTTCCGCCGGCGTAATCGAGAGCCGCTCAAAGATCTCCGGCTCCGGGGTAAATTCCTCCCGGCAATTCGTGCAAATCCGCCTAACGAGACGTTGCGCGCAGGCCATGATGACCGAACTCGAAATCAGGAACGGCTCGATCCCCATGTCATCCAGACGCGTGATCGCGCCCGCCGCATCGTTCGTATGCAGGGTGCTCAAGACCTGGTGACCCGTCAGCGCCGCCTTCACCGCGATGTCGGCGGTTTCGTTATCACGAATCTCACCCACCATCACGATGTCCGGATCCTGCCGCAGGATGGAACGCAGCGCGGACGAGAAATCGAGCCCGATGTCCGCTCGCACCGCCACCTGATTGATGCCGGCCAGCTCATATTCGATCGGGTCTTCCACCGTCACGATGTTGTACTGCGGGCTATTGAGCTCCTGCAGCACCGAGTAAAGCGTCGTCGTCTTACCGGAACCGGTCGGGCCCGTCACCAGGATCATCCCGTGCGGCGCATCGATCGCTTTTTTGAACTTCGCCACCGTCTCCTCGTCCATTCCCATCTGGTCGATCGAGCCGGTCAGCGCGCCCTTATCCAAAATACGGATCACGATCTTCTCGCCGTAAGCCGTGGGCAGAATCGAGATACGAAGATCCACTTCCTTGCCCAGCACCTTGATCCGGAAACGTCCGTCCTGCGGCAAGCGGCGCTCCGCGATATTCAGTCCCGCTAGAATCTTGATCCGCGACGTGATTGCGAGTTGCAGCGCCTTCGGTGGCGACTCCGCCGCGATCAATTCGCCATCGATGCGGTAACGCAGCTTCAACGTGCGTTGAAACGGCTCGATATGAATATCCGAAGCCTTTTCCTTGATCGCCTGCACCAGGATCAGATTCACGATCTTGATCACCGGCGCGTCTTCCGTGTCTTGCGTCAGGCGATCGATATCGATCTCCTCGTTCTGCGACGCTTGGACTTCGATGTCGGTCGAGTTCGAGATGTCTTCCGCCACCTGCTTCAGCACCGCGCTCATGTCCGCCCCGCCCCCGTGTACCCCGGCCAGCGCATCCGCGACCGCTTTCTCCGTCGCGATCATCGGCACCACTTCCATCTGCACGCGCCGCTTCACGTCGTCCACCGCGAGCACATTCGTCGGGTCCGCCATCGCCACGAACAGCTTCCCGTTTAAACGCGCGATCGGGACCAGCTTGTTCGCCTTCGCCATGTCCCGCGGGACCAGCGCCATGATCTCTTCCGGCACCCGCACCTTCGCCAAATTGATCGGCGGCGTATTCAGGCAACGCCCCATGCTGAAGGCCATGTCCTGATCGGTGACGAACTGGTTGTCCGTCAAAATTTTCAGCAAACGGCCGCCGTCCTTTTGCTGCATGCCGATCGCTTCCTCGAGCTGATTCGGCAAAAGCAGACCGTCCTCAATCAGGACATCGGCGATGCGTTCCGCGAAAGATTTGCTTCTCATCGTCGCCGGCACTTACGCGCGCCCCTCCAGCCGGTAGATGTCCTGCAAACTCCGGATGATCGCGCCCGGCCGCGCCAGGTACCACGCCACCGTGTAATCGAGCGATTGCTGCACCGCCTCGCGCCCCGCGGCATCAAAAGGATTACAGCACGCCACCATGATCGTACGGCTGATCAAATCGAACGGCACAAACAGCCGTCCCAGCGTCAAATTATCCGGCAGCATCCGCGCGATCTGCCGATCCACGTCGTAATACTCCAGCGGCACATAGGCGAACTTCGTCCGATCGATCAGTTGCGAGAGCGCCCCATCCAGCCGGTCCGTATCCTGCCGAAAGATCTTGTCCAAAAGGGAAGCGCCCAGCGCCTGTCCGCTCAAATCCTTGTTCAGCGCCTGCACCGTGTCCAAGCCCGTGCTCACTTCCTCCTCGACCACGAGCTGCTGCATGATGAGGAACTTGGCCAGTTGCTCATCGCCCCGGTCATTATCATCGACTGCCTTTTTCCCCTGCAGATCGACTAGACCCCGTTCGCTGCTGCCATTCGACCCTAGCGTCAGACCATTCTTCGAGGTCGTGGTCACGATCGATTGACCCTGCGCCTGCAGGCGGTGCTCGATTTCTCCCAACATCGCCAGAATCTCCGGCGCATTCGGCTCCTTCAGGAGAATGACTTCGCACTCCTGCATCGCCAGCGTAAACGAGCCCACGTTAAAATAGGCCTCCGCCAGCTTCCGCGAAATGCGGAGCGATTCCTCCGGCTGCTTCACCTTCAGGTAAGCATCCTTCAGGATTTCGAGCGATTGATAATCGTCTGGCTGGGTTTGAGTAATGACCTCAAACATCTCGATCGTTTGCACGATCTGACTACGCTCTTCCTCTGATAATGACGTGTGTTCCAGCACAGCGAGGCTCTAAAAGCTAGAAGCATGCCCCCAGACCGGAACCCTCCAGAATCCGCGTATTAAATACGGCCAACCGCCGTTTCGGCTGCAGAAAACCGGTGCAAAAATCGATTCCGCCGCGCAGCCTGCCCGCCGCAGCATTCGCGGAGGAGGGTTTCGCCTTCCGCATTTTCCAGCCTCCTCTCGCTCCGCAGCCTTGTGCGAAGCGGGACGATCCGCTAATAGATTGCAGCACCGCTGTTTCGCCCGCCGCTCCGAATTGTGACCGCTCTTTCCCTTCGCTCGAAGCCTACCCGCGTCAGCGCCGTGGGCCCGCGTAGCCTGCATCATGAAAACCAGGCTTTCACGCTCCTCGAATTGTTGGTCGTAATGGGCATCGTCGCTATCATGCTCGCCGCGGCGATTCCCGCCGTCATTTCGCTTTCGAAGTCGAGTTCTGGGAAATCAGCCGTCAGCACATTGATGAACACGCTCGCACAGGCGAGGTCCCTCGCTGTGTCGAGCGGATCCGCGACATACGTCGTTTTTGCAGATGAGACCGCGCCGGAGCCGTATCGGTGCAAAGCGTTTGTTGTCTTTCAAGAGGACAAAACGACTTTTGCGCCTGTCGCCGTCACAAAGTGGTTTTTTCTCCCGACTGGCATCTCGTTTGAGCCCGGCACTGGATTGCTAACGGCGCAGGGAGGAACTCCCATAAGTTTTAAGTGCCCGGGAACAGTCGGTGTTACCCCGCTCGCGTTGCCATTCCTAAAATTTGATGCGACCGGCATGGTAGCCGTACCGACGACTGCCGCTACACTGTTTGTGAAAATTTTCTCGGGTTCGGTCGATCCAAGCGGACAACCCTCCTTCACCGACAACACCCAGAAAACAACTGGCAAACTGGATCAGGTAACCGTCTCCAGATTTACCGGCCGCGTTCGCTATGTCGACCCCTACGCCCCGTAATTTCAGTTTCACCTCCGGCTTTTCGCTGATCGAAGTGGTCCTGGCGCTAGGCGTAATTTCCTTTTCACTCGTTGCCATCCTCGCGGTCTTTCCCGCGGGATTCTCTGCTAATCGCTCAAGTATTGACGACACCCGGGCCGCTCAGCTTGCGCAGGCCTTGGTCGCTACGATCGACGCCCAATGCGCGAATTTTGTTGCGGTTGATTGCTACGGTACACCCCTGAATCTTTCGACCTTAACGGCCGATGCGGCCGACACAAAAACGCTTTACGCCGCCTACCCCTCACCAGACCAGCCACAAATCACGACCGCTCCAGATGCCAATTCTATTTACACCATCGAATTGCGTTTCGACAACGATCCGCCTCTCACGGGCACAAATCCGCCCGTACAAATGGGGCTCGGGAAGCTGAACCAAATTGAAATTCGCATTTACGGGAAATCCCGTGCAGAAGGATTCACAGAATATTTCTACCTGGCACGCAATAAAGGATGAGGACCATTCGCGCTGCACGCCGCAAAGCTACCGGATTCACACTCCCTGAGGTGCTCATCGCCATGAGCATTACCGCGCTCATCGTCGTGCTGCTCTCCCGAATCTTCATCGCGACCGCCAACCAATGGCAGCGGGCTGACCAACGGATCGATGTTTTCCGGGACGCGCGTGCCGGGCTTCAGATAATCGCCCGGGACCTGCGATCGGCGAATATACATGCCTCTCCGATGATGCTCAGTTTAACGGACAATGCCCCCAGTGGAGCGTATGCGCGGGAAGCTTATATGATCACTCCTGCCGCGAATTCCGGGAAAAGCGACCTCTGCACTGTGGGCTACTATCTCGACTGGAGTTCCGTCACGAAGACTTTTACATTAAAGCGCGTCTTCAAAGACAGCGACGCGACCACGATAGGACTTCAGGGCACTACCCTTAATCTCGCAGGCTTGTTTACAAAAAATCCCGCCACCGATGAAGATTTGGCGGCCTACGTTTGGGATCTTGAATTCCTTCCTGGCGAACTGGCTGATCCAATACCACCAAGCACTCATTCACCCGCGGAATGGAAGTGGATAGAGGTTCGCTTCAAAGCTATCAGCCCGAATGCAGCCCAGAAGATTCGCAACTCGGCCGTCACTCAAACGACCTGGAGCGAAAAGCCGCCGGATCTCTCCGATATATACCGAACCTTGATCCTTCCCCATGAGCAGCAATTTGTGACGCGCGTCATGCTCTATCAAAATCAATGACGTTTTCGCCCGATCCCTCATCGAACCGCACTGGCGGCTTCGCCCTGATCGTCTCCTTGATCATGATCGCCCTGCTGACGATCATGGCTGTCGCGTTCCTTTCCAGTAGCGGCACAGACAGGGCGACCGGCCGAGCTGCAGCGAACAAAGCCAAGGCGGATTTGGCCAGCCAAGCTGCGATTAACGTCGCGATCTCACGCCTCGTCGACAATGTGATGAAGTATCCCGATTCGGCTACCTCGTGGGAACGAGTGACCCAGGCTGGCAGCAGCACAGCCCAATATGAAGGCACCACTCTCTATTACCGCGACCAGACGCCCGAAAACGTTACGCCCGGAACCCCCTCTCCCCTCCACGCCCTGCCTCTCATCTCCGGCGCTCAATCCGTCCTCATCCCTCCGCCTCCACAAACGCCCTCCGTTCGCGAGGCCACCTTACGGAGCGCTTTGCCGGTTCTGGACGCCACCAACTCTTTCGATTTCAATCACGCGCGTTTCGCGGGTGATACCCAAGGGACTATCGGGGCACCATTTGGAACGACGCCCCGCCCCGAGTTCCGCGCGCAATGGATCGACCTAAAGGATTCCGATGGAAACGTCACTGGCCGGTACGCCTACTGGATGGAGGACGAGAGCTTTAAAGTGAACGTCAACCTAATGGGCAAGACACCGCGCGGCGCAAATACTCTTGGCGACTCGCCTTCCCAGATTCCGTTACAGGGCCTCCTAAAACAAACGCTTGGCGCTGGCTTCGATCCCGAAGCCGTCGCCAACGACATCTTCGCGAACCGGGCCGCGTTCCCGAATTCTCTCTTCTTCGAGTTCCGCGCTCTAAACCACGTCACTGGGCAATCTGATCTCGCCGAGTCAGCGAAATTCGAAGCAACCATTCATTCCGGGTCGTCCAATCTCTCCCGCAGTGGGACCAAGCGCGTCAATCTAAACAAAGTCGTCACCGCCTCGGCCGATCCGAGCGTGATCAGAAATCAGCTGGACCAGATCATCAAAACGATCACTTACCATCTGCCGAACTTTGCTCAGCGCTTTTATAGAACCGGAACCGACAAAAACTCCTTAGATGTTCAGAACTCTGGCTCGTCGTTGCATCAAACAATCTACTTAAACAAGATTGCCGCAAACATCCGGGACTATATCGACGCTGACTCGCAGCCCACCATCGTCAAGAACGACCCGCCAGCTTATACCGTGGTGGTCGGCTCCCCCCCCGCCCGTAGCCTTCCCATTGGAGGGTCAACAGGGAGCAATCCGATCGCTGCTATTGGTAAAGAAAACGTCCCGTTCCTCCAGGAATATATGTTAAGGGCAAAACAGCTTCTGTTTAGCTCCCGGCTCGGAACATCAGCCAACTATAAAATCGAGATAGACCATTACCTTGAATTTTGGAATATGGGCACACGTGATATCACCTTGGCGGATCTTGGGCCCAATCCGTTTCTCCGAGTCTCTAACCAATTTGGCTGGAAAGCCTCTCCGAACAGCGGCATGCCCGCCGGAACCGACATCCCAGATGGGCCATCGCGTGATTTCAGCATTCCGCTCAGCGTCTTCAAAAGTGTAAGCGGAAACGCTCCATTGGTCTTCCGCGCCGGAGAAGCGACCGTTTTGACAACCGATCCGAGCACAAGTCCGAATCCAGGGCCCCTGCCTGCTGGCTTTGGCGTGGATGCTACCCGGATCTATCGGCCCCCGCCGGGCGTGCCAGCGGACCAGTTTCGCATATATCAAGGAGTTACATACTACAAGTCAAATAGCGAATTACGCCTCACTTCGCAGATGCGTCCCGCGGCAAATGGCTCAGATTATGAGATGGAACTCATCTTGGGAAACGATAACGGACTCATTGAGTCATTCGGAAGTCTCGCCGTTGTTGCAATTTCGGTAAACGTCGACGACGGCACGGGACCGACCGGACAAGATAGCCAAAAGTTTGACGCCACGAAATATCACTACCGTGGCTCCAGTCTGAAGGGCAACAAGGCAGTCTCTCCGAACACGCCGATTAAATCCGAACTGGGAGATCCCCGCACCAACAACGAACAGCTGTCTTTGGATTACACCTCCGTAGCGGGTGAAGATCAAACTGCATATAAGTCAACTTTAACCTCATCGAACGTCCCGGGATACGCCACTCTTACCGGGTTAAATTATTTCAATGATGTGTCTTCCGCTAACAATTCCGCTGGCCGCTGGCCAGAGTTGGCCGATAACATCATGGATTCTGCTCATGCCCCTGCAGTGGTTTCCAATGCCCCTCTAAAGTCGATCGGCGAATTGGGGTACATTTTTGATCCGGTCCGCCAACTGGATGTCACTGGATCTGTTAATTTTAGCCGCAGTGGGGCACGCACGCTGAGGATCGGACAGCCGGAACGTTTCGATCCTGCTTTTAATGCAACAGGCCTGTGGGACGGTAATAGTAACATGTCAAGTCGTGAGTGGACTGCATGGCGCTTGGCAGACATTTTCGCGACCTCGGATTCTGTTTCGCTTCCGGGTCGGATCAATATTAACGGGGTAATCCGTGATCGCGGTTTCGCCTTGAAAGCGGCTCTCTACAAATATATCTTCCAGAGCGGAGCTGAATCGGACCCAAAGCTAACTGGGCTGCCATTTGATAATGATCCAACCGCTTCAACTGACAAAGTGAACGAGTTAATTGATCAGATGCAGGCCCGTCTGACAAATGACTCTGCTCTTTATCAAGGCCGGTTCGCATCCACTGCGGGTCCGTTCTTTGAGCGGGGCGAGTTCTCAGAAATGCCAATCTTCAACACCGGCAACAATCTCGCCACCAGTGTCGATACCGCCATCGCATACGATCGAGGCCGGGAAGAAATTTCCCGACGCTTGATGGAGTTGATCACCACGCGAGGCAACGTTTTTACCGTTTATGCGGTTGGCCAATCAGTAGCTCAAGCAGGATCTGCCGCCATCCGTGTCACAGCAACTTCACAGCAGAAAATAGTGTTTCGCATCGATCCCGTTTGGAACGCCGGAGTCCCCAGCGACCCGTTCCCGCCAATCTCACCGACCAATGCTCGCTTCAGCGTACCCGATAAATATGCAATCACGATACTCAATTCTAACGACTAGCGCTTTCGTCGCTCTCGTGATGTCAAACCACGCGAGCGGTCAAGCTCCCTCTGGCGTAGCTCCCAAAGTCGGATACGTGCGATTCTGGAACATGGCCTCCGTGAAGGGGAGCCCTCTCGTGCTGCGCAAAGCAAACTCCCCCGCAGAGGCAGACAACTTAATCCTAGCAAACCCTTACCGGTATGCTGGCTACTCGCCACTTCCCGTCGCCAAATATCAGCTTGGCATATTCAAGCAAAACGAGCCGCGCCCACTCAAAATTATCGATTTGGATCTAAAGCCAAATGCGTTTTTCTCCATCGTCGTCTCTCCATTCTCGACGGAGGTGCTTGACGATACTATCGATTCGTCGGCGACCACGGGTATTGTGACGATCAGGAATTTCTTTCCCGGGGTCACGGTGGCCGCTTTATCAGGTGCTGATACCCTCGTCGCGGCGCTTCCATACGGCCAACGGCATGTATCCACTGGCCTCCCCCTTTCCCGCATTCCAGTTACCTTTCGAGCACGTCTTCCAGATGGAAGTCTGACTGAGTCAACCCAAGAGGTGGATCTCGTGACATCGAAGCGTGCCACTGTTCTTATTATCCCAGATTCTTACGGTCTGTTCCGCGTGCGAATCATCGCCGACGGGAAAAAGGACTAAGTCAATTAGGAGGAGCCGCCCGAAGGAGGGCAGAGGGGTCAGTCCTCAGGATTGAGGGGGGGGTCGGCAGAGGGGTCGGGTCGGCAGAGGGGTCGGTCGGCAGAGGGGTCAGTCCTCAGGATTGAAAGTGCCTATCCAGAGCGCAGTAGTGGGTCTCGCGCGGGGTCAGTCCTAACTATTTGGGTCTCGCGCGGGGTCTGGGTCTCGCGCGGGGTCGGGTCTCGCGCGGGGTCAGTCCTAACTATTGACTATTTTCGCAGCCCGACTCAAACTCCCCCCTGCCACTGGAAGATGGTTGCGGTCATTCGGGAATTTGATCCTGCGGCTCGGGCTCGGCCGCAGGAATCTTGGCGAGAATGGCGTCGAGATCGACCTTTTTGCCGCGTGCGGCACGCTCGCTCAGATAGCGCTCGGCGTCCAAAGCGGACAGCTTCTCGGCGAGCGCGCTACTGACGAGTTGATTAACGGAAACGCCCTCGTCGCGAGCCAGTCGCTTGGCGTGCTGGTGAATGGAATTGGGAAGTCGGATGCTCAGTGTGCTCATGGTAATGCGGATGGAATCAGTGCGAGAAGTTGCAGCGGGGTGATGACGCGGACGCCCAAAGACGATGCGCGGTCAAAGTCGGAAGTGTTGAAGGTGACGACGTAATCGGCACTGGCAGCAACAGCCGCTTCCAGGACCAGATCGTCCTTCGGGTCTCGGAGCAGTGGCCGCCAGAGGAAATGAACCTTGTGCTGGCTGGAAACAGAAACGAACCAGTCAAGGAAACTGCTAATCTCGGCAGACGAGAGGTGCGACAATATTCCTGGCCGACTGGCCACATCGTCATACTCGAATATTAGAGGCGCGGTCACTGCGGGGCGAAGCACGCCAGCACGAATCAGCGGAAGAAGGCGAAAAGAAGCGCCCTTGGCGGACTTGAGGGCTGAAATGATGACATTGGTGTCGAACACGATGAGCACTGCGGTATCATAGGTAATACCACATCTAAAGTCAAGAGCTGCAGGACACCAAGGGGGCAGAGCTTACTATCGTCAATTGCCAACAGCGCCGACAGGTAGCTCGCGCTTCCCATCTGCAGGCGCGCCGCGATCCTCTCCCGCCGCATCGGCGTGTTCGCGCGCAGACGCCGCGCAAGCGCCACCTTCACCGCGTGCCCCTTCGGTCGCCGGCGCAAATCCTCCGCTCGCCATCCCGCTTCGGCCAGGCCCGCCTTGATTATCCGAGCCGCTCGCGAGCCGCTCGGAGCCGCTCGGGGTCCGGAGCCGCTCGCGGAGCCGCTCGGGGTCCGCGGAGCCGCTCGGGGTCGGAGCCGCTCGGGGTCAGTCCTAACTATTTGCTATTTCTGCGGTCGGCCTCAGACTCGACCGGGGAAACGCGCCCCCAATATTCCTGCGGGGCGCTTGGAACTCGACCGCATAAAGCGGTCAACCTCAATTTGGCCTCACCGCTGTTCTGCTCGTCGTTGACCTCGTGCTCGAGGCTGGGGTTTTGCGTGCGAGGCCGTGCGGACGACGAGCTTTCGCAGCGTCGCATAGAGCGGGTGCTTCGAGCCGGCGCGGTAAATTCATCGTCGCTTGATAATATCTCGACCGCTTTAAGCGGTCAACACGGACGCGCTGAGGCCTATCCATTGGTCAGAGCTTTCCGCCTGAACGTCGCTAGTGTAGGCCGCCGCCATTAGGGCACCTTTTGCGCGTCGGTGAAAAAGCGCCGGAGCACCGGCGCACTCCACGACGCTTCCGCGACCGCCAGACCCACCTTTTCGCGCCGCCGCTTTAGAGCCTGGCGGTCGGTTTGCACCTTATGGTCGATTAATTACGGCGGCCTACACTAGGCTGATGGAATTCATCGCGCGGGAGGGCTCGACCGCATAAAGAGGTCAACCTGAAACTTGGCTCCAACGCCGCCGCCCTGCTCGCTGAAGGCAGCCGCCTGGCTTACTCCTTTGCCCTTCGCGACAGATTGCGCGCCCGCAGTTCGTCCCGCTTTGGAGGAGTGGCTCAGCTTGCTTTCGGGACCGCAAACCAAATTGTTCCAGGTCACGGAAGGATGCGATGAACGGGCTCGAAGACTCCGGCAGTCGAGCCCTTTCGCCGGAGGTCTCGCACCCGGCCGAGCGGAACCGCCTCTTCCGCGCCTTCGAGCGTCCCAGTGAAGCGCACTCAGCTTGCGCATTTGATCCGAGCCGCGGCCGCCAATGCGGGTGTACGAAATATCGTCATCGTGGGTAGCCAGGCGATTCTGGGCAGCTATCCTGAGGCGCCAGCGGAATTAACCCGCTCGATGGAAGCTGACGTGTTTCCGAAGGAAGACCCGGCCAAATCCGTCGTTATCGACGGAGCGATGGGCGAACTGTCCATCTATCGTTCGGCTATTACGCACATGGGGTGGACGAAACGACCGTGACCCTGCCCCCGGGATGGCGGGATCGGCTGCTGCCGATTGAGAACGAGAATACCGGCGGCGCCGTTGGCTGGTGCATCGATCCGGATGATCTCGCCGTGAGCAAGCTGGCCGCTGGACGAGAGAAGGATCTGGAGTTTGTCCGCGCCCTGCTCCGTTATTAGTTCGCTTCGCGCGAGACCATCCGCGCACGATTGGCCTTGACCAGGTTCGCGAAGGAGGACGCACGCGAGGTGGCACTGGCCCGGTTGGGCTCTTGAGCCCTCGCATCTTGAGACTCACACCCAGAGCGTGCGATCGAAGGTGCGATACTGGATGGCCTCGCTGACGTGCTCGGGGGGTGATGTCACTGGACCCGGCGAGGTCGGCGACGGTGCGGCTGACTTTAAGAATGCGATCGTAAGCGCGGGCGCTCAGCTTTAGCGGCGTCAGGCGCTTGGCGGTTCTTCTCTTACCGTCGCCGCCTGCGGACCGGGCGCGCGCATGTCTTGCAACATCGCGAGCAGGGCTCCCTTCTCAAAAAACGCGAGCACATCTACGAGTTCCAGACCCTCTGTCTGGCGGGCCACCACTTCTTTCCATCGACGCGATTCAGCGACTGCGTCAAAGCCCTTGGTCTTGATCACTTTCATAAATTAGCTCCAACGGGGATAAGATACGGACTTGAGAGTAGTTCTGCAATCGGTTGACCGCGTTGAACCCAGCCTCGCGATGGAGATTCGCCAAATGGCGAAAATTCCAACTCACGATCACCGAAATGCCGTGGACGGTGGCGATGGCCACGCGCCGTGCATCGTCCACAAACTTTTTCGTCACGACGCTGGCAGCAACATAAGCTTGCGCAAGCGTCTCAGCTTCCGCGGTGAGTTCGTGAATTTGCTCCGGGTGGAGGAAATTCATCGCGAAAAACTGCCGCACCTCCAGTGGCGCACCTTGCAGTTCCCGCACCGTCACGACGGATGCGGCCAAAGAATAAAGCCCCAAACCGCCCTGCCGAAACAACTCCCGCGTAGCTTCCTTCCATGAGTCGTCGAAACCCCCACCAATCACCGAAGTGTCAAGGTAGAGGGTCGGAACACTCATGTATTTGGAGGCGACCCTAGACCCAAAGCGTTCGGTCGAAGGTGCGATACTGGATCGCTTCGCTGACGTGGTCGGGCGTGATGTCGTTAGAACCGGACAGGTCGGCAACGGTGCGGCTGACTTTGAGGATGCGATCGTAGGCGCGGGCGCTGAGGTGGAGCTCGGTCATGGCGATGCGGATGAGCTCCTGCGATTCATCGGCTAACGAGCAGTGCTGTTTGATCTGGCGCGGGCCCATGCGGGCGTTGCAGTTGGTTTTCTTGTCGGATTTGAAGCGCGCTTGCTGGCGCTCGCGCGCTTGGATGACGCGCTCGCGGATGGCGTCGGAGTGTTCTTCGGGACGGGTACTGGAGATGTCTTTGTATTCGACCGCGGGGACTTCGATGTGGAGGTCGATGCGGTCGAGGAGCGGGCCGGAGATGCGCTGTCGATAACGTTGCACCTGGACGGGACTGCACCGGCATTCGCGTTTGAGGTCGCCGAAATAGCCGCATGGACATGGGTTCATCGCCGCGACGAGCATGAACTCGGAGGGGAAAGTGACGCTGCCGGCCGCGCGCGAGACGGTGACTTGTCCGTCCTCCAGCGGCTGACGCATGACTTCCAAGGTGGAGCGTTTGAACTCTGGCAGCTCGTCGAGAAAGAGGACGCCGTGATGCGCGAGGCTGACTTCGCCGGGCTGGGGAATGGCGGAGCCGCCTAACAAGCCGACATCTGAGATGGTGTGGTGGGGCGAACGGAAAGGCCGCGTGGAAACGAAGGCCTGCTCGCCGTTCAACATTCCCGCGATGCTGTGGATCTTCGTGCTCTCAATCGCTTCTTCCAGCGACATCGGCGGGATGATGGTGGCGATGCGTTTCGAGAGCATGGATTTGCCGGAGCCCGGAGGACCGATCATGAGCAGATTATGGCCGCCGGCGACGGCGACCTCGATGGCGCGCTTGACGTGGCCCTGCCCTTTGACGTCGCTGAAATCGACTTCGTAGTCTTGATGCCTGGCGAAGAACTCGGTCAGATCGCCGCGCGTCGGCTGCAGGTTGGCGGTTTTGCCGCTGATGAAGTCGTAGGTCTGCCGGAGATTCTGGACGCCGTAGATGTCGATCCCTTCGACCATGGCGGCTTCGCGCGCGTTTGCTTCGGGCACAAAGAGCGCCTTCCGACCGCGCCGCCGCGCTTCGATCGCGGCGGGCAAAACGCCGCGCACGGAACGGACCGCCCCGCTCAGCGCCAGCTCGCCGACAAAGCTGTACTGCTCCAGTTCCGGCGCGCCGAATTCCTCCGTGGCCACGATCATGCCGAGCGCGATCGGCAGGTCAAAACTCGGCCCTTCTTTTTTGATGTCGGCCGGCGCGAGATTGATCGTGGTGCGGCCGCGCGGCCAAAAGTAGCCGCTGTTGCGAACCGCGGTGGTGACGCGGTCCTGGCTTTCTTTCACCGCCGCGTCGGGTAATCCGACGATGATAATCTTCGGATCGCCGCGTGCGGCATTGACTTCGATCTCCACCTCATAGGCATCGATGCCGTAAACCGCTGCGGAATAAATCTTAGCCAACATGCCCGGCGAGGGTGGCAAAGGGGCGGCGCGAGTGAAAGCCACAAATCGCGCTGGAGTGGAGCGCTCCGTTGAGAAAGGTACGAACCCTAGCCTCCTCGCGCTTGGCAGGCGGCTCTTATTCTGGGCATTATTTCTGAGTGAGTTTACTGACCCGCCTCGGATGGGGAGCGATGATTCTAGCTTTGTCGGCCATGGCTGCCGGACAGGAAACGGAGGACATGCAGCCCGTTCCGCTCGGGCAAGACGCGCAGCAGCAGCAGTCCGGACCCGAACCTGGCATGAGATTGGGAGCGGTGATGAAAACGCTGCAATTCGTCGACCTCGCGGCCGCGAAGGTGAAACGCGCGCAGGCTTTGGCTGGCCGAAGTAGTTTTGAAGCGATCGGCGAGTATGAAGCCTTGATCACGACCGGTGAGTCGCTCCCGGAGTCGGGTCGGCGTTTCTACGAGTTCGATGTCGTGATGGCCGGTGCCCACCTCGAAGCTGCGCGGCTCAGACTGGCCTACGGAGCGGGACTGAAAGGCGACTTGCGCAGCATCGAGCAAAACAAGGCGATCATTTTGCTGCACACGGACAAGGTGCCCGCTTACGTCGTCGAGGCGATGAGGAGGGCGGTGGAATCCGGAGGCGCGGAAGTGTTTCGATGCCAGGCGATGAAAATGCTGGGGGAAGGCCAAGTCGTGCGGGGTTTGGCGGCCGACTCGGCCAGCGATCTCCATTCCGCCGTTGAGACTTACGAGAAGGTCGCGGCCTGCGATCCAGAATCGCGGAAGGACGCGCGCGCCATGATTTCCTATATCAAGGGTGTGGAGCGTGATCTATCGGCGGGTCTCCTCCATCCCGATAACATGGTCAAGGTGGCGACGCGCTTGATCGAGGTGAGCGTGCCGAAGCTGGGCAACTTCCTCTCCGTCGGGATTGATCTCGCCTACAGGTTCTACAAAAACTCACGGCGTCTGCCTGCGCCACCTCGTTAGGCGATGGGTCGCTGGATGCGAAAGGCCCGCGCTCGGTGTAGTCGTTCTGATGCGATTCCCCGTTCGCTTCCTCTTGCTCATCCCGTTTCTGGCTGGCTCTCTGCCGGCGGCGCCGGACACGATTCAACCCAAGCTCGATCCGGAAATCACCCGCGCGCTCGCGGAGATTTCGCCGAAGAATATCGAAGGAACGATTCGCAAGCTGGTTAGCTTCGGCACCCGCCACACGCTCGCCGAAACCGAAAGCGAGACGCGCGGGATCGGCGCCGCGCGGCGTTGGATTCGCTCGGAGTTCGAACGCTACAGCGAGGAAAATGGCGGCCGGCTGGAAGTCACAATGGACGAGTTCACGCAACCGCCCGGGCCGCGGAATCCGCAGCCGGTGCAGGTCGTGAATGTGGTCGCCACGTTGCCCGGTTCGCAGGCAGAATCACGCGACCGGATCTACGTGGTGAGCGGTCACTACGATTCGCGCGTGACCGATGTGATGAATGCGACGGCCGATGCGCCGGGCGCGAACGACGACGCTTCCGGCGTGGCCGCGGTGCTGGAAATGGCGCGCGTGATGTCGAAGCGGAAATGGGATGCGACGCTCGTTTTCATGGCGGTGGCGGGCGAGGAGCAAGGACTCTTTGGTTCAACCCATTGGGCACAGATGGCGACGGCGAAGAATTGGAACATCGCCGGTATGATCACGAACGACATCATCGGCAGTTCGCGTGCGGACGATGGGACGGTGGAGAAGGATCGCGTGCGCCTTTTCGCGGAAGGTGTCCCGCCAGTGAAGGAAGTGTCCGATGCGCTCCGGACGCGGTTGCAGACCGGCGGCGAGAACGACAGCACGGCGCGGGAATTGGCCCGCTCGATCAAGGAAAACGCCGAGCGATATGTCAGCGGAATGAAGGTGGACATCGTTTATCGGCGGGATCGATTTCTGCGCGGCGGCGATCACAGCCCGTTTCTCGATGCCGGGTATCCGGCGGTGCGTCTGAGCGAACCGCATGAAGATTTCCGTCATCAGCATCAAGACTTACGAGAGGAGAATGGCGTGAAATATGGCGACCTCCCAGAGTTCTGCGATTTCGATTACATCGCGCAAGTGGCCCGCGTGAACGCGGCCGCTCTTGGCGCGGTCGCCCTGGCTCCAGCGGCGCCGAGCGAGGTGGGAGTGGAAACAAAAGAGCTAACCAACAGCACGACTTTGCGTTGGAAAGCGAACACCGATCCGGATCTCGCCGGCTACGAAATCGTCTGGCGCGAAACCACCGCGCCGCTCTGGCAGCATTCCGCGGACGCCGGAAACGTGACACGTTTCACGGCCCCAAACGTCTCCAAGGATAACTTCATCTTCGGTGTCCGCGCGTTGGACAAGGATGGCCACGCCAGCCCGGCCGTCTATCCGGTGCCGTTGAAGTAGGCGGCCGGACCCAAACTACTCCGCCCGCTTGCGAGCAACAAAACCGCCCCGCGCTCGATTCTGGACAGACAGGACAGACTAAACTACCCTCGCCGGGCGAAGTCACTCCAACTCCAGGAAGCCAAACAACAGTTTTCGGCCGTGGCGGAGAAAGCCGCTGGCGGCCAGCCGCAGATCGTCACCAAGCACGGCAAGCCGTTCGTGGTCATCGTCAGCGTGGCTGACTGGCAAAAAAACAAACCAAAAAAACGCACCCTGCTGGAAATGCTTCGCTCCTGCCCGGTGCCCGCCGATGAACTCGACCTCACGCGGAGCAAAGATCTCCCGCGGAAGATTGCGTTATGAACTTCCTCCTCGACACAAATGTCTTGAGCGAAGCGATGCGGAAGCAGCCCAGTTCGCGCGTCCTAAAATGGATCGGCGAGCAGGTTGAAGAGTCGCTTTTCATCAGTGTCATCACGGTCGGAGAACTGCGGCGCGGTTCGCTGATTCTCAGCGAAGGAAAAAAGCGGCGGTCACTGCTGCGTTGGATCGAAACTGGCATTAAAGCGGAATTTGCAAACCGGATCCTGCCCGTGGACACCGCCGTGATGGAGCGCTGGGCGGACCTGCAGGCCGCGACGATGAAGGCCGGTCGCCGTCTTCCGGTAATGGAAAGCCTTCTCGCTGCCACCGCCCTCACGCACGACCTTAGCCTCGCCACGCGCAAGATGGCAGACTTCGAGGCCGCCGGCGTGGCGCTGTTTGATCCCTGGCAGTAGCCACCGGACAAACCCTCGCTACCATACAGCGGACGCCGTCGCGGCTTTGCTTCCACTTGTTAGGCCAGTTTTGCGGGCGTTTACTTCCGGCCTTCGGCGGGACGGAATGACAAATTCCCTTTTCCCCATGCTACTCGAACAAATAAAACGGCGACGCACCTTCGCTATCATTTCACATCCGGACGCCGGTAAGACGACGTTGACGGAGAAGCTCCTGTTGTACGGCGGCGCGGTGCAGTTAGCGGGTTCGGTGACGGCGCGGAAGAAGCAGCGTGCGACCACTTCCGATTGGATGGAATTGGAGAAGCAGCGCGGTATTTCGGTGAGCTCGACCGTGCTGCAATTCGAATACCGCGATTGCGTGATCAATCTGCTCGACACACCCGGTCACAAGGATTTCTCGGAGGATACTTATCGCGTCCTCACGGCAGTCGATGCGGCCATCATGGTGATCGATGCCGGCAAGGGAATCGAATCGCAGACGCGGAAGCTCTTTGAAGTTTGTCGCAGGCGGGGCGTGCCAATTTTCACTTTCATGAACAAGCTCGATCGCCCGGCGCGCGATCCGCTGGCCTTGATCGATGAACTCGAAAGCGTGCTCGGGATCGGCGCGTGTGCGATGAATTGGCCGCTCGGGCAGGGACCGCAATTCAGTGGGATTTACGATCGGATGAAGCACGAGGTGCATGTCTTTGAGCGCGCGATTCATGGCGCACATCGAGCGCCGGTTTCGGTCGGTGGGTTGGAGGATCAATTTGTGCGCGATCGCGTCGATGAAGAAGCGCGGCTGCTGGCGATCGAAGAGATGGCGATGCTGGATGGCGCGGGCCATGAGTTCAACGCCGAGTCGCTCTCGCGCGGCGAGCTTACGCCGGTTTTCTTCGGCAGCGCGGCGAACAACTTCGGCGTGCAGCTTCTGCTCGACGCGTTTCTCGACTACTCGCCGCCGCCTCAGCCACGGCCTTCGCGCGGAGTCCTGGTCCAGCCGGGGACGGACAGCTTTTCCGGTTTCGTCTTCAAGATTCAGGCGAACATGGATCCACGGCATCGCGATCGGATTTGTTTCATTCGGATCGTGTCCGGCCACTTCGAGCGCGACATGCAGGTGATCCAAACGCGCACCGGAAAGACGGTGCGGCTTTCTAATTCGCAAAAGCTTTTCGCGCGCGAACGCGAGACCGTGGACGACGCCTACGCGGGCGACGTGATCGGAATCGTGGGCAATCACGGTTTCCAGATCGGCGACACGCTGGCGGAGGATGCCGCGATCAGCTTCGACGAAATCCCGCGTTTTCCGCCGGAGTGTTTTGCTTATCTGCGGAATCGAAACACCGCGAAGTCAAAGCGCTTCCGCGAGGGGTTGGAGCAGTTGCTGCAGGAAGGCGTGGTGCAGAGCTTTTCCTTCCCGCATGCGGCGCAACGGGTGCCGCTGCTCGGCGCGGTCGGGCCGTTGCAATTCGAAGTGGTGCAGGCGCGACTGGAGGGCGAATACGGCGCGGAGGCGCAAGTGGAGACCGCGCCGTGGGAGATCGTGCGCTGGGTGCGCCGCAAAGACGGCACCCCCATGAAGGACGATGTGACGCTTCCAACGGGGACCGCGATGGCTCTGGACGAACACGGCCGGCCGGTAGCTCTCTTCCCCGATTCCTGGCCGCTGCGCTTCTTCCCGGAACGAAATCCAGATCTGGAGATGGCGGAGCTTCCCTTCGGCACTGGGTCGGAAAAAGCACTCGCGGACGGCCTCGCGCCAGCTTGACGCTTTCGAACCGCGCGCGGGCGACTCGGCTACCGTTATTCGTCGAGATTCGCTTCCGGCTTCTTCATTCGACCAGTCGTTAGACTGCGAACTGGCGGCAGAATATCTTTAAAGGTGGCGCCGTAGATGTCCCAAACCGTTAGGAACAACCCGCAAATGATGGGCCCGACGATGAAGCCGATGGGCCCAAAGAGAAACAGACCGCCGAGTGTTCCGACCAGGATGAGCAGGTCGGGCATTTTCGCGTCTTTCCCAACGAGCGTCGGACGCAAGACATTGTCGATCGTTCCTACGACGGCGGCGCACCAGATTAGGAGCAAGGTCGCAGTCAGCGTTTGCCCGGTGATATACAGGTAAATGACACCCGGCACCCAGACGAGCGCCGCCCCGATGCCGGGCACGACCGACAACACCGTCATCATCGTTCCCCAGAAAGCGGCGCCTTCGATTCCCGCCACCCAAAATCCGAGCCCGGCCAGCGTTCCCTGAATGACGCCGATGACGAGCGTGCCCTTGATCGTGGCGCGCGTGACCGACGTGAGCTGCTGCAAGACGCGGCTCTCATCTTTGTGGTCGAGCGGGGTGTAATAGAAAATCTTCTCCACGATCGCGTTGCCATCGCGGAGGAAATAAAACATCGCGTAGAGCATGACGAAGAGATCGAGCAGAAAGACCGCGGTGCCGGCCGTGACGCTGGAAACGCCGGCAACCAAAAAAGCGCCCGCCGCCTTGGCCGCGTTCCCGGCGTTCTCCATCAATTGCGCCTGATCCGGCACGTAGGGAGCAATCGCGGGAAAGCGCTGCACCAGCCAGTCGTGCGCGTTGAAAGTGCTGGCCACGCCGAAGTGCGATTGCACCCAGGGAATGGCGTCATTGCTGATGTGGACCGCCTGCCTAACGACTAATCCCACGAAGGCGCTGAGCGGCCCGGCCACGAGAACAAAGAGAACCAGGAGCGTGACGATCGCCCCGAGCGACGGCCGGCCGCCGACCAAGCGCGTGATCCAGAGATAGAGCGGACGCGACAGACTCGCGAGCATCGCTCCCAGCAGGAGCGGCTTTAAAAATGGCCACGTCACCGCGAGGAAAAGTGCGGATACGACCAATACCAGGAGCACCACAAACGCGGTGCGAAAAGTGGTCCGGTCCATCTGGGAGCGCTCCATCGGCGAAGTATCGGCGAGAAGCGGGTGGCGTCGCGTGGAATTTCGAGGTCTTGTGTCGCGAGTCGCTTGGTTGTGACATGGTGAAGAGGTTGTTCGAACACGGAGGCCGGGTTTGTAACCCGGCTGGACGGCTTGCAAAGCCGTCCTCCGTTCAAAGTTTCCGCGACTCCCTGCGCTCGGCGACCGGGGTGAGCAAGTCGTTGTTCCGCGACGGTAATCGGCCAAGAGTATCGGCGTGACGCGGCCGCTTTTTCTCGTCGCACCCGGCGCGGGCGCGCCGTCCTCTCATCCGTGGATTCGCGGCTGGATCGCGCGCCTAGAGACGATCGGATCGGTCGCGTCTTTCGACTACGATTATATGCGCGCCGGACGGAAGCGGCCGGATCGTTTGCCGGAATTGATCGCCGCGCATCGCGCCGCTTTGCAAGAGGATCGCGCGGCGCACAGCGGTCCCATCGTTCTCATCGGGAAAAGCATGGGTTCGCGCATCGGCTGCCACCTTTCCCTGGAAGAAGAAGTCGCCGCGCTGATTTGCCTCGGCTATCCGCTCTGCGGCGGCGGCGATCCGACGAAACTGCGCGACAAAGTGCTACGTGAAATCAAGACGCCGATCTTCTTCGTGCAGGGAACGCGGGACGCGCTTTGCCCGCTGGAGTTGCTGGAGAATGTGCGGCAGGAAATGGCGGCGGCTAACGAGTTGTTTGTGGTGGAGGGTGGCGATCATTCGCTGGCGGTGACGAAACGGCAACTGAAAGCAAACGGCGAGACGCAAGAGGATGTGGACGCGCGTATTCTGAGCAGGATCGAATCATTCATCCGGCAACGCGCACAGACCCAGTAGATGGCGAAGAATCAGCAGATCGTAAAGGTGGATGGCCACGACCTGGCGATCTCGAACGTCGATAAGATCTACTTTCCGGAAACCGGATTTACGAAGGGCGAAGTCATCGCCTTCTACTCGGAAATCGCGGATATGATCGTGCCGCATTTACGCGATCGGCCGCTGACGATGAAGCGGTCGCCGGAGGGAGTGAAGGGCGAGACCTTCTACGAAAAGAACGCGCCTAAACACACTCCATCCTGGGTGAATACGTTCGCCGTGCCACGAAGCGAAGGCGGCCCCGCAATCAATTACATTCTCTGCAACGACCGCGCGACGCTGCTCTGGACGGCCAACCTGGCCGACATCGAAAAGCATGTCTTGCTCGCGCAGGCGCCGGATTTGAACGAGCCGACATCTGTCGTCTTCGATCTCGATCCCGGACCGCCCGCCGGAATTTTGGAATGCGGGAAAGTGGCGCTGCATTTGAAGGGACTGTTCGATGCTTGGGGGCTGGAGTCGTTCGTGAAAGTTTCCGGCTCGAAAGGGTTGCACTTGAGCGTGCCGTTGAACTCCGGCGCCACTTATGAGATGACGCAGCCTTTTGCGAAAGCGGTCGCGGAATTAGGCGCGCAACAGCTCCCGAAACTAGTCGTTTCCGGGATGGCGAAAAGTATCCGCGAAGGGAAGGTGCTGATCGATTGGAGTCAGAATTCTGATTTTAAAACGACCGTCGCTGTTTACGCGATGCGGGCGAAGAATGCGGCGCCGTTTGTTTCGCTGCCGATCACCTGGGAGGAGTTGGCGCGCGCGGTGAAACGCGGGAAAGCAGAGGCGCTTTCGTTTACTCCCGCGGCGGCGTTGAAGCGGATCAAGAAAGTGGGAGATCTGTTCGCGCCGGTGCTGACGTTGGAGCAGGAGCTGCCGGAGACTTTCACGAGAGCGCTCGCGGCGGGACCGGCGCGGAAGCTGAGTCGCTGGCCTCGGAATACGAAGGAGACGAAGCCCTCCGAGACTTCGGCCCGGGGGCGGGCCGACTCCAGTCTGCGGGCTTATACGGCGAAGCGTGATTTCAAACAGACGGCGGAGCCTCCGGCGCCGAAAAGCTCGCGGAAGGAGAAGCAAGCCAATGCGCATCATCGGTTCGTGATTCAGAAACACGAGGCGAGCCGGTTGCATTACGATTTCCGTTTGGAGATGGAAGGCGTGCTTCGCTCGTGGGCGGTGCCGAAAGGGCCGCCGGCAGCCTTGCGCGAGACGCGGCTGGCCATGCACGTCGAGGATCATCCGCTCGATTACGAGCGATTCGAGGGGACGATTCCGAAGGGAAATTACGGCGGCGGGACGGTGATGGTGTGGGATTACGGGCTCTACGATGACATTACCGGCGATGCCGCGGCAGCGTTCCGCGCGGGCAAAATGCATGTCGTCCTGCAGGGGCAGAAGTTGCAGGGCGAATGGATTTTGGTGAAGGATAAACGCGACGCGGAGGGGAAGCGCTGGCTCTTGATCAAGGCGGGCGAGGCGATGAAGTCTCTCTCGAAAAAAGCGGACGATCGGTCGGCCATCTCAGGTCGCACGATGGCCGCGATCGCGAAAGATAACGACGCCCAATGGCAGAGCCGCCGGCCGGGCACGACGACAGAATCGAAGCGAATCGCGGCGCCGAAATTCGTCGAGCCGATGAAGTGCAAGGCGGTGACGAAGTTGCCCGACGGAGCGGATTGGACCTTTGAGATCAAGTTTGACGGCTATCGTTGCATTGCGGTGAAGAGTGCCGAAGGCGTGACGCTCTTTTCACGGACTGGAAAGAAGCTTAATGCCCGCTTCCCCAACGTGGTCGAGGCGCTGGAGAAGCTGCCGAGAGAGTTCACGCTCGATGGCGAAATCGTGGCGCTGGACGAGCAGGGCAGGCCCTCATTTCAAATGCTGCAGAACAGTGTCGGCCGACCGCTGGCAGTTTATTTTTACGCCTTCGATCTGCTGCACTGCGATGGCGATGACTTGTTAGGTCGTTCGCTTGCGCAACGCCGCGGGGAGCTGCGCAAACTGCTGCGCAAACCAGACGATCCCTTGCGGTTGTCTCCTCTCCTCGAAGCGCCGCCGGGGCAAGTCCTCGACGCTGTAGGAAAGCTTGGGCTGGAGGGCGTGGTCGGGAAACGCGGCGGCTCCGTTTACGAAGCGGGCGAACGCTCCGGTGCATGGATCAAACAGCGCGCGGACCGAGGGCAGGAATTCGTCATCGGCGGTTATGTGCCGGGAACGCACGGGGTGGATCGTCTCCTGGTGGGTGTGTTCGAAAAGAAACGCCTGATTTATGTGGCGAAGGTAAAGGACGGCTTCGTGCCGCGGATGCGCGAAGAAGTTTTCGCGGAATTCGCCGGACTGGAAACGGACGATTGCCCATTCGTGAACCTGCCGGAAAAGAAAATCGCGCGACGACGCGGAGAGGCGTTAACGGCCGAAAAAATGAAAGAGTGTCGCTGGCTGAAACCGAAGCTGGTCTGTCAGGTTACCTTCGTGGAATGGACGGATGCGGGGAATCTTAGACATCCTAAGTTCGTCGCGTTACGCGATGATAAAAAAGCGACAGAAGTGGTGCGGGAAAGCTGACCGGGAGAGCGCGATGGAGCCGGCCCGCCCTCGGGCCGAACACTGACAAACTTCGGCGCGGGGGCGCGCCGGCTCCACGGTTACCGCTTCGATTTCGTGCCGCTTTTTGCCCGGTTCACTTTCCGGTGACCGTTCCCATTCCGCTTCGCGGGATTCGGCATCACCAACTCCTCGTCCCCGCGGATGAACTCCTCCACTTTGATCCGCGCTTCGTCGTCAGTGAATTGAACCGGCGGCGATTTCATGAAGTAACTCGAAGGCGCGACAAGCGATCCGGAGAGCTTCCGATCCAGCGCCAGTTTCGCGCAGCGGATCGCATCCATCACGACACCCGCGGAGTTCGGCGAATCCCAGACTTCCATCTTCATCTCGCAGTTGATCGGGACGTTGCCGAAGGTGGTGCCTTCCATCCGGATGTAGCACCATTTGCGATCGGTCAGCCACGGAACGTAATCGCTCGGTCCGACGTGGACATCGTTGGCGGGCAGGGCGTGGCTCATCTGGCTGGTCACGGCCTGCGTCTTCGAGATTTTTTTCGATTCCAGACGATCGCGTTCCAGCATGTTTAGGAAATCGGTGTTGCCGCCGAAGTTCAATTGATAGGTGCGATCCAGGCGAACGCCGCGATCACGGAAGAGGTTGGTCAGGACGCGGTGCGCGATGGTGGCGCCGACCTGCGATTTAATGTCGTCGCCGATGATGGGAAGGCCGCGCTCCTCGAAACGCCGTTGCCAGTAAGGCTGCGAGGCGATGAAAACCGGCACGCAATTAATGAAGCCGCAGCCGGCTTCCAGGATTTGCTCCACATACCATTTCGTCGCCATTTCCGAACCGACCGGCAAATAGGAGATGACCACGTCCGTCTTGGTCTTTTTCAGAATCCCGATGATGTCGTCGGTCGAAGCGGGCGATTTTTTGATCACCTTCTTCAAATATTTTCCAAGGCCGTCGTGGGTCATGCCACGGTGGACTTTCACGCCCAGCTTTGGCACATCGGAAAATTTGATCGTGTTGTTTGGTTCCGCGAAAATCGCTTCGCCCAAATCGCGCCCGACTTTCGTGGTGTTGATATCGAACGCGGCGGAAAATTCGATATCCCGGACGTGGTAGCCCCCCAAATCGACATGCATGAGGCCGGGCACGAGATCGTCCTCGCTCGCGTCCCGGTAGAATTCGACGCCCTGCACCAGTGAGGAGGCGCAATTGCCGACACCGATGATGCCGACGCGGATTTTGTTCTTCATAAAAATGTTACTCCGATCTCACGCGAGAGTTTCGCCGCAATTTGGCGCGGCGTTCCTGCCGTGCGCAAGTTGCCGTTTCCACAGGCCGAAACGTCACCAAATATTCTTCGAGCGCCACTCTGGGGCATTTCGGCGGAAATCTCCATCACATCTTCGGACTCTCTGGCAAAGAAAAATTGCTTCATGGGGAATTTCGCCCCCCAAGGCTTAACGCGCCGCGGACGTGCTGTTCGGCGAAATCGGCGACCGGTGGCCTTCGTTTTGGGGTCGGAAATTTAGGGGGCAATTTTTACGCTTGATGCTGCTTCGAAATGCGATTCTAACTATATGTGCACCAACATTTTACGCTATCGTCCAAAATGTTTGAACAAAAGCTGGCCCGAGCGTGTCAGAAATGACAATACTTAACCTAGTTAAATACTTCCGATTTTTTGATGGGCGTGCAACCTTGGAGCCCTCGGAATACGTAACATACACACCGTTGCACACCACGTGCCCCCCGGTCGTTCTAAATGAAAAGTTTTATGGCTGCTGAAGATAGTGATACTGGAATAAAAATTTACCTGCGTGAAATCGGGCAAATCCCGCTTTTGACCCCCGATCAGGAGATCGAGCTCGCGGCGAAGATCAAAAAGGGCGACCGCGAAGCGCGGGCGTTGATGATTCGCTCGAACCTTCGTCTGGTCGTGAAAATCGCGCATGACTACGCAAACCTGGGTCTGCCTCTGCTCGACCTGATTTCCGAAGGCAACATCGGCTTGATGAAAGCGGTGGAGCGTTTCGATCCGGCCAAGGGCGGAAAGCTGAGCACGTATGCCGCCTGGTGGATCAAGCAGTCCATCAAGCGCGCTCTCGCGAATCAGTCGAAGACGATCCGCCTGCCGGTTCATCTGGTGGATAAGATTTCGAAGATGCGGCGCGTCTCGCTCCAGATGAGCGAGGAGCTGGGCCGCGAACCGACTGATGACGAACTCGGCGAAGAGATCGGCATCGCGAGCGGGAAAGTTTCGCAGTTAAAGACGGTCTCGATTCGGCCGGCTTCGCTCGATGCTCCGATCAGCGACGACGACTCGACCGAGTTCGGCGAAATCGTGGGCGATGAAGAGGCGCAAACGCCTTTCGAATTGCTGCGCGATAAGAACCTGCGCAACGAAGTGGGCGGTCTGCTCGAGGTGCTCGACGATCGCGAACGCAAGATCATTTTCTCACGTTTTGGGCTCGATGGCGGCAAGCCAAAGACGCTCGAGGAAGTGGGCAAGAAGTTCGGCGTCACGCGTGAGCGCATTCGGCAACTCCAGAACATTGCGCTGTCGAAACTGCGCCGTGCACTGAGCAAGAAAGAGCGCCCGGTCGACGTGGAGCTTCCGGTCGAAGCGTAAGCGGAGAGCGATTTAGAAATTCAAGAACGCGCGGATCGCAAGGTCCGCGCGTTTTTTTGCTTTTGCATTGCGGCGGGACGCAGTGAAGGGCCGGTCTCGGAGAACACGTGGGTTCTGTCATCCCGAGCCGCGCAGACGGTCGAGGGATCTCGCCGACGCAGGAGGTGGCACGCCGTTCAGGGGGAGACCCGCACCGGCGGCGATGCGTTCACCAGCGCGGAAGCGGCCCGACCCTGTGCGAGATCCCTCGACCGTCTCCGCGGCTCGGGATGACCGAGTGAACGGTTGCAGGCGCTCAAAAAGCACAGGCCTGTTGGAACGCTCACCGAATTCCGGCCGCCTCAATCCATCATCGATTCCTGCGCCGCGCCGGCGCGCGCATCATCCATCGGATCGCCGCCTTTCGCCTGCCGTACCTGGATCGAATCCACCTGAGCATCACCAGCGCGCAGGTCGGTCAGAATCACCAGATTGTCGTTCGGATTCGTCAATCGTTCCTCGCACAGATACTTCGCCGCCGCGTCGATTGTCTTGTTCGGATCGCCCGTGAATTCAAGCAGGATCGGATACGTGCCCCAGCACAAGGCCAGTTGTCGAAAGATGTGTTCGCTCGGGGTGAAGGCAAAAATAGGCGCACGCGTCGGGCGCATATTGGAGACGTACCGCGCCATGGTGCCGTGGCGGGTGAACACAATCAGCTTCGCTTTCGGCAATGAGTTCGCCAGCATGACCGCCGCCGCCACCGTCTTCTGCCGGGGATCGTGAATCGCCGCTTCGCTCGCATAATCGGCTCCGCCGCTGCGTTCGATTCGCCGCGCTACGCGATCAAAAACCTCCACGCACTTCACCGGATAGCGGCCGGTCGTCGTCTCGCCGCTGAGCATGATCGCATCCGCCTGCTCGAAGACGGCGTTGGCCACATCCGTGATCTCCGCCCGCGTCGGCACGGGATTCTCGATCATCGATTCCAGCATGTGCGTAGCGACGATGACCGGCTTCCCGAAACGCAGGCACTGCTTCACGATCTTGCGCTGAATGATCGGCAGCTCCTCCATCGGGCATTCGATCCCCAAATCACCGCGCGCGACCATGATCGCGTCCGCCGCACCAATCATCGAATCGATGTCTCGGACGGCTGATTGATCCTCGATCTTGGCCACGATTTGCGCCTTGCTATCGAGCATTTTCGCCACCTTCCGCAGCTCCTCCACGTCGCTCGCCTGCCGCGCGAAACTGAGCGCAAAGAAATCCACTCCCACCTCAGCGCCCACTTGCACATCCGCCAGGTCCTTCTCCGTCAGCGGCGGCAAATTGACCCGAACCCCCGGAAGATTGATGTGCCGACGCGAGCCCAGCGTCCCGGGCGTCAACACCCGGCAGCGAATGCGGTGGTCCTTCTTCTCCAGCACCAGCAACTGGATGACGCCGTTATCCACCAGCACCGTGTCGCCGGCAGAAATATCGTTGATCAGGCCATCGTAATTGACGTCCACCGAGAAAGCTTCCTCACTCTTTGCCCCGCGGACCGTGAACTCGAGGATGTCACCCGGTTTCAGGTCCAAGTTTGTCGCCAGATCGCCCGTACGAATCGCCGGTCCCTGCGTATCCATCAAGACCGCGACCGGCCGCTCAATCTCGGCCGCAATCCGGCGAATTTCCGGCACGATCGCGCGCACCCAATCGTGTCTCGCGTGGCTCATGTTGAGCCGAAAAACATCTGCGCCCTGGCACATTAAGAGCCGGAGAACATCCGGCGACTCAGAGGCGGGTCCGAGTGTGCAGATGATTTTCGTTTTGCGCATCTGGCACGATAGCACAGGCGGGGTGAGGTAAGGCAACGCTCCTCAACGCCCGCGCGGCGCAGCCAAAAAAAGAAAACGCGGCACACCGGATTCGGCGTGCCGCGTTCTTGATCTTCGCTCTTGCTGTTAGCCAGCCTTGGCCGAGCCCATCGCCTTTTTCACCGCATTCATGTGGCCCTTGAGCACAGGAACCATCTTCTTGGCCCAAGCTTTAACCTCGGGATCCTTGCTGTTTTTCGACGCACGCTCGAAAGCCGCAATATCCTTCTGATGATCCTTCATTGCCTGCGTCAGAAAAGCGCTATCGAAGTTGTCTTTGCTCATCTTCTGCGCTTTCTCCGCGGCGGGAAGTTTGACGCCTTTAGCCTTTGCCAATGCCATCAACTCGCCATTCGCACGCGTATGATCGGCCACCAGGGTTTTGCCGACATTTTTGACTTCGGCGCTCTGGCCCATCTTGACCGCCATCTTGCCCATTTCCACTTCCATCATGCCGCCTTTGGCTGCATTCATGAGGAAGGTCTGGTCCTGCTGGTCCAGCTTGCCCACTGCCATCTTGTCGTTCTTCATCGGAGCATTGCCATTCTTGGCAGCCTTCTCCGCTTCCATTTTCGCCAACTCGGCCTTGCTTGGCTTCGTCCCGGTCGCGGCCATAGATCCGACCTTGCCCGGTTCAGGCGGCCCATCGTCCGCTTTTTTTTGACCGTAGGCGCTTCCGCAATAGAGGCCGCCGGTGGCCAGCGCTATCACGGCAAAACGGGAAATTAAACTAAGGTTTTTTTTCATAATTATTATCAGTAGGTTGATCTTCGGTTACCGGAACCCCGGCAAACAGACTTCGCATCACGTTAGGCGATTGGCCGTGAGATTCCCATCAGAATTTCCTATTTCCGAGACGATTGTTGCAGGGATCGAGTTGATTCCGAATCATTCTAGGCCCTACTTGCGCCATACGAGCTTTCGACCCTCGGCGCGACGTCTTTGAAGCCGTAATCGACCTCGTAAATCTGCTTCATGCACTCGATCGATTTGTCGGCCTCGCCCATCTGCTCGTAGACCAGGCCGAGGTCGTAAACGATCTCTTTCTTCATCGGGTCCATCGTCAAAATCTCCCGCCTGGCCTCTTCGAGTTGCTTCGCTGCCAGATCCAGCATTCCCAAGCCGCGATAGCAACGGCCAAGCAAATTCATCGCCTTCAGTCGCGCGTTTGGATTCTGCCGCGCCCGCTGCAATTCCGGCAGCGCCTCGCGCAATTGCCCCGCGTTCAAGAGGTGCTCGCCCAGCTCGAAGCGTAGTTGCAAGTCCGTCGGATTGCGATCCGACCGCTTCCGCGCTTCCTCGATCATGATGGCGGACCGCTCCCGCCGCGCCGTCTGCAGCGCCGCTGCGTGCTCCGCGTAGCCTTCATCATCCGGCCCATGCTCCGCGAGGAATCTCTCGTGCCCCGCGATCTCCTGCTCCGAATACTTCATCCCGAGATCCGACACTTTCCGCAAAAGCCCCGCATCCGTTCCCTGCGTCAGATCCGACGCGTACCGATACCAGGCGATCGCGCTTTCGAAATCCTCCTTCTGCTCCGATAGCGCCGCCAGCCGCCGGGCGTGATCCACGTTCTGCGGTTCAGCCTCGTGCCGCGCGTAGGTCTCCGCGATCTGCTGATCCAGCGACTCCCCCGTCAACGCCATGCGATTCTGCTGCTCCAGCGAAACCGCCATCTGCTTGTCCTTGATCAAATCCCGATAGCTCTCCGCCTGCGTCCAGCCGCCCGTCTTCATCGAGCCGCGGGCGGACGCGTCCTTTCCCAGGCGCAAGGCCTCCGCATCCGTCGGGTCCGCCTCGCTGATGCGATTGTAAACGTCCACCTCCGCCTCGTTATCCCCGAGCTGGTGAAACAGCCGCCCCAGCTCTTGCAAAATTTTCACATCGCGCGGTTTCTCCTCCAGCAACGTCTGCAACGCCAGCACGCCGATCTCCGGCCACCCCGCCGCCACCGCTGCCTCCTTCAAAAGCAAATTCGCCTGCCGATGAAACGGCTCGTCTTCCAGCACCTTCTCGATCAGCTCCACCGTGCGCTTCGGATCTTTCTTCAGTTCACGCTGCGCCTTCATCACTGCGATCGACGCGGTCGAGACATTGAAGAATCCCTTCTTCTCCGCCTTCGCCTTGGTGATTTCCGTCCGGCGCAACAGTTGACGTCCGGTCAGAAACTCCGGCGCCTGTTTCAGGATTCCCTGGAGGAGCGAAATCGCATAGCCAAAATTCCGCAACTCGATCGCGGCCACCGCTTTCAGCCAATGGCTGCGCTGCGCTTCGCTCAACTCTTTTTCGGTTATGATCGGCATAAAACGTGAACTTCGCGCTTCAATCATCAAGCCCACTTTCAATGTATGACATGTCGCGTGAGGCGAGAAAAAGTTCTATTTCGCGGACTGCCTCCCTCGTACCCACATTGTCCGTCCCCGAGACTGTGAGCACGAAATGGGTGGAAGCGGGGAATTGCTCAAGCTTGCTCTTAAATTTTCCGAGATCGTCAGACGCATATTGCGCCACAGTTCCCCAGAAGCGGTCTGCGCTGGGCTGCACGAGCAGCCTGACTCCCGCTGCGTCCCAATATCGAATCCCGCTGGTCAGTTGGAGCTGAATCTCTTTCACCGCAGAGCATGTTTGCAGCCGTTCGAGCTTTGGTTTATCAGCGAGCCAATTCTGCCCCTTGATCAACGCCTCCACCAGCGCGCGCCCGAGTAAGAGTTGTTCGATCCGATCCTGTTGATTCTCGAAAAACGCCAGGTCCATTTCTCTTTCATGCCCAGACCATTGCTGACTCCATTTCTCGAACCGTTGTCGCAGCACGGGCTCGGCCCCGGCAGATCCATCATTCCTTAACAGCCCAGCCGCTTCGACGGCGAATCGCGGATCTGGGTCATCAAGCAAACGAAGCGCAATCTCTTCGAGCACCGGAGCGGGGTGAATCGCAGCCACGTCTGACAAAGTGCGTTCCGCACAGCCGGTGTCATCCGGACCGCGAGCGGCAATGGCTCGCTCAATTCTCGGTCGTCCGGTTTCAGAATCCACCCGCAAGACGTAAGCAAGCAGCGATGCCATCACGGCGCAGGAGCCTTTTCCGATTCGAGAATCCACCAGAGGGAGAATCTGCGGCAGCATGGCCGGGCTCGAATATCTCGCGATCAGCGAAGCCAAATTATCGGAGGGCTCAGCCTGGAAATGATCGACAAGTATTTGGTCGACTTCCGGCAACGTCTCATCCGAGAGCATACCTAACTCGCCCGCGCCAAAGCGAGGCTCTGGGCGGACAATCTCCTCCATCACAAAAGGACGCGCGCCCGCTGGGTCGAGTTCATACCAACGTTTCAGTGCGATGGCCGCTAGCCGGCCCGAATCGGAAGCTTCAACGCAGCGCCGCAACAGCGGCAGCAAGGCAGGACTGCGGATTTTGTCCCATCGAGAACCCAAGAGACTCTCCTGCTCGCTTGTCGGCAGCTCATCGAAGCGCGCGAGCATCTGGCTGACGAGACCGTCCACCGTCCCCTGCGGCAACGCCTTTGAATTCCAAGCCCCGAACAAGGCCGTGGACAGGCTGATGGTGAAACCTTTGCCGCGCTTCTTCGGCAGAGCACCAACCAAACTCTCCAAGGCTCGCTTACGGTCGGCATACTCTGTCCCGGTCGTATCGTCCGCGGAGCGAGTCTTGCTCAACGCATTGAGGAAAGTTTCGCCGATCGGATGATCCGGATCGGACAGCGCGTCCCCGAGGGCCGCTCGAGCCTCGGCCCGCTCGGGTGAGGTCACCAAGCCTATATAGCAGGTGAAGTCCGTGCCGCCGCGCGCTTCGCCGCGCAGCCGTTGGGCCAGCTCACGCGTCGCTTCCGGCGTCCCGAGGAACCGTAAGGTCGCGAACGCCTTTTCCCGTGCCTTTATGTCCGCCCTTTCATCATTCGAGTTCGGAGAGTTCAACGCCGCCACCGCATTGCGATAGGTTCGTTTTTGCCACGCGGAGTCGGCGGCCACTATTCTTAGAAAAATTTCGTTCGAGCGGAGAGCCACCGGTGCGCTGCCCCCAGGAGCGGAAGTGTCTGCCACCTCCACTCTCTCGCTCGAAACCGTCAATTTATAGATGCCTGGCTTGGTGAAGCGCACCCACTCGTTCAGATCGAGGTCAATCGTCCACGGCTGGCGGGTGAGAAAACTAACGCCCGTCAAACCGCCCATGCTTCCGGGATTTAGGTTCGCCATGGGGTCCACTGCACCCCCCGCAGGGGTCATGTGGAAATGCTCGAACTCCATCCGCCCACTGCGGTCGTAGTGCGCTTCGTTGATCCGAAAGCGACCCTGCACCCGACTGCTAAACGCGAGATGAATCGGAATGGTTTCTCCGATACGATAAAAACGCCCGTGCTTAATCGCGGCGAGACGGAGACGAACCTCTCCCTCCCCCGAAAAGCTCCACCTCGCATAAGCCACCAAACCGAGGGCAACGCCAGCGAGCAGCAGGGGCAGCACCAGCCGCTTCACAGCAACTCCATTTGCGGCTTCTCCGCGCTCGGCATCGATTTGCGCCGACGTTTGCCTTTCGCGGCCGGTTCATCCGTCGCGCCGTTCGGCTTTTCCAAATGCGCCAGAATATCCTTCGCGCGATCGAGAATTTCCTTCGGCAATCCGGCCAGCCGCGCCACCTGGATGCCGTAGCTGCGATCCGCGCCGCCCGGCACGATCTTGCGCAGGAAAATGATCTGCTCGTTCCACTCCCGCACTGCGACGTTGAAATTCACCACGCCCTTCCGCTCCTCCGCCAGTTTCGTCAGCTCGTGGTAATGCGTCGCAAACAGCGTCCGCGCCTGGATTTTATCGTGTAAAAATTCCGCCACGCTCCACGCGATCGAGAGCCCGTCGAAGGTCGAAGTGCCTCGCCCGATTTCGTCCAGGATCACGAGACTGCGCGCGCTCGCGTTGTTCACGATGTTCGCCGTCTCGTTCATCTCCACCATGAAAGTGGATTGCCCGCGCGAGAGATCGTCGTTCGCCCCGACGCGGGTAAAAATGCGATCCACCAAACCGATTCGCGCGCTTGCTGCCGGCACGAAACTCCCGATCTGCGCCATCAAAACGATCAGCGCCACCTGTCGAATGTAAGTCGACTTCCCGGCCATGTTCGGCCCGGTGATGATCGCCAACCGCGTCTCCGCGCCATCGAGCGACGTATCGTTAGGGACGAATTTCTCGTCGGCTAGATTCTGGTCCAGCACCGGATGTCGCCCGTCGTAAATCTCCAGACAAAGCGACTCCTCCAACACTGGCCGCGCGTAATGAAACAGCCGTGCCGTTTCCGCCAATCCGCAAATCGCGTCGAGTGTCCCGATCGCGCTGGCCGTCTCCTGGATCGCCGCCAGATCGCGCAATGTTTCCTCTCGTACCTTCTGGAAAAGCTGGAACTCCAGTTGCCGCGCCCGCTCATCCGCGCCGAGGATTTGCGCCTCCATCTCTTTCAGCTCCGGCGTGATGAAACGCTCGCCATTCACCGTCGTCTGCTTGCGGGTGTAGTGCTCCGGCACGCCGGCCAGATTCGATTTCGTGATCTCGATGAAATAGCCGAAAACCGAATTGAACCGCACCTTCAGTGACTTGATTCCCGTCGCCGCGATCTCACGCTCCTGCAGTTCCGTGATCCAGGTCTTCCCCTGCCGCGACGCTCGACGCAGTTCGTCCAGATCGGCATTGAAACCATCCAGAAAAATCCCGCCATCCTTCAGCGTCATCGGCGCGTCCTCCGCCACCGCTCGCGCCAGACGCGCCACTAATTCCGGCAACTCATGCAGCCCATCGTGAATCCGGCGATCGAGAGTCGTCGCCCGCACTTCCTCGGCGCGCTTCCCGAAATTCGCTCGCTCGCGCAACCGCAGAAGCTCCCGTTTCAACGGCGGCACCTGCTCCAGAGAAGCGCGTAGCGCCACCAAGTCCCGCGCATTCCCCGAGACCTGGCTCAGCCGCCCCACCGCGCGCTCCAAGTCCTTCACCGCCTTCAACGCATCCCGTAATGCAGCCAGCGATTCCGCTTCGCCTAACAAATCCGCGATCATCTGCTGCCGCGCCTCCAGCTCCGCCAAGTCGCGCAGCGGCTGCAAAATCCATCCGCGCAATTTCCGCCCGCCCATCGAGGTCTGTGTTCGATCCAGCGCCGCGAGCAAACTCATGTCCCGCGCCCCGCGTGAGACCACCAACTCGAGGTTCGCCTGCGTCGCCAGATCCAAGAGCACATGCGCCGCCGGCACGTCGCAGCGCAGCGCCGTCAGATGATCGATCTTCCGCCGCAGTTGGTGCTTCAGGTAGTGGACGATCGCGCCCGCCGCCGCCACCGCTTGCCGCATCTCGCGACAGCCGAAGCCATCGAGCGATTTCACCCGAAAGTGTTCGCATAGAATAAAGTCCGCCTGCTCCGGGAGGAACGCGTAACCGTCATGCGCCAGCGTTCCCTCGATCCCGGAAAAAACGTCCGCCTGATGGTCGCTCACCAGCAACTCCGCCGGAGCCACTCGCGCCAACTCATCGCGCAACGCATTCAAGCTCCCCACCTCGCAAAGCCGAAACTCCCCCGTGCTCAAATCCGCATAAGCGAAACCAAAGCGTCTCTCCGCCCCATAGATCGCCCCCAGATAATTCGCCCGCTTCGCCTCCAGCAAATCCAGCTCGCTCACCGTCCCGGCGCTGATGATCTGCGTGATCTCCCGCTCCACGATCCGCCCCGGCTGGGGATCGCTCGTCTGATCGCACACCGCCACGCGCCGTCCCGCTTTGATCAACTTCGCGATATAACCCGGCGCCGCGTGGTACGGCATTCCGCACATCGGCACCGCATTACGCTTGGTGAGCGCGAGATTGAGCAACCCCGAGGCATCCTTCGCATCCTCGAAGAACAGCTCATAAAAATCCCCCAGCCGGAAGAGCAACAGCGTATCCGCCGGCACGCTCGCCCGCAGCCTTTGGTACTGCTGCATCATTGGCGTAAGCGTTTCGGCCATGCCGGAAGATGAGGGAGGATCACGGGAAGGAAAAGCCCGCTTCTCCAGCGGTCGGCTGCGGGAATCGCCCAACACACCCCTCGCGTGGAGCCGGCCCGCCCTCGGGCCGAAGGATCAATCCTTCCCGGCCCCACAAACTTCGGCGCGAGGGCGCGCCGACTCCAATTCGCGCCGCCGCCGTGAGTCGCACGATATTCGCTCCAGCGGCGTCTCGGCCATGACCTCCGACTTGAGCGGGACGGGCTCGCATTTCACCTGTCGGTCGAACCTATTGACGCGGAACCGGTGACCTGATAGCCCTCGTTTGCGTCAAGTCCGCCAAGCGTCTCCAGCAAAACATCTGGCCCTCTCCACGCCGGGAAATTTCGAACGCAGGGAAGCGTTCGCACAATCGGAAGGTGCTGGTGTTATGAAGAGACTTGTCTGGCGGTTTCACTCCCTGCTCGCGGCACTTCCTGGCATCGTGCTGCGACCGCGCCATTCCGCGGGCGCTTTGGCTCGCCGCCTGCTCATTTGCGCGGCGCTTTCCGTTTGTTTCGCCGCCACGCTGCATGCTCAGTCGGCGCTCGATGGCTTTGACCCGAACGCCAACGGGACGGTGCGCGGCGTGGTCGTCCAATCGGACGGGAAGATTATCATCGGCGGCCTTTTCACTTCGGTTTCGCCGAACGGCGGGGCGTCCGTTGCGCGCAGCGGAATCGCCCGCTTTAATCCAGACGGCACGCTCGATGCAGGCTTTGACCCGAACGCGAACAGCTTTGTCAATTCGATCGTGGTGCAGGCGGACGGCAAAATTTTAGTGGGCGGCGGTTTCACCTTCATCGGCGGGCAGACGCGCAATCGTCTCGCCCGATTAGACGCGACGACCGGATTGGCTGATTCGTTCGACCCGAACGCGAACGGCGAGGTCCGTTCCATCGCCGTGCAGGCGGACGGCAAAGTTTTAGCGGGCGGCGTTTTCACCTTCATCGGCGGGCAGACGCGCAATCGTGTCGCCCGCTTAGACGCGACGACCGGATTGGCTGATTCGTTCGACCCGAATGCGGACAACGAGGTCCGTTCAATCGTGGTGCAGGCGGACGGCAAAGTTTTGGTCGGCGGCTTTTTCACCGTCATCGGCGGGCAGACGCGCAATCGTATCGCCCGATTAGACGCGGCGAGCAGCGCGGCGGATTTGTTTAACCCGAATGCGAACGGCACCGCTGTCACCTCAATTGCGGTACAGGCGGACGGCAAAGTTTTAGCCGGCGGCACTTTCACCAGCATCGGCGGGCAGACGCGCAATCGAATCGCCCGCTTGGACGCGGCGACCGGATTGGCTGATTCGTTCAACCCGAACGCGGGCAGCTTTGTCCTTTCAGTCGCGGTGCAGTCGGACGGCAAAGTTTTAGCGGGCGGCAATTTCACCGGCATCGGCGGGCAGACGCGCAATCGTCTCGCCCGACTCGATGCGGCCACCGGCGCGGCTGATTCGTTCAACCCGAACGCGAACAACGATGTCAATGCAATCGCCGTGCAGTCGGACGGCAAGATTCTAGCGGTCGGCAATTTCACGACCGTTTCGCCGAATGGCGGCGCGACTGTGACGCGCAATCGTATCGCCCGTTTTGAACGCGACGGCTTGCTCGACCAAACGCTCGATCTCAGCACGGTCGGCAACTTTGTCCTGACCAGCGCCATCCAGCCGGACGGCAAAACCATCATTGGCGGGCGCTTCACCAGCGTTCTCGGCACGCCGAGAAATAACATCGCCCGGCTGAACACCGACGGCACGCTCGACGCGATCTTCAATCCGAACGCGAACAACGATGTCTATGCTCTCGCCGTGCAGTCGGACGGGAAGATTTTAGCGGGCGGCTTATTCACCATCATCGGCGGGCCGGCGCGCAATCGCATCGCTCGATTAGACGCGGTGACCGGCGCGGCTGATTCGTTAGATCCGAACGCGGACAACCTTGTCACCTCCATCGCGGTGCAGCCGGACGGTAAAGTTTTAGCGGGCGGCACTTTCACCAGCATCGGCGGGCAGATGCGCAATCGTCTCGCCCGCTTGGACGCGGCCACCGGTTTGGCTGATGCGTTCAACCCGAACGCGAACGGCGATATCCGTTCCATCGCGGTGCAGGCGGACGGCAAAGTTTTAGCGAGCGGGCTTTTCACCAGCATCGGCGGGCAGACGCGCAATCGCATCGCCCGCTTGGACGCGGGGACCGGATTGGCTGATGCGTTCAATCCGAACGCGAACGCCGTGGTCTTTGCCATCGCGGTGCAGTCGGACGGCAAAGTTTTAGCCGGCGGCAATTTCACCAGCATCGGCGGGCAGACGCGCAGTCGTATCGCCCGCTTGGACGCGACCAGCGGAATGGCTGATACGTTCGACCCGAACGCGGACGGCCAGGTCGTTGCCATCGCCCTGCAGGCGGACGACAAGATTTTGGCGGGCGGCTTTTTCACCATCATCAGCGGGCAGACGCGCAATCGTGTCGCCCGCTTAGACGCGGTGACCGGGCTGGCTGATGCGTTCAATCCGAACGCGGACAACATTGTCTTTTCGCTCGTGCTTCAATCGGACGGCAAGATTTTAGCGGGCGGCTTTTACAGCAGCATCGGCGGGCAGACGCGCAGTTTGTTTGCCCGCCTCTCGAACGACACCGCCGCGCGTTCAACCTTGGCGGTCGCGAGCTCAAGCGTTACCCTCACCCGCGCCGGCGCGGGCGCACTATTTACCCGCGTCATCTTTGAACAATCACTCGACAACGGCGCGAGCTATACTTTGCTCGGCACGGCCAGCAACAGCTTCGCGCCGCTCGCCGCCGGCAAAAACGAAAGCCCCTTCGCGCCGCAAGCCGTCGGTTATACCTTGACCGGACTGAATCTGCCGACCGGACAAAACATCCTGATTCGCGCGCGCGGCTTATACCACGCGGGTTATGAGAACGGGTCCGAATCGATCGAGGAAAAGGTCCAGAACGCTTTTCTCGTCGTGCCTGTCCCGAGTCAGGTGGTTTCGCGAAAGCTGCACAGCGGTGTGCCCTTCGACATCGACCTGCCGCTGACTGGAAATGTCGGGGTCGAATGCCGGAGCGGGGGCGGGGGCCACCAGGTCGTCCTGACCTTCCCCGCGGCCGTGACCTTCAACAGTGCGTCCATCACCTCCGGAACGGGCATCGTCTTCTCCTCGAGTGGCAGCGGGACGACTACGGTCACCCTCAACCTCAACTTCGTCACCAATGCGCAAAGAATCACCATGACGCTGTTTGGCCTAAGCAACGCCTCGGGCACGGGAGACCTGAGTGTGCCGATGGGCCTTCTCGTGGGAGATACCACCGGCAACGGAACGGTCACCTCGAGCGATGTCAGCCAGACTAAAGGCCAAAGCGGGCAGCCAGTGACGGTCGCAAATTTCCGGACAGACGTAAACGCAGGCGGTGCGATCAACGCCTCCGATATCGCAGTGGTGAAATCCGCCTCCGGCACATCATTGCCGCCGTAGGCTTATCGACAGAGCCTCGCGCGCGATTCGCCATCCGCTCCAAGAACCGACGGTCCCCCCGCCGTCCCGCCAATCAGCTTCGGAAGATAAAGATGGCGCCGCGTGTTACCGGCATCCCGCACATCGGCACGCCCTTGCGCTTCGTCAGCGCCAGATTGAGCAACGCAAGGAATCCTTCGCATCCCTCGAAAAACACCTCCTAAGATCCCCAGCCGGAAGAGCAGCAGCGTATCCGCCAGCACGCTCGCGCGCAGCCGTTGGTACTGCTGCATCATCGGCGTAAGCGTTTCGGCCATGCGGGAAGATGAGGGATGATAACCCGAAGGAAAAGCCCGCTTCTCACACGGCCTCCGGGAGAGAATCGCCCAAAACGCCTCTGGCATGGAGCCGGCCCGCCCGGGCCGAAGGATCGATCCATCCCATCCCTCAAACTTCGGCGCGAGGGCGCGCCGGCTCCAAGACCCGCGACACCGCTCCGCTCCGGCCAGCCGCTAGACGGAGGCGCGCGTGCCGCGGCGGCGGCGGACGGCCAAGACCACGAAGCTGCCGCCCGCCAGCACGAGCAAGGACAAGGTCGCGGGTTCGGGCACGGGATTACCGGTAATCAAAACGTCATCGATATACCAGCCATCGCGCTGCACGACCGTGGTGGCAAAGAAGTCAAAATTGAGTTGCACGTTGGACTGGCCGGCAAAGGCGCTGAGATCCACCACTGCTAGGGCAAATGTCACCGTGTTCGTCGCGGCACTATAGGATCCCTCCGTCCCGCTGAAGAGCATAACCTGGATTCCGTTGGCAAACACCGCCGCCATATCAAAGGTGTTCCCGCCCGATTGCAGGTAGTGCTGAAACGACAGCGTGATCGTGGTGAAGCCCGAGAAATCGAAAGTCTGCATCAGGGTGCTGCTGGCGCCGGGGTTCTGATTATTGTGCGGACCGTTCAAGATCGTGGCCCACAGTTCGGTGCCCGTGGCCGCGTTTGGAATCCCGCCTGCACCATTAGTTCCCCCAGCAGGAATATAGCTCATGGGCATCCCGCGCTGCCAGTCGCCCGCGCCGCCTGGAACAAAGCCTCCGTTGGTCCCTTCGAAGCTGCTCGAATAAATCGTGACCTGCGCGTGGGCCGTTGCAACCATGAGACTTGCCGCGATCGCGGCTCCAACCAAGTAATTTAATTTCATTTTGATGATCTCCTAAAGGCAGACGTTTTTCTGAGCAGGAGCCATCACAGGCAATCGGAGCGAAGTCGTCAATCACATTTCTCTAGAAAAACGGAAGTCCTCGCGCGGTTTCTTGAACCAACGGCGCGCACGCCAGTTGCGACTGGAGCCGGCTCGCCCTCGGGCCGAAGGATCGTCCACTGCCTCCACCCAACCTTTGGCGCGAGGGCGCGCCGGCTCCAATGCCAGCGCCGCCGCCGTCCGTAAGGCACGCGAAGCCCTCGTTAACCGTCGCGTTTTCCCGAACACATAAACGGCTTTAGTTTGTCTGCTTATGAATTCGTTCCGCCTTCAGATTTTTCTCGTCATCGCTGCCTTTCTCGGGACGGCTCCGCTGCCAGCCGCCGAACCGGAGAAACCAAAAACCATCGCGCCAGCCGAGAGCCTGGTGCTCGATGGCATCCCGCCGATCCCGCAAACGCTGGTGGATGAAGTGGGCCGCTACACGGAAGCGCGGTCGGCTAATATTGCCGCCTGGCATCCCACCCGGCCGGAGATGCTCATCCTGACCCGCTTTGCCGATACCAATCAGGTGCATCTCGTCACGCTCCAGGGAGGGGCGCGGCAGCAACTGACGTTTTTTCCCGATCGCATTCTTGGCGCCACGATGGAGCCGACGAAGGGCGATTATTTTATCTTCACCAAGAGCGCAGGCGGGAATGAGTTTAACCAGAACTACCGCTACGATTTCGCGACTGGCGACGTGACGCTGCTGACGGATGGGAAATCGCGTAACTCGGAGCCGGTCTGGAGCAGCAAAGGCGATCGAGTGGCCTACACCTCCACCCGCCGCAACGGCGCGGACACGGACATTTATCTCCAAGGACCAGCCGATCCGGAGAGCGATCATCTGCTCGCGGAAGTGAAAGGCGGCGGCTGGCAAGTGCTGGATTGGTCGCCTAACGACAAGCAATTACTCGTGCTCGAATATGTCTCGATTAACGAGAGCTATCTCTGGCTTTTCGAGGCCGAGAACGGGACGAAAAAGGAGGTGACGCCGCGACCGGCAGAAGGCGCGGAGAGAGTCGCCTACGGGAAAGCGCTCTTCTCCAAAGACAGCAAAGGCATCTTCGCCACCACGGATCGCGAGTCGGAATATCAACGCCTCGCTTACATCGATCTCGAAAGCGGCAAGCACAGCTACCTCCTGCCGAGCCCGGAGTGGGACGTGGATGATTGGGATCTTAATCACGATGGCAACCGCATCGCTTACACCTTCAACGAAAACGGTGTCAGCACGCTCCACATGCTGGACGTTTCCGCGAGCGACAAGGCGCTCACGGCGCGTCCTCTCCCCGATCCGGAGTTCACTCCCGCGCTGGGCTCGGTCGTGATCTCGGGATTGCAATGGCATCGCGATTCGAAGCGCTCTCTCCTCGCTTTCAATGTCGCCGGCGCGCAGTCGCCTTCGGATGTTTACACCTGGTCGATGATCGAGCGGAAAAGCGTGACCGCGCGCTGGACCGCGAGCGAGACGGGCGGCATCGCGGCTTCGCAATTCGTGCAGCCGGAGTTGGTAAAATGGAAATCGTTCGATGGCCGCGAGATCAGCGGTTTTCTCTACGCGCCGGACGCGAAGAAGTTCCCCGGCAAACGCCCGCTCATCATCAACATCCACGGCGGACCGGAATCGCAGTACCGTCCCGGCTTTCTCGGGCGGAATAATTACTTCATCAACGAACTCGGCTGCGCCGTGATCCTGCCGAACGTGCGCGGCTCGGCCGGTTACGGGAAGTCATTCGTGCAGCTCGATAACGGACTGAAGCGTGAGGATTCCTACAAGGACATCTCGGCCTTGCTCGACTGGATTCCCAGCCAGCCGCAGCTCGATCCCGATCGCGTGATGGTAACGGGTGGATCGTATGGCGGCTTCATGACGCTGGCCGTGGCTTCGAATTATGCGGAGCGCATTCGCTGCGCGCTCGACGTCGTGGGCATCTCGAATCTGGCCACGTTTCTCAAGAACACGGAAAGCTACCGGCGCGATCTCCGCCGCGCCGAATATGGGGATGAGCGCGATCCGAAAATGGCGGAATTCATGGAGCGCACCGCGCCGTTGAACAACGCGGACAAGATCACGAAACCACTCTTCGTGGTGCAAGGCGCGAACGATCCGCGAGTGCCGAAAACGGAAGCGATCCAGATCGTCGACACGCTGAAAAAGCAAGGCACTCCCGTCTGGTTCTTGATGGCAAACGACGAAGGCCACGGCTTCGCGAAAAAGAAAAACGCGGATTTTCAGTTCTACGCCACGGTGCAGTTCATCCGGGAGTATCTGCTGAAATAGGAACCGCCCGAACCGGCGCCAACGCCCAGCCGTCATCCCGAACCGCGAAGACGGTTGAGGGATCTCGCAACCGCCAGTGGCGAGGTCCGAAAACGCAAACCACGCTCGCTAACCGCGCAGCGTGGAACGTCCACTCCCATGAGCGTGCCCACCCGCGCGAATGGGAGATTCTTCGACTTCGCTCCGCTCCGCTCCGCTCAGGATGACGAGAACGTGAGCAGTTAGACCACCCGCACGCCTTCCCTTGCGGTGCGCTCGATAAAAAACTGCGTCAATTGCCGTGTCACACCGCCCACCTGTCCGTTACCAATCGTCTTCCCGTCTACGCTCGTGACGGCTGCCAGTTCGCCCATCGTTCCCGTGCAAAACATTTCGTCGGCGCCGTAAACATCCTCCAGCGGCAGATCCACTTCGCCGCAAGGAATCTGATTCGCCGCGCAAATTTCCAGCACCGTCGCACGCGTAATCCCCTCGGGGCACGCGAAGACGTTGCTCGTAAAGACGCAGCCGTTCCGCACCACGAAGACGTGCGTCGCATTCGTCTCCGCCACGAACCCGCGCAGATCAAGCATGAGCGCATCATCCGCGCCCGCGTCGTTCGCCTCGATCTTGGCCAGGATCGAGTTTAGCAAATTCGCATGATGAATGCGCGGATCGAGAATCTCCGGCGGGGGCCGGCGCATCTTGCTCGTGATCAATCGCAGCCCCGTCTTCTCGTAAACGGGCGCCTTGTGTTCCGCGAGCACGATCAAAGTCGGCCCGCTTTGATTGAGCCGCGGATCCATTCCCGAGGTCACCTTCACACCGCGCGTCAGGGTCAGGCGAATATGCACGCCATCACTCATCTTGTTCGCTTCCAGCGTGCGCGTGATCTCCGCGATGATCTTCTCGTCCGCAGGAATCTCCGCGAAGGCCAGGGCTTCCGCGGAATCGCGCAACCGCTTCAGGTGCTCCCGCAGTTTAAAAATGCGTCCGTCATAAAGCCGCAAGCCTTCCCAGACCGCATCGCCACCCTGCTCCGCAGAGTCGAACGGAGTGCTGCCGGCGCGCTCACGATGCACCAACTCGCCGTTGATATTGATTTGGAGATCGCGATTCCGCTCATCGAATTGCTGCTGCATAAGGGATCACCCAAACGACCGCGAAACACCTCCAAGTCAAAAGCAAAACCGTCTCCCGCATCGAGGGGTAGGGACGGCGCGCTGCGCCGTCCAACCGGCGTGACCGTTTGATAACGCGACCGAGCCACCAAAAGCAGCCCACGCGCCTTGGTCGCCGCAGCGCGGCGACCCTACCCAGCCTTCGCCGCGTTAAAGTCACTACCGCAGCCGATGCGCATACAGCCGCTCGTAAATCTCCCGGCATCCTTCCCACACCGGCTGCAAATGCGCCGGAATCTCCACCTCCTGCTGCGGCCGCGCACGAAACTCGGTCGTCTGTTCCACCTCGCCATACCAATGCTTCGCCCAAATCCCATCCGTCTCCCGCAATCCCGGCGGCCAGCTCAGCATTCGTTCGCTAAAATCCACCTTCACCGCTGCGCAGAGCAGCCGCAGCATCCGGCCCGGATCTTTGAGCACATCGCGCGCATCAATCACGGGCGGCGTCTTGCCCGTCTCCGCGCACACCCGCTCGAAGAGCTCTCCCTGCTGGGGAAAGCCAATATCTTCTGCCGTCGGCTCGTAGTTTTTCTTCAAATAGGACACGATCACCTCCCGCGGATCGCGGATAAGAAAACAATTCGTCACCGCGCCCAGCCATTCTCGGCCGACCTCCGGGAGGAGATGATGCGTCATCTGTTTCTGATAAAATATGCGCCGAGCGCCTGGCGCTTCACTCGTTAGGCGCGCGACTACTTTCCGCCAATCCGTTTCGCCCGCCGCGATCACCTCCGCCGCGATCGGATGATCCGCGCCCGTCGCCTGCAGGTAGTAGGCGTAAAACGGCTCATCGACGACGAAGGTGTCCGGGCGATTTCCCCAAGCCCGCATCATCGCGGTGGAGATGTTGCGCGGCCCGGACCACATCGCGATGCGGAGAAGTTTGGGCGCGTTCATAAAGAATAAAGATAGCGCAAGCTTCCAGCTTGCATCACCCGCCCTGCAAGCTGGAAGCTTGGTTACCTTGCCTCAAAACGATGAATATGTGCTCAGAGTCCTGGAGGACGTTGGGCTGGTGACGAACGCGCAAATCGCCGCCGCGCGCCCGCGAGCCAATGGACAGAAGGTCCTCTCGGTCCTGATCCATGATGGCATCCTGAGCGAAACCGACGTCTCGCGCACCCTGGCCGCGCAGGCGCACATGGATTGGGTGGACGTTTCCACCATGCTCATCCCGCCGGATGTGATCCAACAAATCCGCGCGGAAGATGCGCGCCGCTTCAAAGTGATTCCGATCGCGCAGGGTAATGACGGACTCGTGATCGCGGTCAGTGACCCGCTCGATATCGATACGATCGATGGTCTCAATTTCCTCCTGCAACGCGAAATCGAACTGGTCTGCAGCAGCCCGGAAATGATCCGTGAGGCGTTGATCAAATATTACGGCACCGCGGATGAGGCGTCGGATATCATGGCGCAACGTCTCGGCGGCGACGGCGATCTCGGGCTTGAGCTTACCGAGGGCGGCGACCTCACGGACGGCGACGACGATGGCGACGCGCCGATCATTCGCATGGTCTCGATGCTCCTGGTGGAGGCGCATCGTCTGGGCGCGAGCGATATCCACCTGGAGCCATTGGAGAAGAAATTCCGCGTCCGCTTCCGGATCGACGGCGTGCTCCAGGAAATGCAGGCGCCGCCGAAGCGTTTGCAATCCGCCATCGTCAGCCGGCTCAAGATTATGACCGGCTCGATGAGCATCGCGGAGAAGCGTCTCCCGCAGGACGGCCGCATCCAGGTCAAGATCGCGCGCAAGCCGCTCGATCTTCGCGTTTCCACCATCCCCACCAATCACGGCGAGAGCGTGGTCATGCGTCTATTGGATAAGTCGAGCCTCATGCTCGGCCTCCCGGAGCTCGGATTCCTGAGCGATGACCAGGAGACGTTCGAGCGTTTGCTCCGCCTGCCCGATGGCATTTTGCTCGTCACCGGCCCGACTGGTTCCGGCAAAACGAGCACGCTCTACGCCTGCCTCAATTACATGAACAAGCCCGACCGGAAAATCATCACGGTCGAAGAGCCGGTCGAGTATCAGATGAACGGCATCAACCAGGTGCAGGTGAATTCCGATATCGGCATGACCTTTCCGGCTGCGCTCCGTTCCATCCTGCGGCAGGCGCCGAACATCATCATGATTGGTGAAATTCGCGACCTGGAGACTGCTTCCATCGCCACCAACGCCAGCCTCACCGGCCATCTCGTTTTCAGCACGCTGCACACAAACGATGCGCCGTCCGCCATCGCGCGCCTCGTCGATCTCGGGATGCAGCCGTTCCTCGTCGCCTCTTCCGTGCGCGCGATCATGGCACAACGGCTCGTTAGGCGACTCTGCCCCATTTGCAAAGAACCGGGCGAGTTGAACGAAACGGAGATGCGCGCTTTGCGGGTGGAAGGCTCGCAACTTTCCGACGCCAAGATCATGAAGCCGGTCGGCTGCGATCGTTGTCGCGGCCTCGGTTACAAAGGCCGCATGGGCATCTTCGAAATCTTCGTGGTCGATGACGAAGTGCGGCACATGGTGAATGAGCGGAAGCCGACCTTGCTCCTGCGACAAAAAGCCCGCGAACTCGGCATGCGCACCCTGCGCGAAGATGGCGTGCGCAAAGTCCTGGCGGGAATGACGTCCGCGGAGGAAGTGATTTCCATTACTCTGGGGGACGCGAACTAAATGATAAGCGGTCTACGCAATGCCTGGGGAGCGCGGGCGCCCCGCCCGCAGTGTCGTGCGCCCCGCGCGACACACGTGCAACGGACCGCGTGCTTTCTCTATCTCACCCAATCCTGGAAGGTTTTCGGCGAGGCGCCAAAAACAACGGGCGGGGCGCCCGCGCTCCCCAGAACTTTCGGCCACGCGTCTTCCTCGCCGCGATGAATAACAACCAGATCGCCGAGCTTTTTCACGATCAGCGCGCGTTCACGCGCGCACAGATTGACGACGCTCTCGAGGAGGCAAACCAGAACGGAAAAACTCTCGCGCAGACCATGGTCGATCATGGCCTGCTCGATGAAACGCAATTCTACCAAACCATCGCCGACTCGTTAGGCACGGAATTCGTCCCGCTCACGGGCGAGATCGCGCCGGAGATTCTCAAACTGATTCCGAGCGGCCTCGCGCGCCTGCACCGCGCGTTGCCCGTCGGCGAAAACAGGGATGGAATCTCGGTCGCTCTCGTCGACCCGCTGGATCTCCGCGCGGCGGAAGATCTGCGTTTTGCTCTCGGCAAAGACATCCATGTCGTCGTCGCGCCGCCTGAGCAAATCGAGGAGCGAATCAAACACGCCTACGGCAGCGACTCCGCCAGCATGGAGGAAATCCTCCAGCAACTCGGCGAAGTC
>JBBSPM010000033.1:0-49142 GCA_038258815.1 Chthoniobacterales bacterium
AATCCGCTACAGGATCCTGCGCAAAGGCGCTCGAGGCGATGAAAAAAGGAACTCCGAGGCCGACTGCGAGAGCCGAGCGGAAGGATCCTAGCTTTTTAAGCACTTGTCTTATCATTTAGTTTCTCCATTGGTTGGGTTAGGGTTTCGATTGGCGCTCGCAGTCATACCTCCACCCGTTCAAAGTCCGTTAGGACTTAGAAGAGACGAATCCAGACGCGGGCAGTGCGCCGCATGGCGCGGTAAAGTTTTGGAGCCTGCGATTTACCCGGCTCAACCCGGCTGGCACGGGAATTTCCGCCTCAGAGCCTTGACCGCGACCGATGGTCTAACGATCTGTCCGGATCGGCATCCTGGACTCTTCCAGGATGGACGCGAACCGTGGATCATCCCGCAGAGGAGCCCAACCCGGATTGAACTTTAGATCCCCATAGTTCAAACCGAAGGGCCGCTTCACCATCTGACTCAGAATCTCCAGGGCATTTTCCCGGTCGCCCGTCATCAGATACACTTCCGCCAAACGCACCTGGAAGGCAGGCCCAGCCAACGCATCGGCGCTTATCGGGCGCAGTTCCGCCGCGCGCCGCGCGTGCTGGATGGCTGGTTCGCTCTCGCCCAGTCCGGCCTCGGCAACGGCCAGATAACTCAGGTAATCAGGATAGTCGGGGCGGCGGGCCAGCATGCTTTCCGCCGTAAGCTTCGCCTCCAGAAAGAGCCTGCGCGATTCCTCTTCGTTGCCTTGCGCACGCGCGTTCACGGCCAGCACGGTCCAGAAAGAGTCCATCTTTTTCAGCTCGTCGCTCGCGCCGGCGCTGATGGCTCGGGTGTCGAGGCGATTACCTTTCAAAATCTCATACCACAGCTTCGAAAATTGGAAATTGGCGCTATCTTTGTTTCGGGTCGAATCGAGAACCGCCTCTGCCTTTTCAAGATCGCCGGAGCCCATCGCTGCTTCGCTCTTCACCATCCAAAATCGTGTCGTCGTCGCCTCTCCCAAGCGGTTCAAGGCCGCATTCGCAACGCGCTCGGACTCCTGGAAACGGCGCAACCCAGAGTAAGTCTGGATCAGATTGACCACCATGGATGGATCCTGTGGATCCAATTCGACCGCTTTCGCTCCATCGCGGATCGATTCCTCCCACTGTCCCAGCCGGCGTTCCACCAGAGAAGCGAGAGTGAAGAACTCCATTTCGTGGGCCGACGAAGCAGGAATCTCCGACAACTCTTTCTCCGTCTGCCGGTAGTCATTCAGGCCGTAGTAATAATAGCGAGCCAGCGCCAGTCGCGCTTCCTCCAAGTCCGGCTCCAGCCGCAGCGCCGCCTCTGCAGCGTCTTTTGCCGCGGCCAGATCTTCCGGCGAATGCACCTCGCCAAAGCGGTAAAGGAAGACGTGCGCTTCGTTCAAGAGGCAGAAGGCCAGAGTGAATTTCGGGTCACGCTTCACCGCCTCTCGCAGCAGGGTAACTGCAGTCGACCAATCGTTGCGTTGATCCTGCTGCATCGGATCGTGCAGCGCACCTCGAGCCCGCAGATAAAGATCGTAAGCTTGCAGATCCTCCGTCGGTCGCTTCTCGATCTTCGCTATTTCGCGGCTCGAAAGTGTCGCCTTGAGTTGCGCCGCGATCGTCTGCGCCAGCTCACTTTGGAGCGCGAAGATATCCTCAACCTTACGATCATAGTGTTCCGCCCATATCTGCGTGTCCGTTTGCGTGTCGATTAGTTGCGCATTCACGCGCACCCGATCACCTGAGACTTGCACGCTGCCTTCCAGCACATTCCGAACGCCGAGTGCGCGACCGATTTCTTTCATGTTTCGCGACTTCCCCCGGAAGGCTGCGACACCGCTCCGGCTGATCACTTTCAAGTCCCCCACGCGACCCAGATCGGTCAGGATATTATCCTGCACGCCATCGGCAAAATAGGCGGGCGGGTTGTCGTCGCCCAAGGTTTCGAACGGGAGAACGGCGATGCTTTTCCGGGCGTCGGGAGGCAAACCCAACTCGGGCGGCAATACCGCCACCGTTCGTGCCCGCTGCCAGAGCGAGAACCCTCCGGCGCCGAGTAAAAGCAATACCGCCGCGGCCGTCGCCACCCGGAAGGCTGGTCGCCTAACGAGACATCGGAAGCGGTAGGCCACCGTCGGTCGTCGCGCCAGGACCGGCTCATGCGCCAAATGTCGCCGCACATCCGCGGCCAAATCCGCCACCTTCGCGTAACGCATTTTCGGATCCTTGCGCAACGCGTGCAGGACGATCGCGTCCAGGTCGCCGCGCAGCCAGCGCGCGGTTTGCCGATTCGAAACGCGCGCGCTGGGCGGTTCCGGCTCCTGCTCGCGCACCACTCGTGCGATCTCCTCACTGGAAGGCCGCGCGCTGGGGAAGACTTGCGGATGCTTCCCGCTCAGGAGTTCGTACAGCAGCGCGCCGAGCGCGTAAACATCGCTTGTCTCCGTCACGGGCCGTCCGTCCGTCTGCTCCGGCGACGCACAAATCGGCGTCAGTCGCTGTTCCGCGGTAGCGGTAATATCCAGACCGCCTTCAGCGCTGAGCAATTTCGCGATTCCAAAGTCCAGCAGCTTCGGTTCGCCCTCCGCGTTCACGAGAATATTGCCCGGCTTCAGATCCCGATGGATCACGTGATTTTGATGAGCCACCTCCACCGCCGCGCAGATTTTGAGGAACACGCCGAGCCGTTCCTCAAGCGATAGATTTTGCTCCAGCACAAACCGCGTCACCGGCGCTCCGGCCACGTGTTCCATCACAAAATAGGGCAACCCGTCGTCCGTCGTCCCGGCATCAAGCAGATGCGCGATGTTGGCGTGATCGAGCCGCGCCAGAATGTGCTTTTCCCCGGCAAAACGCCGCAGGACTTCATCCGTATCAGTGCCGCGCTTCAGGACTTTGATCGCCACTTCCTTTTCGAACTGCCCGTCTGCACGCGTGGCCAGATACACTGCGCCCATCCCTCCGCGTCCGAGCTCTCGCACCACCTCGTAGGCGCCAATTCGCCAACCGTGGGCCGATGGTTCCTCCTGCCAAAGCGTGCGCGTGGCCTGCTCGGCGCAGTCCTCGAGAAAGTCAGTCGGTTGTTCCGACAAAGCATGTGCCTCTCGGATGAGCGACTCCGCTTCCGCGCGCAAAACCGCATCGTGCGCGCAACGCTCTTCCAGGAACGCCGTCTGCGCTTCCTCCGACGGCAACTCCAGCGCGTCGGCGAGGATATTTTTCAAACGAGCCCAGTGCTTGGGATCGATTTTTTCCTGGGAGCGGAGGGTTGTTTTGCTGATCATGGTCTCTTCTTAGGGCTCGGTCGCCGAGAGCTCGCGGCGCAACCAAAGCTTCGCCATCGTCCAGTCCCTTTTTACGGTGGCTGGCGCGATTGCGAGTGTCTCCGCGATCTCTTGTATGGTTAGGCCACCAAAGAAACGCAACTCCACAATTTGCGCCTGCCGACGATCTAGGACTTCCAGTTCCCGCAGCGCTTCATCCAGCGCCCGCACATCGATTTTGCGATCTTCGTAGAATTCCAAGGTCAACCGAACGCGATCCGCGCCGCCGCGTTTCAGGCGATTCTTGGCCACCGCGTGGTTAATCAATGTCTCGCGCATGACTCGCGCAAAGATCCCGACGAAGTGCCCCGGGTTCTCCCATTCGAGCTGGTCTTGGTTACGCAAACGCAGATACGCTTCATGCACCAAGGCCGTCCTCTGCAGGGTGTGCTCCATCCGCTCGCCCCGCAGAAATGCCGTCGCCAGCCGACGCAGTTCTTCATAGACGGCCGGCATGATTTCCTCGATCGCTTCCGCGTTCTTCTCGTTAGGCGAGGCCGGGCTCATGGTGGCCGAGGAATCATCCGAAGTCTCTCCCGCGGAGCCGGGCTGGGCGGCATCAGTGGTGGACATGGCAAGGCAGCAATTGTAGCGCGCCGACGTTGGAACTCCAGCCCGGCGCGCCGAAGCGGTAGACTAAACAAAGCCTGCATCCGTTCATCTTTCCGCTGCACGGGCAGGAGTTTTCGACGGCAAGAGTCCTTTTTGACCGTCCGTTCTGGAATGCAAAAAAGTCCGAAAAAGAATGATCCGTTTTGCGCGCCATCGTTGCATTACGGGATGTGAGACAAAATTTTTATCAATCCGCAAGCGATTCGGTGTCGTCTATTCCTTGCGCGAACAACCGGCCCCGGCGATGACGTATTTTTCGCAAATCCCCGGGCCGCAGACAACGCCGATCCTGATCGGCCTTCTCGGTTTCGACGGCATGTCGCCCCTCGATCTGACCGGTCCACTGGAAGCCTTCGCGGCGGCGCGGCGCGATAATGGCGCAGACACCTGCTACGATACGGTGCTGGTGGGCGTCGACGGAAAGACGTTCACGGCCCGATCGGGCGCGATCTTCAAGGCGACGCATGCCCTCGCGAAGGCGCCGACTTTCGACACCCTCATCATCCCCGGCGGCGCGAACCTGCGCCACGGAGAAACCGGTGAGAAAATTTCCGCCTGGCTGCAAGAGCACGGCCAAAAAGTGCGCCGCATCGCCGCTGTCTCCACCGGCATTTACCCCCTGGCGCAGAGCGGCCTGCTCGATGGCCGCCGCGTGACCACGCACTGGCGTTACACCCAGGATGTCGCCCGCACTTTCCGCCGCCTCCAGGTCGACGACGCCGGTTCCTTCATTAAGGACGATCGCTATTACACCTGCGGCGGCGGCACCGCGGGGATCGAGATGAGCCTGGCCATGATCCGTGAGGACTTTGGCGCCGTCACGGCCATGAATGTCGCCCGCGAGTTGGTGATGAATCTGCGCCCCTCGGGCGAAGGCGAACGCCCGATCGATCCTTCCGAGTATCAACCGGGGATCGAAGACCGGTTGGCGGAGTTGCCCGCGTGGATCACGAGCCGACTCCGCGCGAATCTCTCCGTCGAAGTCCTCGCCCAACGCGCCTGCCTCTGCCCGCGTCATTTCACCCGGCTCTTCAAGCGCACTTTCCGGAGCACGCCGGCAAATTTCGTCGAGCAATTACGCATCAGCGAAGCGGAGCGCCGGCTGGCCTCGGAAAGGCTCAGCATCGAGAACGTGGCCGCATCGGTCGGGTTCAAAAGCGCGGACGTTTTTCGCCGCGCCTTCGAGCGCCGAATCGGGATGACGCCCAGCAATTTCCAGAAGCGCGCACGTCACCAAAAACCCTCTCCCGCAAGCGCCGTCGCCTCGCGTTCATGATGGCACCGAAACGCATCGGCCTCGTCGGCTTCGATCAGGTCACTGCGCTGCACTTGATCGGAACGGCCGACGCGTTTTCCGCCGCGGCGCTGGATGATGGCTATGGCGGCCGAATTCCGTGCTACGAAATCTGCACCATCGGGGCTCCGACGCGGCTCTTCCGCACGGAATCCGGCGTCTCATTTACCGCCGAAAGCGACCTCCGGCACGCTCCCGTTTGCGACACCATTATCATCGCAGGAGGGGTGGGATTGCGCGATCCATTGCTGGCGGACGAGATCGCCGACTGGCTGCTTCGCCGCACTCAGGAAACACGGCGCATCGCCGCCGTTTGCACCGGCATTTACGCGCTCGCAGCCACGGGCTTGCTCGAAGCCCGCGCCGTCACCACCCATTGGCGCATCGCACAGGATCTGGCCCGCCGTTTTCCGTCCCTCAAGATTGATCACAAGAAGGCGATCCAGCGCGACGGCCCCTACTGGACGGCGCACGGCCTCAGCGGCGGCATCAACCTCTCCCTCGCCATGATCGAGGAAGACTACGGACCTTACGTCACCCGCACCGTGGCCCGCGAATTGGAGCTGGCGCCAGCCGCGCCTAACGACAGGTCCATTCCTGTCGCATCGCCTCGCGCCGCCAACGTCACCACCGATCGTTTCGCCGATCTCGTTAGTTGGATCGTGCGCAATCTGCATTCCGATCTGTCGGTGGAAACGCTCGCGCGCCGCGCCTGCATTTGCCCCAGCCATTTCAGCAAAGCCTTCAAGAGCGTCTTCGGCCAACCGCCGACAGAGTTCGTGGAAACGCTGCGCTTAAACGAAGCCCGCCGTCGTCTTTCCAAACGCCAGAAAACTCTGCAAAGCGTCGCGCTCTCCGTCGGCTTCACTGACGCGGATGCCTTTCAGCGCGCTTTCGAGCGTCGCTTCGGCACCCGGCCCTCGCGTCTCTTGGAACATTCGGCGCCGGGAGAAACCAAGCGCGGTCCGAAACGCGGCGTCCGCCAGGTCGGCCCGAGCAGCGATCTCGCACCGGCCCCGGTTCACTGACTCAACATCATGCGCAAACTCTGCTATCTCCTCCCGCTCCTGCTCCTACCAGCGTTATCCGCACAGGAAGTTATATCGCCTGATCTCGCGGCCATTCCCCTACATCGGGGTTGGAAAGGCAACATCGAAGCCACCGCGCTCTCCCGTAAAGATGGCGCGCCGGCAATTACTTTTCATTCCAAGGAAGACAAAGCCTTGTTCGTGTGGCTGGAGGATTTCTCCTTCGCCAACGGCGTCATCGAATTCGACCTCAAAGGACAGAGCGCGCCGCCGCAGAGCAATTTTGTGGGCGTGGCGTTTCGCGTGGTCGACGCCACCACCTACGACGTCGTTTATTTTCGCCCCTTCAACTTTCGCGCGCCGGATCCCGTCCGCCAGAAACGGGCCGTGCAATACGTTTCGCTTCCCGGCTTCACCTGGGAGCATCTGCGCGCAGACAAACCCGGGCAATTCGAAAACGCCATCGTTCCGCCGCCGGACGGGGACGCCTGGTTCCACGCGCGTATCGTGATCGAACGACCAACGGTCAGCGTTTTCGTCAACGGCGCCGACGAACCTTGCCTGGTCGTGAATGAATTGTCCGGCCGCACCGGCGGCTCCGTCGGACTTTGGAGCGACTATGCTGGCACCATTGCGAACCTGAAAATTACTTCGCGAAAGTAGCCACCTCGCCAATAACCGGCCGCTCGTTAGACTCGAGGATTTGGCGCCACCACGCTCGCGTTTCGTCGGTTTGAAAGGCGAGCCGCAAACCAAAGGAGAGCTTTTGACTTGATGGACAATTTAGTGACGCATATGGGACATGAAATTGTCTTGCTCACTCGGGGATTGGATCTGGCGCTTTCGCAAGCGGGCGCGCTTTCCAAAAGGTCGATCCGCGAGGGTAGGGTCGCCGCGCAGCGGTGACCAAAACGCGTGGTCTACTCCTGGAACGTCCGGGCGTCCACCGGCGCAATCAACTCGCTCGGACGGCGCAGCGCGCCGGCCCTACCGCGCCTCTCGGGTGCGATTCGCTATGTCCAGCACAAGCTATAGAGACGAAAACAGCGCCGCATAAACCTCGATCCCATCCCACAGATTCTGCAGGCGAATATTCTCGTCCGCCGCGTGCTGGTTATCGTCGTGATTCGCGATCGGCAACACCATCACCGGCGTGTCGTTAGGCTGCTGAAAAAGATACATCGGAATGCTGCCGCCCATCGTCGGCAGGAGGACGGGCTCATGCCCCGCGGAGGTCATGATCGACACCACTTCCTCCGAGAACGGCAAATCGAGCGGAGTCCGCGCCGGTGGATAACCAGGCCCCCATTCCACGCGCACCAGTTTCGGCTGCGTCCGCCGCGCCTCCGCCTCCGGTTCGCCGCGCACAATCTTGTAACCGTGCGCCCGCAGATGTTGCTCCACCAGCGGCTTGATCGAGTCCGGCGTTTGCTTCGGCACCAAACGGAAATCAATCGACGCCCGCGCTTCCGTCGCAATCGTATTCGAAGCCTGCTCGCCCACGTGTCCCGCCTCCAAACCCCGCACGTTTAAAGCCGGCAGCATCAGCAGTTCGTTCAACGGTTTTCCTTCACCTTCGTTCGCGGCGATTTGGAATTCCTTCCGCAGATCCGCCTCAATGTCAGGAATCTTTCCGAGCGCCGTCGTCTCTGCGGCCGACGGTGGCGATACGTCATCGTAGAATCCCTTGATCAGGATGCGTCCCTTTTCATCGCGCATCGAAGCGATGAGATGCGCCAGCGCCACGCTCGGATTCGCCACCCAGTTCCCGTAGTGACCATCGTGTAATCCCTTTCCCGGCCCATAGACGGTCAGCTCGAGATCGACCACCCCGCGCGCGCCGAAAGCCAACAGCATGCGCCGGCTCTGATGCACCGGCCCGTCGCAGAGAATCCACGCATCGGGCCGTAAGACGTCCGCATATTTCGTCAGGTAATCCGCCAGATGCGGCGAGCCCGCTTCCTCTTCGCCCTCGAAGACGAAACGCAGATTCACCGACGGCGTAACCTTCGCCGCGCGCAACGCATCCAGTGCCGCCAGCATCCCGATGATCGGCGCCTTATCATCCCCTGCCGACCGCGCATAAAGCCGCCACTCCGGATCAATTTTTTCCGCCCCGAGCCAATCGACCTCCTTTCCGTCCGCATCGCGCATCACCGGCTTCCACGGCTCGCTCTTCCACCGCGCGGCATCTACGGGTTGCCCATCGTAATGCGCATAGAAAGCGATCGTCCGTTTCGCCCCTGGCACGCGCAGATCGGCCACCACCAACGGCGGCGCGCCTTCCACTTTCAGCAACTGCACCGCGAGTCCGAGCTTCTCACACAGAGCGCGGATCGCTTCCGCATTGCGCCCAATGTTCGCCTCATCGGAGGCTAGGTTCGGAAGCGCCAGTAGCTCGGCAAACTCTGCCAGAATTTCCTGCTCATGCTGCGTCCGCCACGCGCGCGTTTGCTGCGCAGTCGCGGACGGTTCCGCGGCGACGATTCCGCAACTCAAGAGCCAGCCGACCACCAGAATTGCCGTCTTCATTCGCTCCTCGGTGCCGCGGTTTCCACGGTGTTGAATTCGCATTCGCAAACCACGATATCTCCTCGCGTCCGGTGGTTCCACTCCCCGCGCTTCGTTGCCAGCCCGTTATCATCGATTTGGTCAGCCCCGACGCTATAAACGATCGCCTGACCCGGCCCGCCTTTCCGATAACGCATCGGCTTTCCATCGAACGGATCGAGCGGCACGTCCGACCAATAGGTGCCGACCAAATCCGACAGTGACTCCGCTTGAACGCCTCGATCTCTTTCGTACTGCCGCAACGCGATAATCACTGCTGTCGCCCGAAGATCGAACAACCGCGCATGATGCTGCACCAAAATGTCGCCGAAGGTCGGCAGCGATATCTTGGCCAGCAAAAGTCCGAACGGATCGCGGATGCCAAGCCACTCCCAACCGCGAGGGTCCGCTGCGGGAAGCCTTTCTAGGGCTCGCCCGCTCGCGACGCTATAAGGTTGAGATGCGATCTCGATCGCGCATTTGTAGGCCCGCGAAAGATTCTCGGTCGTGACGGACGGCGTACTGCCGAACATCCAGCCGGCATATCGCCCGATCGGCAACCAAGCCGGTCCCGCGTCCGCCGAATTAATCTTGCTTAATTCGAAAAACGAAGCGCCCTCTTTCCGAAAACACATTGCAACCCTCGCCGGCACGGTTCGAAATTCCTCGCGGAAAACTTCGGGCAACGGTTCTTCGGTTTGCGCGGCGCGTAGGAGATATTTCGTCGCCCGCCGCGCTGCTTCCGGCGGCACATCATACTGGAGCGCGATCGACCGCATCGTTTCATCCACCGCGCGTTCCGTCGTCATGCTCACCATGAGGTGAACGATGTTACCACCTCGCGATGGGATGCGCGCCACGTCCATCGCCGTTTCCAATTCGACGAAGGCGCCTGCGAGATCACCTTTAGCCGCCATCCGACGGGCCGAAGCGCTAAACGTCTGCACCAAACGGATCGTCGGTCTAAGCACGGGAAACGTCTCGTCGGTGAGCGAGAGCGTCGTCGGCATCCGGCCCCCCAATTGCTTCGCAGCTTCGCGCGCCAACGCCAGAGCGGGCTCGCGCTCGCGCAGCATCATGGTCAAGACCGGAAAGCTGGCCTCGGACCAAGGCTCGGACCTTAGCCGTTTCCGCTCGTCCTTTCCTTCGTCAGGGCACGGCATCCGTTCCTCCATCTCACAGGCCCGCCGCAGCAGGTCGAAGGTGCTCCCCAGGGCGACGGCGTCCGCTTTCAGCACCGGTCGCTTCGGCTGAAGGCTGATTCCGTTATCGGGTGGAGCCCATCCGCGTTGCCAGAATTTTCCCGTCAAGCCTAACAACACCAGCAGCACAACCGGCGAGAGCAGCAAGACGGCGATTGTCTTGAGCGCTCTGCTCATTGCGGCGGCGCGAGTTCCTTATGCATCGCGTCGTAGGCCGCTTGCTCTCGATCGCTCCAAGGTCCCCGCTCATCGACAAACCAATGCTTCGCGCTGGCGGCGCGGCCGATCTCGGTCCCGCTCCCGCGTCGTTCGAGCACATTGAAATATCGCCCGGCCACTTTTTGATCGCGATCCTTCACCCAGGAGCCCGCGGTGTTGATCACGTCTGCGACTTCGATGGAATGGTCGGGAAGCAACGCTGCCGCTTTCATCGCCAGCGCACCAGCGACGACTCGATAATGGAAACGCACGTCGGGCTCGATCGCGCTCGCTTTCAAGCGCTTCAATTCCTCCTTCGATGGTCGCAGCGGAATGGGCACGTCGGTCTTCTTTTCCTCTCCGCCGTCCCAGCGCACTTTCTGATATTTCCCGTTGAGCCGTTCCTTCGCCAGATCGGGCATCTCGAACGCGCCGTCCGTCGCCGAGACATCCGGCGCCACCTCGGTGCCCATCAGTTCCATCCCATCATAACGGGCCAGCCAGGCCGCGCGAAACCAGGCCGCGGCCCGTTCTTCCTTTGCCAATTTCTCGTCCGCGCCATCGTGCAAGGTCTTTGCATAAATCTGCACAATCTTATCGTTAGGCTCGGGGAGATACTTCGCCGCCTCCTCGTATCGATCCTCGCGCACAAGGCGACGACCGAGCACATAGCTCCAGTGCGCCCGCGCCTCCGCCCGGTCGCTCCGCATCGTGTCCACGTAAGTCTTCAGTTCATCCGCGGTGAGAACTCTTTCGGCCACGAAGGCAGCGTCATTCGCTAAACCGCCGCGCTCGAAGATGTCGAAGGCCTGCACAAAATCGCCGCGCTCCAGCCGGAGCGCCGCCAGGTCGCCGCTCGCCTCCTCCGGGAAAGACCAGCTCGGCCCGTCGTAGCTCTGCATTACATAATCGTTCTGCTCCTCTGGCGTCACCGGATTCCACCCGGTGTAAGTCGTCGGATCGCGCAGAACCCGCCACGCCGCCGCCATGCTCTGGGCGGCATCCGCAGTTTTCCCGGCGCGCAATTGCAGTTTCGCCCGCAGCCACATCGCCGCCGGACTCTCCGCCGCGGCCAACCCTAGCCAACGCTCCGCATCTTTGTAATCGCCTCCGTTATACGCCGCCCAGCCGAGATACTCCGCATCCGCCAACTCGCTCAGTTTTGCGGCTTTCATCTCCGCCAGCCAGTGCTTCGAGCGCGCCGCCGCGACTCCCGTATCTTCGCCCCAGAAATTCGGCGCCGTCGAAGTGGCGAGGATATGTGCCGTGACCAACCGCCGCAGTAATGGATCGCGTGCGGCATCTTTTAAGGCCGCGCCTTCCTTCTCCGCCTGCGCGCGTTTTTGTTCGTCGGTCCAAGCCTGCCGCTCGTCGGGTTCCGGTCCGTAGTTCAACATCCCCTCAATCGGCTCCCGATCGGGAATGAGCGCCTTCAGCGACACCACCGCGCTCTCGTCCCCCAGCGCGAGCTGCGTCAGGAACAACGGCGCCGCCTTCTCCGGATGGCCCTGCTTCCATTCACTCCGCCCTTCCCAACCGTAGCTGTCCGCCGCCAGCCCTAACGAGTCGGCAAAACCCTGCGTCGCCAAATCCCGCGTGCGAGCGAAGAGCGCGCTCGCCTCCGGTTCCAACTTCTTCAAAGCCACCTTCGCCAGCATGAAGGTCGCCCAAACCGTGCGGTAATGGCGCTCTCCTTCCGGCCGCGCCAGCAGCGCCGTCCACGCCTGCCGCGCCTCCTCCCAATGCGCCGCGCCCTGCTGATAAGCGAAAGCGCCGCGATGATAATCGGCAAACTCCGACGCGAATTCCTCCGGCAACACGGCGGTCGATTGGTCATCGGTGGCCTGAATCAAAACCCGCGCCGTCTCGTGATGTTGCGTAGCCAGCGCCGCATCCGGCGGCTTTATCCGACCCTCCTGCAACGCCGCCGCAAAGTCCGCCGTATCCGCATTCGCGGTCGCTTCTTTCCGCTCCGCGCGCCGGCTCGAATCTTCTACCTCGGGAATCTTGGGCGCGATCCGCAACTTCTCCGGCGCGGAAAACTCACGCGCGATCCGCTTTACCTCCAGGTCCCAATAAAACTCCGGCGACGCGACCACATTTGCCCCGCCCCGATCGAGATAAGAATCCGGCCCGTAATAACCGGTGGCTTGCAACCGACCGCCCACCCCAGCCGCACAGACCGCGATCATTAAAATAAGGGCGAGCCGTTTCATCTTACTCTTCCACGCGGAGTTCGACCGTAGTCGGCTGCGCAAAACGAAGCCAGCCAATACTCCGCCGCGCACCCGGCGCGAGCCGCAGCACCGGTGGCAACGTCGGAATAAAGCGCGCGCCTTCCGGCTCCGTCACCACGCTCCATCCCTCCAACGCGTCGGCTGTTTCCAGAAATTCCCCGCGCCACGTCGCGACGATCACCGAATCGAGCGACTCCTCCGCTTCTCCGGCATTCACGAGCGCGATGTCGCATGGATTGCCGTTCGTCTGCGTCACCTGCAATTCATGCCGCGGCCGGCGGCCCGCCATCACGGCAGACAGCGTCGGCCAACGCCAATTCCGAACATCGCTCGCGACCGGCGCACGATACCAAATCAGTTCTCGCAGCTCGGAAGGACGCTTCTGTTGCCAGGCATGCACCACATCCGCGATCGCATCCGCATCCGCCGCGAATTCCAGTGTCGTGGTCCCTGCCGGCCACTTCGGCGCCACGCTATCCATGTAAACGCCCAGCAGCTTTCCTTGTTCGTTGTACCCGGCAACGCAACGGTAAGTCGGCAACGCCACGCTGAACGGACGGCCCAGTTTTGCCGCCTTCGCCACCCACGCGCGCGCCAACTTCGGATCGAACAATTCCGCGCGGCCGCTCTCACGCTTCGTCGGGACGGAGTGTACCTGCAAAACATAGCCATCCACTCTCTCGACTAACGAACGAAACTCCAGCTCCTCCAGCCAAGCCGGCAGCGTCGTCATGACCAAACGCGTCGGCGGCTTCACCACCGATCGCAATCGCCCTAACCAAAGGCCATAGCCTGCCAGATTCCGCTGCGCGCAATCGAAGTCGATCTGAATTTCGTCCAGCTTCACGCCGCCCGCCTTTGCGTCCTCGATCAACGACTGCGCCGTTACCGCGATGAAATCGGCCTTCGCATCATCCGCCGCGAACGGCCCGGGAAAAGGAGCGACCCGCAGCGCGACCGCCCGCGACATCCCGCTTCGCCGCAACGCCTCCCAATCGATCGATGTCCGGCGCACCTCGGGCTCCCCCGCACGCCAGACGATCTCTGCCCCGAGGACAACCACGCCATCCATCCGCAGGTCGATTTCCTTGAGCGCGTCCGCCACCGGCGGCGTCCACTCGCGCTGCCACAAATACGACCGCTGGCTCATCGCGCCTGCGGTAAATTCGCCTGCCCGCCGACAGGCGGAGATGCCGCCAAAGGCCAGTGCAAGAGACAGAATCGACCACACGAAAACGGGTCCTGGCTTGGGCAAATTCATTTCGACTCCTTCCGGTTGCGCCACAGCGTGATGGAGGCGCGCGTCAGTTGACAAAATCTGACGACAAAGCAAAACGAGAATCGCACCCGCCTCGGAATTGGAACAATCCACGTGGACAGAGTACCGTCCGCCACATGCGTATCTTCGTCGCGTCCCTTGCTCTCCTGTTCTTGCTCCTCGGACTTTGGCTGATCTCCACCGGTTTCATTCACACCGGGCCGCCTGTCACTAACATGGGCTCTCAGATTGCAAACGCGCCGCAAGCCACGGCCGGCCCGGTCGCATTAGGCGTTGCGCTCCTCGCGGGCGGTGGCCTTCTTTTTGTAATGCTCCTGCGCCGACGGTAATAGGACGGCGAAATCGGGAGAGAAGAAGAAAGGTCCTGCCATTGCCAAACTCGTGGCCACCAGTCTCATGCTCCAGCGGCGGCGCGAAATGAACGATGAGATGATGTCTGGCAAGTGGAGCATCGACCTCCCGGATTGGCGGGCCACCCGGGCTCGCGAACGCGAACGTTCCAGTAAACTATGGGAACGCTGATCGAAAGCTCGGTTTGGATGGATGCGTTTCATTCCCGGACGCCGACCGCGATCAAGCTGGTCGCCACGGCAGCGATCAATCGCGCCGAAGCCCTCCTCTGCGAGCCGGTCCACCTGGAATTCTTTCGCGGGGTTCCCGAGCGCGACCTGACGCGGGCGCAAAAATTCTTCGGCACAGTCCCAATGCTTCACACCCCGGCGTCTCTCTGGCGCGACGCGCTCGCGCTTCTGCGCACTTGCGAAAAAAAGGGAGCCGACATCAGCACCCTCGATGCTCTCATCGCGGTCATTGCATTGAAGCACAATGCGACCATTGCCACCCTCGATCAGGACTTTCTGATGCTGCAAAAGCACTGCAACGTTTCGGTGGAGTTGCTTCCCCGCCCAGATTGAGCCCAGCTGCGTGGCGGCGTCTCGCTCTGGGCCGACTTAGGATTGGCGTTGCACGCAGCATCATGATCGCGGTAGCGCGGATGTCTCGGACGGCGGGTGCCGGACCATCATCGCCCCGCCGCCTTCTCGCTCGCGAACCCATTCGGAGTTCACATCGCGAACAACCGCGGCGCCTCCATCTGCTCCGCCCACACCGCGAAATCCGGCGTCGGGCCATCGTGTCGGCAGGGCAACCCCAGACTGACCCAGGGTCCCTTCGCGCCGCTCGGTCCGAAATTCCTCAATGTCATAACCTGCGTCGTCGGGTTCGCCGTGCGGCTGCTGTTGCGCCGGAAAAGATTGAACTCCGGCACCTGCGCGCGCAAAACCTGCGCGCGCAAAATATCATCCAGCCAGAACTGCGGCGCGCGCCGCAACTCCTCCGCGTCGAGCACGTGAATACTAAACGGCGCAGCCAACTGCGCATCGGGCAACCGATCCGCCTCGACCACGATCCGCTCCTGTCCCCGTCTCTTCCGCCCCGCTCGCGACCTGCGCCGCCACAAAAAGCAAACCGACGGAGAAGATCTCGATCGCGGTCTTCTTGCAGAGGTTCGTCGCGCGGAAGGAACTGATCAGTGAAAAGAGGCGCGTTGATCTACTCGTTAGTCCAGCAGCACTTATTCGGCAAGGTAACAACCGGGTTACCTTTCACAATTCGCATCCGTTCGCCAAGTCGACCAACTATTGCGCCATGAAAAGATTCACCAACCAAATATTCGCCGGGCTCGGCGCCATTGCACTCCTCGTTCCCGCCGCATCCGCCGCGCCCACGCCGGAGGGACAAAGTTATCACCTCATCGACTTGGGCGCGCTCCCAGGGAAAAAAGAAAGCACGCCGGCCGCGATCAACAACGCGGGCGCAATCGCGGGTTTTTCCACAGCGGAACCGCTCACGGAAGCAGCCTTCCGTTATAATCCCGTCACGGGCGCGCTGGACGAACTCGGCGCGAAACCGGTCGGCAGTCTCACCCGTGCCTTCGGTCTGAATGACGACGGCCAGGCGGTCGGTGATTCGACCTTTGGGCCGATTTCCGGAGTGAAAGGTGCGCCCATTCGCACCGCCGCCATCTTCAGCAAAGGCTCGTCCGCTGCGCTCGGAAGGAACAACAAAACGGATCGCTACAGCCGTGCCACCGATATCAATAACACCGGAATGGTGGTGGGTTTCGCCGGCCCCACAGAGGATGGCCACGACACCCATGCTTTCGCCTGGAGCGAAGCCGCCGGAATGTTCGATCTCGGCACCCTCGGCGGTGCCTACGCGCAAGCGCTCGCGATCAACGACGCGGGTTTTGTCACCGGCCATGCCGAGGTCAGCGACGGCCTCAAGGGCGGCGCGAAACACGCGTTCCTCGCGCAAGTTTCCCCTTCGGGAGCAACGGGCAAGCTGATGATCGACCTCGGCACGCTGGGCGGCTCCTATAGCTACGGCACAGCCATTAGCGAGAAAGGCCACGTCGTTGGCTACTCCACCATGAGCGACGCCGTCGGCAGCTTCCACGCCTTTCTCTACCAAGGCGGCCAGATGCAGGATATCGGTTCTCTCGCCCAGGATGACATCAAGACCGACCAGAGTTTCGCCTTCGGCGTGAATCGCGACGGCCAGGTGGTGGGCTATGCTTTTCTCCCGCTCGACCAGGCGGTCGAACAAGTGGGTTTCATTTATCAGGCCGGCAAGATGCAAGACCTGAACCAGCTCATCGGCCCGGCCGCCAAGCGCTACCTCATCTACGCCGCCACCGCGATCAACGACAACGGCCAGATCGCAGCCACGGCTTTCGACCATGACAACAACGTCTTCCGCGCTGTCGTGCTGACGCCAGTCGGACTGGCCGGTCTCAAGTAACGGCGAGCGATGACGAACTCAGAGAGGTTGAGGCAGCGCGCGACGTTTAGCGGAGGACGGCTTTGCCAGCCGTCCAGGCCGGGTTGCAAACCCGGCCTCCATTTCTCACGGCACGAGAGCCGGCTGGCAAAGTCGGGCAAGTTGGCCAAACGAGAGATTCCCAAAAAAGGAAATGATCACCGGCCCTCCACGATCCACCCGCAGCGTGGCCTTGTTTGGTTCACGCTGCAGGACTTCCGCATCGCGCAGAAACGGGAGCTTGAGTCCTTCGAGATCGAACGGAGAGGACGAGAAGAAATCAAAATCGATCGATTGCCGATGCCCCAACTGCAAGGCCAGAGCGGTCCCGCCGTAAAGCACGAAATTTTCCGGGATAGCTTGCGCTTCCTCCCAGAAAGCTCGCTGCGCCGCGGGCAGAATTCCGAGCACGGGCTTCAATTTTCGGGAAGCTTCCGTTGTGGCAGTGGCGGCACCGGCAAGAGGTCGAGCACCACATGCCAGTATGACCAGCTTCGCGGATCGAACACCCCCGATGGCGCACGTTGCAAGGCCTCCCGAAATCGCGCCTCAGACCAGAAGCGCCTCGCCTCCATGATATCTTCCCACGTTCCGAAGGTCATCACTTGCGCCAGCAGACGATCTTCATACGCCAAAGTATCCGTCGGCGGTTTCCACCAAATCAGCCGCTCCGCCAACGCCAGGATTCGGTCGTGGTTCGATGATCTGGAGACGCTCATGCGAGGCCATGAGGATAACGTCTCGCCGGTCGATTGTCAGCAACCTCCTTGCAGGGTGAGCTAGCGCGAGACAACTGATAAAACGGACACGGAGACGCGGGACTGCGTCGGCGGGAGAGGGTTAACCGCGGATTACCTAGCGCGGCTCCGCCGCAACCGAAGGTGTAACCGCGGATGCGAGGGAAGGCGCGGGTGGATCCAAGCGTAATGGTTGTGATGGAAGGACCGTGGCTGGGGCAGAGTAAAACGGCGTCATGCAAACTCCATCCACTCCCTCGAACCACGCGCCACATCCTTTTCTGGAAAAACATCAGGCCGATGTCACCGGGATTCTGCACGGTTTTGACCGCCTGCGCCTGCAAGGCACTCACCAAAATGACAGCCTGAAAAAAAATCTTCGCAAACCACGATGAATTTACCCAATAGCATTGCAGATGACGCAGATGGGGGAACCAATCCGCCGGCTCATCCGTCGGCTCGTCTTCTTCATCTGCGTCATCTGCGGTTCAAAAAGCAAAGGTGCCGCAGGCAGATTGGTGAGAGTCGGAGAGTGGCCTATTTCGTCTTCGAGGCGCGCGAGGCGAGCCGATCGATGCGCAGGCGAGTGAAACGGGGAGAGGCCCCGGTCGCTAGATCAGTGGCGACAACGGTTTCGACGATGCCGTCGTCGCCAGTCGTTTGCTCGGCGGTCACGGATGGCCCGGACGACCATGGGCCGAGCGGATCGTCCGCAGCCTCCACCGTGATCGTCGCCTCGTTCGCAAACTTGGCGCGTGGGAAACTGATCGCGAGGTGGCCGGCGATCACTTGCGCGGTGACGAGGCCGGCGTCGGGCGTTTTCGGATTGGTCCCGAGTTTGTATTCGGCCAAGTTCGTTAGGCCATCGACATCGGGATCGGCAAGGTCGCCGCTAATCGCCGGATCGAGCCGTTCGGCGGCGGTGAAATAGATGCTGCGCCATTCGGCCAGGGTGAGGTTGACCGTGATCGGGATGGACCGGCGGACGGCGTTGCCGGAGTTATCGGCCACGGTGAGGTAGGCATTGTAGCTCCCGGGCGCGGGGAAGGTTTTGGCCGGATTTTGCGCGGTGGAGAAGGTGCCGTCGCTGAAGGTCCATTCGTAGCTACTGATGGTGCCGTCGGGATCGCTCGCGGCGGCGGTAAAATTAACGGCAAGCGGCGCGTTCCCGTTCGTGACATCGGCGGAGGCGTCCACCGTGGGCGGCTGGCCGGTGACGGTGCTCTTGAGAAACCACGGCGCGGTGGTGGCGTCGGTCTTGAAAAACGCGAGCAACTGCGTCCCCACTTTCGGCACACCACCATCGACCGATGGGTGGGTGAAATCAGTCTTCAAATCGCTGCACAGCCAGGTGAATCCATCCGAGCGCGGGTTCGTGCCATCGGCCCAGAGGTAAGGACCCCACAAGAGCAGGGGCGCGACCACCGGGCCGCGCGCCGGGTCCCAGTTCAAATTATTGCGACCCGCGATTTGGTCCTCGATCGCCCACTTGCACGAGAAGCCGCCTTCGAACGCGAACGGCTCGGGGTTGAGTCCGTTGACGACGTTGGTGTAGGCGCGGGTGCGGCTGGAAAAATAGACCAGCTTCAGGTTCGGGTAACGCTGATGCAGGTTACGCGCGAGGGCCTCGAGGTTGTCGCGCAAGACCTGCGCGTGGAGCGGAAAAGTGCCGAGGTTGTTAGGCGTGGCGCGGGCGTGTTTCAACCAAACCGCCTGGACTTGCGCGGGCGTGGCGCCGGAATTTGTCAACCGCGTGTCGGCCGTGGTCCAGACGGGGTTGCTCGGGTCGGCCCAGACGGCGGCGTCTTGCCCGCCTTGCGCGCCGTCCACGATCGTGAGGCGCGGATTCTTGGCGGGATCGGCATCGGCCCGGGGCTTGAACGCACCCGTGCCCGCGCTGGCAAATTCTTGGGTGGTGTTCGACAAGCCGATCGAGAGGAGGACGATCTTGCCGTTGCCGTTGGGCACACCGCTGGTGTCGAGCGGCTGGATTTGATTCGCCAACGCGAACGCGGCGGTTTCGACTGCGGGCGGTCGGCTATTTCCGCCGCGCGGATAGAGACCGGCCTGGAAGTTTTGATAGAAGTGAGGCCCGGCATCGTTCAGCGGCGCGATGCCGACCGAAGCGAGCGAGCAATCGCTCCGCAAAACCGAGGGCGCCACGAGCCACCCGAGCAAAAACACCGCAACCGCCGTGCGAGTGAGGTTCATGGCCGGCGAGCCTAACAGAATCGGGCGACCATGACTGCAAGAAACGGAGCATGGGCCGCTCGCCTCTTGCTTTCCTGCGTTCCCGATCAAGTTTGCGGCCGGACGTAACTCGCGCCCTCCACAACCATTCAATGAAAAAACTCACCCTCGCCATCATCCTCACGCTCGCATCGCTCGCCCAGGCGCAAGTCTTCGATCAAAACTATTACTACTATCTCTCCACCCAATTTCAGGGTGATGGAAAGACTTTGGATGTAGTGAACGACGGCAATGCGAACAATCTCGTCCATCTGGCCCCGAAGGGTAATTTCACCGGCCAACTGTGGAAAGTGACACCATTGGGCGGCGGATATTATCGCCTGACCACGCAGTGGCGGGGCGACGGCTTCTCCCTCGATGTGGTCAACGATGGCAACCTCAACAATCAGGTGCAGTTGGCCAAATCTGGCGCGTTTACCGGGCAACGCTGGAAAATTTCGCCGGAGAAAAACGGCTACCACCGGTTAACGACCGATTGGAGAGGCCCCGCTCTTTCCCTCGACGTGGTCAACGAAGGAGGAAAGAGCAAGAACCTGGTGCTGGCTCCGTCGGGAGACTTTTCGGGCCAGCTTTGGAAGTTCACCAAGTCCTCCACCAAAACGAAATAGGGACCGAGCTCCTCTCTTGCTTTCCTGCGTTCCTGATTAAGTTTGGAGCCGCGCAGTCGCGCACACCCTGCTCGGGTGGTGAAATGGCAGACACGTACGTTTGAGGGGCGTATGCCGCAAGGCATGGGGGTTCAAGTCCCCCCCCGAGCACTCTCCCATGATCAATGCCCCGACGCGCACGGCATTGTAAATTTGCCGCGCTTTCCAGTACGGCATGCGGATGCACCTGTGTCCGAGCGAAAGAAAGATGCCGTGGCGAACTTCACTCTCCATCTGCGTCATCCGCGAAATCTGCGGTTAAAAAATCTCGCCGCCCTCGGATCCGACCCACCGCATCCTAGATTACTGGCGGGCGTTTCTCCGGCCCGCTCGGCGGCGCCTCGGTCTCCAACCGCACGATCTTCACCCGCCGCTCTTTCAGCTTCGCCTCGATCCGGCTGGACTGCGTTTCCACATACTCAAACAGCTTTTCCAGATTCCCCGCCAGGTCGCCCGCTTGCGTCAGGGTTTCAAGGATGGTGTGCTCTCCCAGCATCCGGTAGCTCTCCAGTTGCGACTCGCTAAACCACTGGTCGCCCGTCGATTCATGGGGGAAACCCGGATGCGCGCTCGCGTAGTTGCGCACATCCACCGGCTCCGTTTTCTGCAGCAGCGGCTTGATGTAGATCAGCTTCCCCGGCGGCATCTCGCGATCGACTTTTTCGTAGTGGATTGTGCCCACCGCGCAACGGGCCAGGTGCTGCCCCTTCTTGTTGGGCTCCAAAAACGTCACCGTAATTTCGATCGGAATCCCAAAATCAATCCGAACTTTCCGAATCGCGTTCCCTAAATCCTCGAACGCGTAGTCCGTATCCCGGCCCGCATCCACCACCACGATGCGCTGGCAACGCCGCAGGATCATCTCATAGAGCCCCAAGTTTTCGAAGTGCCCCCCATCCGAAAGATTCACATCCTGGAAATCACTCGTCGTAAACCCAAACGCCTCCGCCAGGAGCGGGAGCGCGGCATGGCGCGGCCCCGAGCGAAACCACGCGTTTTCGCCCGGCTGGCCCGGATTCCCCGCCCACCAGCCCAGCCGCACGTTGAAGAGCGTCATCAAGATCGCGACCAGCGGCGAGGAGTGATAACCCATATTGGGATTCGCCGCCGCGCCCGAAATCGTGATCGCGGTGCCGAGGCCGATCCCACCGTCGTACCAGCGCGAGTTTCGGTAACCGCCCAGCCAGCTTCCGCTATGCAGCGGCGAGACCGTAAACGACTGCGCCATTCGTTCCTGCCAGGCCAGCTCCTTCCCGCTGACCAGATTCATCGCGATGTTCACCACGTGAAATAACTTCTGCGGCTTCTGCACCGCCAGCTCCCACATCGCGATCTTATCCTCCGGATCGAACCCGGTAAACCAATGCGGCTGCCGCCCCCGTCCCGCGCGCGATGCACCCAGATAGGCGCGGGTCAGCCGCGCGTTATACATCGCGTGGAGCGAGAACTGATTCACGTTCACGAGGAAGCCCACCACCAACCCCGCCAGACAAAACGCCGCCGCCAGGATCAGAATTTTCCAGACCTCCATCTGCAGGACCGTGGTCGCATAAAAAGCCCGAAAATCCGGCACCTGCCCCGACTCCGTCCGCGTCGGCCTTTCCGTCGCCACCCGGAAAACGTGGGCCTCCAGCCAGGACGTCCCGAGGGCGATGTAAGTCACCAGAAAGACCAGGAACACAATCGCCCCCAAAGCCAGCCAGGGCGCGCCGCCACCGGCGTCCTTTTTCTTCGCCGCGCTCCGCGCATTATGGCCCAGCAGCGCGGTCACGATCCCGGTTGCCCCTCCCACCGCCGCCACCATATTTCGCAGCCACGTCTTGTCATAAAGCAACACCTGCAGCGCGATCGGCCCCCAAAGCACGACCACGCTGGCCGCCGCCCAACCCAGCGCCGCGATCAAGAGCCAGCCCGCCGAACGCGCCCACCACTCCCGATCCTCCGTCGTGGTAGAACGACTGAACGTGACCACGTAAATGAAGTTCATGAACATGAAATTCAGCAGCACCAGCGAAGGCGCGAAGCAGAGATAATTTAGCACCTGCGCATTGAATTCATACGGCACCAGCCCGCTGAAAATCCAATGCAGCACAAACCAAAACCCCGCCCCGCCCGCCACCGCCGTCACCAACATCGCGAGCGGCTCCCGCCAGGTCCCCAGAATGCGCCGCCGCCGCATCACCATCGCGATCAGCCCCGCCGGCAAAGAGGCGGCGATGGCCGCATAGACAAAAAACCAGGCCCCGCCCGGCCATCGAATCACTCCCGTCGTCAAGGAATCCCAGCGAAAATATCGGCCCGCCGTCGCCGGAAAAGCGCCTAAAAACCAAAACCATCCGATCGAGATCACCAGCGCCGAAAGCACCAGCGGCAACAGACAAAACCAGGCATACCCGCCATCCGTCAGATGGCTCTCCTTCCCCTTCCCGTCCTTTCCGCTTTTCCGCCAGGCCGGCAAATCCAGCGCCGAATAAGTCGTCCCCAAAAGCTTCCCCAGCAGCCCCAGCCCCAGCACGACCGCGATCGCGCCTAACGAAGGCCCCACCCGCGTCGCCACACTGGCCACCAAACGCGGAATCATCAACGCCGCCGCGATGATCGGGATCAACATCAGCCAGTTCAGAAAAATATTCCGCAACACCGTCGCCACCAGCGTCCAGGTATCGCTCGAAAAAAATCCGAGCTTCGGCGTCAGGTAATTGCCATACCGCCGCAGATGCCGGATCGGCTCCGCTTCCGGATCGCGCTCCGCGTCATCGGATTGGCTCAAATCCTTGTTCAACCCACGCGCCACCGCCTCCGGGTCGTGGCCTGAATTCTTGATCCACGCGCTCAACCAGCCGCCCAGATAACCGCCGCCCGAAACCGTCGAAAGATAATCGAACTCCGTCAGCAAGCCGCGCCGCGCCAGCGCCTGCACCACTCCCAACCCGAAGGTCGCGCTCCGGATGCCGCCGCCCGAAAGACAGAGCGCCGCGCGCCGCTGCCCGTGCAATTTCTTCTGAATCGCTTCCAGCCGCTCCCGCTCCGTCGCCGCCGTGGTCCGCTCCGCCGCGGGTAAAATTCTTCCCGCCAGCTCGTCCTCCAGAATATCGGCGAGCGAAAAGCAGCACTGCTTCTCCGCCGCGGAAAGCTTTCGCCGGCCCTCTGGTTCCTCGCTCGAAGTCGATTCCATAAGCGCTCTTTCTCAGCTATCGGAAACCCTCCTCGGCCGAAAGCAAAATCGTGGTTAACTTCAGTCCCCTTCCTGCCTAACAAGCCTCCATGACCACCTTGCTTCTCCTCTGCGCTTTCTCCATGGCCGCTGGCTTCGTCGATGCGGTGGTCGGTGGCGGCGGTCTCATCCAATTGCCCGCCGCCCTCCTGCTCCTGCCCGGCGTCCCCTTCCCGACCCTTCTTGGCACGAACAAATTCGCCTCCTTCTTTGGCACCTCCATCGCCGTCCAGCGCTATGCCCGCCATGTCACGATCGATTGGTCCACCATTGCCCCCGCCGCCTTCGCGGCCTTCCTCTTCGCCTTCCTCGGCTCGCGCGCCGTCACCCTCCTCGACCCCGCCATCCTCCGCCCGCTCGTCCTGATCCTGCTCGTGCTCGTCGCGATCTACGTCTTTCTCGTGAAGGATCTCGGCCTCATTCATCAACCGAAACACGCACCTCGCAAAGCGCGCTGGATCGCAATTTTGATCGGCTCGATCCTCGGTTTCTACGACGGCTTCTTCGGGCCGGGAATGGGCAGCTTTCTCATCTTCGCCTTTGTCGGTATTTTGGGCTTCGACTTCCTCTCCGCTTCCGCCTCCGCGAAGGCGATCAACTGGTGTACTAATCTCGCTTCCATCATCTACTTCGCGTCCACCGGCCAAATTCTATTCAAAATCGGCGCTGCCATGGCCGTCAGTAATGTCATCGGCGCCACGCTCGGTTCGCACTTGGCAATTCGGAAAGGTAGCCGCTTCGTGCGCGTCTTCTTCCTCGTCATCGTGGGCGGGCTGATCGCGAAGCTAACGCAGACCTTGCTCTGATTTAATGCTTGGCTTGCCGAAGAAGGAGTCGTAGCATTTTCCTCATGAAAACGTTCGCTCGCTTGCTTCCTCTTTTTGTTTGCGCGCTCCTTCTCTCTCCCTCCGGTTGGGCCGCCTCTAATTCCGGAGTGCAGATTACGGCCAAAGAAAAGTCGAGCGGCAAGACCGTCTACCAGGGTCAAACCACCATCGGCGGAAAGTTTTCGACTCCGGCGCTCCAATCGGGTTCGTATGTTTTTGAGTTTACCTCCAAAGACTCGCCCGGCTTCAAGATTGCGTTGTCCGGCCCGCGGACTGCAAAGCAAACGTCCGGTCGCGGCAACCGCGTCGTCTTCGCCATTGAAATGGGTAAGGCGGCGAAGGTGAACGGACAGGTGATGTCCACCTCTGCCGTCGTTGCTTCGGCCGATACCAAAGGCGCTCCCGCGATGGAAAAAGTCCGCGCCAACGTCAAGGTCATGAACGGGAAACGTTACATTTGGGTGCCCGGGGAGATTGGGAGCAACATGGGCGGTAAGTGGGTTGAAGAGGGAACCGAGGGGGCCGTCATCCGTGATACCAATCGGAAGGGTGGTGATACCGAGGTGCTGCGTCACATTCAGGACCAATCCGGAAATGTCGGCCGCGGAGGCCGGTAGATCAGCTACCGGCGGAGGGGCTCGAACCCACACACTCTTGCGAGTACCAGATTTTGAGTCTAGCGCGTCTGCCAATTCCGCCACGCCGGCGATAGCGGGCTAATCGTCCCGCATCCGCGTCCTCGCGCAAGCGCAAATTGCGCTGATCATAGCGCGCCTTGGCTCACAGCGAGCCCGCCGGGCCGAAGCCTCCTGCGCCCATCATTTCTCGAAAACGAAAAATGATTGAAAGAAGTCATTGCCTCTGAGCGTATTTCTCATGTGCACCGCCCGCTTCTCCTCGCTCTCTTTCTTTCTCTAAACCTTTCTGCGCGAGCCGCCGAGCCGCCGGTCCAGCTTCTCCTCCCCTCGCGCACGCTCGATCCGAATAGCACCTTCGAACTGCGCTTCCCGACCGATATGGTGGCGGCGGAGGATGTCGGAAAACCCGCCCCCTTCTCCCCTCTCCTGCTCGAACCCTCTGTGCCCGGCCGTTTCGTCTGGCTGAGCAAACGGAGCGGCACCTTCGCGCCGGAGGGCGTGCTCCCGCTCGGGACCAAATTCAAGCTCTCGCTCCGCGGAGGCGTCAAAGATGCCGCCAACCATCCCGTGCGCGTCACTTTGTTCGCAGTCGCCGCCACGCCTCCGATGCGCGTGAAAGGCAGCGTCGGCGTGGGCTACATCGATCGCTCTAACGCCACCGTCTTCCCGCGGTTCCTCGTCCTCTTCAATGCCAACGTCAATGCCGCCACCGCGACAAAATATTGCCGTTACGTCAACGCCGCCGGGACACGCGTGGCAGCGCGCGTGGAGCAAGCCGACGATCCGAAAAAGCGTGAGCGCTTTTTCCCGCCCTACCAAAGCGACGACCGTTCACTCGGGATCTGGGGCGAAAAGCCCGAAGACCTTCCGGCTGCGACCGATAGCGACGAATCGAGCGACAATGCCGCCAACGATACCGCGACGAAGCCAGCGCCCCCGCGAGGCAACGTTCTCTACGTCGTCCCGGAAAAACCACTTCCGCCCGGCACCAATTGGCACCTCGTCTTCGATGCCGGCCTGCCCGCCAGTGAAGGGAAAATCACGCTTCCGACTCCGAAAGAAATCGAAGTCGGCACCGTGCAACCTTTCCAAGTGGTCAACCTGAAGGCCGAAAGTAATCGCACCGACGGCCGACGCCTGATCCTCGAGTTGAACAAAACGCTGCCCGAGCAAATGACCGCCGAAGAATTCGCCAAGTGGTTCACGCTCTCGCCCGCACCATCGGATCTCAAAGTCTCGGTCCAGGAAACGACGGTCACGCTGAAAGGGAATTTCGCCCTCGACACGCGCTACCGTTTTAGCCTCAGGAACGGACTCCCCGCGCGCGAACCGGTCACCCTCGACAAGGCCTATTCGAACGAAGTCGCCTTCGAGCGCATCGCTCCGCGTCTCTATTTCCTCGATTTCTCCACTCATCAATGGGCCGGCGGCACGCGCGAAATGCGCTTGCTCTCGGTCAACGTTCCGCGCGTCCACGTTTCCGCGAAACTCTTCAAAGGCGAAGCCATCCCCGCCGCCGTGAAGGCCTACGACAAGTATCAGGAACCGAACCGCGATCTGCCGGACGAATCATACTCCCGCATCAACGCGGAGACTCTGACCGGCGAGGTCGTCTGGGATAAGGAAATTTCATCCACCGGCGCCGTCGATGCCGAGCAAACCGTCACGTTGCCTTGGGATGAAATTCTCGGTCCGAACAAAACCGGCGCGGTCCTCCTCACCGCAGAATCGGTCGACCCCATGCCGCCGAGCGGAAAGCGTGTCGGCACCCAAACCCTAGTCCAACTGACCGATCTCGGCGCGATTTGGAAACGCGATCGCGACAACACTTTTCTGCATCTCTTCTCGCTCGCCACCGGCAAGGGAATCGCCTCTCTGCGTCTGCAATTGCTCGATGGCGAAGGCGTCGTCCTCGCGGACGCGACCACCGATGACAAAGGCAACGCGCAGATCGCCCAAAACACTGACGCCCGCTGGGTCTTCGCCCGAAGTGAGAACGACTCCCACCTCATCTCGTTATACGACGGCGAAAATGCCTTACCGCTCTATCGTCTCGGCGTCACCGAAGAGAGTTCGGATTACGATAGCGATCCGAATTCCGCGAACAGCATTTTCATGTTCACCGAACGCGGCGTCTACAAGCCGGGCGACAAACTTTTCCTGAAAGGCTACGCCCGTGATCCGCAGGACGATCAACCGCCGATTCCCGTTGGCAAAAAAATCACGCTCACCCTCACCGACGCGAAAGAGCAGACCATCCTAACGAAGGACGTCACGCTCTCGGACTTTGGTTCCTTCGATCAGGAAATCACTCTCCCGGAAGGATCGCTCGGCAAATACCGCGTCGTCGCTGCGGGCGAAAAAGGCGAACGGCTGGGCGGTGTCGTCTATTTCCAAGTCCAGCAATACAAGCCAAACGCCTTCGAGATCACGATCCCGAAACCGCCCGAAACCGTCGGCAACACTCAGTTCGCGCTGCCGATCGTGGCGAAATATTTCATGGGCAAACCGCTCTCGAAAGCGAAGCTCACCTGGTCGCTTGTGGCGCGCGATGATCCGTTCGCGCCCGAAGGTTTAACCGCGTTCGCGTTCAACAACGCGATCTACGATTACCGCCTCAACCGCGCGCTCGATCGCATCTCGCAATACAACGCGCAGGGCGATGTTGAAATCAAAGACGACGGTCGCGCGCAAATCGCCACGCCGTTGCCGGTGAATCCGAAAGCGCCGCAGCCCCGCGCCGCGAAACTGATCACCGAGGTCACCGATCTGAATCAGCAAACCGTTTCTGCCTCTCGCGCCTTCGTCCAGCACAGTTCCGATTACTATTTTGGTCTCAAGCGCTTCGATTCCGTTATCGCCGAAGGCAAACCGCTCCCGATCGAATTGATCGCAGTGAAAACAGACGGCAAACCGCTCGACACTCCGGTCACCGCCACGATCCGGCTCAGCCGGATCAAGTGGCAGACTAACCGCCTCGCCACCGCGGGCGACACCAGCGAATTCGAGAGCAAACCAAATCTCGAAAAAGTGTGGGAACGCGAACTCGCCACCGCGCCAGGGCTCGGCGACAACCGCAAACCCGCCATCGCGACTCTCGATCAAGCCGTAGCCGACAAGCCCGGCGAGTATCTGCTCGAGGCCGTCGGCAAAGACGCCGGCGGACACGACGTCCTGACCTCCATGGTGTTCGACGTCTCGGGCGAAGCGGAGACGGATTGGAATTATCAGAACCCCTACGTGATCGATCTCGTCCCGGATAAGGACAACTACGAGCCCGGCCAAACCGCCACGCTCCTGGTCAAAACTCCGATCGCTGGCGACGCCCTCGTCACCGTGGAGCGCGATCGCGTTTTGCGGAGTTTCATCGTCTCGTTAACCGGCAACACGCCCTCCGTGCAGGTGCCGATCGCAGCGACCGATGGACCCAATATCTTCGTCTCCGTCATGCTCCTGCGCGGCGCGAACGAAAGTCCGCGCAAAATCAAAACGCCGGAATATCGGATCGGCTACGCCAGCCTGAAAATCGCCGAACCGAAGCGCAAGCTCACGATCTCAATCAAGCCCGCCGCACCCTCCGCCAGACCCGGCGACAACGTCACTCTGGAAGCCGAGGTGAAAGACTCGGACGGCCAGCCGGCGGCTGACGCTGAACTGGTCCTCTACGCGGTCGACGAGGGCGTCCTCAGCCTGACCGCCTACAAAACGCCGGATCCGCTCGCCTTCTTCAAGCAACCTCGCGGCCTCAGTGTTTCCACCTATCTCACGCTGCCCACCCTTCTCCGCGAAGACGCGCCGGAAGCTGATTTCGCGAACAAAGGTTACCTCATCGGCGACGGCAAAGGCGGGCCCGCCTTGCTCGATGGGCTGCGCACAAATTTCGTTTCCACGCCGTTCTGGAATGCCACCGTGCGCACGGACGCGCAGGGTCGCGCTCACGCCGAATTCAAAGCGCCGGATAGCCTCACGCGCTACCGCATCATCGCGGTCGCGGCGACGAAGCAAAGCCAGTTTGGCGCCGGCGAATCTGCTTTCGAAATCAACAAGCCGATCATGATCGAATCGGCCATGCCGGCGTTTGCCAATGTCGGCGACAAACTCGTGCTCCGGGCCGTGGTTCATAACACCACCGACGCCAGCGGAACCGCGGACGTCCTACTGGAAGTCGACGAACGCGTCCGCGCCTCCGAGAGAACGAAGCAGATCACCCTCGGCCCGCATCAATCCATCGCGGTCGATCTCCCGATCGAGATCCTGGCCACCGGCGCGAGCCGCTGGAAATGGGGCGTGAAATTCGTCGCCACCGACGGCACGGAATTGCGCGACGCCGTCGAAGCCAAAATCAATCTTGGCCACCCCGCGCCGCTCGTGCGCCAGGTCGAAACCAAACGGGTCGAAGGCGACACCGCGGAACTCCTCCGCATTTCCGATCCGCAAATCGCGGAAGGCACCGGCGAAGTGACGGTCAGCCTAACGAATACTCGGATCGGCGAACTGCGCGAATCGCTCCGGCAGTTGCTGCATTATCCCTACGGCTGCGTCGAGCAAACCACTTCCAGCATCTTGCCGTGGCTGACAGTGCGCGACCTACGCGCCACCCTGCCGGAACTGGCCAAATCCGACGCGGAGATCGCCAAGGCCGTGAACGGCGGCATCGCGATTTTGCTCACCATGCAAACGAGCGACGGCGGTTTGAGCTATTGGCCGCAAGGACGCGAATCGATGCTCTGGGGCAGTGCCTACGGAGGCTTGGGTCTCGCGCTGGCGAAGAAGCAGGGCTACGCGGTGCCCGAGGCGGAGTTCAAACGCCTGCTCAAATATCTCAGCGATCAACTGCGCGGGACGGCCGCGGATTCGACCGGCTACGGTTTGTCGGATCGCTGCCTCGCTGTGTACACGCTCGCGGTCGCGGAGATGGCGGAACCCGCTTACCACGTGCTCTTGAATCAGAAGCGCGACAAACTCAGCGCCGAAGATCGCGCCCTCGTGGCGCTCGCCGTGGTGGAAAGCAACGGGCCGAAACAATTGGTCGAGCAACTTCTCGCGGGCCCGAGTGTGGACGCCGCCTACATCGAACAATGGTTCGGCTCCATCACCCGCGAGAACGCGCTCCAGCTTCTCGCCTGGACGCAATACAACTCGCATGCGCCGAAGGTCGATCAGCTCGCGACCGAACTCTTCGCGCGCCAGAGCACTGGCCATTGGAGCACGACGCAGGGCAACGCGTGGTCGCTGCTCGCGCTTGCTTCCTATCTGCGCACGGTGGAGACCGGGCCGCGTGAATCCTCCGGCACGGTGTCATGGGCGGAGGCGACAAAGCCTTTTGCTTTAGCGACCGCGACGCCGCTGGCGACGAGCGTCTTCCCGCTCACACCGGCCGCCGCACAAGTGCCAGTCACGCTGACTAAGACCGGCGGCCAGGTTTTCTCGGAAGTGACCGTCTCGGCCCGCCCGAAGGCGCTGGAACAGCCACGACAGGAACAGGGTTACTCACTCACCCGACGCTACGCAAAGATTGGGGATGACGGTCGCCTAACGACAGCAGAGAATCTACGCGTGGGTGATCGCGTCCTCGTCACACTCGATGTCGACAGCCGTCGTCGCGCGACCTATGTCGCGCTCGTGGATCCCCTGCCCAGCGTCCTGGCGCCAATCAACCCCGCTTTCAAATCACAGGAGGTGCTGGCAGGAGAATCGCTCGGCGATGAGTGGGTCAGCGACCACTCGGAGTTGCGCGAAGATCGCGCGGTTTTCTTCGTCGATCTCTTGAATCCGGGGCGGCACACACTGCGCTATCTGGCACGAATCGTCGCTGCGGGTGAAGTGCGCGCGCCCTCGGCCAAGATCGAAGAGATGTATCATCCGGAGCGGTTCGGCACGACCGAGACGCAGCGGGTCCGCGCGAGGCCGCTGGAGTGAAGAGGCTCATCATAGCACAGGCATCCCGCCTCGTAGCACAGGCATCTTGCCTGTGGGGACTGCGGGCGTCTCGCCCGCAGAATGAACCACCGGGCGGGACGCCCGATGGCCCCACAGGCAAGATGCCTGTGCTACGATTGCTCGGCGTCGTTGCACTTGCCACCACGGGAAGCGTATTCCTCGTGCTGCGACTGGTCCCTTTGCCACCAGCACTGCTGCATCCGCCGATCCAAAGCATTGCCCTTTTGGATCGGAATGGCATTTCGCTGCGCGAATCGCGGGTGGAAGAACGCTTCAGCCGCGAACTCACGATCGACCAGGTTCCGCCGCGCGTGATTCACGCGGTCCTGGCGGCAGAGGACAAACGCTTCTACCAGCATCACGGAGTCGAGTGGCTGGCCACGGCCCGCGCCCTAACGAATGGAATCACGCACGGCCACATCACCTCCGGCGCGTCCACCATTACACAGCAACTGGTCAAGATTGCCGATCGCCGCCCTCGCACCTGGCGCACCAAGCTGGTGGAAGCCGCCACGGCCCTGCGCCTCGAGCGTTCCTGGTCGAAGGACCGGATTCTCTGCGAGTATTTGAATCGTGTTGATTTCGGGAACCTCAACATCGGCCTCGTTTCCGCGGCCGATTACTATTTCGGAAAACCGGTCGCTGATCTGAGCGTGGCTGAGGCCGCTTTGCTGGCAGGATTACCGCGCAATCCGCGGCGTCTGAATCCGCATCAAGCGCTCGAAAAGGCGCAACGGCGCCAGGTCGTCGTCCTTCGCCGGATGGAAGAGAACGGCTGGATGACCGCGCCCGAAACGGAGCAAGCCCGCGCAGAACCCATCCGACTGCAGACGGCCCGCCGGCAATTTCGCGCGCCGCATTTTACGGAACTTTTGCTCCAGCAACCGCGACCAAACTTTGATGCATATGCATCAAAGTTTGGCAGGTCGCACAACGTCAGAACGACGGTGGATCTGCTCTTGAACGAAGAGGTGGAGCGCATCTTGCGGGAGCGTCTCGCGCAGTTGCGCGATCACAATGTGCGCGATGCGGCTGCGGTCGTGATCGATAACGCCAGCGGTGATGTGATCGCGCTGATTGGGTCCGCCGATTATTTCGCACCCGAGACTGGGCAGGTGAATGGCGCGTGGGCCAAACGATCCGCGGGTTCGACCCTTAAGCCGTTCACTTATCTCCTCGCCTTGGAACGCGGAGCGACTCCCGCCAGCATGATCGCGGATGTGCGCACCAGCTTTCCGGCGCGCGACGGATTTTATCGGCCGGAGAATTACAACCGGCGCTGCTACGGACCGGTCAGCTACCGCACCGCACTGGCCAGTTCGCTCAACATCCCAGCGGTCAAAGTGTTGCTCGCAGCAGGCGGCGCGCCGGCCCTGGCCGATCGCCTGCGCACGGTCGGCCTAACGACACTGAACCATCCGGCGGAAGTCTACGGGCTCGGCCTCACCTTGGGGAATTGCGAGGCGCGGTTGCTGGAATTGACGAACGCTTATGCCAGTCTTGCACGCATGGGCGAGTTTCGTCCGTGGCGTCTTCTGCAGGATGCAGCCACGTTCACGCGTTCCTATTCGAAGCCCGAGTTGGTCTGGCAAATAGCCGACATCCTGAGCGATAACTCCGCCCGCACTCTTTCCTTCGGGATAAACTCTGCGCTCCGCTTTGACTATCCTGTCGCTTGCAAAACGGGCACGAGCACGGACTTCCGCGATAACTGGACGGTCGGCTTCACGCCGGAATTTTCCGTCGGCGTCTGGGTGGGCAACTTCGATGGCGCGCCCATGCATGAGGTTTCCGGGGTGACGGGCGCTGGTCCCATTCTGCATGGGATTTTCGATCATCTGCACGCGACACGAGGCACCAGTTGGTATCCCACCCCGTCACGGATCGTCGAGCGTAAGGTGCATCCGCTTACGGGAAAATTGCTTTCAGAAAACGACGCGCGCGGGGTACACGAAAAATTCGCGCCGGACAATCTTCCTTCGCCGGAACAACCGGGTGATTACGACGCGGATGGGAATGCGAAACTCGGTAGCGAATATTCCGAGTGGCTGGCGAGCGCGGAGAATTCACTCGGCCACACCTCGACTCTTTCGGAGCTGCACATCACATCACCGCTGCCGGGGAGCGTTTACTTGGTGGATCCCGATGTGCACTCCAGTGGTCAGATCCCGCTCGTCGCGTCTGGCAGTGGGAAGCTGGTCTGGACGAGCGATTCGCTGCAGTGCATTGAGGTGGACGGCCATGTGGTGGCTGAGGCGAAAGATGGAGAGCATCGCCTTCAGGTGACAGATGCGGAAACCGGGCGCAGCGCAGAAGTTCGTGTGGTCGTGCGTTCGCTTTAGCCAAGGAGGGCGCTCCTTGATGTCCCTAACCGTTCGTCGTGCGTTCCAGAGGTTGCATGCTGAGCGGTGGGCCGAATATTTCGCGCAGGATGATGGCGTCGCGCAGACCTTGTGGAGATGCCAACCGCGCTGCAAGTGCAGCGCCGCCAGCTTCCGATTTTGCGGGAGCGGCTCCCACGCCAGTCTCCGGCAGGTCGAAGCCTGAAGGCGCCATCGCCCAAGGATCGGCCGCGACAGTGCGCCGGGTTTCGCGTTTGATCAGTGGTTTGATCTCGGCCGCAGGCGCGACCACCACCGACGGAAGTGGAGGCGGCGCGGCTTCGATTTTTCGTGGCGACGGTGATTTTTCGGTGGCGCGGCCGCTCGGAACCGGGAACGGGTCGACCGGAAGAAACTTCCGATCCTGCGGTGCGGGTTTGGGCGCAACCGGACGGGGTTGAACTCGGGGCGGCGGAGTGTTTTGAGTCGGAACCCCCAAGGCTTCGAAAAACTTTCGCACGCGTTCTTCTTCCGACTGCGGTGCCGCGCGAGCCGGCGCGGGCGAAGACCGCGCAGTGGTCGACTGCGACTGGGTGCGCTTTTGCGCCTCGGCATTTCGCTTGTTTTCCGCCGCTTGCAGAAGCCACCGGATCACGCCGACGACCGCGACGAGAATGAGGAAATAATAGTTTTCCATTAACGGAGCCTAAAATTCCTAGGTTCCTTCAATCGTTTTCTTGTCGCCTTTGGCAATGGACTCTCTCATCGAGGTGTCGGCTTCCACGTTCTTCATCCGCACGTAGTCCATGATGCCGAAATTTCCGGAACGGAAGGCGTCGGCCATGGCTTGCGGGACGAGGGCTTCGGCCTCGACCACTTTCGCGCGCATCTCCTGGGTCCGCGCTTTCATCTCCTGCTCGACTGCGACCGCGGCGGCGCGGCGCACTTCGGCTTTGGCTTGCGCGACGCGCTTATCGGCATCGGCTTGCTCGGCTTGCAACTTCGCGCCGATGTTTTCGCCCACATCCACGTCGGCGATATCGATCGAGAGAATCTCGAAGGCGGTTCCGCTATCGAGTCCTTTTGCGAGCACGGTCTTGGAGATGCGGTCGGGATTTTCCAGCACTTCTTTGTAGGACGGGGCGGAGCCAATCGAGCTGACAATGCCTTCGCCCACTCGGGCGATAATGGTTTCCTCGGTGGCGCCGCCGACGAAGCGATCAAGATGGGAACGCACCGTGACGCGCGCCTTTACTTTCACGCCGATCCCATCCTGCGCGACACCGTCGATGGTGGCCCGCCCCATGGAGGGATTCGGGCAATCGATGACCTTCGGATTGATGCTGGTGCGAACGGCTTCGAGCACGGTCTTGCCGGTCCCCTTGGTGGCGAGATCGATGGCGCAGGCGCGGTTAAACTCAAGCGGAATGCCGGCCTTGTCTGCCGCGATCAAGGCCAGGATGACGTGCCCCACATCGCCACCGGCGAGGTAATGCGCTTCGAGTGGCTCGGGCGGGATATCGATGCCGGCTTTGACCGCGGTGATGCGGTTGTCGACGATCAAACCGACGGGCACTTTGCGCAGGCTCATGCCGAACATCTTGAAGAGACCGACAGGCGCGTTGGCCAGGCGCGCGCGGAGCCAGAAGTTGAAGAAGCGAAAAACGATGACGAAGAGAACGAAGACGCCCAGCAGTAAGACACCGACGATAATCAACGGGAGAGATTCCATACGTGGAATTTAGACGACTGGCGGGAAAGCGGAAGGCCAATCGCAATGCCGCTCGGCGAAGGCGATAGCGGCGCGTGTGTTGCCGTGGCGGTAGGAAAGCGGTGGTCTGTGGTAGCGACGACGCTCTGTCGGCGTAAACCAAAGCGCCGTCGCTACAAACGAAAGCGGGCGCTTCAGTCGCAATCGACCACGGGAAGGACTTCAGATCGCCGGCCGGCCGGTCAATTCTAGCGCGCCGCAGTGGTCAGCTTTTCCTGGACTTCCTCCTCCGGTCCCGCGGGCACGGAGCCGCCGGACTTCGATTTCACCAGCGCCACATCAGAGGAACTGATCGAGCCGCCGCTCGCGTTCACATCGAGCCGGAAATTCGTCGCATCAACAGTCGCGCCTGAGGCCGCTTTCGTCTGGGCAACATCCGACGAAGTCACCGAGCCGCTACTATTGGTATCGCCCGCCAGGATGCGCATCCGGACCGCGACGTTGTTCGTGTTCGTGCCGTCGTTCACATCCAACAGCGTCACGGTGATGGCCTGGACATCGGTGACACCATTCAGGTCGACCGCGATCACAGTTGAGGAAGTGGAAGACGGTGTCGCAGTGCTGGCCGTGCCCGAGGTCACACTCGCCCCACTGTAGGTGACCGCGCTGGGGAAGGTGAAGACGACTTTGTAGGAAGTACCATTGCTGCGACACTCGACGCCCGGTACACCGGAAAGCGGCAGCGGAAGATCGAAATCGCCACTCGTTCCGTGCGTCTTCCGCGAGACCGCGCTGACCGCCTGAACTGGAAATTTGTTCGTCCAAAAATCAGGCTGCCCATTGCCGACGCCCTTGCGCACAATGAAACCAGTGCCGGCGGGAATGATTTCGTTGCCGCGATCATTCACCAGATCGGTGGACAAACGCCAGGGGCCGTTGGCAGCCGCAGTCTGCACGTAGATAGCACTCGGCGATTTATCAAAGCCCGCGACCGCATTGTTGAAGAGAAGTAATTGATCGTTAGGCCCGAAAGAGCCGTCCGCCAGGTTGAGCCCGGTCGCATTCAAAGCCACGTCGAGCGGACGAAGGATGCCGACTGGATTATCCTGCTGTCCGCCCGTTCTCGTGACGAGCGGGGTGGTGAGCTTCTTTTGCAAAACGGAGCCCAGATTCACCAGAGGTAGGGTGGGCGCTCCGTTGAGATTACGGGCCACGAAATGGCTATCGGGCAGGAGCGCGTCGTCGCCGTGGTCGGTTGTGTTATCATTCACGAGGCGCCAGCCCACCTCGCCGGGAGCGGCGTTGTCGCTGTAAAAATAGGTCGTGTAAGGCAGGTTGATGCCGCTGGCCGAGACATCGGGCACGCGGACCTGCGTCTTGTATTGGGCGGCGGTAGTGGTGGGAGTGAAGGAAACGTTCGCGTCCGCGGCGGGGAAGACGGTGTTCAGACTCCAATTTGGGATCACGGAGACCTGCGCATTCGCGGGAATGCCGGCCACGGTATCCTGGCCCAGCGCCACGGTGATCGAGCTGGTGGTGTTGCTGACGATGGGGTAAGTGTGGCCTTCCTTCGGGTTGGCCGAAGTCGCGGGACCGATCAAGGCGTAGTAGTGATTTGGCTGCGAACCGGACGCGTAGACGAACTGATTCGCCGTCCATGGATTGCCGGAGACGGAAATGGTGGCGCCGGCAGCAGAAGCGATCCCGCCGACGAAGGCCGCCGGGCGAGTGAGGGGCAGCGAAATAAAGGTATCCGAGTTGCCCACGAGGGAGTCGGTGATAAAGCCGACAGGCTCCGTGGTAACGGATTGGGCACTCGCCGCGTGACCAATCAGGAACCCGGCGATGGCGGCAACGGAGAGAAGGAATGAGTTTTTCGTCTTCATGATTTTTGGGGGCTGGGGGGCAAGTTACTAAAGAAGTGGAGTTATGCGAAGCTAATTCGAGCAAGATTTAGGCTTGAAGGTGAAATTATTGAGGCGAATCGAGGGCCAATAAATTGGCTCGAATCGTGGCAAAATGGACGGAAGCGTAGGAGCGGTAATCATGGCGTCAGGGCCACTTTGAGACGGAGGAGGACCAATCGGCGAGCGTCAGGTTGGTCGCGCGTTCGGGTTGATAAATGATGTCGGTGGGCGCTTCGGCTCCGGTTGGTTTGGTGTAGGAAAGGGTGAGATATTTCTGGCCGTTTTCTTCCACCGTCCCGGTCGTGATGCCAGTCGGTCCGCCGACGGTCGGGTCAAGGCCGAGGGCGTAATCGAGCAGGTTCGGGTTGCCGTTGAAGTTTGGATCCGCCAGCGGCTCGACGTCGGCACCGCTCAGGTTGTAGCGACTCGTCCAATTGCTGAAGGTGGGAGCGACGGTTTGGAAATCGGTCAGGCGCAAAGTGTTTCCGCCATTGACCAACCCAAATCCCCAGCCGGGCCGCCTCGGCGGCCAACGTCATCCGCTGGTCACTCTCGCGCAATCCGCGAGCCAGCTCGGCCGCCCGTAGCACTTCACCGCTCAACTCGTACCCCATCGCGACGACCCACGGCCGCGTAGAACAAACTCGCGGTGAACGGCCACGGAATTCCTGCCCAGTGAACCGACAACGCCTGCACCGTCCCCGCCCCGACAAAAAAACAGAATACTGCCTCCCACCATAACAGCCCTTCGGCGCTCCCCACGCCGCCACACACTCAACGTCGCATCCGCGATGAAAATCATGAGCAACAACAAAGCAATCTGGCCGACCAGCATCGACGGATTCGGCACCCCTTCCGCCACTGCGATCGATTCGCCGAGAAATGGGACCTGCCGCAGTCGGACGATCTCGAGGCCTATGTAAGTCTGCCAAGGCGCACGACCTAAACCTGCGAACACTGCTGGAACCCGCCACGTGGGCATTTCCCTCACAAAAGCTCAAGGAAATTTTGCCACGGCAGCGCGCGCACTCCCGGCGCCACCGCCGGCGTCCTGACCCCGCCTTCGGCGCCTGATGAACCAGGAATCCTTCCACGGCGAATTTCTTGCCACGCTTCTTCCGGAACGCCTCGGCCAGGCGTTGCATCGGCCGCGCCATCGCCGGAGTGACCGTGCGGCCGGCTTTGCACTCCACCAGCCTGACGCCCCCGTTACCGGTGGGAACTACGAAGTCCACCTCTAATCCCTGCTCATCCCGGAAGCAGCAAAGCTCGCGGCGCCGCCCCGCGTTGAGTTGCGCTTTCACGATCTCGGCGGCGATGAATCCTTCAAAGAGCACACCGGCGAAGGGCGACTTCGCCAGCTCCGCGGCCGAATCGATCGCAAGCAGATGACAAGCCAGGCCGGAGTCGGCGATGAATACTTTCGGCGACTTGATCAAGCGCTTGCCCAGGTTCTCAAAGAACGGGGGGACGATCAGGATTTGCGCCGGGGTCTCGATCACGCTCAGCCATTGACCGATCGTCGCTACGCTCACGCCGAGCGGCGCGCCCTCACGCCGAAGGATGCGCCAATAATTCTCTAGTCCTGCGGCGTGGCCCTAGGCAACAGCGGCCGAATTGCGCGAACGCGATAGAAGCGCTTGCTCGCCGCGCTCGCCGTCACATTGCGCGAAGTCGTTGCCTCCACATCCGGCGTGATGATCCCGAAGGTCGGATCATTCGACCAATGGTTAGGCAACAAATCCGGATTGACCTCGATCTGACAAAGCCGCGACGCCGTGCTCGTCCAGGTGAGGAGAGAACTAGTTCCGCCGGGAGTGGTGGAGTAGAGCGTAATGCGCAAACGATCACCCGGTAGAAGCGGGTTTGTCCCTTCCAGATACTCCTGCAGATGGGCAGCAAACTCCGGGCAGCCACCTCCAGAGAAGCTCCAGCTCGCGCGGCCCGACTTGAGCCGGCTCGGTTACCCCGTTTCATCGGGCTGATACGAACCGCCATGCCCAGCCTCATACAGGCGCAGCCCGGTGATCGCGGCCAGGTCGCGAAAGTGGGCATCAATCGCGAACAGCCGCACTTCGTCGTGTAGCGCCAGGGCCGCGATCACGACATCCAGCCATGGAATGGTGAGGCCTCGATCACGAATTCGCCAGGCCAGCGCCACCGCCCGGTCCCAATCTTTCTCCCTGCAGACCCGATAGGGGATGACGGAAAAATGCCGGCCGAGTCGCGCCCGCTCCGAGGCGCGCGCGCCGCCGAGCACTTCGAGGCGCACGGGCGAACACCATTGCGCCTCGTACGCCTCGAGTAAACCTTCTAGTGCTACCTTGACCTCAAGGCTTCCCTGGCGGCGAAAGCCTTCGATCCAAACCGAAGAATCGACCAGAACCACCGGTTCAATCCTCGATCAGCGGCGGCACCGGATTGCCCGGGTCGCTCTCGGATTCGGGCAACTCTTCCGCGACCATGCTCGGGTAATCGAATGCCCCGGCCCGGATGAGCTTGCCGAATTCCCTTGCCTTTCGCCGCCGCACAAATTCGGTCACGGCCTTGGCCAAAGCCGGACTCCGATTATTCTCGCCGGTCAAATCCATCGCGTCCCGCAAAATGGCTTCGTCAATCTCGACACTGATTCTCATATCGCGATGATACGCCGCTTATTGCTGCAAATACAACTACAAAATGCATCTTTTTGGCACTTTGCTTAGGCTGTTTCTGGCGAGTCCTTCGAGTTCGTAGGTGGGCGTCGTTTTCCGCAGCGAGGACTAGCGACGAAGGCAAAACAAAAGAGAGATGACCGCCGCGAGACGAAACAAAGACATAGTCTAGCCATAGCGATGATGCCGCGTTCTGTCACCGGAAGACAGGCATCCAGGCTGTCTCGGCCGGCAGGCTTCCAGCCTGGCGATCCCCCAGAAGGCAGGCAGGATCCCCGCCGGCCGAGACAGCCTGGAAGGCCGTCCTCCGACTCTCTTGACACGTAAGGCTTTCCTTACGCATACTGCCGGCATGGTCATGAGTGCCGATGGCGAACCCGACGTCTTCGCGGCGATCAGCCATCCCGCGCGACGCCTCATGCTCGATTTCTTCACGGAGGCCGACCATTCCGTCAATGCCATGGCGGAGTACTTCGAGATGAGCCGCCCAGCCGTCTCCCAGCACCTCCGCATCCTCCTCGATGCCGGCCTCCTGACCGAGGAACGCCACGGCCGCGAACGCCGCTACCAGCTCGTCCCCGAACGCCTCAGCCCCGTCCGCGACTGGATCGCACAATACGAGCGCTTCTGGGACGATCGCCTGAAGCGTCTCCAGAAGACTCTATCGAAAGGCCGCAAACAATGAGTCGCACCATCAAGAGAGAGCTTCAGCTTTCGCAACCGCCGGAGCAGGTCTGGCAGGCACTCACCGAAAGCGCCACGCTCGCCGAGTGGATGTTCCCGAATGACTTCGAGCCGCGCCTCGGTCATCGCTTCACCTTCCGCGTCCCGCCAAATCCGGCGATGAATTTCGAAGGCCTCACCGTGCACTGCGAAGTGCTGGAGTGTGAACCGCCCACCCGCCTTGTGTTTTCATGGTCGGCTGGCGGACCAGTCGTCGATACCCGCGTCTCCTTCCGTCTCGAGCCTGATGGCACAGGCACACGTCTCTTCTTCGAGCACGCCGGCTTCGACCTCTCTCACCCGTTTGGCAATCAGGCGTTAAAAGGGGCCGAGTTCGGCTGGGCGAAAATGCTCGGACAACTTTCCGCCGTGCTCGCAGACCGAGCGGCCGAGAACAGCTAAGAACACGGTCGAGACCTTCATCCAGCAAAAGAGCAAACATCATGAACCAAGGCACCAAACGCTCGATCCTTCGCTGGATTCACATCATCGTCACCATACCTATATTCGGTTACATCTACGGCCCCGCGGCGGAGGTTCAGGAATACGCCGGGGCCGTTCGCTTTGTCTTTGTTCCCATCATTGTCCTTTCGGGCTTGTGGATGTATGCCGGCCCACTCTTCGCCATCATTGGCGTTGCGGCATTGCTCGGAGCCTATCAGCTCTATGGATATGGAGCGGCTGTCCTGAGTCAGGTCCTGCTCTTCTCGGCACGGAAAATTTGGTTGGTGATTCGTGATCGCCGTTCCAAACAATCCGCCTGATCTCGATCAATTCTCCACACCCCAAAAAGAAGCCTCTATGAAAAGCACCGGAACAAAAAAGGAACTCTCCGCGAAACAACGCGAGGAGCTGTATAAGACATTGAAAACCCGTTTCGAGAAAAACATGCCCCGCCACCAGGGACTCGACTGGGCAAAAGTGGAGGCCCGGCTGGAAGCCAACGCCGGAAAACTCTGGTCACTCCACGAGATGGAAGAAACCGGCGGCGAACCAGACGTGGTTGGCCAGGATAAGAAGACCGGCGAATACATCTTCTTCGATTGCTCCCCGGAAAGCCCGAAAGGCCGCGTCGCCGTCTGCTACGACCGCGAAGGCCTCGAATCCCGCAAAGAGCATCGGCCGAAGAACACCGCCATCGACATGGCCACTTCCATGGACGTCGATCTCTTGAGCGAAGAACAATATCACGAGCTACAAAAGCTCGGAGAGTTCGACCTAAAAACCACCACCTGGGTCAAGACGCCCCCCGAGATCAGAAAGCTCGGCGGCGCCCTCTTCGGCGATCGCCGCTACGGCCGCGTCTTCATCTGCCATAACGGCGCGCAATCTTACTACAGCGCTCGCGGCTTTCGGAGCTGGCTTCGGGTGTAGCTGGGTTGACCGCGTCATGGCCTCGATCAAGTCCTCCGACGTGTCAGTCCCCGGCGCGCTCGCTCGTCATCCCGAGCCGGCGCAGCGCGGTCGAGGGATCTCGCCAATGCAATCCACGCTTCCACCAGCATGCGACTCACAACCGGAGCAAAGACTCGATCGGTCTTCCATCTTTCGGCCCTGTCGATAACGCGGGTCAATCTAGCTAGGACCGTTGGAGAGATCCCTCGACCGTCTCTGCGGCTCGGGATGACAAGCGCGTGCGTTTCGCGCTTCTCGCCCATGTAGCCGCCTCGCTGTGTCGAGGCGTTCCCCAGACACGTCAACGCAGTGACCCGCCGCGGCGGGCAGGCAGTGGCTACAAAATCGGCTTCAGGAACATCCGGCCGTAGGCGATGAACGCCATCAGGAGGCCTAGCACGCCGCTCATGATAATGGGCGTGATCTCGCCGTACTTAACGTGTACCCCGATGAAGACGAGGCTCTCGAGCGCCAGGACCGTGGCGGCCACCACCGTGAGCGCCGGCCTCCAATGCAAGGCGGCGGGGACGATCAGCCCGACCACGCAGACGAGTTCGAGGATGCCCAGGGCCATCCATGCTTCCCGCGGCAGCGCACCAAAGGACGGGACATCCCCGCTTACTTTGTCGAACATAAAGACCTTCATGACGCCCGACGCTCCGTAGAGGAGCGCGGCGAGCACCTGCAGGATCCACAACAGGAGGTTCATCGTGTGCCCCCTCCCGGTTTCCGCGTCGGCGCGCGCAAGGCGGTTTCTCCTCGCGCCGTCCACATTCTGAGCCCAGATCTAGTAATCATAGATGCCTCTTGATACCCAACGGCTTGATAAACTGCAAGCCCTCGGTCCGGAGCGAATTCGAAAGCCAATTCTCAGCTTTGAGATTCCGCTGGCCCATGTAGCCGCCTCGCTGTGTCGAGGCGCCCTCCAGACACGTCAACCCGCCTTCATAGATTCCAGCGTGGCGTGCAGAGTGGCCCGCTGCGGCGGCTACGCAGTGGCTACAGAAGCAACTCGACTTGAGTCGGCGGCGCTGGCGGCAGCCCTCTCACTTCGATTCGGCCTTCCGCCATCATGCGGAGGGCGCTGTCATGCGTGTAGAGAATGTCGGTATTGCGGGCGAGAGCGGTGGCGAGGATCTGGATATCCGCCTTGATCTTCGTTCTCGATGTTCCGGGGAAAGCCTCGCGGATTTGATCGCGCAGATGAGGGCTGCGTTCCGCGGCATCGCGCCACAGCCCGGCGGCGACCGCGGCGGCACGCACATCGAAGGGCGGAAGTTGAAACCGACGACTTAGCACCTTGAGAAGCTCCGTGTGCTGCGCCCTGGGCACTCCCGCTAGGAACTCCGCGACCACCACGGCCGCCACCCCGCGAATTCCCCAGATGAGAATGTGATTATCCAGGCACGCCCGGCTCACGGCTCATCGCCCTCCCGGATTCGCGTGGCAAAAAGATCCACATCTTCAATCTCATCGAAAGCCTTTCCCGAGGCCTCCCGCAGCTCATCGAACGCGCTCTGCACGGAGCCGCGCTCGAAGTCGAGAATTTCTTCCACACGGAAATAGACCACCGAACCGTCGTTAGCATCCCAGGTAGCCTGACCGCGCAGCGCCGTATCCGAGTAGAGTTTCGCGCCGAGAATCCGGCTTTGCTCCTCGGAGATGTCCCCGTAGACAACTTCCCGCTGCGAAACCCGAAGACGCACGCGTGGCCGCACTCCTCCCACGCGCTCGATCTTCCCGTAGAGCGTCGTCTCGCCCCTCTGATACTCAGGAGGTGGGACACCGATGGCGTAATCCGGCGCCAGATCGAGCAGCGGCTGCGACCCCTGCCCATTCCAGAATTGAGTGTGCCCCATATGCTCACGCGCAAACCCTGTCAGGGTGCGCAAGCCTTCGAGGCTGCGAGCCGGCAGACTTTTGAAGAGTCGATTCTCGACCGAGGTCACGAGCTCTGTGTAGATCGCTAGAGCGATACCGGGGTGGGTACTGGTGAAAGCGAAGCTGATGCTGGCGTCCTCGACCTTCGTCAGGCCGACCACGAGTTCGTCGGCTGCGTCGGGGTGCTCGCGGCCGGCGAGGGCAAGAACCGTCTGCTCAGCCGCCACCAGTAGCTCGGCGAGATCGCTCGCCGGGATCAGGTGCGGCCGCACGCCCTCGCCAGTCAGCCGGATCGTAAAAAGAGGATCAATCGTGTCGACGGGCATACGCTATCGGGAAATCAGGCGGCGGACAAGGTTTCCGTCTCCCCCGCAGATCTACCAAATGAAGCACTCCACTTCGGGCGAACGTGACAAGTTCCTTTGGGAGTTCGAATCGGCGGCGACGGATGCCATGCAGCTCGGCTGGCCAGCCGAAAGGATTGAGGTCAGCTTCACAATTTCGCTCGGCTCTCGAATCATCGGGCTTACACGGATGCTAAACCGATGAGCGCGGGCAGGCGAGGAGTCAGGATGTCGGGGCGGCGCGCGGACCAAGCGGATGAAGCATGCGCACTGAGCGAATTACGGTGCATATAAGCAACCACGAGTTATCGCGGCAGCCTTCAGTTTTTTAGCGAACTTTCGACAGCTTCTTTCGTCGCGATTTTCGAAGTCTATATGCGCGTGCGCGGGAGAATCTTCCCGCCACGATGCCATGGATACCAATCCGATCTCGGAAACTTCCTGCCCTGAAACTCCCCAGACTCCAACCGATTCGTATTTCAAAACAGTCGTATAGTGTTTGTGCGCCTCTGGTGCGGTGATTTGGTCGCCATCGTAAACGGATAGTTTTCCCTCATCCTTGGGAAATGGGAAAAAGGCCTGACTCGTTAACTCTCCATCCGGCGCGAAAGTTGGATGGACCTGGCGGAGAAGGATTGTGGCGGGCGTCACGCGGCCTCTCCAACGATTTGTGGCCGGAGAAAGGCAAAAAGCTCATGCCACTCTTCAGCTGTAGTTAGCGTGAACGATCTTTCGACATCTTGTCCATCAGGGCCGAACGCGTGAAAATCTCCGATCGAATCTGCCAAACGAAGATCAAGTGATGCGGCGGCAGGTCCTTTCCACTCGAAAAGCAAGTTTCCGTCCGGCTTAGGCACGATCGCGGGCAGCGGCAGCTCCTCTGGATAGTGACCCACGAGATTTTCAGAAACTTTCAGGAGTTTCTCGGCATCGGGAGCGATCCCCTCCCCCTCATGCCATCCTGCAGCGAGTGAACCGATCTGATCGAACCGAGCGGCGATTTGATAGTCGGGTTGAACCTCTACCGACCGAACCTTAAACACCTTATGCAGTTTGCCGTGGATATCGTAGGTGCCCACCCCGCTCACGGTTACCTGAAAGCGATTTCGGCCGCCATACTCCCCGGCATCTTTGCGGAAAAAAATGGGCATTGGCACGTCGACTGCCTCACCGTTGCTCAGCCGAAGTCTGAAGCTTTCGGTCTTCCAGTTAGCTTCCTCGATCGTGCCGGCGAGCTCAACTTTATCTTCGTAATAATCCCCGGCAGCCAACACAAGATCCCGACGACGTTGAGGAGTTAAAACCGCGTCCCCATGTCCTGGCCGTGGGATTTCCATCGATTCTCCCGGCTGGAGCGAGCGGCCCACCTGATTGAAATGAGCCAATAATTCCTTCGGAAATTTTTCCGGCACCGGCCCATCGGCGGAAGCGATGCATTCGGCGATTAGGTCGCGTGCCTGGTCAAAATAGGTTCCTGATCCCCCACTGAGTAAGAGAGCACCAGCGGTCACCCATGAGAGCAGCGGACGCGCACATCCGTCATCGATCCGCTCAAGATGCAAATGAAAACCGGCTTCAAATCCCTTCGGAACTCGCTTTCTACTAGGGTTGGCGTCGAGATAAAGACGCTTGGCCAACTCGATTATGAGCACTTCGTAGGAGGCCAGGTCGCGCGCGACGTCCAACGGGAGCGTATGCTCTTCGAAGCGCTTTCCGTCGAATCGTGGTTGGAGAAAAGGTTCTTTCATGACCGCGAGCGTCAATCATCTTCGTCGCAATCGTCGTGCCAGTCCAATCAGGTGTATCAATGGTACAATGGAGAATCTTCAGCCACGCGCGCGAGTTCTTCGCTGGGATCGGGGAGCGCGACAATGTTGTTGGGTGCGGTCTCGATAGGCTCCTCGCCCCAGATGCGGGCGAGGGTGGCTTGGATCTTTTGCTCGAAGCGGGCGATCAGTTCCCGGTTGGCGGCGACGAGGGTTTGCTCGGCTTCGATCTCGGCCACGATGGCTTGCTGCGTGGCGAGGGGTGGGAGGGGCATTGGAATCGAAGACAAGATTCCTTGGTTCAGATTCATCATCGTCACTCCAACCGCTTGTTCTTCGAGATATGCCTTCACCTTTGGAGACGCGATTTGGAAGAACGCGAAGCGTGCTTCGCAATTGGGCTTCAGCCGAATCACGAAACACCCGGTTCCACAGAGCCAACCATTCATCTCCGGCGTGACGACAGCACAGCGTCCCATTTCTCCTCGTCTGCCGATAACGATATCGTCTTCACGAACAGTGAACTCTTTGAGCCGGTCGCGGGTTGATGGCGCAACCGTAGCGCCCAGCGGCGACGCAACTTCTTGATTGGTCCACAGATTACGCAAATTTTCCTGAGGGCCGCTCCCAAGGGCAACTTGGGAGCGAGGGAAAGAGAGAGAGAAGCAAACGGACTTCGATCTTTCGGCGACGTCGATCGCGCTTGTATAATCGGCAGCCGTCCGGGAGATCCCTCGACCGTCTGCGCGGCTCGGGATGACAAACGAGAGCATCGCGTTCCAAATCACGTCGCACCCGTCACTTGCCGTAGCGGGGCGGGCGCTCGTTTACGCTCAGCGCCACAGGCAGAGCCGATGGCGCGCTGAGATGGGCGTGCAGCTCGGGATCGTAAAGAATGATGTGCTGCCGAGCGATGGTTCCACGGAAAGTGGCTGGCACTCGGGCCCAGTCGAGGAGGTCGACCAGAAACGGCAGGTTGCTTTCGCTGAGGGCTTCTTTCAAATCCCAAAAAGTCGGGCCTTGCCGCACTTTCAAATCCGCCGGATGGCGAACGACGAGGTCGAGATCGCTGGTCTCGTGCGCGGTCCCGCTGACCCGGCTGCCGTAGGCCCAGACTTCTTCCTGGGGAAGATGCGCGGCGATCAATCGGCGCAATGGCTCAAGGTGTCGGTCTGGAAGATGGAGAACGGGGTTAGCCATGTTTCTGACGGAGGGTTTCGTAAAGCGCGAGCGCGTCCTCTTTGAAGTGGGCGATGAGCTGAAGCGTCTGTTCGGCGAATTCTTCGCCGTAGTTGTGCGCGGTGTCATTCCGCGAATCGCGATAGAGGAGCCATCGCTCCAGTTCCTCCGCGCTCAATAAGCCGTGAAGGGCGGCGTGACGGAGCACGTCCTTGAAGACGAGCCCGTCGATCGCCTGCGGCGAGCCGACGTATTGCTTGAGGCATTTGCGCAGGAGTTTGCCTGCGGTCTCGAGCGTGAGTTCAAAGCTCTTGACTGCGTTGCGAAAGACCTCGTAGTCGATGCTGCCCGGGGCTGTCTGCGCGAGCGATTGCAGCGATCGGTTCAAGGTCTGGCTGCAACGCTGCAGATGATCGAAATTCAGTTTCACGGATGAAGATTGATTGCGCCAGGTTTTGGCGAAATCGCTGCTTCTAATTTAGCTGATTCGTCAAGTTGCGCTTCGAGTTTGAGATCAGGCGCAGCATTCCTCGTTTCCAAGTTGCACTTGGAAATGGGTGTCATTCCGAAGCTGGGCTTCGCTTTGTGCAAATCGATTCGCTTGGGGAGAGCGCCGAAGCCGCGCTGGCGATGGAAGCGCAGCTTCCGGAGAGGGCCGCTCCCAAGTGCAACTTGGGAACGAGGGGACTTGGGAAATAAAGGGCAAACTCCCCTATTCCACTGTCGCTTTCTCGGCGCCGAGGCCGGTGTTCGCGCGGACGCTGAGCTCGTCGAACTTTGCTTCCGCCTCCGGTTCGCGGCTGAGGAAGGTGCCAATGAACGCACCGAGGAAGCCGAGCGGGATGCTGAGGATGCCGGGATTGCGCAAGGGGAAGATGGGGTTCGTCATGAAATCGGGGCTGATGGCGATGATGACGATGCTGGAGACGAGGCCGACGCCCAAGCCGCAGACCGCGCCGGTGGTGTTAAAGCGTTTCCAGAAGAGGGAGAAGATGATGACGGGCAGGTTGGCGCTGGCGGCGACGGCGAAGGCGAGGCCGACGAGGAAGGCGACGTTGACCTTCGGCCCGAGGATCATGGCGATGCCGATGGCGGCGGCACCGACGACAAAGGCGGTGATGCGGGCGACGCGGACTTCTTCGCCGGGTTTCTGTTCGCGGCCGTGGTGGATGACATTAGTAAAGAAGTCGTGCGCGAAGCTGGTGCTGGCACTGATCGTTAGGCCAGCAACGACGGCGAGGATGGTGGCGAAGGCGACGGCGCTGATGAAGGCGAAGAAGACGTCGCCGCCGAGGAAGCGGGCGAGCTCGGGCGCGGCCATGTTGGTCCCGCCGTGGAGCTTCATGTGGTCTGGGCCGAGGAGGCTGGCGGCGCCGAACCCGAAGAAGGTGGTCATGATGTAAAAGAGGCCGATCAAGATCATGGCCCAGACGACGCTGGCGCGGGCCGTTTTCGCATCGGGCACGGTGTAGAAACGGATGAGGATGTGGGGTAACCCGGCGGTGCCGAGGACGAGGGCGAGGCCGAGCGAGATTTGATCGAGCGGGTTTTTGAAGAGGAGGCCGGGCGTGAGGAAATTGCGCGTGACGGTGGCGCCGGTGGCATCGGTGGAGGTGATCGCGGTTAAGGAGCTGAAGAATTTCACGAGGCTGAAATCGAACTTCGCCATGACGAGGACGCTGAGGAAGATGCTGCCGCTCATGAGCAGAACGGCTTTGATGATTTGCACCCAGGTGGTGGCGAGCATGCCGCCGAAGACGACATAGACGACCATGAGGACGCCGACGCCGACGACGGCCATTTCGAAGGTGACGCCGGGGAGGAGTTGCCTAACGAGTGTGCCGGCGCCGACCATTTGCGCGATCATGTAAAAGAGGGAGACGGTGATGGTGGCGAGCGACGCCATGGCGCGGACGGGCCGGGGCTTGAGCCGGTAGGCGAGGACGTCAGCCATGGTGTATTTGCCGGCATTCCGCAGGGGCTCGGCGACGATGATGAGGACGGTGAGGTACGCGACGAGGAAGCCGACGGAATACATGAAGCCGTCGTAGCCATTAAGCGCGATCATGCCGGCGATGCCGAGAAAGCTGGCGGCGCTCATGTAATCGCCGGCAACGGCCAGGCCATTCTGCCAGCCGGTGATGCGGCGCCCGGCGGCGAAGTAGGCGCTGGAGCCGCTGGAGCGTTTCGCGCTCAGGTAGGTGATGACGAGAGTGGCGGCGACGAAGCCGAGGAACATGACGAGGGCGACGTTCATTTCTTCCTCTTACTCCTACTCTTAATCTTACTCCTACTCCTGATCCCAATCCCGCCCCACCCAAGAGGATTAGGAGTAAGATCAGGATTATGAGTAGGATGGGGAGAAATCATCGGCCTCCTGACGCTCCCTCGCGCCATCCAATTCCACACTGTCGTCACGACGATGGAGCCGGCCCGCCCCCGGGCCGAAGGCCCTTCCCAAAC
>JBBSPM010000034.1:0-48878 GCA_038258815.1 Chthoniobacterales bacterium
GCGCAGGCCCTCGCCTGCCAGCGCGAGCTGGGCATCGACAACGCAAAATTGAACGTCAACGGCGGCGCGATTGCGATCGGTCACCCGCTTGGTTGCAGCGGCGCCCGCCTGGCCACGACGCTGATCCACCAGATGGCTCGCGCCGGCGCCTCGCGCGGCATCGCGTCGCTTTGCGTCGGGGTAGGACAAGGCTTGGCGACGGTCTTCGAACGGGAGTGAGTTTGGAAGTGGGCCTGACGGTCAGATCGTCCGAGCGCTGCCGGTTATGACGATCGGCGATTGGTGTCCGTCTTCTCGATCGGCGTCCCGGTGAATGGAGGGAGTTGGGGCGACCGACATAGACTGCGCGCAGCGCAGGGCAAAGCCCGACCAAGCGGGGCCGCACGGGAGTCAAAACCCGCCGCCGCTTGCGACATCGAGCGGCTTCTGCAATCGATGATCGACCGCGTCCACTTGTTCCAAGCAGAGTACAGAAACATCTAACGTCCGATCGGCTCACGCCGTTTTGAAAGACAGCCCTCTAGTCCTTGCTTAGCTGCAATGCGTTGCTGCTCAGCTAAGGCCGGAACATGGGAAATGACCTCCTTAAATAAGAGTTCGGCTCGGTCGAATTCACCGCTCTCGCATAGTACCGACGCAAGCAGCAACTGGGTCGCGACGGTCTTCGGGTGTTCAAAACCGAGAACCTCTCCACGTAATTTGCGGACCTCATCCAGCACGGAGGCGGCCTCAGGAAATCTCAGCTGGCGGACAAGTATGTTGCCGACATTGAATTCGGAGGAAAGAGTATCCGGATGCTTTGGGCCAAGCGTCTTCACTCGCTTGTCCAGAACGGTGCGATGCTCATCTTCCGCTTCGGAGAATCGGCCGAGTCCAGTCAGTATTAGAGCGAGATTGTTTCTGGCGGCTAACGTGTCAGCTTTGTCGCTGCCCGAAACCTTTTCCAACACTTGGACACTCCTTCGCTGAATCGGCTCCGCGTCATCCCACAGCTGCTGCGCCATCAAGGCAGATACCAGCGCCACGCGTGCCTTTATAGACCATTGGTGTTCAGGCCCTGGCTGCGCCTCGAAATTGGTAACGACTATACGAGCCTCTTTTTCTGCTTCCGGAAATCGGCCTAGCGCATGGAGTGCATTCGCCAACCCAAGTCGGCTCAGGAGTGTGTCTGCGGCGTTAGGTCCGAATATTCGAATGCGTGCGGCGAGCACCTCCCGATGCATCTTTTCTGCTTCTGAGGCTTGCCCGAGGATGAGAAGAGTGTTTGCAATGTTGTGTCGAACATTGAGGGTTGCAGCGTGGTCGGGACCGCTAACATTCGTTAGTGGCTTAACAAGCGCTTGCTGCTCGACTAGAGCCTCAGCAACTTTCCCACTTTCCTGCAAAGTGGCTGCATGATTCAGACGCGCTTGAAGGGTCTCTGGATCGTTTAAGCCCCGCGTCTGCGTCAACATGTCAATAACCTGTTGCTCGACTGTCAGGGCCTCATCGAAGCGTCTTTGTTCACTGTAGGCCAAGGCGAGGTTTGTACCCGCACTCAGCGTTCGATCCCGAATCGACCCGTAAAGCTCCTTGGAGGCGTCCCAAACGAAAACGCAGTCTTTCAGTTGCGTCTGCGGGTCTCCTTGCCACCGCGCAATTAAGCTGCGGATGTTTCGGAAACTAATATAGAGAACTCGTGGATCCGAATCGCTCGTAGGGCTTGGAGCAGCTGCGTTGGCATGTCTGAATGTCTCGAGCGCCGGTTCTGCTCTGGCCAAAACAAAATCAATCTTCGCGCGGCCCCCACCGAGTTCACCAGCCAAAGCCGTGACATACGCCAACTCAGAGTTCGCTTCGAGCCACGGCCAGAGCTTATCGTCGGCAGCCGGATTCTGTTCGCCCCCGTAAAGATCAATCAAGCGACGACGCGCATCGATTTCGTCCAGATATCGTCGCTCTGCTCGGTAACTGTCGGCAGCAAGCTTCCAAGCCTCTCGCTCAACTTCAGCTTCGTCAGGTTGCACTGTTTTGCTCTGCTGCCGTGTGTCTGCGAAGTCACGTCCCACGAACTCAGCTAGCTTCGCCGAGTCCGCGTATCGCTTGTCGGCGAAAGCCGCTCTAGCAGAATCGAGCCTGTCCTTGGTGTTGCCATGCTTCGCCGCACTGTTAAATTCTTTCAGTTTTGCATCAACTTGATCGCGGCTTAACCCGTATTTTGTCGCGATAATCTCTCTGGCTTGCTCATCAGTCATTCCACGGTCGATCACGAGGCGACGAGTCTCGTTAGTTAGCGCCCGACCGTCATCTACCGCTGCCTTAATTCCGTAAAGCCTCCACGCGATGAACCCGCCGCCGATGGTCAGGAGAATGACTACGCAAGCAAGTGCGAATCGATTTCGGGAGTGTTGTCGTTTCTGACTCGTTTTCAGGTCCTCTATCGAGCGCTGAATCCTCTCAGATTGCAGCCACCCTTCTTCGTGAGGAACGCTTGCGTCAGCTCGCTGTAGGTAGTTCAAAGATGGCGTTGGAACGGCAAGAGGCGGAAACGCGTTCCCAGCAGTCAGCTGGGAAATCAATTCCGCGTAGGAGGTGCCCGAGAAGGAGTCGTCGAGGAGAAACCAAGATGCCTCTTTGACGGTGGGTGGAATATTTGACTCGTCGGACTTTGAGAAAATTATCGGGATAAAGCCGGCGCTTACTTCTGAGTAGTATAAGATGTTTTGAATCACCTTGCCTTCCCACTTGACCCCCCGTCCTTGACCGAATTTTTCCAGACCGAGAAAACGGCGATTATAATCGGCTGTACAAACGAGTACGACAAAGGATGCTTCCAAGATCTGGCGTGTGCACCAGCGAGGCCAGCCTTCTGGCGGTGCTACTTCGAACTGATCTAGCCAGCTTTCTACGCCATCGCCGCGAAGTCTAGCGGCCAACCTAAGGACCCGTGCGTTGTGTTCTGCGCTGTCATGGCTGTAGGAGATGAAGACGCGGGGCGGGCGTGGCTGGCGGGGTGCTGATGCTGCACTGTCCAGATTATTATTTTCGGACATGTTACAATTCCAATTGCCAGTCCGGCACATGAAAGCCGTCAAGAAAACGGGAGCGAACCGCCACAAACGAATCCTTTGCGACGTTGTTGCCTCGCGCGGCCATATCCTCGATAGCGTCGATGTCGTCGAGCTTTATGGGCGTTGGCGTTTGCTGGTTCACTCTTAGGTGGCGAGATAGGCCTAGAAAAGTGTCGGCCAGCGTAGCAGCAGCACTCTCCTGAGCGGCAAAAAAAAGGTCCGCGCTTGACGGCGCCCAGCCTGCAATCCCTTTGCGCAGAGACTCCGTGAAATCAACTTCATTTCCCATCGTGCCGACGCTCAATACGTCGATGCGATCGAGCGGAACCTTGAGATGTCGAACTGCCTCAGCGATAGCCGGCAGGACAGGGTTATTGGCCCAAATTCCGCCATCCAGGTATGTTTCGACAGCAATATTGCCTGCGACCTCTGCGTCGTCGAAATAGGTGGGCGCGGCGGACGAAGCCAACACCGCATCGACCGCCGAGATGTCACGAAATGCCGTTCGATCGGCGCTGTGGGGCGTTGTGATTGCTTCGGCTTCTCCGTGAACCGCTCGCACTGTTGGTATTACCAGCCGGACGCAAGATTCACGCAACTTGCGAGTGCCTAGTACGGATTCCAGCCGGTCGCGCAAAGTTCCAGACTCATATTTTGATTTCAGCCAATGCCGAAGTGCTCGGTTCTTTGGAAAGATTTTCGGCCCTTCGCTCCGATAGAATTTCAATAGGTCTTTTGAAGACAGGCCAAGGCCTAAGCCAACGGCAAGAATGGCTCCCGTCGATGTTCCAGCGACCAAATCGAAATTCTTCACCATCTCGTTGCCACCGTCGCCACCGATCATCTCATCCCACTTTGCTAAAGCCGCAGCCGTGAAGGCGCCGCGGAGCCCGCCGCCGTCGAGGGCCAAGATGCGAAACATCCGGCCACGCGAAGTCCTTCCGCGAACGAGGGGCAAAAGCTTAACCTGGGAAACAATGGTGTTTATCACTTCGTCGACGTTCGTGTTCTCCGCGAGCGCGCGGTTCGCCGCTTCTGGAAGGCCGTTTCGTAAGCGGGCAAACACAGCGGGTTCGTCCTTGATGTACCCTTCGATTGCGCCGCCAAACCCTGCCACAATGAATCCAGGCTTGCCTCGAAGGAGCGCCTCCTCGAGCTCCGCCGGAACACCTGCGCGCGATTGGTCGACCTTATACCACTTGCCTCCGACGGCGACTACGGCGTCGCAGCGTTCGGCCATCCATTCTCGCATCGGGACGAGGGCCTCGTTGACGTTACCCGGAAGCGAAGGGATGACATGAACGGCGGCGTATTTACGCTGGCCTTCAATTTCTGAAAGTTGGTCGCTAGTAGCTGCGTACTTATGTGCGCGAACGAGGGTGAGCGCATCCTTTGCACCCCCTGCGGAAAGAAATGGCAGCGCCGCCGCTTCGAGTGGCTCGACGAACGAGGGATGACTGCCATGGAGCACGGTACCACCTTCGCTAAGGAGTTGTTGCGCGAGTCGTTCGACCAATCGCTCTATTGCCGCCGCTTGTTCGCTGGATGCGTCTTCTGGGACTGAGCCGGACAGATGGACTCGAACACCTGAGAGAGGAGAACGGCTCGGCATAGCTATCTGTTTGCGCGCCGAGCCGCAGCTTCAATCCACGACCCGAAGTTGATATATCCGTCGTTGTCAACCCAGTCATAGGTTGGGTAAATTTCGCTCAGATATTGACGAGGATTTGAGTCGGGAACGTAAAAATGCTCGAATGGATTGCGCCCCCTGCTGGCCGGTAACATCGTCCGAGGGTCTTTCAGTTGATGAATGTAGATCCCGAGCATCCCCTTGCCGTCGGCGTAGCTCCGCTGAATTTCATAGTTGACCCAAGGCCGGTCGAACGTCTCAGCTCCAATCAGAACAACCGTTACAGATGCGCCGCTAAGTTGGCTGTTGATCCAGCGCTTGATGGCCTCGTCGCCTTGGCGTTCGAGCGATTCCCAGTCCGCGTGATCGATAAAACCAGCTCGTTCGTATTTCTCCTTGATCATTCCGCTGTTGCGAATTTGGCTGACGCGGAAGATGTCGCGTTCGTAATGGAAGCTGAAGAAAACTCGTCTAGCCATATCGCGGAAATTATCTAATCAGCTGGAAGTTAGAAGTTCTATTGACGCGCGACACAAGCACAATTATTCCAAAAGAAAATTGGAGGTGGTGGATGAAGTGCTGCACCCAGGCGAAGTTGGCGTTGCCCCGCTGGGGAGAAGGATATTGATGAGCCTGATTGCGCTCACCCTTCGGGCTCCCGTGGGTCGTCCATGTCTCGCTTCTCTCCATTGCCAGCGCACGTCGTCGCCTTTGCGGAACCAAGCGAAGTCGTTGAAGGGCGGGTTGGCCAGGACGTAGTCGGCGAGGAGGTCGGGACGGAGGTCGCGCCGGAAGGTGTCGGCGTGCTCGGGGCCGAAGTCGGCCTCGATGCCGCGCAGGGCGCCTCTGCAACGCATCTTACTCGTCCCAATCATCCGTCCCTCCGCTCGCTCAGCCCATCGAAGCCAGCTTTGCAAAGCCGGACTTGAACGCCCCCGCCAGCGTGTCGATCTCCGCTTCGGTCATCGGCGTGGAGAACACGCACGCACCCGTGCTGATGATGCTGCAACCTTCGTTGTGAAGATGATCGAGCAACGCCTTGAGTCGGCGCGACTCGTCGGGCGTCGGGTAGGCATCGCGGTAATTTCGTGGCGGCGTCTGCTTCATGTGCACCAGGAACATCGAGCCCGCCCCGGTGACGCTCGCGGGCGCGCCCGTCGCGCGGATCGCGCCTTCGATGCCGTTCCTGGCCCGATCGGTCAGCGCGTTTAGGCGCGCCACCGCGGGTTGGTCGAACTTCAGCATCGCCGCCATGCCCGCGGTCATGCTGATCGGGTTGGCCGTGAATGTTCCGGAGTGCGGGAAGACGTAGCGGGGCGACTGCGGGTTAAGCACATCCATGACTTCGGCGCGGCCGGCGACGGCGCCAATGGGAAATCCGCCGCCGATGATCTTGCCCAGCGCGGTCATGTCGGGCGTGACGTCGTAGCGCGCTTGCAAGCCGGAGTACTCGGCCCTGAACGTGATGACTTCATCGAACACCAACAGCACCCCGTGGCGCGTGGACCACTGGCGCAGCGCGGTAACGAACTCGACATCCGCCGGACACAAGCCGACGCGGTGCGGCATCAGATCGAGCAATACGCACGCGAGGTCCCTGGCGTGCTCGTCCAGGATCGCCAGCGTGCGCTCGGTGTCGTTGAACGGAAAGACAACGACGTCCTTGAGCGCGGACTCGGGTGTCCCGTGCACCAGCGGAACGCTGCGCGGATGGTCGATGCCGCCCCAGGTCGCCGGCGTGGAGCCCTGGCTCACCTCGGCGTAGTCGTAGACGCCGTGGTAGGCGCCCTCGGCCTTGGCGATCTTCGGCCGCCCGGTAAATGCGCGGGCCGCCTTCAGCGCGACCATGATCGCCTCCGTGCCCGAGTTCATGAAGCGCATCTTCTCGAACGAGCGGTTGCGGCTGCACAAGTGCTCGGCATAGCGCACCTCGATCTCGGTTCCCATCATGAACGCGGTGCCGCGGGTCATCTGCTCCGTCACCGCATGGATGATCTCGGGGCAGGCGTGGCCGTGGATCAGGGACGCCATGTTGTTGGAGAAGTCGATGCGCGTGGCGCCCTCGAGGTCGGTCACGCGGCAGCCGCTGCCGCACTCGACGTAGGTCGGGTGACTCGCCCGCAGGATCGCGTTGCGGCTGACGCCGCCGGGAAGGACTTTGAGGGCCCGCTCGTAGAGGGCGGCGCTGCGCGAGAGGTCGGTTTGCATCACATTTAAGAATTAAGAATTAAGATTTAAGAAGTGGTCGTATTGCGCCTCGAACTCTTGATGATCGAAACGAAGATCGCCGTCAGCTCGTCGCATTCCCGCTGCAGAGGAGCTAGCTTTTCCGGACTGACAAACTTTGCATCAACAAGCAGCTCGAGCCAGTACGCGGTTTCTTCGACTTCCTTCAAAGAGTCGCCGCACTTCGAGATGAACTCCGGCTTACTGCGAGCTCGGAAAGCCTCCCGATAGTTTGCTCCCACCGACGTCCCGGAACGGAGCACCTGCTTGCCAAGAATCTGTGCCCCAGTCGTTTTCGGCAGAGCCGAAAACATCCGAACAATACGAAGGGCGAAGCTTTTCGTTCGTTCACGCAAATCTTTCCCCGGATCTCCTGTTACCACCTTCTTAAATCTTAATTCTTCCTTCCTAATTAACTTGGCTTCCGTGGTCATGTCAGCTTGCTTGGTTGATCGCTGTTTTAAGTGGGCAATTCTCCCGCAGAGACGCGGAGACGCTGAGGATTATATTCTTCCAGTCCATTGACGCAGCGTGTGATACCGCTCTTCAGAACAGCTTCACCAAAGTTCAGGAGGTATCCTAGCTTCAGTCCAGTCAAACGCAGGTAGGTCTGCACCTGTTTCTTGTGTGTCGGCACGATTCTCTCGACCGACTTCAGTTCCAAAAGAACCTTATTCTCGATGATGATGTCGGCCCGAAAGCCCTCATCAAATCTGATCCCTTTGAAGACGATCCCCGAAAGCTTTCGGGGCTGCACCCTTAACCCACGGTCGGACAACTCACGGGCCAAAATGACTTCGTAAACCGACTCCAGGAGCCCCGGCCCAAGCTCCCGATGAATATGGATAGCCGCTTCGAGCAGCGTCGTTCCGATTTCATTTTCTTTCATTTCCAGACAAACTCTGCGTCTCGGCGTCTCTGCGCGGGATCACTTTTCTGCGCCGCCTGCTTCGATCTGTTCCGGGGTGCGAAGCAGAGGCGCACCGGTGCGCTCCTGCACGAAATCGAAATCGATGCCGGGGCTCAGTTCGACGAGCCGAAATCCGTTCGGCGTTACTTCGATCACGGCGAGATCGGTGTAGATGCGGTTCACGACGGCGCATCCCGTCAGCGGATAGGTGCACTTTTGCACGAGCTTCGGCTCGCCTTCCCTGGTGCAATGCTGGGTGATGACGAAGATCGACTTCACGCCCGCGACCAGGTCCATGGCGCCGCCGACTGCGGGGATGGCGCCGGGCTCGCCCGTGGACCAGTTGGCCAGATCGCCGTTCTGCGCGACCTGGAGCGCGCCGAGCACGCAAAGATCGAGGTGGCCGCCGCGGATCATGGCGAAGCTGTCCGCGTGATGAAAGTAGGCGGCGCCCGGCAGCGCCGTCACCTGCTGTTTACCCGCATTGACCAGCTCGGGATCGCCTTCGCCAGGCCGGGGCGCGGGGCCCATGCCGAGCAGGCCATTTTCCGTGTGGTAGATGAACGAGCGGCCCGCCGGCACGAACCGGGTGACCAGCTCCGGAATGCCAATGCCCAGATTCACATAGGAGCCGTCGGGAATGTCCTGCGCCAAGCGCTGCGCCATCTCCTCGCGCGTGCGCCCGATGGCTGGCGATTTCGTCATGGGTAGGACGCTCCTGCTGCGACGAGTTCCGATTCGTGGGCCGGGTGGGCGATGGCGACGACGCGATCCACGAAGATGCCGGGCGTGATGATCGACTCGGGGTCCAACTCGCCCGGCTCGACGATCTCGCCGACCTGGACGATCGTGACCTTGGCCGCCATCGCCATCGGCGGGCCGAAGTTTCGCGCCGTCTTGTTGTAGAGGAGGTTGCCGTGGGTGTCGGCGAGCCGCCCCTTGATGAGAGAAAAATCCGAGCGGAGGCCGTGCTCCAGCACATACTTTCTGCCGCCGAATTCCCGGCATTCCTTGCCTTCCGCCAGCGGCGTGCCCACCGCGGACGGGGTGTAGAACGCAGGGATGCCAGCTCCGCCGGCGCGGATGCGCTCCGCGAGTGTTCCCTGGGGAACCAATTCCAATTTCGTGCGCCCGCTTCGGTAGAGCTCGGGGAAGACGGAGGATTTGGCGGTGCGCGGAAACGAACAGACGACCTTAGAAACGCGGCCCGCCTTGAGCAGCGCCGCGAGGCCGACCTCGCCGCTGCCGCAGTTGTTGCTGATCATGGTCAGATTCGTGGCGCCCTGGTCGATCAGCGCGTGGATGAGCTCGATTGGACTGCCCGCTTCGCCGAAACCGCCGATCATGATGGTGGCGCCGTCAAAAATGTCCGCGACAGCCTCGGCCGCGCTCGCGACCCGCTTGTCGATCATTCGCAGGCAGCTAGAAGAGCGGCGCGATCCGGCGCCGCGGCTTGAAGAGCAGTGGCGCGACCCGGCGCCTGTCCGGCAACCGACACCCGCGCGTAGTCGTACAAGCCAGCCTCGTCGAACAGCACGCGGTCCTCGTAGTCGTCGAACCAGAGCGCCTGCGGGTTGCGGCCGACGATGCAGACCTTGCCGCGGTCGGGAGCGCTGCCGGCGTTCCGAAGGATCTTGAAGATCAAGACGCCATTCTCGCTACCCGCGAGTCCCGGGATCGCCTCGTTGGTGACCGCCGCAACTTCGGTCTTGCCCTTGTAATGGGTGATGGAAAGGCGCGCGTGGGACTCGACGCCCGACAGCCCCTTTTGCGATTCGTTGAGAATATTCCACGCGGTCTCGATCGGCACGTTGAACGCCTTGTAGGCGACGATGTCGCGCCCGCAGAAGAAGTAGTGGTTCTCGCCGCCGGCGCGCTTGAACTCGCGCTGCAGAATGCGGAGGGCGTCCGGGTCATCGTTGATGCCCCTCATGATCGGCGCCTGGTTCTGCACGGTGAGCCAACCACGCGACGCCAGGCCCCGCATCCCTTCGCCCGTCGCGGGGACCCATTGCTTAAAGCCCTGCGCGTCTTCGAGGTAATTTCCTTCCGCATCCTTGGCGAGGAACTCGTCTGGGTGCTCGAAGTGCAACATCATGTGCAGGCCTACCTGCGGGTAGGTCTCGTGGAACCGATCGAGCATCGACAGGAAGGTGCGGTCGAAGCGCTGGGGATAGAATGCCATGTCCTTGGTGCCGATGCGGATCGACTCGACCCCGGCTTCGGCCAGCGCGCCGAGCCAGGCCGCGATCTTGGAATTGCCCAGCACCATCGCGTCGCCGCCCGAAAGCAGGATCTCGCGCAGCTTCTCGCGGCCGCTTTCGGGGTGCACGCCGCCGTTCTGCGCCACGGCCGCGTTGTGCTGCTTGATGTACGGGATGATCTCGGGGATCAAGGCGAGACCCTTCTTCGCAATGGTGCCGTCCTGTCGCTTGATCTGCTTGCGGGCGATCAATTCCTCGCGGTAGCAGAAGCGGCAATGTGCCGAGCAAGTCGACACGACATACATGAGGCCCATCTCGTACTTGTGCAGCAGGCCCTCGACGGGGCTGTAGTCCATCTGGTGGCCGGGATCCTCCGAGCCCGCCAGATCCATCGTCTCGGCGGGGTCGGCCTTGACGATGCGCTGAATCGCGGCGCTGGTCCTGGCCAGTTCGTAGTAATGGCGCGTGATCTTCACGGGCATCCGGGCTTCAACGTCACGATCGGTGCCCTTGAGCGCTTGCAGGCGTGTCACCTCGTCCTTGGAGTAGAAGTTGAGCATGTCCTCCGGCGCCTTCTCGTGGAAGAAGGGGGCGAGCCCACTGATAATTTCGCGCTCGTAGCGGGTATCTTCGACGCTCTCGAGAAACTTCTGCTCGCGTGCGGTGGGGATATGAGGTTGTGGTTGTGTCATTTTTCGGGCTCCGTTAAAGATTAGTGTCTCTCAATCAGTTCTCCATTTCAACGCCAGAATCCCCATCCTTCAAAAGCATTTTGTGCCGAAGGTCGATCGTATGTCATCTCGAAAACCTGCAGCGCAAAGGCGGGTTCAAGGGCTTCAATCAGCACGCGGTCAGCATCATTATTGCGGAGACGGATCCGCGTTTGCAGGGTTCACAGAAGCATTTGGTGTTCGCCGCGTGTCATCCCGAGCCGCGAAGACGGTCGAGGGATCTCTCATTGGCTGACGAGTCACCTCGTTTTAGCCAGCGTGACTAACGAGCGAGCGCGAGATCCCTCGACACGCTGCGCGGCTCGGGATGACAGCTTCGACGTTTTGGCGTAGTGAAAGAAACACTCTATGGAATCCGTATATATTCTTGGCGCTGGCCGCACTGACTTTAAGCGCAACCTCAGAAAAGAAGACAAGGCGCTGCGCGACATCATCGTGGAAGCGGGCCAGGCCGCGCTGAAGGATGCGAAGATCGATCCGAAGCACATCGAGGCAGCGGCGGTGGGGAATTTCAACGCCGGCCAGTTCACGAAGCAGCTCCACCTCGGCGGATTCATCCCGGAAATTGATCCCGCTTTGCATGGTATCCCGACGATGCACACCGAGGCAGCCTGCGCTTCGGGAGCGTTGTCGGTCTTGCTTGGTTCGCAATGGATCATGGGCGGGTTCCATGACGCGGTGCTCGTCGTCGGGGCGGAACAGCAGAAGACGATGTCGGCTAAAGACGGTTCGGAATGTCTCGGGGCGGCGGCCGATTACCACGTGGAGCAGCCGGAATATGGCGACTTCATGTTCCCGAAGCTTTTCGGAAGGATCGCGCAGATTTACATCGAGAAATACGGCACGTCCGACAAAGAGCTCTCGTGGGTGGCCTATAAGAATTACGCGCACGCGCGTCTGAATCCGATGGCGCAGATGCGGGATGCCGATCTGACTTTCGACGCCGCCTCGCAGGTGTCGGATAAGAATCCGAGCGTCGCTCCGCCACTGAAGGTATCCGATTGCTCGCAGATCACGGATGGCGCCGCCGCCCTCGTGCTCGTCTCTGGGAAATACATGGACAAGATGGGGCTCGATAAGTCGAAGCATCCTCGTCTGCTCGGCTACGGCAGCTCTACCGATTATCTGGCGTTGGCGAAAAAGGATGCGCCCACGTTTTCGACTGCGAAGAAGGCCGCGGAAAAGGCCTTCGGGATGGCGAATCTGACGCCAAAAGACATGCACGGCGTGGAAGTACACGACTGCTTCTCGATTACCGAAATTTGCGCTTACGAGATCCTCGGCCTGGCCGAGCCCGGAAAAGGCGCGGAGCTGGCCATGAGCGGAGCAACGGCGTTGCCGCAGGTCCGCGGCGAACATATCAAAGGCAAGATTGGCTGGGAGATTCCGGTCAATGCCGGCGGCGGTTTGATTGGCGATGGGCATCCTGTCGGGGCAACCGGGGTGCGCCAGGTGGTGGAAGCTTATCAGCAAATGACCGAGCAGGCCGGCGCGCGCCAGATTCCGGGTTGCCAGCGTTATCTCACCTTCAACATGGGCGGAAGTCTGACCACAGCCGTGGCCATGATCTGGGCGCGGGAATAACTCGTTAGGCGGCAAGTGCGGCCGCGATAGACAAACGACGACGCGGGCGGCGTCTCCCTAATATGAGGGAGAATCGTGCCGCCGGATTAAGTGATGGGGCAACGCGTCCTCGCGCGTTTTTTCTTTTTCTGAATCCAAACGCCGCTGCGGTGCATCTGAACAGTAAGATGCAATTTGCAGCGCAGTTCGTGATGGATGTTCTCAGCATGGGAGAGTTCTCTCGTGCGACTCCCTTTCTTCGCGTGAGAGCCTTCCCGATTTCGGAACAACGATTCCCGAACGCGCAACAATTTCTTCGTCACATTCACCGCGTAGCAAAATGCAATCCTCTGGAAATCAATGCGTTACAAGTAATCGAACTCGGTGGCACGAGCGATGCATAGAAGTTTCTCAAACAACCCAAACACCACTATGAACACCATGAAAAACAACCAACATGAAGAGTCCACCTACGCGCTCCTCATCCGCTCCCAAGCGGAGGAACGCAGCATCCCAGAGGCCGGCGTTTACCTGCTACTCATTTTGACCATGGCCTTCTCGGTCTGGCAGTCGGCGCAGCAGCGTTTCGTAGTTCCTCGCATCGGCGTGGTTCAAAACGCACCGATGGTTCAGGTCGTCAGCGATTCCACCTCGTCGGCCTAACGACAGCACACCGCAACCCCCCGGGCGCCGCCTAAAAGCGCCCGGGACTCGGCAGTGTCCGCCTCCTCTTAACGTTTTCTCCTACCACCTCAGTTCGCCTCTTCTCGGCTTATGTTTTTCTCCACTTTTCTCCAGGATCTCCGCATCGGACTACGCGTTCTTTTCAAGGAAAAGACGTTTTGCATTCTCGCCGTCACCGTCCTCGCGCTCGGCATTTGTGGGGTGACGACGCAGTTCACGGTCGTGAACGCTTTCGTCTTGCGCGGCTTTTCGTTTCCGCATCCCGAGCAGTTGGTGAGCGTGGGCCTGATCGATCCGCAGGCGACGGCGAATCAGAACAACAACGGCAACGGAAACATTCCGGCGTCGCAGGATTACGAGGACATGAAGGCGGTCCAGCAATCGTTCTCGATGATGACGGGGTACCTGAACGGCTCGACCATCAACGTCACCTACAAGAATAATCCCACGCGCTACACCGGCGGATATGTGACGGAAGACTTCTTCAAGATTCTCGGCGTGTCGCCTATTCTTGGTCGCGATTTTACGGCGGCGGACAACAAGCCCGGGGCAGAGAAAGTGACGTTGATCGGTCACGAAATCTGGCAGCGCGATTTCAATGGCGACCCCAATATTGTCGGCCAAGCCATTCGCATTAACGGCAAGGCGGCGACCATCATCGGCGTGATGCCGAAAGGGTTTAAATTTCCGCAGGCGGAAGAGTTGTGGGTGCCGCTGTATAACGAATTCCCGATTAAACCGCGCGAGGATCCGTCTGCGCTCGGGCCAGCCGTCATTGGGCGTCTTAAGCCCGGTGTGAGCCTGGATCAGGCGAACATGGAGTTTAAACAACTCGCCGCCCGTCTCGCGAAAGAGTATCCGAAAACCAACGGCCAACTGACGACGGCCAGCGTGCAGCCGCTGCTGAACGCGTTTACCGGGCCGCAGCTCCGCCAAACGATTTACGCCATGCTCGGTGCGGTCATCGTAGTTCTGTTGATCGCGTGTGTAAACGTCATGAACATGCAATTCGGCCGCGCCGCTTTGCGCGCGAAAGAGCTGGCGATTCGCGGAGCCCTCGGTGCCACGCGCGCCAGGATTGTGCGCCAGATGCTGACGGAGAGCCTGCTCGTTGCCTCGTTAGGGGCAATCGCCGGCGTGATCATGGCTTATTGGGCCGTCGGCCTGCTCGTGCGCTCGATGTCCACCCTGCCGTTTCCGCTGCCTTATTGGGTCGTGTTTAAAATTGATGGCCCCGTGCTCGTGTTCACGGTCGGGATCACTTTACTGGCCACCATGCTGTCCGGTTTCATCCCAGCGCTGCTGAGTTCGCGCGGAAATCCGGCGGAAGTGATGAAGGAAGGCGGGCGCGGTAACTCCAATCGGTTCGTGAACGGGCTCACGCGCGTCCTCGTCGTCGGCCAGATCGCGCTTACCGCCACGCTGCTGATTGCGGCCACACTCCAGGTCAAATCCGTCCGGAACCAGACCAAAGTCGACTACGGCTACGACGAGGAGGGCGTCTACAGCGCACGGATGGGATTGTTCGAAGGCGATTACCCGACCTCGGAAGCGCGGCAGCAGTTTTTCGTTCGCGCGCTGCGTTCGCTGCGCACGAATCCGGCGTTCGCGGACGCGGCCATGACCTCACGTTTTCGGATGACGTTTGCGAATTTCGGCCAATACGAAGTCGACGGCCAGACTTACGTAACCGATCGTGATCGTCCGCGCGGCAACTCTGAGGCAGTGTCCGACGGTTTCTTCACCGCACTCGGTTTGAAAGTTTTGGAAGGCCGCGATTTCACGATCGAGGACAACGACGCGAAACAGCCGGTCGCGATTGTGAACAGCTCATTCGCCAGAAAGTTTTTTGGGAATGAGAGCGCGATTGGGCGGCGGATTCGGCAATTCAATCCCGCGCAGCTTGAAGAATGGCGCACCATCGTGGGCGTGGTGCCGGATACGCTTATGCAAGGGCCGTTTAACCAGCAGACGGACTCGGTCGGGTTTTACATTCCGCTTCTGGGCGTGCCGCCGGCGCCTCAGTTTGTGACGGTGGTGGTGAAGCCGCACCAAGGACAGAAAGCCGAGACTCTTGCGATCACGCTCAGCCAGGCTGTCTCGCAAATTGACGCCAACCTGCCGGTTTATTTCGGTGGAACACCGGCGCGTTTGCACAATGAGATTTTGGGCATCAATCGGATTACGGCCACACTCTTTACGATTTTCGGAATCGCGGCCGTGATTCTGTCGTCGGTCGGCCTTTATGGCGTGATGAGTTTCTCGGTCAACCAGCGGACGCAGGAGTTCGGCATCCGGATGGCGTTGGGAGCGGACGCGCCCGTTATTCTGCGCATGGTGATGTCGCAGGGCGCCTGGCAACTCGTGATCGGGCTGTTTATCGGGATTGGCGGGACGGCGTTGCTGCTCTGGGCGATCGGCGCGGAGACGCTGAAGAACTTCCTCTTCCGCGTGAATACGTTCGATACGCTCTGGACTTACAGCGCAGTCGCCGCACTGCTCTCGGCGGTCGCAGCCATCTCGTGTTTCGTGCCCGCGCGGCGGGCGACGCGGGTGAATCCGATCGTAGCCTTGCGCGCAGAGTAGCCGTTTGGAGCCGGCCCGCCCGCGGGCCGAAGGATGAAAAGCAGACGATCCTTCGGCGCGAGGGCGCGCCGGCTCCAACAGCTAGCGGACGACGAAGTAGAGCAAGGATAGCGCGACCAAGACGACGACAGCGGTGATCCACCAGATGGTGCTGATGCCGCGCGGCTTGATCGGACTGCCGAATTCGTTCTGGACGAACTCGTCGTAATCGAACTCGTCGTCCGATTCGCCCAGCGCGTCGTAGGTATCGGCTTCGCGCCGCCAGCCGGAGGCGTGGTCCGCGCCGCACTCGCGGCAGGCGAGGGCGTTGCGCGGCACCTCTTCACCGCAAACCGGACAAATTTCCGGTGGCTGGGGTCGGGATCTTCGACTCATGGCAGGATGAATTTCATCTCGAGAGAGACAGCATTGACCGCGTCTCGGGTCGCTGCCAGCCTGCACCCATGCCGCAGCGAGAGCGATACCTCTTTGTTTGCACGAATCGGCGGGACGAAGGCCACGAGAAAGGATCGTGCGGGGAGCGTGGTTCGGAAGCCGTGCATGCAGCGCTCAAGGCGCAGTTGAAAGCGCATGGTCTGGCCAGGCTGGACGCGCGCGCGTGTCGTTCCAGTTGCCTCGACCAGTGTTCGGCTGGCGTGACCATTCTGGTCGAGCCAGATCATTTTTTTTATGGGCATGTAACCGAAGCAGACATCCCAGAGATCGTGCGCGCGATCGCGAGCGGCCGGCGGGTCGAGCGCCTCGTTTTGTCGCCCGAGGAGTTGGCCGCAGGGTAGGGCATTCTACCCGCTTCGTGGCCTCCGGGAATCCAACGGCGTCGTTACTATTTCTCGCTCGCACACCGCCGTTTGTCGCGCCATACCTTTCGTCATCATGGTTCGCTGCGCACTGGCTGTTCTGATTCTCCTAAACCTGGCGGGAGGAACTTCCGCGGCTGAGAAATACGCGATCGACCCTACACGATCGAGAATCTCATTTAGCGTCCGCCATTTGCTCGGGACGGCTCGCGGAGAATTCCATAAATTCAGTGGGACCATCGAAGTGGAGCCGAGCCAACCGGAGCGTTCCTCCGTGATCGTGAAGATCCGCGTCGACAGCATCGATACGAAAATCCAAAAGCGCGACGAGCATCTTTTGAGTGCGGATTTCTTCGACGCAAAGCGGTTCCCCGAGATCACTTTTCGCAGTCGGGTGATTAAGCGCACCGGCCCTGGAGAAGGAGAAATTATTGGCGACCTCACAATGCATGGGACCGCGCGGGAGGTCGCCCTGAAGGTTAAATTGATCTCCTCGCGATCGACCGCGGACCCTGCGAAGCATGCGCGGTGGCTGGTAACGACCGCTCCGCTGCAACGGAAAGATTTTGGATTGGTTTTCGGCAGCACGGCAGAGGCGCTGTCTGGGATTGGACAAGACGTGGTTCCGACGATCGAGATCGAAGCGATCGAGGAACGATAGGTTGGCGTATGCACGACCGCGCCAAGGTTTTAAGAAAGTCGAACCGCCCGCCGGAACAGCCGACGGGCGGCCTTTTGGACCTAACCTGAAAGGACGGATTGTCGCTCAGCACGGCCAATCCGCCGATTTGTTGCAATGTCTACTACGGAAACTGCGGGGAGAGATTCGCGAAAAAGTTTTAAAAAGTGAAAGAATCTTCAAATCGAGCGATTTGAAGAGGCACCGGCCCAAAGAATCGGAGGCGAAATCCTGCCCGCCGCCGTTGCGTTTAGCGCGCTGCGAAAAGCAGAAAATCCAAAGAATATGCGCCTGGACCGAGCAGGATCAGCACGATCATGAGGATCGCGAGATTGAGCGCGTATTCGTTGCCCGGCGGATTGTTCGTGATCAGGTAGCCGCCGCCTTTGTGGCCTGTAAACGCAGCCACCAGCATGGCGACGAGGATGAAAAACGCTGCGACCCGCGTGCCGAGTCCCAGAACAAGGAGGCCACCGCCCACGAGTTCCGTGAGCATGGCCAGCCGGGCTTGGAGCGCCGGGAAGGGGAACCCAAGCGATTTCAGCCAGGAGGTAAATCCCTTCATGGTTCCGGGGCCGACGAGCCCAAGTTTGCCCATCCCGTGGACGATAAAACAAACGCCGAACGACACTCGCAGAATCAAGAGAGCGAGATCGATCAGGAACGGTGTCGAGGAAACGAGATAGGCAGCGGGTGTCACGGGTTGAGATCCAGCCAGAAGGTGCGGCCTGGGTCCAGTGCAAAACTGTTGCGTCGCAATCGGCGGCTGCGGGCATTAGGTTTGTCTCGACAGCTGGAGACTCTCCAGATCATCATCGACTTGGAGGACGAGAATCATGCGCTTACGCAAATTACTAGCCGGGTGCGGGTTGGGACTGGCCTTTGTCTTGATCGTGCTATTGCCCGCCGCTGGAGCTTCCAACAAATCCGCCCGGGTCACGCAGGTGGTACGAGAAGTGAAACTCCTCCCGGCCAACGCCGCGGCTGAGCCAGCCTCATTGAACGATGAGGTGCGCGAAGGGATCGCGGTTCGCACCGGCGATCGTTCGCGCTCTGAGTTGACCTTTCCTGATATCACCATCACTCGCCTTGGCGCGAATAGCATTTTCTCCTTCAATCAAGGCGGACACAGCGTGAACCTCGAGGGAGGTTCAGTCCTGCTCCGCATCCCAAAAAATTCAGGTGGCGGTAACGTCCGCACCAGCGCCATTACGGTCGCGGTAACGGGCACAACCTTGATCGTGGAAGGGAACCGAAGCGGCCGGAGCAAACTCATGGTGCTGGAAGGGAGCGCAAGGCTTTCGCTCGTCAAATACCCTCGCCAATCCCGCGATGTCGGTGCTGGCCAGGAGCTCGAGGTGCCGGCTGGTGCCCGCACCCTGGGGATGCCGCGAAACATCGATCTCAATCAAGTGATGAAGAGTCACCCCTTAATCACCGGCTTCCGCCCTCTGCCCAGCCGCGATCTGATTCTGGCCGCGGCGCAGAATCCTGGCCGTCCCGGTCCGCCGGATGAGCCCATCTATCAAGGTCAGCCAGTCGATGGCGATGAACCGCCGGGCGCTCCATCGATTTCAATCGGTTTAGGTGGATTCCCCGGCGGCATACCCGGCAGGAGAAATCCGGGACGGAAGCCAGGACGCCACCCCGGCAGCAACACGCATAACCCGTCCGCTCAACGGCAGCCCACGCCGAAACCGACTCCGCAAACCCGCTAGGCCACAAGAGCGGAGAGAGAGCCCGCTCGCTCCTCAGCCCATATAGTAACCGCCGTTCACGTTCAAGACGTGACCGGTGATGTAGCTCGCCATCGGCGACGCGAGGAAAAGTGCAGCGTCCACGATCTCGTGTGCGTCGCCCAATCGTCCCAACGGGATCTGCTTCTTGAAATTCTCCGTCACTTCATCGGGCATGCCTTTGCTCATGCCGACGTCGATGAAGCCGGGCGCGATCGCGTTCACCGTGATCTGCTGGCGCGCTAATTCGCGCGCGGAAACCTTCGTTAGGGCAATGATGGCGGCTTTGCTGGAGGAATAATTCGCCTGTCCGAAAAGGCCCATCTGTCCGCTGACGGAAGAGAGATTGATCACGCGCCCGCCGTTGTTCAAAACCGCGGCCGCCTTCTGCGTGACGTTAAACGTGCCGGTGAGATTCACGCGCACCACGCTTTCGAAATCTTCCAGCGCCAGCTTCTTCATCGTGCGATCGCGGATGATGCCGGAGTTGTTCACGAGAATGTCGAGCCCGCCCAGCTTTTCGCGGATCTCGTTCATCATCGCTTCCACTTCATCCGGCTTCGTCACGTCACAGGCAATGACAAGCGCGTCGGTCATTTCTTTGGCCACGCTCTCCGCGTCCGATTTATTCTGCCCTTTCTCATCGGCGATGTAGTTGACCACGCAACGCGCGCCGCGTTTGGCAAAAGCCTGCACCATGGCCGCGCCCAAACCGCGGGAGCTGCCGGTCACGAGCACCACCTTGCCGGAGAAATCGAGAGGATCAGTCATGGGCCGGACGTTAGGCAAATGCGATTGCCCCACAAGCGATTGCCGCTAAGTTTTGCGGCTCATGCCCGCTCCCATTCGTGTTCTGACTGCAGTGCCGATTTGCGATGGCCACGACAGTGCCATCAATACGATCAACCTCGAATTTATCCGGCACGGAATCGAGGTGGTCTATCTTGGCTATCATCGCTACGCGAAAGATATGGTGCGCGCGGCCATTCAGGAGGACGTGGGCGCGCTCGGTATTTCCAGCTACAACGGCGGGCACGTGGATTTCTTCGCGGAAGTGGTGAAGCAATTGAAGAAGAACGGCGCGGAGACGATCAAAGTTTTTGGCGGCGGTGGCGGCACGATTACGCATGCCGACCAGGTGGTGATGAAGCGCAAGGGTGTGGATAAGATTTTCTTCGCCGGCACTTCGCTGACCGAGATGGTGGATTTCGTGCGGAAGAACTATGCGCGCTCCAAGCGGCTTTCGCGTAACGCGACCGCGGATATGAAGCTGGCGCGCAAACTGACGGAGATCGAAGACGGATACGCGAATGGGAAGCGGCCCGCGAAGTCCAAAAGAATCAGCAATCAGCAATCAGCAATCAGAAATACAAAAGTGATCGGTTTTACCGGTCCCGGCGGTGCTGGCAAAACGACGTTGATCGACGAACTAATTCTGCGGTTGCTGCAGCGCGATTCGAAAGTGCGGATCGCGATTTTGTCGCACGATCCGAGCGTAGTGGGGGAAGGCGCGCTCCTCGGTGATCGCGCCACCATGATCAACTCGCAGAACCCGCGGGTCTTCATGCGCAGCATGGCCACGCGGGGACAGGCCGGTGGTTTGTCGCCGGCCACGGAAGATTGCCTGCGTGCGCTCGCTGGAGCGGATTTCGATTATGTGATTATTGAAACGGTCGGCACGGGTCAGGAAGCGATGCCGTTCCAAAACGAACTCGTGGATCAAACCGTCCTCGTCATGAATCCGGACTACGGCAGCCGTTTGCAACTGCAGAAGATCGCGATGCTCGATCTGGCCGACATTATCGTCGTGAACAAGAGCGATCAGGATCGTGCCCGGACAGCCGTAGTCGAGATCGAACAACGTCTGGAGCAGAACAAACGTCAGCAGATTTTGGTGTCCACCGTCGCGAAGCGCCATCGCGATAAAGGAGTGGATGAACTCTGCGATCTGCTGACGCAGGAGAAATAGATTATGAGCAAACTCGGAAACGTCGTTGAAGCGGTCGAGAAGTACAACCAACACGTGCTCGATGAGGTCAAGCGCGCGCGGACGGATAAGAAATTCGGCGCGGAGATGGTGCAGCGCTGGGAGGAAATTAAAGGAAAGATACCGACAGGCCGCGCGCCGACCGGCTTGGAATTGCCGCGGCTGGCTTTGCCCGAGATCGATGAGCCGGGCGAGATCACGCGCTACTTGTTAGGCGAAGGTTTGCCGGGTCAATTTCCCTACACGGCCGGCGCCTATCGCGAAATGTATCTGGAGCCGCTGCGCGAACTCGAAGCCAGCAGTTTCGAGAAAAACGGCAAGAACGGTCACGCGAAGAATGGAAAGAACGGTAAAGTCGCGGCCAAGACTGCGACCGCGAAGCCAGTCGAAGTAGAGGAGCCGACACGCTTGTTTTCTGGTCTCGGATTAGCCGAAGACACGAACGCACGTTTTCATTTTCTCACGGGTCATCAGCGTAGCGCGCGTCTGAGTACCGCGTTCGACGGTCCCACGCTCTACGGGATCGATAGCGACGCGGAAGGCGTCTTCGGCAAGATCGGCGAAGGCGGTCTCGCGATCGACACCTTTGAAGACATGATCCGTCTTTACGACGGCTTCGACATGGGCTCGCCCGCATTTTCCGCTTCGATGACGATCAGCGGCCCGGCGCCCATCATCATGGCAATGTATATCGCGGCGGCGAAGAAACGCTTCGGCGACAAGGTGGTGCCGAATCTGCGCGGAACCATCCAGGCCGATATTTTCAAGGAAGTTCAGGCGCAGAACGAAACCATTTTCCCCACGGAAGCGTCGCTCCGTTTTCTCTGCGACATGATGGAGTGGAGCGCCGAGCATATGCCTCGGTGGTATCCCGTTTCCATCAGCGGCTACCATATCGGTGAAGCCGGTGCGACGCCGGTGCAACAGGCGGCCTACACGGTTTCAAACGGTTTTGCCTACGCGGAAATGCTCGCCGCGCGCGGCATCCCGGTCGATCAATTTGCACCGCGGCTTTCGTTCTTCCTCGATTGCGGTTTGGACGTGGAATACATCGCGCTCGCGCGGGTGTCGCGTCGCATTTGGGCGATCGGTATGCGCGACGTTTTCGGCGCCGGACCCAAAGGGCAAATGTTCAAATTGCATACCCAAACGAGCGGGCGTTCGCTCGTCGCGAGCGAATTTAAAAACAATCTTACCCGCACCGCAGCCGAGCTCATGCTCGCTTACATGAACGGCACCAACTCGTGCCATTCGAACCGCGCCGACGAGCCCTTCACCACCCCGAGCGAAGAATGGATCCGCCTCGCCGCCCACGGCCAGGCTATCCTGCTCGACGAGTCCGGCATCTTCAAACACACCATGAACATGCTCAGCGGATCGCCCGGCATGAAAGCAGTCGAGCGTTCCGTGGAGAAGGCAATGCTGGAGGAATTCCGTCAGATCGAAGAACTGGGCGGAGTCATTCCCGCGATCGAGCACCGCTATCAACGCAGCCAAATTCAGAACGCCGCGCACCGCTACGAGCGGCAGATTTACGACGGCACCCGTCCGATCATCGCATTGAACAAATACCGCGATGAGAACGAAGTGATGCCGGAAGTGAAACTCTCGCGCACGCCGCGAGCGAAGCAGCAACTGCAAGTCGACCGCTTGAAGGCGTTCAAGAAAAAGCACGCCAAGAAGTCCGGGCCAGCTTTGGATCGGCTCGCGGAAGTCGTCGAGCGCGGTGAGAACTGCTTCCCGACACTGATTGAGACGGTGGAAGTCTGCTCGTTAGGCCAGATCACTGGCCGGCTGCAGGAAATCGTCGGACGATTTCGGCCGATGGTGTAGCGGGAACCGGCCGGCATCGCTGATTCATCGTTCGAGTCTGTCATCCCGAGCCGCGCAGCGTGTCGAGGGATCTCGCGGTCGCTCTTGATCGCACTCGCGATGGTTCGCGTGCCTCGACACCGTCGGCGAGATCCCTCGACAGGCTCGGGATGACCAGCCTATGCGTGTCGGCGCCGGACACGTGGATGTCGTTACCGCGTCAGGAATTCGGATTGCGTGGTTCTCGGTGCGCGAGGATGAGCGGCTTCGCTTCCTTGAGTACGTGGCGCGCGATGACCAGGCGCTGCACTTCGGATGTGCCTTCGCCGATCGTGCAGAGCTTGGCATCACGCAGATAGCGTTCGATCGGCAGATCGCGGCTATAACCGTAACCGCCGTGAATCTGCATGGAGCGATCGCAGATCTTCACCGCCGACTCCGAGGCGAAGAGTTTCGCCATGGCGGATTCCTTGGTCGTGTTCTCGCCTTTGTCCTGCAAATAAGCGGCGTGCATCGTCATCACTTCTGAGGCTTCCAATTCCATCGCGGAATCGACCAGCATCCACTGGATGGCCTGGAAACTTCCGATCGCGTGACCAAATTGCTTCCGCTCGTTCGCATAGGAATTGGCACGATCAAAAGCCGCCTCGGCGATGCCAACCGCAAGCGCCGCGATGCTGATGCGGCCGCGATCGAGAACCGTGAGCGCCTGCTCGCGCCCGCGCCCGCGCTCGCCCAGAATTTCCGCTTTCGAATCCGTAAAACGCAGCTCGGAAGTCTCGCTCGCGCGCATCCCGTAGGTGTGAATCTTCCGTACCGGCGTGACCTGATCCTTCATCATGATGAACGCGCTGATCTCGTTTTTGCCTTTGTCGGTGCGCCCGGTCGTCGCGATGACGATGAGCAGATCAGCCACGCGTCCGCTGGTGATGAAATGCTTCATCCCATTGATGTGCCAATGATCTTCGTGCGCCTCCGCCTTGGTCTCGATCCCGCCCGTGTCGCTGCCCGCGTTCGGCTCGGTCAAACCCCAGCCGCCGATCCACTCACCGCTCGTTAGGCGCGGGACGTAGGCGCGCTTCTGTTCTTCGGTGCCGAAGAGAATGATCTGGCCGACGGAGAGCGCATTGTGCGCCGCGATATCCATCGCGAGCGAGGCGCAGACTTTACCGAGTTCTTTCACCGCCAGCGCCGCGGTCACGTAGCTCAAACCGCGGCCGCCGTATTCCTTCGGTGCCACCATACCCATAAGGCCGATCTTTCCCGCCTTCGTGAAAATGTCCCGCGGCAGTTGCTCATCGCGATCCCACTGGTCGGCAAACGGCGCCACTTCCGTGCGATTGAATTCTTCGAGTTTCGCGAGGAAGGCGCGAGATTCGTCGTCGAGGGGATGTTCGAGCGTCATCATGGTGGAGAACTGTATGCAGGATCAATGGGATGAACAGGGTTTCGCAGGGTGAAGAAAGAGTCTAAAACCGACGCTGCGAAATCGATTTGGATTGGGATTGATGGCCCGCCATCGCCGCGATGAAAACAGAGCGCGAAGCACGCGCCTTGCCCATCAACCGCTCCACGGAATCTCTAATTGGAACACGACATAACTTTGTCCCATATGGGACAAAGTTATGGTTTCGATTGCTGACAACTTAAGATGATTTGGGCCCGCAGCGCGCGTCGTGCGACGTCAGCTCTTGATTGCTACCTCGAACGGCGCGCCGGTCTTGGCGCGGATGTCGTCCTCGGTCGCATCGCCGTGAAGCTCGATCAGGACGAGGCCGCCGCCTTCTTTTACTTCGAAGACGCAAAGGTCGGTGATGATCAGATTAACGCACCCTTTGCCTGTGATCGGCAGCGTGCATTCTTTCATGATCTTCGGGCTGCCGTCGCGCGCGCAGTGTTCCATCACCACCACGACGCGCTTCACGCCGGCCACGAGGTCCATCGCGCCGCCCGGTCCCTTCACCATTTTTCCGGGGACCATCCAGTTGGCGATATCGCCTTGATCGGTAACCTCGAAGGCGCCGAGGATGCAGAGATCAATGTGTCCGCCGCGAATCATCGCGAAAGATTCTGCGCTGGAGAAAAAGGCCGAGCCTGGAATCGCACTGATGGTCTGCTTGCCAGCGTTGATGAGGTCGGCGTCGACTTCTTCTTCTGTCGGGAAGGGCCCGATGCCTAACAAACCGTTCTCGGATTGCAGCGTCACGTTCATCCCCTCCGGAATGTAGTTGGCGACGAGGGTCGGAATGCCGATGCCGAGGTTCACGTAGTAGCCATCGCGCAATTCCTGCGAGGCGCGCTTCGCCATTAAGTCGCGAATCGGGTTCGCCTTTTGCGCGGCCGCGCTGCCTTGCACGGTGCGGAACTCGATCCGCTTTTCGTAATTTTTCCCCTGGATAATGCGATCCACGAAGATGCCCGCAGTATGAATCTGATCCGGCTCAAGCTCGCCGACCTCGACCAGCTCTTCGACTTCCGCGACGCAGATATTCCCGCAGGTCGCGATCATCGGATTAAAATTTCGCGACGTTTTCCGGAAGATGAGGTTGCCGGACTTGTCGCCCTTCCACGCTTTCACGAGCGAGACTTCGGCCTTGATTCCCGGTTCGAGCACATACTCCATCTCGCCGAATTTTTTCGTCTCCTTGTTCTCGGTCAGTTTCGTCCCGAAGCCCGTCCGCGTGTAAAATCCCGGAATCCCCGCGCCACCCGCGCGCAAGCGCTCCGCCAGCGTCCCCTGCGGGATCAGCTCGAGATCGAGTTCGCCCGCCAGCACCTGCCGCTCGAACTCCTTGTTCTCGCCCACGTAGGAAGCCATCACCTTCTTCACCTGCCGCGTCGTCAGGAGCACGCCCATGCCGAAGCCATCCACGCCCGCATTGTTCCCCACAATCGTGAGCTCCTTCACGCCGCTGTCGTGCAAAGCCGCGATTAGATTCTCCGGGATGCCGCAAAGCCCGAACCCGCCCGCGGCGATGGTCATGTTATCGTGCAGAAGGCCGTCGAGTGCAGCCGTGGCGTCGGGATAAACTTTGCTCATGCGGGACTTTGCCCGTCCGTGCGTCCAGCGGCAAGTCTGGGGAGCGCACGCGACCCGCGTGCTCGTTTCGGCGACCTCGCCGAAACGATCTTCGGGGACAGGCCGGAGCAGAGAGAAAAGTTCGCTCGGCGGGTCGCCTCGCCCGCACGCGGGTCGCGTGCGCTCCCCGGAGCAGAATCGCAGCACGAGCCTTGCGCGCTCGCTGACCTTTAACCCAGCCGCGCCTTCAGCTCGCGCAGCCGCTGCAAGTAAGCCGCCTCCCGTGCCGCCGCCGTTATCGTCCGCGGCAGAATCCCGCGCGCCGTCCGCCACCGATGAAACGCCAGCTCGCTCGCCAGCGCATGGAATTGCTTCCGCGCCCGCCAATTTCCCCGCCCCAAGGCCCGGCACGATTCGCCCCAGCGTCCCCGCACCGAGCACAGCGCGTCATAGCCCTTTGCATCCAGAAAACCGCTCGCCAGTTCCGCCGCCAGATGCTCCCGGATGATCCGTCCCTCCTTCCGCAGCGAGAACACAATCAACCCCAGCACGCCCAGAAACGCCGGCACCATGATCAGCACATAAATGACCAGAAACACCGCCCCCAGGCTCGCGCTCAGATTCCACAGACAGTGCAAACCCATCGCCAGACACAGCCCCGCCACCGGAGCCACCAGCTTCCACGCCGAGCCCTTCGGCGCTTGCCGCGCAAACCCGAGCCCGATCCCCGTCATGCTGGTAAAGAACGGATGCGCAAACGGCGACACCACCCCGCGCATGAAGAAAGTCACCACCGTCCCGCCCGACGTGCCCTCCGAGATCGCGCGACCGTAGTAGAGAATATTCTCCATCATGGCAAAACCCAGCCCCACCATGGCCGCGTAGAGGATGCCATCGAGCACACCGTCGAACTCGTCCCGCTGCCAAAAATAGAAAATGATCAGCGCCAGCCCCTTCGCCAGCTCCTCGATTAGCGGCGCCGAGATCGTCGCCGTCGCCACGCTCGCGTAGGCTGCGAACGAAATCGCGAAGATCGCCTCCGCCAGCGTATTGAGGATGAAGGCCACAAAGATGGCCACCGTCGCGCCCCAGAGAAACGCCGCCGCCAGCATCCAGACCGGCTCCTTCTCGAACCGATCGATCCACAGCGCCAGCAGCAGGTAAAACGGCACCGGCACCAGCGCTAGCACGATTCCCCCCAGCAATCCCATCAGCCCAGTCGAGAACCCCAGCAGCACCAGCGTCGCCAGCCCGACAAAAAGAGCCGACAAAATGGCGCCGGTGATCAGGAGCGCCCGCGTCGTCGAAGACGGCGCGACCACGGCTATTCGAGCCGCTGGAAGCGCCGGCGGGATCCCGGCCACTGGTAAAGGAGGAGGCGTCGAGGTGGGCAGCGGCGGTGGCTCCATGTGGCCGGAAGGCTCCTCATTTTCTCCGGCAGCGTCAATCGCACGTGCGCTTCCTCCAGTTGCCTCACTTCAGCCAGCTGCGAAACCAATGTGGAGGGATGAAAGGCAGCATCCGTTTCCGATTGAAGCTCGTCGGGTTGCCGTCTGGCAGCACCGCATAAAATCCGAATTGCGAGCACCTGATCTCCGGAGTGTATTCATCTACCGACCGATCAACGCCGGTGAACACCCATCCGGCGCTCGTCTTGATGTAGGAGCCCAGTAACCGCCGCTCTCCGTCAGTGGTAGAAAAGAACTTTCCGTCAGACATCTCCAAAAATTCATCGCCATAAGAGCCGTCACCTTTACAGCCGCCCGCTACGTAATGTCCGGCGGGAGAAACGGTCTTCGCCGAAACCCAGGCCAATGCGACCAAAATAAGAAGCGCGCTGAGCAATTTCCCTGGGGTGAAAGACTCCTTCGCCACGCCGCACCACAGGCTGAGAGCGCGGGACGAACGAAACACCAACGGCCTGATCCGCCAATACCTACCCAAAGGCCAAAGCACGGCCACCTTGGCCCAGCAGACCTGTGATGCGATCACCGACCAACGCAACAACCGACCCCGCAAAAGACATGGATACGAAACACCCAATGAATGCTTCCTTACCTAAATCCAAATGTTGCACTTCAAAGTTGAGCCTAGGTGTTGCGGATTGTTGCAATGGATATGGCATAGCCTGCCTTCTGAACTTTGGCTTGGGCGCGTCGCTGCATCGACTCGGTGCGGACAAAATAGAAACGCTCTCCGCGCATGGCTTGGAGCTTCTGGAGGGTGTGCGCCATACGTGTGTCGATGACGCCGTCGGGACGCTCCGAAGTGGTAGCCTCTGCTGAAATGATGACATCGGAACCGCTGCGTGCCTGCAAATCCGGTTCCTCGATGCCGCCGGTCTGAAACGGATGCCAAAACCAATCGAGTGATGCGGTCTCGGGGCGCTGAGTCTGGATATGTCGTGCGGCCTCCAGCGCAAGGGCCGCGTGCTGCAACTGATTGATGTCCTCGGCGGCCTCGCTGCGTAGCAAACGAAGCAACGCGACTCCGCTGGACACATCGGTAATCGCTGGGGCAATTAAGTGCTGGATGAGAGCGACACACTCCCGAAGGCTGGCAAGAATAGCGGCCTCCTCACTGGGTATGTCTTTTAGTGGCTTCATTTCCAGAGTGCGCGAGCAACGCCTAACGGAGAATTAGACGCAAGTTCGTATCTGTTTGCGCAAAAATTACACCATCACGGCTGCGAAGGGGGACGGCTGCTTCGGAGATTCGGTCGCGAGAAAGATGTAATCAGGGGTTAGAACCTGTCATCAAAGATCCCGCCCAATCGCGTTCGCGACGGCGCGCAGCCGTGGGACCAGCTTGGTCAGCATCTCGGGCATGAGCGCTTGCTCGCCGTCGCTTTTGGCGCTGTCGGGGGCGTTGTGTACTTCGAGCATGATGCCATCCGCTCCCGCCGCGATCGCGGCCAGCGACATCTGTGGGATGAAGGCGCGCAAGCCGACCGCGTGGGTCGGGTCAACCACGACGGGAAGGTGCGTTTTCGATTTCAGGATCGGCACCGCGCTCAAATCGAGCGTGAAGCGGGTGCCGGTCTCGAAGGTGCGAATGCCCCGCTCGCAGAGAAGGACGTTTTCATTTCCGCCGCTCAAGATGTACTCCGCGCTCATGATGAATTCGCTCACGGTAGCGCTGAAGCCGCGTTTGAGCAGGACGGGGAGGTGGCTGCGACCGACTTCTTTTAAGAGTGAGAAGTTGTGCATGTTGCGCGCGCCGATTTGGAGGCAATCGGCGTAACGTTCCACCAGCGGCAAGTCTCTAGCGTCCATGATTTCGGTGATCACAGGGAGGCCGGTTTCGTTGCGGGCCTCGGCCAGGAAGCGCAGGCCTTCTTCTTGCAGACCTTGGAAGCTGTAGGGTGAGGTGCGCGGTTTGAAGGCGCCGCCGCGGAGAATGCTGGCACCGGCGTCTTCCACCCGACGGGCGATGGAGAGGATCTGCTCGCGGCTTTCCACCGAGCAGGGGCCGCAGATGAGAGCGATGGCTGACTGGCCGCCGATGCTAACTCCACAAATTTCCACGGTGGAGGCCGCGCCGCGCGCTTCGAAGGACGCGAGGCGATAGGGCTTTTTCGCGGGAACGACAGCTTCGACGCCTGCCATGGAGCCGAAGGAATGGTCTCGGATCAATTCTTCCGGACCGAGGACGCCGACGATGACGCGCGATCCGCCGCGGCTGACCTCAGCTTCGAGCCCGATCTCCTGCACCCGCGCGACGATTTGTTCGATCTCTTCTTCGGTGGCGCTGGGCTGAGTAATGATGATCATGAATCCCGCAGGCGCCTGAGGATGCTACGCGAAAATCGGAAGTGCAAGCTCCGAGACCGCTCGACTCGGCCGGATCAGTTCGTGACGGACACCGGTGTCCCGGTTTCGACGGCGTTGAAGAAATTTTCCGCCATGAATTCCGGCATCCGGATGCAGCCATGCGAGGCCGGGTAACCGGGCAAATAGCCGGCATGCATGCCCACCCCGCCGACAATGCGCATGAAATACGGCATGGGTGCGCCTTTGAACTGAGCGCCCGGCGGCTTCGGATCTTTGTTCACAGCCACATTGGGGACGACCACGTTGCCAGAGTCGTCCACGTAATCGCCATAAAGATTTGAAGCGTGATCCTTATCTTTCTGCGTGATCTTGTAAGTGCCCGCAGGAGTGCCGAGACCCTCGCGCCCGGTGGAAAGTTGCGAAACGCCGACCAGTTTGCCGCCTTTGTAAAAATAGGCGCGCTGTTCGGAGAGTTTTATCTTCACCGACGGCTTGCCCGAGACACCATCGCCGTCCCAGTATGAGACGCTGTCTTGAGGGGCGGAGGAGGCAATTGCGCCGGGGCCGTAGACTCCGCCGAGATACTGGGTGGAACCCATGCGCGGATCTTCATCGCACGCTGCGAGAGCGAAGATGACGCTGGCGCAGAAGAGGGTTTTCGAGAGTCGAGACAAGAGGGGTTGCATATATGGAAAAAGGCGAGGTTTCCTTTAACCGGGAGGCGTAGAAAGTCAACCATGCCATCCACCGCTCGCGCTGTCTCTTCGGCCAGGGGTCGGCTTGAATTCTGCTTTCTTTGAGCCACAGTGGTCCGCTCCCAGCCGGCACCCTGTTTCTATGCCCACCTACGAATACGCCTGTGCGAAGTGCGGGAAAAATTTCGATGCTTTTCAATCGATGCGCGATGCGGCGTTTCAGGAGTGTCCGAAAGAGCATTGCCAGCAGAAGCGCTGGGGACACGGCAAAGTGAAGCGACTTCTCGGTACCGGCGCGGGCCTCATTTTTAAGGGATCCGGCTTCTACATCACCGATTACCGGAGCAACAACTATAAAGAGGGCGCAAAGAAGGAAGCACCCGTCCCAGCCGCGCCGAGCGGTGATAAGTCCTCCGGTGGAAGCACTTCCACCCCGGCTCCGAAAACGACAGAAACAAAACCGAAGGCAGCCAAGGAATGAAGCTACTCTGCCCTGAGTGTCGGCATGAAAACGAGGTGGAGCGCATCTATTGCCACGAGTGTGGTGCGCGCCTCGACCGTTCGAAGGTCGCGAAATCGGAAGCTCAGGCGGAGGATCCGAAGGAAACTCAACGCCGTCTTCGGGCCATGATGAACGCCAGAGGGGCGCTGATGCTCCATCGACTGAAGCAGGGCGGAAAACTTGTCTTCGGCGCGATGCTGGTCGCTGCCATCGTGCAGTTGCTGCGGCCGGCCGATACCCCGAGGAAACCTGAAGGCCTGAGCGATATGCCGACGCAGATCAATCTTGAGGTGGAAGACGCTGCGATGGGGCCTCCGGGCGGCCGGGTCCTGCAATACTCGGAGGAGCAGCTCAATGCCTACATGGCCAGCCGCTTGAAGAGCAAGCGCAAGGCCCTCAGCAGCTATCTGCAGTTCGAGGGAGCCACGGTGGGATTGGAAGAGGGGTTCGCTCGCGCGACGGTCGAGCGTTCCCTTTTTGGATTCTCTGTTTACACCACAGCGATTTTCTCACCTCGGGTAGAAGGAGGCTCGGTCGCTCCTCATGTGACCGGAGAGAAGATCGGCCACATGCCGATTCACCCCGCTTTGATGAAATACTGCGATCTTTTCTTCACCGACGCGGTGGCGGTTTTTGATCGCGAAATCAAGTCGATCGCCCGGCTCGGCGGAATCGAATTGCATCCGAAGATGTTGGTGATCAACCCGAAACCGGGTGTGGCGGGCGCTCCTGCTCCCGCGCCACCTGCGCAAGTGCCGGCGCCAACCTCCGTTCCTGAGGCTTCACCGGGGCCGCCGCTCTAAGCTTAGCCGGGACGATGCAGTTGGAAACGGTGGCAGTTGGCTACTGGTAGCGGCGATGCCCTCGTCGCCGGAAGTGTGGGCGGCGCCCTCGCCGCGAGTTTCCGTCGTACCCCGTTTGCTGCGTCCAAATCCGGGCGGCGCGGCACCAACGCGTGCAGCGATAACGCCATGCGACTCGAGCGCGTGAGGAAAGCGCGCCGCCGCTTTCCTCCGATCCGGCGCGGAGGAATGCGTCCCAAGCTGAGTCGGTCGTTCCCGCGCTGGCCTCACCAAAGAGTCAAGCGCGCCCGCTTGCGAAAGAACCCTCCAACCCACGAGTGGGAGCGCGCGGGACAATTTCATGTCCCATATGCGTCACTAAATTGTCCATCAAGTCAAAAGCTCCTTCGGTTTGCATCTCGCCTCTCAAACCGACGAAGCGCGAGCTTGGGGGCCCTTAGCCGGAACGATGCAGTGGGAAAGACGTATCGCGGATTCGTCGTAGCGGCGACGCCTCGTCGCCGCTACGAAAGCGGCCACTTCCTGCGCCCCCCCAACGGCATCGTTACGGCTTAGCGGATACCCATGGCGGAAAGCAGATCGGAGTCGATCCGACCATCCACTCGCAATCCGGTAGCTCGCTCGTATTGCCGGACGGCGCTCCGCGTCCCGCTCCCGGCGACACCGTCGATCGCGCCATGATAATAGCCGGCGCGCGCCAGCTCCTGTTGGACCGCCACGACGACCGATCCGCCGTCGTTGTCGTACGACGAAGAGCGCGAATAATCGCTGCCGAAGTAAAAGGACGTTCCGAAGAACGGATATCCGAAGCCGTAACCGTATGGATAAGAAGAGTAGTAGGGGTAGTAACCGCGATAATGCCCGCGGCGATTGCCCCAACGGTTTCCATTCCAATGGCGGCCGCGTCCGCTGCCGTTGCGGAATTGCGCGCCACGACCGGCAGTGAACTGGCGGCTCCCACGATTGGCGCGAGATTGGAAAGTCCGCGCGCCGGCCCCCATCGAGCCGGAGCGTGAGATTCCGCTTCTCGAGGAAGCGTTGCCGCCGCGATGGCCTCTTTGGGCGTTGGCGGCAGGGACCGCGATGATGGCGAGCGCGATCCCAGTGATGACGACTAATTTGTTCAAGTTCATAAATTTCCCTTTCTCGACATTATACACCGGAAAGCCGAAAAAGTTGCGGGTGACCATGAAGTTCGCCTCCAACCTCCGCACGATTTTGAGACGCAGTCATTTCATTCTGGTTGGCAGCGGGCTGCTCCCGATAAATTAGCCTTCTGATGAATCGCACCCGCGCTGCTTTCTTTGCCGCCGTCCTGTTGCTCGGCGCTTGGCGGGGATCCGCCAGCGCGGTTATGCCCGCGGAGCGAAGCGTGAGCAGCTCGCGCCAATTTGTCGTTTACGGACCCGACACTCGATTGCGCGGCGCGATTTGTGAACTCGCCGAGCGGGTCAAACGCTCCGCGCTCGGCCTTCTAGGCACTCGCGATGACTGGAAGACGCCTATCGTCGTCGACGCCCAACCGCCGGATCTCAGCGACTCGACCGGCCGGGTCGCGCGGCTTCGCGTAAACCAGACGGGCGCGGGCCTGAAATTCCAGCTCGAGTTGCGTATTCCCGCGGACGTCCGGGCACCGGAAGTGGAACGCGAGCTTCTTCGCGCCGTCCTGCTCGAAATCATGTATCGCTCTCAGCCGAACATCTCGCCTGGAACCGCGTACGTGGAGCCGCCGGATTGGCTCCTGGACGGAATTATCGCTCTCGCGGGTGGCGAGGACGCTGCGGCGATTGCAAGGCTGTTAAGCGCCGCCCAGGCCGGCGCAGTGCTAACGTTGCGGGAATTCCTGGAGCAAAAACGCGGCCTGCTCGATTCGCCCTCGCGTGCTTTGCATCGCGCCTATTCCGCCGCGCTGGTTTCCATGCTGATCGAGAGCCCGGCAGGGCGTGCGCGGCTGCTGCAATTCGTGGCGGATTTGGACCAGGCCTCAAATGATCCCTTCGCGGACCTGACCGCGCATTTTCCAGCGCTCGGGACCGACGCGGAACAAATCGAAAAACGTTGGCGCGGCAGTGTGGCGCGCCTGGCCACGAGCGCGCCTTACCGCTCGCTCACTTGCGAAGAAACAAACCGCCGGCTTTCCGAAATCCTGCGGGTGAACGTGCCGGACGGCGAGAAGGCGGACGTCTATACGTTGGAGGAGGCCGCGCAATTTCGGCGCAATCCGGCCGCGGTCGCGGACCTGCGACGCCTCACATCGGACCTTCTCCTTCTCTCCGGTAGAGCCCATCCCCTCTACGCTCCGATCGTGAGCGAATATCAGCGCATCGTCGCTCAACTTCTGCGCCGCAAAGCGCCGAAAGCGCGGCGGCTGGCGGAATTGCGCGCCACGCGCGAAGACCTCACCCGGCGGATGAGCGACATCGAGGATTACCTGAACTGGTATGAAGCGACGCAGTCCCACGTGGCCAGCGGGACTTTCCGGGAATACTTGCGCGCGGCGGAGGAGGCCACCGAACCCGTGCAGCGCCGCCGCGATCCGATTTCGGTTTATCTCGACGCGCTCGAAACACAATTCTAGAACGAAGGCCGATGCATGAGTCACTCCCCAACAAGATCGATTACATCGAGATGCCTTCCCGCGATCTGAGCGCGACGAAGAAATTTTTCAGCGCGCTCTTCGGCTGGACCTTCGAAGATTACGGGCCGGACTACGCCGCCTTCGATGATGGTCGGATGGCTGGCGGGTTCTTTCACGCGGACGATAACTGGATGTCCGCCGCCGCTTGCCCGCTGGTGGTATTCTATTCCGCGGAGCTCGAGATGAGTCGCGCGGAGGTGGTGCGGCTAGGGGCGAAAATTTCCCGCGATATTTTTAAGTTTCCGGGCGGCCGCCGCTTTCATTTTCAGGCTCCGGGCAGTGGCGAATTTGCTCTGTGGTCGGACCAGTGAAACGGCGCGCGCCAGAGTTGCTCGTGCGCCTGATGCTGCGTATCCTAGCGCCCTGTTTTTAAACCGAACAGAACCTTGTCATGCAGAAAATTGGATTCGCGGAAGCGCTCGACTCAATCATCGCAACTGATCCGCGGTATAGCCGCGATGCCTACGTCTTCTTGCGCGACGCGCTCGATTACACCACCAAGCAGCAGAAGAAGATTAAGGGCGGAGCCGTGCGCCACGTGGCCGGTCCGGAGCTGCTCCAGGGGGTGCGGCAATACGCGCTGAAGGAGTTCGGTCCTATGGTGGTGACCGTCCTGTCCTATTGGGGAATCACCTGCTGCGAAGACATCGGTCACATGGTTTTCAATTTGATCACCGCTGGCATCTTCGGGAAAACCGAGGAGGATTCGATCGAAGACTTCAAGAGCGTTTACGACTTCGAGGAAGCGTTTGTGAAACCGTTCGCGCCGGAGAAACGAATCGCGAAAAAAGCGCCTCCGGCCTTGCCTGCGCCGAAGGCGTCGTAGATTCCCGCTGCGTCCAGCCAAGGCGCCGCGATTCCGCTCATGCTTCCTCCTGCACATCTCCAAGCCACTACAGCCGGCAGTTCTCCAGCGATCACTTTTCCGCCCACTTCGGCGGGGAAATGGGTCTTGCCGAATGGCCTCACGATCATCGTTCAAGAGGACCACAGCGCGCCGGTCGCGAGCGTGCAGGCTTGGTGTGCCACCGGCAGCACCAATGAAGACTCGCATCTTGGCGCGGGCCTGTCGCATCTGCTCGAGCACATGTTGTTTAAAGGAACGAAGACGCGCCCAGCGAATGCGATCACGCAAGCGGTGCAGGACGTCGGCGGTTACATCAACGCCTACACTTCTTTCGACCGCACGGTTTACTGGATCGATGTGCCGAAAGCAGGGGTGAGCTCCGCGCTCGAAATTCTCTCGGACGCGGTGCTGAACTCAACGCTTCCGCCGGAAGAATACGCCAAGGAACAGGAAGTAATCCGGCGTGAGTTTGCCATGGGCTTCGACGATCCGGATCGCGTTTCCGGGCAATTGCTTTTCGCGACGGCGTATCAGCGTCATCCCTACCGTCTGCCTGTGATCGGTCTGCTCGATGTTTTCAACCAGCTCACGCAGGAGCAGGTGATGCATTACTACAAAGCGCGTTACGTCCCGAACAACCTCACGTTTGTCGTCGTCGGCGCGGTCGATGCGAACGAAATCCGGAAACAGCTCACGGAACTTTTCAAAGACGAGCCCGCGCGATCGCTCCAGCCGCTCTATCTCCCGCCGGAACCGACGCAGCTCGGACTGCGCGAGGCGCATCAGGAATTTGCCACTGAGCTCACGCGCCTTTCTCTCGCCTGGCATATTCCCGAAGTCACCCACCCGGATGTGCCGGCGCTCGATTTGCTCGCGACGATTTTAGGCGACGGCCGCAGCTCCCGTCTCTACCGGCAGGTGCGGGAAGAGTCCGGCCTGGCGTTTGGCGTTTCCGCGTTTTCGTATACGCCGGGAGAACCGGGCTTGTTCGGGATCGACGCGATGACGGAACCAGAGAAGCGCGCCGCCACTCACGAATTGCTGTTGAAGATTGTCGAGGACGTTAAAACGAATGGCGTCACTGGAGCGGAAATTGCGAAGGCGAAGAAAATTTCCCTCAGCCATCATCTCAGCTCCCTCACCACGATGCGCGGTCAAGCTTCCGACCTCGGTTCGAACTGGCTGCTGACGCGTAATCTGAATTTCACCCGCGAGTATCTGGAAGCTGCGCAGCGAGTGACGGCAGATGACATCGCGCGTGTCGCGCGCACTTACCTGCACACCGCGAATCTCACCGTGGTCACTTTGAATCCGCCGGGAGCCCTCGCGGCCAGCGCGACGTTGGCGAAGCCAATCGCGGCCGGCGAAATCCAAAAGCTCGAGCTTTCGAATGGCCTGCGTCTGCTCGTGCGCGAAGACCCGCGGCTCCCGCTCATCTCGATGACGGCGATGTTTCGCGGTGGTTTGCTCGCGGAAACAGCGGCCACCAATGGCATCACGCAGCTCATGGCGAAAGTGCTGCTCAAGGGAACGACCACGCGCACCGCCGAACAAATAGCCGACACCATCGAAGCCGTCGGCGGCAGCATTGGCAGCGAAGCGGGCAATAACAGTTTCAACGTTTCCCTGGAAGTGACACAGCCGGATTTGCGGACCGGTGGCGAATTGCTGGCCGACATCCTCTTGAACGCCACCATGCCCGAAGCGGCGGTGGAGCGGGAAAAGGAAGTTCTGCTCGCGGCCTTGAAGGAAGAGGACGAGCACCTGACGTCGGTGGCACGCAATCTTGTGCGGGAAGCGCTCTTCGCCGGCCACCCCTACGGCTTACGCGGCAAAGGCTCCGAGGCCGCGATTCCAAAGCTCACGCAGAAAGATCTGCTCGCGTTTCGCGATCGTTATCTCGTCGGCAAAAACGGCGTCATCTCCGTTTTCGGTAACGTCAAAGCGGAAGACGCGCGCCAGCTTTTCGAGCAGACCCTCGGCACGATGAAGCCGGGCGAGCTGGCGTTGACCGACGCCAAGCCAAATCAGCCGATCACAAAAACGATCGAAGTCGAAAGCCTGAAAGACAAAGCGCAGGGCGTCCTGATGGTCGGCTATCGCGGCGCGGATATGACGAGCCAGGATCGCTTCGCGTTGGAATTAATCGACGAAGCGAGCAGCGATCTCGGGTCGCGTTTCTTCATCCGCATCCGCGAGCAAATGGGCCTCGCCTATTACGTCGGCTCCAGCCAAATGCTCGGCCTGGTGCCGGGGATGTTCGCGTTTTCTCTCGGGACCGATCCGCAAAAGCTCGCGCCGGTGAAGACCGCGTTGCTGGATGAAATTCGGAAGCTGGCCACGGAAGGATTGACCGAAGTGGAACTGCAGCGCGCGAAGAAGAAGCTCATCGGCCAGCAACAAATCACCAATCAGAGTAACGACTCGTTTGGCTACATCACTGGATTGGACGAACTCTACGGGCTCGGCTTCGACCATTACCGGCAGCTCGAAAAGGAGATCGAAGCCGTTACCGTGGCGGAAGTGAAACGCGTCGCGGAGAAATATTTTCTACAGCAGCCCTGCGTCATCGCCACGGTCAGACCCGTGGAGACGACCGCAAATTCGAACGAGGAATAACCATGGCCGAAATCCAAACCAACACCCAATCCGGCGAATTGACCCAACGCTTCATCGAGTTCGTTATGATGCAGGCGCAAAACGCCGCGCTCTTTCTCGGACAAATCCCCAACCCGCAGACTGGGAAAGGAGAAGTGAATCTCGAGGTCGCGAAGATGTTCATCGACCAGCTCGCGATGATCCAGGAAAAGACCCGCGGCAATTTGACTGAGGAAGAGTCGTCGGTGATCCGAAACACGCTCGCGAATCTGCAGATGGCGTTCGTGGAAGTGTCGCGCAGCGGCGCGGGTGGCGGCAAGTCGGAAGCGGCGCCAGCTCCTGAGGTGGAATCCTCCGCCCCCACATCCGACCCGGCCGCGTCCCAGCAAGCGGAGACGCACAGCGCCCCGCCTCCGCCGGTTGAAGAAGCCGAATCGCGGAAAAAGTTCACCAAGAGCTACGGCGCCTAGTTTGGAGCCGGCCCGCCCCCGGGCCGAAGGATCGGCCAGCGCTGCGGAGAAACTTCGGCGCGGGGGCGCGCCGGCTCCACGCCTTCCGCCGTCACACGTGAAAGGCAACCTCGGAAGCCTTCACGTGCGTATCTGATGCGTGCCTAATGCCGCTGCCGTCGCTCGCGAAAAAAAGAAGATCGCTAATCTCGAAGTCGTTACCGATCCCGAGGAGGCGGCGGAAGAGGCCGGCTTGCGCTACGTCAGCGATGATAAGCCCGGCTACACCCGCAAGAAAAAAGGAAAAAAAATCGAATTCTTCGACACCTCAGGCAAGAAGATTACGGACGAGAATCGCCTCTTGCGCATCCGCCGCCTCGCCATCCCCCCGGCCTATGAGGACGTTTGGATTTGCCCCACTGCTAATGGTCACCTGCAGGCCACCGGCATCGATGCCCGCGGCCGAAAGCAGTACCGCTATCACGAAAAATGGCGCGAGGCGCGGGAGGAAACGAAGTACGACCGGATGGTGATCTTCGGCGCCGCCTTGCCGAAGATCCGCAAACGCGTCGCAGCCGATTTGGAACGGCGCGGGTTACCGAAGGAAAAAGTGCTCGCCGCGATCGTCGCCATCATGGAGCGGACCTTCATCCGCGTCGGCAACGAAGAGTATGCTCGCGAGAACAAATCGTACGGCCTAACGACCATGCGCAATAACCACGTGCAGGTGAGCGGCACGAAAGTGCGTTTCAAATTCCGCGGGAAGAGCGGCGTGATGCACGAGGTCGATATGGCCGACCGACGGTTGAGCCGCATCGTGAAGAAAGTTCAAGACCTGCCTGGCCAAGAGGTCTTCGCCTACGTCGACGGAGACGACCAGGTGCACGACATTAAATCGCAGGACGTAAACGAATATCTGCAAGAGGTCACGGGCGAAGACTTCACCGCGAAGGATTTCCGCACTTGGGCCGGGACGGTTCTGGCGGCGGTGGCGTTGAATGCCGTCGGCCCCGCGGAGACCAAGACCGCGGCCAAGGCAAACGTGAAGAACGCGGTCGGCGCGGTCGCGAAGATTCTCGGCAATACGCCGGCCGTTTGTCGAAAATGCTACGTCCACCCTGACGTGCTTGAGACCTACATGTCCGGCGAAATGATCGATGGCTTACGGCGCAAAACCGAGAAAGCATTAGAGAAGAATCTTCCGGACCTGCGTTCGGTGGAGGCCGCGGTCATGTCCTTCCTCCAAGCCCGGCTGGCGAAATCGTAACCGACGGTATGGCAGCCGGCGCGTCGCAGCGCTCACGACGCAATGTCATCCCGAGCCGCGAAGACGGTCGAGGGATCTCGCAACCGGTCTGGCGTGCCCGAATGTTTGAGGACGTCCCCACAGGTCCGGCGAGATCCCTCGACACGCTGCGCGGCTCGGGATGACTCGCGGGTCGGGGCGTGTCGGCTATCCGCACGCGAGCGTCGCGATGGGGCTCCTTTTATTCCCAAGACGAATGGAATCAGCGCCGGGAACGCGGTGTGGGCGTCGGCGCGGCGCGGCGCGAGCCGCGCGTGCGCTTTGTCGTCTTGCGCACAGTGATCGTGTCGGAAGTGGCCGCGGCTTCGTCCTCCGGATACTTCTTCGTGCTGGGCCAGATCAAACGCCAGGGCTGCGTCTTCACTGTCTGCGTCAGGTCTTTCACATTCGCGCCCGTCGCGGTCAGATCGGGGCCGAGAGCGTTCAGCGCCGACTTTAACTTCTCGGAGGAATCGCGAAAGTTTTGCAGCGTCACGTTGAGATTGTCGCTGTTCGTCATGTCGGTGGTGATCTTGTTCAGGTTGGTGCTGACGGATTCCACATTTTTCAACGCGAGCTGCAACGGACTCTCGGTCGAGGTCATGTTGGTGAGGTTCTCAGCAAAAGTACGCATTTGCGCCAGCGCCATGTTCAGTTGCGATTGTTCGTCCGTGATTTTTGCCAGGTTTTGCGCGGTCGTTTGCAGCTCCTTCATGGTTTTTGTCGCCTCGATTGCGACCGGTTGCACGATATCCAACATCTTGGCGATCGATTCGCCAAAATCCGGCACTCGTTCGCCGGCAAACGTTTGCCCGTCCTGCGCCCGCCCAGCGGATTCGTTGCCCGCGGTGAAATCGATCGCCGTCTCGCCGAGGAGGCCGAGCGTGATCAGACGCGCGCGGGCATCTTTGTAAACGATCGCGTCCTGATCCACGCGCACGTCGATGCGCGCTTCGTATTTTGGTTTCCCGCTCACGGGCGTGGGGCTCGGGCGGGCGCCCGGCGGCCGGATGGAATCTGCGCTCGCTTCCGCCTGGACCGCTTCCTCGCGCGAGACGGGTGAGTGCAATTTTTCGACCTGCCCGATTTTCCGGCCCGCCAGCAAGACCGGCGCGCCAAGCTTAATTCCGGCCGCGTTATCGAGGTAAATTTTGTAAGTGACAAGCGGCTTAAACAAACCGGGCGCGCCGAGCAGAATCAGCACGGCCGTCAGCACCGCGACCGTGGCGAGCACGAGCACGCCGGTCAGAATTTCATTACGTCGTAACTGCATCTTCGGTTCCTTCCAAAATGGGGCCTTCCGTGCTCCCGCTCAAGAATTGTGAGACGACCGGGTTTGCCGATTGTTTGAACTGCTCGGGCGGGCCCACTTCGATGATCTTTCCGCGGTAAAGCATGGCCATCTTCGTGGCGATGCGGAACGCGCTATCCATTTCGTGCGTGACGATGACAGAGGTCACCTTCGATCTTTCGCTCAGGTCGATGATGAGTTCGTCGATGACCGAGCTGATGACGGGATCGAGGCCGGCCGATGGTTCGTCGAAGAGGATCAACTCGGGGTCCATCACCAGCGCGCGCGCCAGGCTGACGCGTTTCCGCATCCCGCCGCTTAACTCAGACGGCATCTGGTCTTTCGTCGATATCATCCCGACCATCTCGAGTTTTTCGTCCACGATTCGGTCAATCTCGGTGCGCGTTTTCTTGGTCAACTCCTCCAAGGGCAAGGCGATATTGTCGTGCACATTTCGCGAACTGAGCAGGGCGGAATATTGGTAGACCATCCCGATCCGCGTGCGGATTTGTTGCAGCTTGCGGCGCTTCAAGCGCGAGACTTCGAATTGCTTGAAAAAGACGGCGCCACCTGTCGGCTCGAGAATCCCGAGGATGAGTCGCAGCAGCGTGCTCTTGCCACTGCCGCTCTGACCCATCACGACCAAACGATCGAGTGGCTCGACTTCTAACGAGACGTCATCCAGCACGACTTTCTCATCGAATTGCAGCCGCACATGGCGCAGCTCCACCACGGGTGGTTCAGGCGCGTCGCTCACGGGAAGAAGACCACGTAGACGATGTTAAAAACGGTATCGAAACCGATCACCGCCGTGATCGCCGTGACCACGCTGGAAGTGGTGGCGGTGCCGACGCCGGCCGCGCCGCCTTTGACATTCAGACCGCGGAAGCAGGCGATCGCGGCGATAAGCAGGCCGAAAAGAAAGCTCTTGATGATCCCGGTGAGGATGTCGCGAATGAGGAGCGCATTCAGCACCAGATCGTTGAAATAGACGAAGGCGATATTGAAATAGGTGCTCGAAATCAGACTGGTGGCGAAGATGGCCGCCACGCTGGAAATAACCGCGAGGCAGGGCATGAGCGCGAAGAGCGCGAGCATGCGCGGCGCGACCAGGAATCGCAGGGGGCTGATCCCCATGGCCTCGATCGCCTCCACTTCTTCCGAGACCTGCATCGTGCCCAGCTCCGCCGTGAACGAGGCACCGATCCGCGCGGCCAATATGATGCCGGTGAGGAGCGGCCCGAGTTCACGTGTAAACGCGATTGCCACCAGCCCGGGCACCAGCCGCTCCGTCCCAAAACGCTGCAACTGATAGCCAGTCAGCAGCGCCATCGTGAGTCCGAGGAAAAACGACACCATTGCCACCAGCGGCACCGAGCCGACACCCGCGCGCTCCGTGTGCCGGAAGAAACTGGAAGCGCGAAACGGCACCCGGCCGCGGCGAACGTTGTCCGCCGTTTCGGTGATGGTGTTGATGATGAACCAGAAGAGCCCGCCGATCTCGGAGAGGAAATGGCGACCCATCTGGCCGACGCCCTGCACGATTTCCACCGGGTTCGTCTCGAACGAGCGGTTGCCGTCCGCGTCCACCGGATTCGAGCTCGACATGGTAACGGAGAAACTGCCTCAGTTCGCCAGACGGGAAAGGGGAAAGTCGGCAGGATGAATCGCGCACCGGCGCTGGTTTTGCCGCGGGAATGAGGGTAAACGAAAGCGGCCATGCACCGCAGTCACGATTACGTCCAGCTCCTTCGCGACTGGCGGGCCGTGGCGCGGTCGGCGCGTTTGCGGCTGCAGCGTTTCGCGCTGGTGGGGAAGCTGCCGCTCTATTATCTGCGTACCGGCGCGATGGCGGATGCGAACACGATTTACATCTCTGCTGGAATCCACGGAGACGAGCCGGCGGGACCGGCCGCCTTGCTCGCGTGGGCGCAGAAGAATGCCGGGCAGTTGCGGGAGCATCCGTTTCTCCTTTTTCCCTGCCTCAATCCTTGGGGGCTGGTCAATAACAGCCGCGACGACGAGAACGGCTGCGACTTGAATCGCACCTTCGCCGAAAAACGGCCGCCGATCGCAGTCCGCGAACTCTTGCAACTGATCGAGGGGCAACGTTTCGCGCTCTCGCTCACGCTGCACGAAGACTATGATGCGACCGGCTTCTACGTTTACGAAGTGATGCGGCGCGCGCCGTTCTGGGGCGAACAGATTTTGCGCAAAGCGCGACCGCTGATCGCGATCGATTCCCGCGCGAAGATCGATCGTCGCCGCGCGCGCGCCGGTCTGGTGCGGCGCCAGTTCAAGCCGCAACGTTTTCCGGAAATGCCGGAGTCCATTTATCTCCACCAGCGGCATTCGTATCGCACCTTCACCACGGAAACGCCTTCCGAGTTCGCGCTGGAGACCCGCATCGCCGCGCATGTCGCCACGATCGAGGAGTGCGTGCGGCTGGCGCAGAATTCGCCGCGAGTGGGAAAGGCTTGGAGATAAGGTGGAGTCGTCTAAACTCGGGAACTTTCCGCCGTGACGTTGCCCGCTTTCTCTCTTGTCATCCCCGCGTATAACGAGGCGCAGCGGATCGGCCAGAGCTTGCGCAAGGTTCTGCAATATTTGCGCGAAGAGAGTCCGGAGAGCGAGGTGATCGTGGTCGATGACGGATCGACCGATGCGACTTCGACGATTGTGCAGGAGGCTTTTCGGGAGGCTGGCGGGATTTCCACGCGGCTTCTTCGTCAAGCGCCTAACCACGGCAAAGGATGGGCCGTGCGGACTGGTTTGAACGCGGCGACGCGGCCGGTCGGATTGTTTTCCGATGCCGATTTATCGACGCCGATTACCGAAGCGCCGAAGTTGCTTGAGCCGATTTTTGCCGACGAAGTGGACGTGGCCTTCGGTTCGCGCGCGCTCAATCGCGATCTGATCGGCGTGCGCCAGGCGTGGCATCGCGAGCAGGGCGGGCGGGTGTTTAATTTGGTCGTGCGCGTCGCCACGGGGCTGCCGTTTTGGGATACGCAATGCGGTTTCAAGGCGTTTCACTTGGAGCGCTTCCGGCCGATCCTCGCGCAGGCTGAGAGCGATGGATTTGGTTTTGATGTGGAACTGCTCTACCTGGCGCGACAGGCGAATCTCCGGCTGCGCGAAATTCCGGTGCGCTGGGATCACAATGACGGCAGTAAGGTCAGCTTCCTGCGCGACAGCATGCGGATGTTGCGGGAAATCATCGCGCTACGCGGACGCTCCTAATTGGAGGGAGCATCTCGTAAGCACGGTAGGCGTCGAGTAGGCTTTGCGCTCTCAACTGTCATCCCGAGCCGCGCAGACGGTCGAGGGGTCTCGCCCATGCAATTGATGCGTCCGAGAACGGGCGGACGGGCGTTGCCTGTTCCGCGCCAGGCGTCTTTCCCAAAACAAGCGCGTGGGTTTCCACGTTTGTGAGATCCCTCGACCGTCTGCGCGGCTCGGGATGACATGGCGCGCCTGTTGAAGAGCGTGAACCAAAATTGCAGTGGCTACCGTTGCGCGTCTATCAACTCTGCGAATTGCTCGAAAAAATAGCCGGCATCGTGCGGCCCGGGCGCGGCTTCCGGATGATATTGCACGCTGAAAACCGGCAACTCGCGGTGACGCATTCCTTCCACCGTTCCGTCGTTTAGATTCACGTGTGTCACTTCCACTTCCGCCGGCAGCGACTCCGCATCGACCGCAAAACCATGGTTCTGCGACGTGATCGCCACCTTCCGCGTGCGCAAATCCTGCACCGGCTGATTCCCGCCACGATGCCCGAATTTCAATTTGAAGGTGCGTCCGCCGAACGCGTATCCGAGCATCTGGTGCCCGAGGCAAATTCCGAAGATCGGCTTCTTCCCGATCAGTCCACGAACTGCTGTGTGCGCGTAATCGAGCGCGCTCGGATCACCGGGGCCATTGGAAAGGAAAACGCCATCCGGATTCAGCGCGAGCACTTCGTCCGCTGTTGCGCTCGCCGGCACGACGGTGATTCCAAATCCCGTCTGCCGCAGCCGACGCAGGATGTTTTCCTTCAGGCCATAATCGTAGGCGACAATCTTGTGCCGCACCGGCGGCAAAGTCTGGGAACGGACTTCATCCGCACTGCCCTGCGCGACCGACCAGAGCTCGCTCGTGCGGGATTCCGGATCCCATTCGTAAGCGACGGCGGTGCTCACCTCCTTCACGTAATCCATCCCGGTCACGCCCTCGCCGCGGGCCGCTTCCTCGATCGCTGCTTGTTCCGACAACGCCTCAGTCGTTAGGCAAGCTTTCATTGCGCCGCGCTCGCGCAGGTGCCGCGTCAGCGCGCGCGTGTCGATTCCCTGCACGCCCGGAATATTCCAGTGCCGCAGGTAATCGTGGAGCGATTGCTCGGAACGCCAACTGCTCGGGATTTCGCTCAGTTCCTCGATCACAAACCCGCGCACGTGCGGGGTCGCGCTTTCCTGGTCGAGCGCGTTGGTGCCGTAGTTCCCGATGTGCGGATACGTCATCGCCACGATCTGGCCGCGATACGAAGGATCGGTGAGCACTTCCTGGTAGCCGGTCATGGAAGTGTTGAAACAAATCTCGCCGACCACGCTGCCGGTCGCGCCAAAAGATTCACCTTCGAATGTTCTTCCGTCTTCGAGGGCAAGGAGCGCTTTCATGGATTGGGGAGCTTTGTTTGTTCGACGGCAATTCGCAATTGGCTAAATTCAAAAATGTGAGCGAACCGGAAATCGATCCAGCGAGCATCCCGCTCCTCGTCCCCGATCCGGTGATTGAATATTACCTGGCCAAAGTCGACCGGGTTGCCATTCGCGAGCAATTGCAAAAAACCCCGGGCGAACTTCTGCGGGGGATGGAAAAGAAAGCGGAAGAGCGTCGGGTGCGCGAACCTGTCGTGCGCGATGAGCCGCCACCGTGGCCGGCGAAGAAAGGCAAGATCGACATGGGCGTCGATCCAGCGTGGTTTGCTGAGGCCAAAGCGGTGCCGCTATTGGTTCCTGATCGGGTAACCGAGTATTATCTGGAAGACGTGGACCGTGGACTGATCAGTCAGGCCTTGAAGCTTTCGGTGCCAGAAAGATTCGAGAGATTTCATCGGTTGATGAAAAGCGCGTACGAACTTCGGCGTGCCGCTTTGGGGGAACCGGGCAGCGCATGAAAGACGAAACCGATTTTTCCCTGATCCTGCGGACGCTGACGTTGGCGCACATCGACTTCATCGCGATCGGGGCAATCGCCGCCATTTCGCACGGAATAATTTCCACCACTGAAGATGTGGATGTTGTTTACTCGCGAGCGCCCGAAAATCTGGCACGGATTGTCAGCGCACTCGTGCCTTTCGAACCCTATCTGCGCGGCGCGCCGCCAGGTTTGCCCTTCCGCTTGGACGAGCGCGTTCTTCGCCACGGTCTCAACTTCACGTTCGAAACTACGATGGGAAATGTGGATTTGCTCGGAGAAGTCAGCGGGGGCGGAAGCTACGAGCAACTGCTGCCCTTCGCAGAAATGAAGAGCGCGTTCGGCGTCCAATTCCTTAGCGTCGGGCTCGATAAACTAATCTTGCTCAAACGCGCGGCCGGGCGAGCCAAAGATTTTGAAATGGTCGCGAAATTGGAAGCGGCGCGCCAGGCGCGGATCGCTTCCGAGAAGCAAAAACGCGAATCGGCGTAGGGTTTCCCATCACGCTCATGCACGAGAAAGCCCGAACCGCTTTCGCAGTTCGGGCTTTGATTTTTACCCCGCCGGTGCCGTTTAGGAGGATATCCCGTTCCCTTTCGGTAACGGGCGGGTGACCATCGCAGTTTTGTCTGACTTCCAATTAAGGCATGCCATTCTCTCCCACGACCAAGCCCCCTAGGTAACTAAATATCGGTCCGGGAATCACACCTGTAATCTCGAACACTGCAGGGTAAAATTTGGTGCGACCTTTCGATCGCGAAATTTGAAAGAACTATTCGCGTAGTTCCGCTCCCAGCTCGCTCTGCAACCGCTCGCGAATCCGGGTGTGAACCACGTTCACTTCATCGTTCGTCAGTGTCCGGTTTCGGTCCCGATATGTCAACGAATATGCCAGAGATTTCCGGCCCGAGCCGATGGTCTCGGAATCTTTTCCGCTGAAGAGATCGAAGAGCCGAACGTCCGCCAAGAGCGATTCTTTCGCGCTGCGAATCGCGTCTTCGATTTGCCCGTGGCTGAGCGTTTCTGGAACGATCATCGCGATGTCGCGGGCGACGGCCGGGAACTTCTCGATCGCCTGGAATTTTCCGCGGCGCGTTTCCGCGAACGCGCCGATTTCGATCTCGGCCACAAACACGGGCGCGCCCGCCAATCGGCCTGCGAGACCGATCACCTTATCGCCGACGAGAACTTCCGCGGCCAGGGAGTAGGCCGGATTTTCCGCGCGACGGAAACTGAGCGCGGGAAGGCGCAACGTTTCGATCGCGCCTTTGAGATCGAAGAAATCGAGCGGCCGTTTCGCCGCCGTGCGCCAATGAGGTGCGCTGCTGATCTCGCCCGAGAAAAGCAAAGCAAGGACGCGCTTCTCAGTCGCATCGGGCGTGAGATAAATACGGCCCAATTCGAAGAGCCGAATGCTCGTCGCGCCCATGTTCTGATTCCGCGCCAGCACGTCGAGTAGTCCGCGGATGAGGCTCGGCCGCAGCGCCACATGATCTTCGCTCAGCGGATTCTTTAATTCGACCGCGCCACCCGCGGCGGCGATTGCATCGCGCGGAATGAGAGCGGAAGTGCGGGCCTCGAAGATACCCAGCGCGATCAGGCGTTGGCGGAGGGCCGTTTCAAAATCCGCGCGCCGATCCGCTGTGCTTACCGGCATGAACGTGCTGCGATTGGTGGACGGAATTTTGTTGATGCCGTACACGCGCACGACTTCCTCTATCAGGTCGACCTCACGTTTGAGATCAGCGCGGTAAGTGGGGATTTTCCACGTGCCGGCGTCGTCGGATCTGTCGATTGTCGTTAGACCGAGGCGCTCGAGACCGGCGTTCATTTCGTCGCGCGAGACGGAGACGCCGAGCAATTGATCGCAGCGATTGTAGCGCATCGTCACGTTCGTCGGCGCGGCTGGCACTTCCCCGGCAACCGCTGTTTCCGCGGTTGGTTTTCCGCCAGCCAGTTCGGCGATGAGCTCTGCGGCCCGCACGGAAGCGCGCAGAACCATCTCAGGATCGACGCCGCGCTCGAAGCGGTAGCTGGCATCGCTCGGCAGGTTCAAGGTGCGCGCTGTACGACGAATGCTGGACGGCAGGAAGTAGGCGCTTTCCAGGAGAATGTTGCGCGTCGAATGGGTGACACCGGTGTCTTCGCCACCCATCACGCCGCCGATTGCGACGGCGCGCGCGGCATCCGCGATCATCAAATTGTCGGGTGAAAGCGAGTAAGTTCTGCCATCGAGGGCAAGGAATTTTTCGCCCTCTGTCGCGAGCCGGACGTGGATACCGCCCCGCAGTTTGTCGGCATCGAAAGCGTGTAGCGGTTGACCGAGTTCGAGCATCACAAAGTTCGTGATGTCGACAATGTTGCTGATCGAACGCAGGCCAGCGGCTTCCAGTTTTGCACGGAGCCAATCAGGACTCGGGCCGACGTTGATGTTTTCGATTCGAAGCACGGAGTAGAATGGACACTCACGCAGCGCGCTGATGCGGACGCTTTCGTCGTAGAGCAAGTTTCCAACTTGCTCTTTGTCGGAATGTGCAAGTTGAAAACTTGCACCACGGAGCGCACCGATTTCGCGCGCGAGGCCGACGTAACTGAGCAGGTCGCTGCGGTTCGGAGTGATCTCGACGTCGAGGATCGTATCCGGCGGGAAAAGCGAACCGATCGGCGCGCCGATTTGCACATCGGGCGAGAGAATGAGCAGGCCATCGCTTTCCTCCGAGATGCCGAGTTCGACCGGGCTGCAAAGCATGCCTTGCGATTCGACGCCGCGCAGTTTGCTGACTTTGATCTTGAGGCCGTTTGGCAAAGCCGCGCCGGGAAGCGCCACCGGGACTTTGTCGCCAACTTTATAATTCTTCGCGCCGCAGACAATTTGGCGTTTGTGATTGGTGCCGTCATCGACTTCGCAGACGCTGAGGCGATCGGCGTTCGGATGCTGCGTGGAGGCGTTGATCTGTCCGACGACGACGTTTTCGAGGTCGAGCCCGCGATGTTCGATGCCTTCGATTTCGACGCCGGCGAAGGTGAGGAGATCGGCGAGTTCGTCCACGTGCGTGGGTAACTCGACGAGTTCGCGCAGCCAGTTAACGGAGAATCTCATGGTCGTAGCACAGGCATCTTGCCTGTGGGGACATCGGGCGTCTCGCCCGGTAATTCCCTTCGCTCACGATCAAGCACCGGGCAGGATGCCCGATGTCCCCACAGGCAA